>CALVWR010000005.1 GCA_944367565.1 uncultured Clostridia bacterium
TTTTGATAACAAAAAGTTTCCCTATAAAAATTAAGAAGACAGAAAACAACAGTAACAAAATACATTCCGTAGTTTTTTTGCCCATCATTTTTCTAATGTTTTTAAACACGGCTTCACCTCTTTTGAAACGAATATAAAAATTTTATTTAATGTCTTTTCGGTTTCTTTTTAGAAAACCCGGAAATACAACTAACAATAATTCCGAGAAGCACAATTATTCCGCAAGCACCAATCATAATTTTTACAAAAGTTGAAGCACTGTTATTGTTTTTTAATTCTTCAAGTTCGGCTGTTAATTGTAAATTTTCTCTAGTAAGTTCTGAACTTAACCCCTTATAATAATCAAGATCCGAATTGACTCCGTTCAAACAAGAATCATATGAACCGATTATGGGATCTGTATATGCAATCTCATTTGTTTCAGAATTTTTAACATACATAAAAACAATTAATTGCCTATTTAATCTTTCTACTAAAGATGTAGAAGGGGGCGTTTCATAAGCTTCATCTTCATAAAAAGAAATATTCAACCAACATTGATTATGTATTGTGTTATAATTCATAAAAGTGTCCGTTGACGTAGAATAAGGTGCTCCCAGCGTATTAAATTTTTTTATATAATCGGTTTCGGCAGAATCAATTTGTAATACGGTTAAGAAAACATCATACGGTGCATAAAACCAACCATATTCATATGCTTCGTTAAGATAAAAATTATCAATATTAAACACAAAGTGTAACCCGCCAATATAATATTCATTACTTGCCGCTCGAACATCATCATAAATTACACAGACACCTACAGGAGTAAGATTTTCTGCCGTTTCAATTACGGAAAATGAATTATTCGTTGTTTCATCAGCAGAAATTGTATTATCTGCTAAAACAGATACGTTATTATTAAACATGAAAAATGTTAACAATAAGCAAGTAAAAAAAATAGGTAAAACAAAAAACGATATTTTATTTTTTAACTTTGCCATAATGCTCTCCTCAATAAAAACATTTTAGCGGCTTTAATTTTACAAAAAATAAAAACCGCTAAACAAACACCTGTTACTTATTGACCGTTACGGTCAGTTGTGCCGCATAACCCAATACTTCGGTGAAAGTAACTTCGCCGTCATCGTCGGCGGTGGGGGTAATCATGATCCTTACACTTTCCGCGCCTTCGGGAATTTCGCCGTTAAAATCCGCCGTCAGTTCTTCGCTTGCCGAAATAAAATCACCGGCCTTATCATAGAAAAACAACTGATACGTAATTTCCGCTTTATCGGCAAGTTCAATTTTCAATCCGTCTGTCGTGATGGCATTTCTCAAATAAATTGCCGTGTTTCCGTCAGCGTTATCGCCCTTTTCGTCGATAAGTCCGATACTGTACGCTTCGCCGCCGATTGTCGTCGTAGTGGTCTGTCTGTCAAGTTTGACAAATAAGCCGATCACTGCGCCGATCAGCGCGAACGTAAGTACGAAAATAACGATCCATTTGATCATGTCGCTCTTCTTGTGTCTGCTCAAACTGTTGCTCTTTTTATTACTCATATTTCACCTCGTTTATTTCATAATAGAATTTACGCCGTTGCGGAAAGACTGTTTTTCTCTTTCCGTTTTGCATTTAATTCGTCTGCCTTTCTTTGCGGCGGCGTAGCCGCGACCCGCAGAATAAGCGCGCTTTTCTCGCTCCGAAAATTGTTTTTTACCGCGATTTGCATACTTTCTCGCCATTGTTTTACCTCTTAATTTTTATATTTTTTTATTCGCGCACGCGCGTATCAAAACGGCAACCCGTCGAAACTTTCGCAAATTTTATCAAATGCGCCCATTACGTCAAGTTTTTTGTTCGATTTCTCTTTTTTCAGTTCGTAAAGTTCGTTTTTATAAATTACGCCCGTTCCGTCGGGATCGCCCTTACCGTTTATTTCCTCATAAACGGTAATTTCTTTTTCTTCCACTTTTACATAGAAGTTAATCCGCCGATACAGTTGATCGAGTGTATCGTCTTTATTAAACCGATACTGCGGATACCAATACCGCAGGGGGACGGAAGATGTTATCACGATCATCTGTCCGTTGAATACTTTATTTGCAAAGCGGCTTTTCACCGATGACGACGTATTGTTGTCTAAAATTTTCAACAGATCTGACAACTCGAAATCCATGTACCGCAAATCGTCCAATATCATGCCCTTTTGTCCGAGATAATCTTGAAAGGGATCGTTTGACGAAGAGGAAATACAATAATCGAATCCGAATCCGGATAGAAGTTTTTTAGCATAGTACGTTTTTCCCGCGCCGGCTTTGCCGCACACAAATACTACCGTTATTTCTCTATCCGTATTCAGGCTTAAACATTGACATTGTAACCTCCACAATTTTTCCAGCTGGGAAAAGGCTTTCGCTTTTTCCGAAACAGGTAAACTGTCAACATACTTTAACTGTTGTGCATAGCTGTAATGTTCAAAATCGCCCAAAATCTTTGCGTTGGCAATTTCCGTTTCAAAATCGAAATTTGCAATCACTTCGGACGGATCATACTGGTGTTTATACTTTTGCGTATCGTTTGCATGCGTTAAATAAAGTAAAACATCGGTCCAACGCCCCTTGATTTTATTGATAAAGTTTTCACCGCTATGCTCTATACCGTTCTCGTCCGTAAACCCTAAATTAAACCATTTTGCCACTTGCGCGGTATCTACGCTTGCGCCCCCGAAATGGAGCGCGATATGATAATGCGGGCGCGTGTCGTCCGCGTTGTGAACGATGTACGCCCATTTTTTTATCGTAGTATACTGCATAAACGTGGCTTGCAAATCTACTTTCAGTTTATCGACGTCGGTAACGATTTCCATTTGCCGTAAATTCATATTTTACCCCTCAATTTACGTAATCCGTTACACGTTATTACACGTTTTTTTACACGTTTTACACCTTTTTTCGCACCGCTTGGACAAGCCCCAGGCGGTGCGCGTAGTTTTTCAGGTTTTGCCTTGCGTTTTGCCGTATGTTTTTATTATCGGAATGACAATCATATTACACGTTTTACACCTTTTACACGTTATTTTGTTTTTTACGGTAATTTTGCGTTCAAAAGGCTTTTTACTTCTTCAAAACTTTCTTTTACCGTAATAAACTCCATATCGCCGTAATAAACGTATACAATGTTTTTGGAAACGGTAACGACGATAATTTCCGAAATGTTCAACAAAAACGGCTCGTTTTTAATTGAAGTAAGTTCAATAAACATGGTAACAAAAAATCCTTTTAACACTAATCATTCGATATAAAATTTGCTTCAGGCGAAACATATGTCTTTTTTGAATTATCTGCACCCTCGCTTACTTTTACCGGTTTATTCGGCAACTCGTCTGCAAACGCCGTTAACACGGCTTTTCTTCCGTTGTATTGATAATCTTTTCCGTCTTCGCCCTCATAGTAAGGAACTTCAACGGGAACAAGAGAACCGCCGCAACGTAAATAAAACCGCACGGACGGTTTTTCCTTACCGTCTTTCTTGTCTACATAACTACCGACCTTTTTCAATAATTCAACTTGCATAACTGCTCCTTTGGCTTTACGCCGATTCTTTATTTACAACGCCTTACGGCGATTGTATCAAAGGGGAAGTGCCTACAACGCCGACACTCACGGCTATCTAAAACGGACACGCGGTCTTTTCGCCTTATTTGCCCGATTTATTTATGAAAAAAGACATCAAAAAATAGGCTTTTTGACGTCTTTGAATTTGTAAAACATTTGAATACACATTTTTGCCCCCTTATTTAAGTAACGTTACTTAAAATTTAAAATAAAAAATGCGATTGCTTCTTCTATGTTGCAATCACATTGTACAAAAACAGACGACGGGCGCGGAAAATCGGAAAACCCGTTGACAAAATCCGTTCTACGGGGTATTATAGTTTTTATGTGGGACGTTTTTCTCGACGCATTGGTCGATTCACTGAAAATATTTCCTTTTTTATTTCTCATTTACGTATTGCTGGAAGCGATAGAGAGCGGGAGATCTGCCGAGAAGTTGCAAAAACTGCTGACGGGGCGGTTTGCGCCTGCGGTGGGGGCATTGGCGGGCATCGTTCCGGAATGCGGATTTTCCGCAATGTACGCGAAACTGTATGAAAACAGACTGATCGCCACGGGAACGCTTCTGGCGATTTTTCTGTCGGCGTCGGACGAAGGGCTGATCGTATTGCTGACGGGGGCGTGCCGGTATGGCAAAGCCTGCTTCTGGTTGCGATCAAGCTGGTCTACGGTATCGCCGTGGGATATTTTGTGAATTTTCTGTTTCGGAAAAGAGAAAAACCGTTATTTGCGGAAGGAACGGGCGCGTGTGTGGAATGCGGAGAGCGGCAAGAGGGCGGATGGCATAAGTATCTGATTCACCCGCTGTTACATTCCGCGAAGATATTCTTGTTTGTGTTCCTGGTGAACTTTGTTTTCGGAGCCTTGATTTATTTCATCGGGGAGGATCAGATTTCGGCTTTTCTGAACGCGAACACCGCTCTGCAACCTTTGGTTGCGGCGCTGATCGGGCTGATTCCGAACTGTGCCGCCTCCGTGGTACTGGCGCAGAGCTATACGTTGGGAGCGATCGGTTTTGCCGCGCTTACGGCAGGACTTTCGGCAAACGCGGGGATCGGGTTGGCATTGATTTTCCGCAACCGCAAAGCATGGAAAAAGAATATTTTCGTCCTCTGTGCGCTGTTTGTTTTCAGCGTGATTTTGGGATATTTTCTTTTGATTTTCCGTTAAAAGGAAAAAACAGGTTGTCAAATGCGGCAAAATGGGGTAAAATAAAATCGGATCGGCATAGTCGCGGGGAGTTCCGTAAAAAGTTACCGATGCAAAAAGGGAGGAAAGTATGGATTCCGAACTCAATATACTTCTCAATTCCATCAAGGAAAAAACGGGGATCGATATAACGGTATTTGCCGAAAGTATGAAATATGTCGTCGGCACGGGGGACAACGTAAAACCGGTTGCGCCGTCGGATCCCGAATTTGAAACGATCTATGCCGACGCGGCGAATCGTTGCACGTTTTTCCGGATGAAATATAAAAATGCCAGACTGATCGGCATGATCAACGGCACGGGCGAAACGGAAAAAAATTATGCTTACCTTATCCTCAACCTTATTGAAAACTCATCGAATCGGGAATTGCAGTTATCGCAGAGCGAATATCTGAAAATGATCCTTCTCGGCGAATGTAACCGTCCGCAGGTGCAGAAATATATGCGTAAGTATTCCGTCCCCGCGCTGGAGACGTATGTGATGGTAGTGGCGAACAAAGACAACAAAAATGCGGATATCATCAACGTGCTGCGCAACTTTTCCACGAACACCGCCGATTCCGCGCTGGAAATGGAAGAGGGCATCGCGGTTTTCGTGAAATTCATCGACGAAGCGAGCGACAACGAATATCAGTCGGCGGCGGAATACGCCGGATTTTTACAGCAGTCTATTCTGGAAGAGACGGCGGCGCACGTCAGCATCGGGGTAGGAGGAAGGGTCGCTTCGCTTGCGGAAGCGAGTACGTCTTATCAGCAGGCGATGACGACGCTCAGAATGAGTACCGCCATGAATTCCAAAGGCGAAGTACATACTTTCAAAGAATTCATTCTGGTGAAGATGTTGGAAGATATTCCGAAGTTCAAACTCAACGAATACCTCGAGATTCTGCTCGACAGCGACGCCAAGAGCGTATTTTCCGACGAGGAAATGCTCAATACCGCCGAGGAATTTCTGGAAAATTCCCTGACGATGAGCGAAACGTCGAGAAAGCTGTATCTGCACAGAAACACGCTCATGTACAGGCTGGACAAGATAGAGCGGTCCACGGGACTGAATATAAGGAAATTTTCCGACGCAATGACCTTTCGTCTCATCACATATCTGATTAAGCTGCGGGGATAGAGAAAGGCGGAAGACAAAGGAGCGGAGATGGCAAAACGGGAAACGATCAGAAAAGCGGTTTTGGCGATCACGGGAATCGCGTTGGCGGCGGTTTTGTTTTTTGCCGGTTATTTTACCTATTTTCTGACGATGAGCCGCGAGCAGAAATATCTTCTTTGGGCGGCGGACATGATCGCGCAACAGTACATCGTATACGACGAAGCGACGGGCAAGTATAAGGAATATACGGCGGAAGAAATGGTCAAGGCGCTGATTGCGGGACTTCCTCTCGATCAGTATTCCGCGTTTTACAGTGAAAAGGAATATGCGGACGTGATCGCCACGAGCAAGGGCAAGCAGTACGGCGTGGGACTGACGTTTGCAGCAAATGCCGAAGACGCCGTGATTTATTCCGTGATCGGCAATTCTCCCGCCGAACGGGCGGGGATTTTGCCGGGCGGCAGGATCACGGCGCTGGAATACGGCGGGACGACGGAGGAGATCGGCACATACGCGCAATTTGCCGCCGCACTGGCGCGTGTTCCCGCAAATACGGAATTTTATCTTTGGGTCGCTTCCGGAGGCGAGCCGACGCGGTATGTTTTACGGCGGGAAAGTTTTCAGGAAAGCTATGTGCGGTATGCCGATTCGGAAACGGGATACCGTTTCCGGTCGGACGACGGAAGCGCGCCCGTGGGAACGGAGGATCCGGCAGGAAGAGAGGAGGCGCTCGGGGAGGATACGGCATATCTGAAGCTGACGTCTTTCGTGACGCCGGCGATCGCGCAGCTTGCCGAAGCGTTGCGGTTCATGGCGGAAAGGCAGAGGACGGCGCTGATTCTGGATTTGCGCAATAACGGCGGCGGCTATATGGACGCGCTCGAAGAGATCGCGAGTTATTTTATCCCCGCAGAGCAGGAAAAGAACGTCGTTGCGAAGGCGATCTCGAAGAAGGGCGAGGAAGAAATTTTTCTTACGCCGGCGAATCGCTGTGACGAAAGACGGAAAAGCGTGATCGTGCTGGCGAATGACGGCACGGCTTCGGCATCGGAATGTCTGATCGGCGCGTTGCAGTATTACGGCGTGATCGACGGGGCGCATCTCGTCATTACGAAGAATCGGGACGGACGGGCCCGTACTTACGGAAAGGGCATCATGCAGACGACGTATGTCAATTCTCTTTACGGCGGTGCCTTGAAACTGACGACGGCGTATCTGTACCAGCCGGACGGCAAGACGTGTATTCACGGAATCGGCATCGGAACCGTGGCGGAAAACGAGATCGAACCGACGGAGGGCGTCGATGCGGAGCTTCTGCGGGCGGCGGAGATTTTGAAAAGCGGACGTTAGCGGCATTGCCGCAATACGAAAAGGACTGCGATCTTTGACCGATCGCAGTCCTTTTCCCACATATTATTCAGAAAAAAGAAAACATAAAATTACTCTATATCAAGAAAATCAATAAGCAAAGCCGAACTCTGTATTCAGTATAACACAAAATAAAACTTTGTCAATAGGAATTTTGAAAAAATATATAAATTTCATAAAAATTTTTCATTTTTTATTTTATTTTGAAAAATACGGCAGAAAAAAGCGTTATAAAAATTTTCTATATCAACGGGAAGAAAGGGCAATCGGGAAAAAACGGACGCCATTTTGTTGCCAATAAGCGGCACTTGTGCTATAATAACAAGGAAAATCGGGTATATTATCGTTTTGAAAGGGAACGATTCTCATTTAAAAACATTTCGGAGGATTGCAATATGGCAGAAGAAGTTTTTTTGACAAAAGAAGGCCTGGAAGAGCTGGAGAAGCGGCTGGAATATCTGAAAGTGGAAAAGCGCGCGGAGATTACCGAACGCATTAAGATCGCGCGCGGGTTCGGAGATTTATCGGAGAATGCGGAATACGACGCGGCGAAGAACGAACAGGCGATGATCGAAGGCGAAATTCTGGAAATCGAGGAGAAGCTCAAACACGCCAAAGTCTTCAAGGCAGGCAAGAAGGGAACGGTATCGCTCGGCTCGAAGGTGGAACTTTTCGACAGAACGTACAACGAACTTTGCGTATATGAGATCGTGGGAACGACGGAAGCGGATCTCGAAAACAACCGTATCAGCAACGAATCGCCCATCGGGAACGCGCTGCTCGGCAGAAAAGCGGGCGACGTGATCGAGGTGGCAGTGCCCGAAGGAAAGGCGGTTTTGGAAATCAGAAGCGTGGATTGAGTAAAATGCAGAACGAAAAAAACCAAGTGAACGTTCCCGCAGAGGAACAGGATTTCAATGAAATTATCAAGATCCGCCGCGAAAAGCTCGCGGCGTTGCAGAGCGCGGGAAAAGATCCTTATCGCATCACGAAATTTGAAAGAACGCATCAGAGCGCCGATATTTTCGGCAATTTCGAAGCGCTGGAAAACACGTCGGTACGCGTGGCGGGAAGACTGATGAGCAAACGGCTGATGGGTAAGGCGGCGTTCGCGCATATTCTCGACGGCAAGGGACAGATTCAGATCTACCTTTCCATCAACGATCTCGGGGAGAAATACACCGCGTTCAAAGATTACGATATCGGGGATATCGTCGGCATTGCGGGAAAGGTGTTCAGGACCCGTACGGGAGAAATTTCCGTACACGCGGAGGATATCGAGCTGCTGTCGAAGTCGCTTTTGCCGCTACCGGAAAAATACCACGGGCTGAAGGATCAGGATATGCGTTACCGGCAACGGTACGTCGATCTGATCGTCAACCCCGAAGTGAAGAATACATTTGTCACGCGGTCCAAGATTCTGTCGTTTATCCGGAAATATCTTGATTCTCTCGGATATCTCGAAGTGGATACCCCCGTCTTGCATACGCTGGAGATCGGCGCGGCGGCGCGTCCTTTTAAAACGCATCATAACGCCCTCGACATCGATATGTATCTGCGCATCGAAACGGAACTGTATCTCAAACGGCTGATCGTCGGCGGATTTGAAAAGGTATATGAAGTCGGCAGGATCTTCCGCAATGAAGGGATGGATACGTCGCACAATCCGGAATTCACGTCCATCGAAATGTACCAGGCGTACAGCGATTATAAAGACATGATGGACCTCATCGAAGACATGTACCGTAAGCTGGCAAAGGAGATCTGCGGGTCGGATACCGTTACGTATCAGGGACAGGAAATCGCGCTCGGCAAGCCGTGGGAAAGACTGACCATGGTGGAAGCGGTAAAGAAGTATGCGGGCGTGGATTATAATACATGGAAGGACGATGCAGCGGCGCGCGCCGTTGCCGAAGAGAAGGGCGTAGCGGTTCCGGAAGGAAAAAGCGCGACGAAAGGGCATGTGCTGTTGGCGTTTTTCGATGCGTTTGTCGAAGAGCGGCTGATTCAGCCCACGATCGTCTATGATTATCCGGTGGAAAATTCGCCGCTTGCAAAACGCAAGGCGAGCGATCCGGCGTTTACCGAACGCTTTGAATATTTTGTCTGCGCGCGGGAAATGGGAAATGCGTTTTCGGAGCTTAACGATCCCATCGATCAGCGCGAGAGATTCGTCAGACAGGTAGAGGCGAAGCGGGCGACGGGGGCGAATGCGTCGGTGGATGAAGACTTCATCACGGCGCTGGAATACGGAATGCCGCCGACGGGCGGACTCGGGCTGGGACTTGACAGGCTCGTGATGCTTCTGACGGACAGTCCGTCGATCCGCGACGTGCTGCTGTTCCCCACGATGAAGCCGAAAAGTAAATAATTTCAGAAAAAAATGGACGTCCAGATTACAAAAAGAAGATTGTCCGAGATGCTGCAGTACGACTGGGTGAAGATTCTGGGCATGATCGTGGTAGCGATCATCGTCTGGGAGCTGATCTTCACCGTTTCGGCGGTGCGGGTCAAGACGGGACAGAATTTCAAGGTATATTATTATCCGACCACGACGGGGGCGAGCGGACTTTATGATTTTAACGACAGGGAAAAGCCGCTTTCTTACGACGTATTGGAATTTTCCATCGAAACGCTGACTACCGATTACGCGGAAACGGTTTTAAGTACGCGTCTGTCGATCGCGGAAGGCGATCTGATCGTCATTGACAATGAAATTTCCTATCCGGAAGAACACGGCGAGGGTACGGAAAATTTCGAATTGTACGCGAAGTCGAATCTGTACAGCCTGGTCGATAATTATTCCATCGCCGCGCTTGACGCGCTGAATGAGAATGCGAAGAATTATCTGGCGCGCTTCATGGAGAACGGCGAGTACGCGGCGGACGGGGAAATTTTATCCGACAAAGCGGCGGAAAATTTCGACGTGCGCATGAAAGGCGACAACCGCTTCCGCAAGGAAGAAGACCGTGCGGAAGGGCTGGTGCTGGAGATCGGACGGCTGGAGACGTTGCGCGGCGCGGTAAAGGAGTTTTCCTATCTTCTGGAAAACGTGCCGCAGCTTTTTCTGAATTATACGAAATACCAGAGTACGGCGCACAATTCCTCGAGCGAGGATATCCGGGCGGCGTACGAACAGCAGGAAGAGCATCCCTATGCGATCAACGTGGAAGTTCTTGCCGAGAACAGAGGAGAGGGACAGCCGTCCGTCATCGACGTCGCTTCCAGCCGGTATTCCGCCGAGGTGGAGGGAACGGCGATCAATACGGCGATCGCCGTATTCGACTTTACGTCCGAGCAACCCGATCTGCAATATGAAACGATCGTCTTTCTGACCTCTTTGATCAGAACGTACAGTACATTGCTGGACGGGGCCGTCAATTAAAATGAAACCGTTTGGAATCAAGGCGATGTTGCGTGGGTATGTCCGCAGAAAGCCGTTGCGCCTGCATATGCCGGGGCATAAAGCGGAAAAAGGATTCTGTCGGGTATTTCCCGGGGCGGCGGAGGATATTACGGAGCTTTCGTTTTCCGACAGTTTACAGGAACCGGGCGGCGTTCTTGCGGACGCGGAAAGACGCGTGTCGGAGCTTCTGGGAACAAAGAGGAGCTTTTTTCTTACCGACGGGTCGACGTGCGGGATTTACTGCATGGTCTACGCGGAAAAAAAACGGGGCAGAAAGATCGCGATCAACCGCAATGCGCATCAGAGCGTATACAATGCGTGTAAGGTCCTGGGCGTGGAGCCCGTACGGATAGAACAGAGGAGGGAAAACGGCGGCCTGTTGCCGCCTTCGGCGGAAGAAGTGGCGCGCGTGCTCGACGCGGAACCGTCGGCGGACGTGCTGCTCACATATCCCGATTATTACGGAAGGACGTTCGACCTCGCCGCCGTAAGGAAGATCTGCGACGCACGGGGGCGCGCGTTGCTCATCGACGGGGCGCACGGCGGACATTTACGGTATACCGATGCGAAGCGGTATGCCGGCGTTTCTGCCGATCTGTGGGTGGACGGCGTTCATAAAACCCTTCCGTGCCTTACGCAGACGGCGGTATTGAACGTAAATGCCGTCGCGTTTCTTTCTTTGGCGGAGGAAGCGGTGAAGCTGTTCCGTACGTCCAGTCCGTCGTATCCGCTCATGGCGTCCGTCGAATACGGGGAGACGTTTATGGCGGAAAAAGGCGTCGGACTGTTTCCCGGGCTGGAGGAAAGGGTGCGGCGTCTGAAGGGGCGCTTGCGCGAAAGCGGCTATGGAATTTTGGAAAACAACGACGCGTTGAAACTCTGCGTGGATTTTGCGCCGACGGGGATTTCGCCGTATGCGGCGGAAGAATTTTTGCAGGCAAGGGGGATCTATGCCGAGATGAACGACGGCAGGATCATTCTGTTCCTGCTGGGCGTGACGACGGGGAAAAGGCAGTTGCGCCGTTTGCGGAGAGGCTTAATCGCTTTGTTGCGGCGCTCGTCCTTGCGGAGGACGTATCAGGCTCCGCCCGAAACGAAAACGGGCACGGGAAATATACCGTATCTGGAGGCTTGCGCCGCGGAGGCGGAAGAGGTGCCTCTGGAACAGTCCGCGGGCAGAACGCTTGCGGAAAACGTCGGAACGTTTCCGCCCTGCTGTCCGTTGTGCGTTGCGGGGGAAAAGATGACAAAGGAAGTCGTTTCGGTGCTGAAAACGGCACGGTATGTGTTCGGGGTAAACGGCGGAAATGTGAAAGCGATAAAAAAAGGAACAAGATTATGGAACGAGGAAAATTCGTGACTTTTGAAGGTTGCGAAGGGGCGGGCAAGTCCCGGCAGATACAGTTTGTCAAAGAGTTGTTTGAAGAAAGAAAGATCCCGTACGTTCTGACGCGCGAACCCGGCGGACCGGCGATATCCGAGAAGCTGCGCGCATTTCTTCTCGACGTGGAAAACAGGGACATGACGGCGGAATGTGAGGCGCTTGTCTACGCGGCGGCGCGCGCACAGCACATAGAACAGTTCATTCTTCCCGCGCTGGAGCGGGGAACAACGGTTTTATGCGATCGGTATATCGATTCTTCGATGGCGTATCAGGGATACGCGCGGGGACTGGGTATGGATTACATCGCGGCGATCAACCGTGCGGCGGAAAAAGCGGTCCCCGATGTGACGATATTTCTCGATCTTTCTCCGGAAGCGGCGTTTGCGCGGAAGGGCGGCGCGGATAAAAAGGACCGGCTGGAACTTTCCGGCATGGAATTTCATCGGAAGGTTTACGAAGGATATTTAAGGGTATGCGAAGCGAATGCGCGAAGGATCGTGAAGATCGACTGTTCGGGAACGAAGGAGCAGACCCGCGCGCGCATTGCTGCGGTTTTGAAGGAAAGGGGAATCGTCTGATGGATCTCGGCAGATTGCTCCGGCGTACGAACGCGTACAGAATCGTGAAAAACGATAAAAAAAGGGGGCTTTTTCACGCTTATCTGCTGTTGGACAAAGATGAAAAATATCTGAGAGATACGCTGAAATTTTTCGCGAAAATAATTCTTTGCGGGCAGGACGGCTGCGGCGAATGTCGGGTCTGTCGTCTGGTGGAAAAGGAAAATTATGCGGACGCGGTTTTTTTCCCGAAAAACGGGGATAAAATCTTAACGGAGGATATCGGCGCGCTGGTTGCGGACAGCTTTGTCAGACCGCTTGAAGGGGACAAGAAATTATATGTCGTCGTCGGGGCGCAGAATATGTTGCCGGCGGCGCAGAACAAACTGCTCAAAACGCTGGAAGAGCCGCCGGAAAACGTGGTGATTCTGATGGGCGCGACGAATCCGTATGCGTTGCTTCCCACAATACGTTCGCGGGTAAAGACGCTGGAGATTCCGCCGTTTACCGAGGAGGAAATCGTAAACGAGCTCGCGGAGAGTTGTCCCGACCGTGAAAAACTTGCGCTTGCCGCCGCGTGCGGGGACGGCACCGTCGGGAGGGCGGAAGAGTTGTACGGCGACGTACAGTTGCAGCGGCGCTTTGACCTTGCGGCGGAGATCATCGTGAATATGAATTCCAGCAAAGACGTATTGAAATATTCTGCGTTGCTGCTGAAGAACAGGGATGATTCGGGCAGGTTATTTTCCATTGCGGAATCGTTGTTCCGCGATATGCTTGCCGAAAGGACGGGAGGAAAGGCGATCGACGCGCTTGCACTGGAAAAAGTGCGGAAGGCGGCGAATTATACGACCGGCGCGCTGATCAACGCGCTGGAAAAGACGGAGGAGGCGGCAAAACGCGCCTCGGCGTTCAACGCTAACGAAACGATGTTGACGGAATGGTGGTTGTTCGCGATTCTGGAGGGAAAACACAGATGGCAAAAGTAGTGGGAGTAAAATTCAAAAACTCTTCAAAAATTTATTATTTCGCGCCGACGGAGGATTTTTATGAGGAATATTCCGGCGTGATCGTGGAGACGGCGAAGGGCGCCGAGTTCGGAACGGTGGTGATGGGCGTAAAGGAAGTGAGCGACGAGGAATGTGTGCAGCCGCTCAAACCCGTATTGCGCAAGGCGACGAAGCGGGACATCGAAACCGTGAAGAAGAACGAAGCGAGGGTCGCCGACGCCCTGCGGATCGCTGCGGAAAAAGTGGCGAACCGCAACCTGGACATGAAGCTCGTGGGCTGCGAATTTTCCTTTGACGGGAAAAAGGTGGTGTTTTATTTTACGGCGGAAGGTCGCGTCGATTTCCGCGAACTCGTCAAGGATCTTGCGGCGGCGTTTCGCGTGAGAATCGAATTGAGGCAGGTCGGCATCCGCGACGAAACCAAGCTGATCGGCGGACTTGCGCCGTGCGGCAGGTCGTGTTGTTGCGGCACCTGTATGCCGGATTTCAGAAAAGTAAGCATCAAGATGGCGAAAACGCAGGGACTTTCCCTGAATCCGTCGAAGATCAGCGGATTATGCGGCAGGCTGATGTGCTGTCTGGAATACGAAAACGAATATTACGGGGAAGCCTATAAGAAAATGCCCAAACTCGGCGGCAAGGTCACCACGCCGGACGGCGAAGGCGTGGTCGTTTCCAACAATATGCTCAAACTCGTAAGCAAGGTGAAGATCGTCAAAAACGACGGCAGCGAAGTGTATAAGGATTATAACGTGAGCGAACTGAAGTTCAAGCGCGGCGGAAGCGTACCGGAAGACGATAAGAACGTTGCGGAAGACGTCAAAGAAATTTTGGATTAAATTGATTTAAACATTTACAAACGGATAAAAGTGTGATAATATATAAATAACGTAATTTTATTAACGGAGGTAAACATTATGGCTTATAAAATCAGCGACGCCTGCATTTCCTGCGGTTCTTGCGAAGCGACCTGCCCCGTCGGCGCGATCAGCGCGGGCGACACGCAGTACAACATCGATCCGGACACCTGCATTTCCTGCGGCTCCTGTGCGGAAGGATGTCCTGTCAGCGCGATCAGCGAGGAATAAGCAAAACTGACGGAGGGCACGGCGCAGCCGTGCCCTTGTTTTTTAACTGCAAAACCGGAGAATTGTCCAAAAAAGCGATGTTGAAATTAGACGACCTGCTCATAGACGGGATGAAAATTTATCAGGACGATCAACTGTATAAGTTCACCTCCGATTCGGTGTTGCTCAGCCGTTTTGCGCGGGCGAAGAAGAACGACGTCGTTGCGGACTTCTGTGCGGGAAGCGGGATTGTCGGATTGCATTTTTATGCGTTGCACCGGTCGCTGATCCGGAGCATGACGCTGTTTGAAATGCAGGAAGAACTTTGCGATCTGGCAAAAAAAAGCATAGAACTGAACGGACTTTCGGAGATCGTATCGGTAAGGAACGTGAAGATCCAGGATCTTTCCGCAGACTGCAACGAAAAATTTTCGCTGATACTTTGCAATCCGCCTTACTATCCGGCGGCGGATGCCGAAGGCAGAAATTTTCGCAGAGAGGCTTGCAGATACGAGCTGACGCTGTCTTTAGAGGAGCTGATCGCGGCGGCGGCGAAAAGTCTGAAATTCGGCGGAAGATTCTGTATCGCGCATCTTTCTGCCAGGCTTGCCGAAGTGATTTTTCTGATGAAAAAATACCGTCTCGAACCGAAACGGCTGACGACGGTATCGGGCGGCGGACGAATCTATCTCGTGCTTGTCGAAGCGGTAAAAGGCGGCAGGGCGGGATTGAAAATGGAAAACGAGAGGGTCAATTGAATGCTGTATATCGTAGGAACGCCGATCGGCAATCTGAAAGACATTACGCTCCGCGCGCTGGAAACGTTGCAGAATGCGGACGTCGTCGCGTGCGAGGATACCCGCCGTACCCTGACGCTGCTCAATGCATACCGCATCCGTAAACCGCTGATCAGCTATCATAAATTCAACGAACGGGAGAGCGGAGAAAAAATCGTCGCAATGCTGACGGAAGGAAAAAACGTTGCGCTCGTGAGCGATGCGGGGATGCCCGTCGTTTCCGATCCGGGCGGCGTGCTGATCGGGATGCTGTTGGAAAAGGGATTGCCTTATACCGTGATCCCCGGACCCACGGCGTTTGTTTCCGCGCTGACGCTCGGCGGGCTGGATGCGTCCCGTTTTTGTTTTCTGGGATTTCTGCCGGAAAAGAAAGCGGAGAAAGAAAAACTTCTCGCCAACGTGAAAGAACTGACCGCCACGCTGGTGTTTTACTGTGCGCCGCACGATCTCAGACGGACTGTTTCGTTTCTTTACGAAGCGTTGGGAGAACGAAAAGCCGTCGCCGTCAGGGAGATCACGAAGATCCACGAATCGCGGGAAGCGTTTCTGCTTTCGGAAAATTTCGCGGGAGAACCGAAAGGGGAATACGTATTGCTCGTCGAGGGGGCGAAAGAGCGGGAAAATCCTTTGAACGCGCTTTCGGAAAAGGAACATATCGAACATTATCTCGCGCAGGGAATGAATAAAAAAGACGCGCTCAAGGCGGTTGCAAAGGACAGGAACGTGCCGAAAAGCAGTCTTTATAAATTTACGGTGGAAGAATGAAAAGACAAAGCGCCGCCCTTTTCCGCCGATGACGCCGCGGCTCAGGATAAATTGAAAAGAAGGATAGGATTGACGGACGAAAAAACAAAGAAGCGCCGTCCGCTTTTCCGTAAGGAAAGCGGACGGCGCTTTTGCGATATTTTGTAACGGAACGTTCCCGAGAACGGGTAAGCCGTCGGCAAAATGAAGGATTCCGGCGATTATAAAACGGGCAAAGTGAAGCCGGATTACAAAAAGATCGTTTATCTTTGCAACGGTTCTCCATTCCCGACGGACCGTCTGATTCTGATGCGGGCAGGGCGGACAACAGGCGGGGATGCGGACCGCAAAGAAGAAAAACGCCCCGTCCTTTGCGGGACGGGGACGGAAAAACAGGCGATGGAGAAATGCGTGTCTGCATAAAAGAATAAGAAGCGGGAATCATTTTGTCGTCGAACCGAAACCGCCGTTGCGAAGAGCGGAAGTTTCATCATTTTCGGCAAGGAAAAAGGCGGTGAAAATCCCCTGAGCAAAGCCTTGTCCTTTCTGTACGCAAACGCGTTTGTTTTCATAAGAACAATTTGTCAGTTTGATGAGGATATGCCCTTCGTTATCGGAAAAATAATAATCGGAATCGATGATGCCCACGGTGTTGTCGAGTTGGAGGCGGAATTTAAAGCCCAGACCGCTGCGCGGATAGAGGGAGAGGAAGTATCCTTCGTCGATCCGTACGCGGATACCCGTCGGGATCCGGATGCTTTCCCCCGGCTCGAGAACAAAGTCCGCGGGGGCAAAAAAGTCATATCCTGCAGAACCCGCGGTCGCGCGGCGAGGCAGAAGAATATCGGCATAATCGGCGGCAAAGTTGCTCTCCTGCGCCGCCCGATCGAAAATGCATTTGCTTACTTTCTGAAATTCGGCTACGGTTTTCATAAAAAAAGTATAGCATAAAAGAGTCGTTCTGGCAAGAAAAAATCCCGTCTTCGGCAGACGGGATTTTTTGTCAGATCAGATTGATGAAGTTCTGATATGTTTCCGGAAAAAACATAAATACGACGATAAGCACAAGCAATGCCGCAAAGATGATCTGAAAGACGATATTTCTTTTCGACATGGCTTCCAGTCCGACAACCGCAACGAGCAGCAAGGAGCCGTAGGTGCGCAGGATCTGCAAAATATTCATCAACGTACCGTCCGGAATAAACTGGAATTTCGCGTTGATGATGAGGAGCGCATATACGAGCACAAGCACGATGGCGAGGATCTCCCCGAGAATATCCCAAACTTTTTCCATTCCTTTGAACATTGATTTTCCCTCCTTTGCAAAAATGTAAACCTATTATATCGGAAACGAACGTATTTGTCAACCCGAGATCAAAAAAAAGTCTCCGTTTCGAAAAACGGAGACCGTATGATTGAGAGCCGCAGGCAAAACCGATTCAGCTGTTGCGCCGCATATAGTCCACATCGGTCTGCGTGGCGGCAGCGCTTTCCGCCTGCTGACGGGCATATTCGGTTTGTTTTGCGCTTTCATCGGCAAGTCGGTTCATGCTTTCCGCCTGTTCGCGTGCGGACGCCGCCTGTTCCCTTGCGTATTCGGCTTGCTTCTGCGCGTATTCCGCCTGTTTTTTCGCATATTCTTCCGCCTTCTGCTGAGAACGCAGCGTTTCCATGCCGATGCTTTCCATCTTCGCGCGGTGTTGCGCTTCTGCGTTCGAGCGTGCCGCTTCGGCGTGTCTGCGTTCCAGAATTTCGTAAACTTCCTTCAGATTCTCCGCCCGCGAAGAATTGAGAAGATCCAGCGCCGCCTGCAGATCGGAAACGTTTGCAAATTCCGAAGGAAAGGGGGCAAGGTAAACCTTATTGATCAGCGATTCCAGAATCTGATGATTGACGATGTCGAAATATGTATCGGAAAGTTCCTTCGCCTTTGCCGCTTTTTCGTTGTAATATTTTTCGAGTTCCGCGTCGGCTTTTTCCGTTTCCGCATAAGCGGGGGAGCGTTCGATGTAGGATTGAAGAAGTTTCTTTTTATTTTCCTTTCCGAAATGTCCGGCGATCAGCGTAATCAGCGCGACAAAGCACAGAACAAAAAACGCGAAATGTCCCCATCCGTAAAAGAATCGGAATAACGCGATCGGCATATTCATGGGAACGTCGGGCTGATTCCGAAGATTCATGTACATCGCCAGGCAGATTATGCCGAGGATCAGAGGAATCAAAAAGGAAAGTCTTTGAAAGATGCCCCATTCCTTCGGCAGTTGCGCGAGAACGATCTCCTGTTCCCTGTTTTTCATCACCGGCGCATTCGGATGATAACGGGAGGCGTTCAGCGTCATTCTCTTCATGCTGAGCGACGCGTATTTCAAGGCGTTTCCCGCAAGAACGTTCTTGATCTCCGCACAGCCCTTCGCAAAATTGAGCGCCACTTTCGCGTCGGTTTTTTTCTCGGGTTCGTTGTGATAGGTTCCGGTATAAACGCTGTTGTCCTTGATATGCTGATCGTACAGTTCGTTCAGCGACGTAACCGCGGTCTGCGCGCCTTTCAAATGTTCCGTATATAAAGCGGATTCTTCTTCAAAAATCTGGTCCATCTGTTCGCGCGTTTCTTTGAATTTGCAGACATTTTCGATTGCGGATTTCAATGCCGCGTCAACGTCTTTTTCCGTTTGAGGGCGCAATCCGGATTTCTTTACGGTTCCGTCGCTCTGTGCCTGTTTTGCCATAAATATCTCCTTTCCTTTTATATATTTAATCTTATTATATTGAAAAAAGAAAAAAGTGTCAAGTCTGTCACAAAAATTTATTACAATAAATAGAAAAAAAGAAAAAGGCAATCTTGAAAGTTTCGGTTGACAGAAAATCAAAAGGGGATTCTTCCCGTCTGTGCAACGACGCCAACGCGTGCGCGCTTGCGGAATGGAAATACGGCGCGGGGCGCGGAAAATACAAAATCCAAAATGGAAAAAAAGTTTTTATTTTTGATTTACATTTGTCTTGAATCGTGTTATAATAAGGAAGCTATGACGAACAGCCGTCGCACGGAGCAGGCGCAGGTGTAGTTTAGTGGCAAAACAACAGCTTCCCAAGCTGTGGTTGTGAGTTCGATTCTCATCACCTGCTCCATGTAAAAAAACGCAGGGAAAAATCCCTGCGTTTTTTTGACAACTTCGGGAAAAATATGCTATAATAAAAGCGAAAGACAAAAAACAGGCTTCCGGGAACGGAAAAGGGGAGGATCAGTATGGCGCTGTTTTTAAGAGTCATCGAATGGGCAGACGAATCGAAAGATCAGATCGTATATAAATATCCGCTGAAAAATGCGGGCAGGGAAATCAACCAGAAGAGCAAACTGGTGGTCAGAGAATCGCAGGAGGCTGTCTTTGTCCATAAAGGGCAGATCTGCGATATTTTCCCGGCGGGGACGTATGACCTGAATACCGATATATTCCCCATTCTTTCAAAACTGGCCGGTTGGAAATACGGGTTCCAGACGCCCATTACGCTGGATATCTATTATGTGAGCGTAAAGCAGTTTACGGGGATCAAATGGGGTACGGCGAATCCGATCATGATCCGGGATCCCGAATTCGGGATGATCCGCGTGAAAGGTTACGGGTCGTTTGCCTTTAAGGTCAACGACGTGGGCGTATTCCTGCGCGAACTGTTCGGCACAAACTCGTCTTTCGAAACGGGGGATATCACCGACTGGCTGAAGACCATGTTGCTTTCCGCGCTGACGGACGCCATCGGGGAAAGCAAAATTTCCGCGTTGGACCTTGCGGGCAACACGCTGGAATTCAATGAGATCGTCAAGCACAGTATTCAGGATAAATTCAAATCCATCGGACTTCTTCTCACCAATCTGTTTATCGAGAATATGTCCGTTCCGGAAGAAGTGGAGAAGGCGATCGATCAGCGCAGCAAACTGGGCATCTTGGGCGACAAGACGGACGTGTTGCTGAAGATCTCCGCGGCGGAAGCGATGAAGGACGCGGCGAAGAACGAAGGAATGGGCGGTGCGTTCGTAGGTGCAGGCATGGGAATCGGTGCCGGCGCGGGGCTGGGATCCATTTTCGGAGAAGCGTTCCGCAGCGCGCAGCAACCGGCAAACGCGGCGCCGTCGGGCGGTGCGAACGCGGGCGGTGCGAACGCGGGCGGCGCAACCTGTCCCAAGTGCGGCGCGCACGTCGGTTTGAGGGCGAAATTCTGCCCGGAATGCGGGGAAAAACTTGCGGCAAAGAAATTCTGTCCGCAATGCGGGGCGGAAGTGAAAAGTTCCGCCAAGTTCTGCCCGGAATGCGGCAATAAATTTTAAAACAACGTTAAAAAAATAACGCGATAAGCGAAATCAGGAGGATGAGACAATGGCTAATAAAATCACGGCGGAAACCAAAATTTTCGACGCGTTGGAAATCAATCCCAAGGCTGGGGAAATTCTGATGCGCTACGGAATGCATTGCCTGGGTTGCGCGCTTGCGCACGGCGAGACGGTTGGCGAAGCGGCGGATGTACACGGCGCCGATCTCGAAAAAATGCTCGAAGAACTCAACGACGTCAAATAAACGATGAAAAAAATGCGGCAGTCGGGAGACTGCCGCATTTTTTCAAAAGAAAACAAAAAACGTTCTATCGGGAATATCGGCGTTTGTTTGAAAAAAATGAGAAAGGCGTTTTACCAAAAGGACGCGGCGCATATTTTATAATCGGAAACACGCGCGGCCGGGAATTTCGGCGGGCGTCAGAATGAGCGGCTGAAAATTTCTGCGTCAGAATGAGAGGTCGGGAATTTCGGCGGGCGGCGGGAGTGCCCGTACCCGTAGACCGGAAAAATTCAAGGGGTCTTTTTCGTCTTTTTCGGAGAGATGCCGAAAGCCGCCCGGTAGGCGCGGTAGAAGGTGTTCAGACTTTCAAATCCGCAAGCGAAGGCCGTTTCGCTCACCGTTTTGTCGCCTTGTGCAAGCAAGGCTTTCGCCTTTTGCGCGCGGATACGGTTGACATACTGCGGCAGGGAGCCGACGTATTTTGAAAAGGTGCGCGAAATATGTTCGCGGGAATATCCGCAGAGTTCCGAAAGCGACGCAAGGGTGATGCGTTCTTCCGAACGGCGTTCGATATGGTCGAGGATTCTGCAGATGAGCGCGTCGCCGTTTCCGGTGATACGGGGAACGGGAGAAACTTGTTTCAGAAATTCCGCCGTCAGAACGGTGCAGACGCCCGTCAGCGCGAGCGATTTGTCCGGCGCGGAAAGATAATGCCGGTAAAGCGTATCGAGCAGGGAAAAATCGTCGAAGGTAAAAAATGCGGGAAAAGTCTTATCGGGATAACGGGACGCAAAACCCGCAAAACAGGTTTTGTCGAACAATAAAATATATGCGGTAAGATCCTTTGCGTCCTCATAGGCGTGTACCGAGAAACCGTCGCAGAAGCAGACGTCGCCGCGGCGGAGGGTCCGCCGTTCCCCGTTGACGGAAACGCAAATCGTTCCGGTTTCCACGATCAGCAGCTCCGTACGGGAGTGAAAATGGGCGGGAATGGGATCGACCGTGCGTTTTTCAAAGAAAAAATAATCGGACTTTTCCGCCGACGTTTCATAATAACTCATCGCGCTCTCCTTTTTTTTATTATAACCGTTTTCGGGAAAAAAGTAAAGCGCGAAGGAGGCTTTGCGCGGGCAGGTATTTCGCAGATGCCGCGGCGGAGAAACGGAAAAGAATTTACAGGAAAATGGAGGGGCGTATGGAAGAACGGAAGATGAATACGGAGTTTGAAGAGTCGGAAGGGGTGGAAACCGATTACGAGAAATGCGAAGCCTGCGGATCCAATATGAAGTATGATCCGAAGAGCAATATGCTCTTTTGCGAACACTGCGGGACGAAGCGGGCGTTCGGGGAAGGTGCGCGGGCGGAAGAGCTTGCGATCGAGGACGCCCTGCGGACGGAAACGGCGGGAAACTGGAGTGAAGAGACGAAGGTATTCCGCTGTGAGAATTGCGGCGCGAAAGTCGTTCTTGCCAAAGGGGAGACGGCGACGTGCTGTCCATTTTGCGGAACGGCGCAGGTGGTGGAGCTCGACGAGCTGGCGGGAATCAAGCCGAATGCCGTATTGCCATTCCGCCTTACGCAGAACGATTCCAACGAATCGTGTAAAAAGTGGGCGAAAAGGAAATGGTTTGCGCCGAACGCTTTCAAAAAAAATCTGAAACCGGAGAATCTGCACGGCGTATACGTTCCCTGTTTCACGTTTGACAGTTCTACGTCGTCGCGCTATTACGGGCGCATCGGCAAGCGCCATACGCGGACGGTCGGGTCGGGGAAAAACCGCCGTACGGAAACTTATATCGTCTGGCGCAACATCAGCGGGAGATTCAATCACCGTTTCGACGATGTGACGATCACCGCCGGCTCGAAGGTGTCGCAGAAGGATCTGGGCAAAATGGGACCGTTTGCCAGCAATGAGGCGTTGCATTACGACGGAAAATATCTTCTGGGATTTTCTGCCTATCATTATGAAAAAGACATCGTGCAATGCTGGGGAGAGGCGAAAAATGCGATGGACGCCGAGATCAAGCGGCTTATCCTTTCGCAGTACAGTTACGATGATATCGATTATATCAACATCAGCACGACGCATACGGGCGTGACGTATAAATACGTTCTGTTTCCTGTCTATGCGGGACATTTTTCCTTCAAAAAGAAAGAATATTCCTTTTTCGTGAACGGGACGAACGGCAGGGTGACGGGAAAAACGCCGATCGCCGTCTGGAAGGTTCTTCTGGCAATCGTATTCGGACTTGCGGCGGTTTCGGCGCTTTGCTATCTCGTGATGCAATTTATGTAAAAAGTGCGTTTTTGCCGCTCCGACCGCTATTTAGCGGTCGGAGCGGCTGAAAAATACAAGATATAGCGGCGTCGGAAAAAACTCGCAAAAAGGCGGGTTTTTTTCGGAAAAATCGTGAAAAACAGTTGACATTGCCTGCAAAATTTAATATAATGAGTAGGCTGTGTAATAGGGGTGATGCGGAAAGTTACTTAATTTCGCTTTAAACAGCGGGCGAAAAGATAATTTCCGTTGACAAATGTAGGGGCTCGACCTCTGCGACTAACATCGGGTTTTGTGGACGCAGGTCATTCGCAGCGACTTAATTTGATTTAAGTATCGGCGGATGATTTTTTTATGTTTGCGGATCCGACACACACGGCAAAGTTGACGAAATGTTAGGATAAAGAAAGGAGTAAAAACATGGCAAGTCAGAAAATCAGAATCAAATTGGTATCTTACGACCACGAAATGGTGGATCAGGCTACGGCGAGGATCGTGGAGACGATGAAGAAGGGCGGCGCGAAGATCAGCGGACCCATTCCTCTGCCCACGGAGAAGGAAGTGGTGACCATTCTGCGTTCGCCGCACAAAGACAAGGACAGCCGCGAACAGTTCGAGATCAGGACGCACAAAAGACTGATCGACATTTATTCGCCGAACATCAAGCTGCTCGACAGTATTCATCTGCCTGCCGGCGTCGACATTAAGATCAAGTTATAAACAATAATATAGAATAAATACGGAGGTGAACTTTATCTATGAATAAAGCAATCATTGGGAAGAAGTTGGGAATGACGCAGGTTTTCGCGCCCGACGGCAAGGTGATTCCCGTAACGGTAGTGGAAGCGGGTCCGTGTCCGGTGGTGCAGGTGAAAACTTTGGAAAGAGACGGGTACACGGCGTTGAAGCTTGGCTTTGACGAAACCACGGAAAAGGCGCTGAACAAGCCGCAGCTCGGGCAGTTCAAGAAAGCGGGCGTGGCGCCGCAGAAAGTGCTCAAGGAAGTGCGTTTTGACGACGTGAGCGCGTATTCGGTCGGACAGGCTCTGAAATGCGACATTTTTGCCGCGGGCGACAAGGTGGACGTTTCGGGCGTGACGAAGGGCCACGGATTCACGGGCGTCATCAAGAGATGGAACAATCACCGTCTGAAGGAAACGCACGGCGTCGGGCCTGTACACCGGGAAGTCGGTTCGATGGGCGCGAACAGCACGCCGAGCCGCGTATTCAAGGGAAAGAAAATGCCCGGACAGTACGGACATGAAAACGTAACCATACAGAATCTTGAAATCGTGAAAGTGGATGTCGAGAGAAACGCGCTTTTGATCAAAGGTGCGATTCCGGGACCGGTGAAGAGCATCGTAACGATCAAGGAAAGCGTGAAAGGTTAAGGAGAAGGGACAATGGCGAACGTAAAATTATACAATATGGAAGCCGCCGAAGTGGGTACGCTCGAACTGAACGACGACCTGTTCGGTATGGAATACAATGAAGCGCTGATACATCAGGCCGTGGTGACCAGACTTTCCAACGAAAGACAGGGGACGAAGAGTACGCTTACCCGTGCGGAAGTGCGCGGAGGCGGCGCGAAACCGTGGAGACAGAAAGGAACGGGCAGAGCCCGTCAGGGATCGACGCGGAGTCCGCAGTGGACGAAAGGCGGCGTGGTGTTTGCGCCCAAGTCGAGAGATTTTTCCAAAAAGATGAATATTACCGCGAAGAGAATCGCTCTCTTTTCCGCGCTTTCGCAGAAGATCCGCGACGATGAAGTGATCTTTGTCGACGAATTGAAAGTGGCGGCGCCCAAGACAAAAGAAATGGTGAAATTTCTTGCGTCGTTCAAGTTGGAAAAAAGCGTGCTCATCGTGATGGACGATCACGACGAAGCGTTGCTCAGAGCGGCGTCAAATCTTGAAAAAGTAAGCACGGTGCCGGTGGAACTGATCAACACCTACGACGTGGTGAAGAACGCGAAGCTCGTTATTTCCAAAAAAGCGGCTGAAAAAATGCAGGAGGTCTACGGAGAATAATGTTAGCGCACGACATCATCATCAAACCCGTTCTGACGGAAAAAAGTTACGGCGGGATCCAGGATAAGAAATATACGTTCGTGGTGGCAAAGACCGCGAACAAGACGGAGATCAAAAAAGCGGTTGAAGAAATTTTCAACGTGCAGGTGGAAAAGGTAAACACGGTGAACGTGCGCGGCAAGATGAAGAGGATGGGCAAGAACCAGGGTCTTACCCCCGCATACAAGAAAGCCGTCGTACAGCTCAAGAAGGACAGCAAGTCCATCGAATTCTTCGATTCGCTGTCGTAAGGAAATAACGGAGGAAAAGCAAAATGGCTATCAAGAGATATAAACCGACTTCGTCGGCGCGCCGTCTGATGACGGTGAGCGCGTACGACGAGATCACCGCGAAAAAGCCGCACAGAGGTCTGGTGGAAGATCAGAGAAAGAGCGGCGGCAGAAACGCGCAGGGTAAGATCACCGTCCGTCACATCGGCGGCGGCAACAGAAGAAAATACCGCATCATCGATTTCAAACGCCAGAAAGACGGGATTCCCGCGACGGTCAAGACCATCGAATACGATCCGAACAGAAGCGCAAACATCGCTCTGCTTTATTACGCCGACGGCGCAAAGACGTACATCCTCGCGCCGGTGGGCATGAATGTGGGCGACGTGATTCTGAGCGGTCCCTCCGCGGATATCAAGGCGGGCAACTGTCTGCCGTTGGAAAACATTCCCGTCGGTACGATCGTGCACAACATCGAACTGCAACCCGGTAAGGGCGGACAGATCGCGAGAGCTGCCGGCATGAGCGCGCAGCTTATGGCGAAAGAAGGCAAGTTTGCCACGCTGAAAATGCCCAGCGGCGAAATGAGATACGTTCTCGTCACCTGCAAAGCGACCATCGGTCAGGTGGGCAACCTGGAACACGAGATCATCCGCATCGGTAAGGCGGGTAAAACGCGGCATATGGGAATCCGTCCCACCGTCCGCGGTTCGGTCATGAACCCGTGCGATCACCCGCACGGCGGCGGCGAGGGCAAGTCGCCCGTCGGCCGTCCCGGTCCGGTAACGCCGTGGGGTAAGCCGGCGCTCGGTTACAAGACGAGAAAACACAAGAAATCGTCCGATAAAATGATCATCAAGAGAATCAATTAAGGAGAACACAGGGAATGAGCAGAAGTGTTAAAAAAGGCCCTTACGTGGAAGAAAGGCTTCTCAAAAGGGTAGAAGAATTAAACGCTAAAAACGAAAAGAAAGTGCTTAAAACTTGGTCGAGAGCGTCTACGATATTCCCCCAGATGGTCGGGCATACCATCGCCGTTCACGACGGAAGAAAACACGTTCCCGTGTATGTTACGGAAGATATGGTCGGCTGCAAACTGGGTGAATTCGCGCCGACGCGCACGTTCAGAGGTCACGCGGGCGAAAAGTCCACGGGCGGCAAATAGGAGGTTTAATCGATGGCTAAGAATATGAAAGAAAAAACTCTCCGCATCGCAGAGAACAAAGATAAAAGACCCAAAGCGATCGCCCGTCACGTACGTATTTCTCCGTACAAAGTGAGAAGAGTGCTCGATCTGATCCGCGGCAAGAATTATGCCGAAGCGGTGGCGCTTTTGGAAAACTTACAGAAATCCTCTTCCGATCCCGTCCGCAAGGTGCTGATGAGCGCCGCGGCGAATGCGGAACACAATCTCGGCATGAGCAGGGACAATTTGTATGTGGCGGCGTGTTATGCCGACCAGGGTCCCACGCTCAAGAGAATGATGCCGAGAGCGCAGGGCAGAGCGTTCAGAATTTTAAAGCGCACCAGCCACATCACCGTGGTGCTGGACGCCAGAGCGTAAGAGGAGGACAGTATGGGACAGAAAGTTAATCCGCACGGTTTGAGAGTAGGCGTTATCAA
Organism: uncultured Clostridia bacterium; assembly: GCA_944367565.1. Classification (GTDB taxonomy): domain Bacteria; phylum Bacillota; class Clostridia; order Christensenellales; family Borkfalkiaceae; genus UMGS775. Next base: position 26,986 of record CALVWR010000005.1, read on the forward strand.
GGACTGGGATACCCAGTGGTTTGCCGGCAAGAAGGAATTCGCCGCGAACATCAAGGAAGATTACACGATCAGAACGTATCTGAAAAAGCAATATTATCAGGCGGCGATCTCGAAGATCGCGATCGAGCGCGCGGCGCAGAGGATCGTGATCACGATTTATACGGCGCGTCCCGGCGTGCTGATCGGCAAAGCGGGTGCGGAGATCGAGGTCATGAAGAAAAAACTCGCAAAAATGACGACGTGCAAACAGATCTCCATCAATATTTCGGAGATCAAGCGTCCGGACGCCGATGCGCAGCTCGTAGCGGAATCGATCGCGGGACAGCTGGAAAAGCGCGTTTCGTTCAGAAGGGCGATGAAGCAGGCCATCGGGCGTTCCGTCAGGAGCGGCGTAAAGGGCGTGAAAGTGATGGTCAGCGGTCGTCTGGACGGCGCGGAAATTGCGAGAACAGAACAATATCACGAAGGTTCGATTCCGCTGCAGACGCTGCGTGCGGATATCGAATACGGTTTTGCCGAAGCGCATACCACGTTCGGCGTGATCGGCGTGAAATGCTGGGTGTATAAAGGCGAAATCATCGGCAATCCCGGCAAGAAAACCGTTGAAGGAGGCGAAGCATAAACCATGTTAATGCCAAAGAGAGTGAAGAGGAGAAGAGTACACCGCGGCAGAATGACCGGCAAGTGCAACAAGGGCAACAAGATCGCATACGGCGATTACGGTCTGGTGGCTCTCGAACCGGCATGGATCAAATCCAACCAGATCGAGGCGGCGCGTGTCGCGATGACGAGATTCATAAAGAGAGGCGGTAAGGTATGGATCGATATCTTCCCCCACAAGCCGATCACGAAGAAGCCGCAGGATTCCCGTATGGGTAGCGGTAAAGGCGCGGTCGAATACTGGGTAGCCGTAGTGAAGCCGGGCAGGGTTCTGTTTGAGATGAACGGCGTTACGGAAGATGTCGCCAAGGAAGCGATGAGACTCGCGGGACATAAACTTCCCATCAAAACGAAGTTCGTGACGCGCGCGGAACTCGAAGCGGAAAATAAACAGGAAGGCGGTGAAGGCTGATGAAGACGATAGATATTAGAGAACTTACCGACGACGAGCTCAAAACCAAGCTCGCGGAACTGAAGAACGAGCTTTTCAATCTTCGTTTCCGTCACGCGACGGGTCAGCTCGAAAATCCCGTTTCATTGAGAAACTGCAAGAGAGACATCGCGAAGGTCAAGACCGTGATTCGCGAAAGAGAACTGAAGGCAAAGGCGTAACGGGGAGTACAGGTATGGAAAGAAATTTGAGAAAAGAAAGAGTCGGGATCGTGATCTCCGACAAAATGGATAAGACGGTTGTGGTGGCGATCGAAGAAAGAGCCAAGCATCCGATCTATAAAAAAACCATCAAAAGCACGCATAAGTTCAAGGCGCACGACGAAAAGAACGAATGCGGTATAGGCGATAAGGTCCGCATCGTCGAGACGAGAAAACTTTCCAAGGATAAGAACTGGAGAGTGGCGGAAATCGTCGAGAAGGCGAAGTAACGGGAGGGCATTGCAATGATACAACCACAATCGAGATTAAAGGTCGCCGATAATTCCGGCGCGAAAGAGATCATGTGCATCAGAGTGCTCGGCGGCAGCTTCAGAAGAACGGCGAACATCGGCGACGTGATCGTCGCCAGCGTCAAAACGGCGACGCCGGGCGGCGCCGTCAAGAAGGGCGAAGTCGTCAAGGCGGTCATCGTCCGTACGGTGAACGGGGTCAGAAGACCCGACGGCACGTACATTCGTTTCGACGAGAATGCCGCGGTCATCATCGACAACCAGAAACAGCCGAGAGGAACGCGTATTTTCGGACCCATCGCGAGAGAACTCCGCGATAAGGATTATATGCGTATCATTTCGCTTGCGCCGGAAGTATTGTAAGGAGAAGTGCGATGAGAATTAAGAAGAACGATACCGTAAAGGTAATAACCGGGAAAGACGCGGGCAAAACGGGAAAAGTCCTCGTGGCGCTGCCCAAGGAAAGCAGAGTGGTGGTGGAAGGCGTAAACGTACAGAAGAAACACCGCAAAGCCAGAAAAGCGCAGGACGTAAGCAAGATCGAAGAGCAGAACGGCGCAATCCAGGCGAGCAACGTGATGGTGGTCTGTCCCAAATGCGGAAAGACGACGCGCGTGGCGTATGCGACGGAAGGCGACAAGAAGATCCGCGTATGCAAGAAGTGCGGCGCTTCGCTCGATTCCGTAAAGGAAACGAAAGAAGCGAAAAAGACGGCAAAGAAAGCCGCGGCGTCCAAGACGGAAGAAAAGAGCGCAGAGAAAAAGACGACGAAATCGGCTTCGGGCGCGAAGAAGAGTGCTTCGGGCGCGAAGAAGAGCACCGCAACGAAAAAGACAACGGCAAAGAAGGCCGATGCGGAAAGCGCTGAATAATCGGAGGTAAATTATGGCAGCAGCAAAAAAGACTCAGGTTGCTAAGGAAGCTGCAACCGAGAACAAGCCGGCAGAACTCAACAGGGTAAAGGCGCGTTACATCAACGAAGTCGTACCGTATCTTGTAAAGAAGTTCGAATATAAAAACATCAACGAAATTCCCAAGCTGGTGAAGATCACGCTGAACACCGGACTCGGAGACGTGAAGGACAACGCCAAGAGCATACAGCTTGCGGTGGAGGAACTCAAGACGATATCGGGACAAAAGCCCCTCACGATCGCGGCGAGAAAGTCGGTTGCGAACTTCAAGGTGAGAGAAGGCATGACGGTGGGCGCGAAGGTCACCTTGCGCGGCAACAGGATGTATGAATTTTTCGATAAACTGATCTCCATCGCTCTTCCGCGGGTAAGGGACTTCCGCGGCGTATCTTCGAAGTCGTTTGACGGCAGAGGGAATTACGCGATGGGCGTGAAGGAACAGCTGATTTTCCCGGAAATTTCATACGATCAGGTGGAGAAGATCAGAGGGTTCGACATTTGTTTCACGACCACGGCAAAGACCGATGAGGAAGCCCGGGAACTTCTGAAGGCACTCGGGATGCCGTTCAGTGCAAAGTAAGGTGAAAGGAGAACGACACAATGGCTAAAAAATCGATGATCAATAAACAGCAGAGACCCGCAAAGTTCTCTACGAGAGCGTATACGAGATGCAGCATCTGCGGACGTCCGCATGCCGTCATCCGTAAATACGGGATCTGCCGTATATGTTTCAGAAATCTCGCGTACAAGGGACAGATTCCCGGCGTAAAGAAAGCGAGTTGGTAAGGAGGAGAAAAGATGACAGACGTTATAGCAGATATGCTCACGAGAATCAGGAACGCTCTTCTTGCCAAGCACGAGACGGTGGAAATTCCCGCATCCAACATGAAAAAAGCGATTGCGAATATTCTTCTGAAAGAAGGATACGTCAGCGACGTTGCGTTTGAAGAAGGGAACGTACAGGGAAAGATCGTCATCACGCTGAAATACGGCGCCAACAAGGCAAAGGTCATCAGCGGACTGAAGAGGGTCAGCAAACCCGGTCTCAGAATTTACGTCGGCTACGAAGAAATCCCGCAGGTGCTGGGCGGACTCGGCATCGCCATTCTTTCCACTTCCAAGGGCGTCATGACGGACAAGGAAGCGAGAAAGGCGCATCAGGGCGGCGAAGTGCTCGCTTACGTTTGGTAGGAGGTTTCAAATGTCCAGAATAGGCAGAATGCCGGTGGCATTGCCGGCAGGCGTCAGCATCGACGTGAAAGAAAAGGAATTTACCGTAAAAGGACCGAAGGGAACTCTTACGCAGGAATACGATCCGAAGATCAAGATCACGGTGGACGGCGCGGTTGCGCATCTCACCCGTGCGGATGACGAAAACGAAACCCGTGCAAAGCACGGACTTTACAGAGCGCTTCTGCACAACATGGTCGTCGGCGTGACCGAAGGGTTCAAAAAGACCCTCGTGATCAACGGCGTAGGTTACAAAGTCGCGAAACAGGGAAACAAAGTGGTCCTCAGCGTAGGCTATTCGCATCCGGTGGAGATTTTCGAAGAAGAGGGAATTCATCTCGAATGTCCTTCGGCGACGGAGATCACCGTTTCCGGAATCGATAAGAATAAGGTAGGGCAGTATGCGGCGAACGTGCGCAGCATCCGCAAGCCCGAACCGTACCACGGTTACGGCATCCGTTACAGCGACGAAGTGATCGAGCGTAAGGAAGGCAAGACCGCGGGAAAATAATAAGCGGACTATTTAAGTTGCTTTTGAGGTGGGGAACGCATTCCCTGCTTACTGTGTCCGCGAGGATGCGAGAAAGTTTAATTAGGAGTCGAAATGATTACGAAGATCAACAAGAATCAGGATAGAAAGAAAAGACATAAGAGAGTCAGGGGCAAGGTGTCCGGTACGGCGCAGTCGCCGAGACTGTGCGTGTACAGAAGTCTGAATCACATCTATGCGCAGGTGATCGACGATACCGTGGGCAACACGATTGCGGCGGCGTCCACTCTCGATAAAGAGCTGAAAGGAACGCTCGAAGGCAAAACCAAGAACGAACAGGCAAAGATGGTCGGTCAGCTCATCGCGAAAAAAGCGATGGCGAAAGGCGTGGAAACCGTTGTGTTCGACAGGGGCGGCTATCTGTACACCGGTCGTGTGCAGAACCTCGCGGACGGCGCGAGAGAGGGCGGTTTGAAATTCTAACCGAAAATATTCTAAAAGAGAGGAATTTGAGTTATGGCAAGAGATAACAACAGACCTGCGCGCAGACCGGAAGCCGACGACGGCATGATCAAAAAATTAATTTGCGTGAACCGCGTCACCAAGGTTGTGAAGGGCGGACGGAATATGCGCTTTGCGGCGCTGGTCGTCGTGGGCGACGGCAACGGCAAGGTGGGCTGCGCCATGGGCAAAGCCAACGAAGTGCCCGAGGCGATCGAAAAGGCGACGCAGAAAGCAAAAAAGAATATGTTCAAATGCGCGCTTGTGGGAACGAGTATTCCCCACGAAGTGAAAGGCAAGTTCGGCAGAGGCGACGTTCTGATGTTGCCCGCGGAAGAAGGTACCGGCGTGATCGCGGGCGGCCCCGTGCGTTCGGTCATGGAAGCCGTCGGCATCAAGGACATCCGTACGAAATCTTACGGCACGAACAACCCCATCAACTGCGTGAAGGCGGCGATCGAGGGATTGCGCGCCCTCCGTACCGTCGAGGAAATCGCGGCGCTCCGCGGCAAGACGGTAGAAGAGATTAAAGGTTAAGGAGGTCAACTTTTATGGCGGACAATCAGCAGATAAAAGTTACGCTCGTCAAGAGCACCATCGGCTCCACTCCGTATCAGAAGAGCGTGGTTGCGGCGCTGGGTCTGAAAAAGATCCGGTCTTTTAAGATCCACAACGACAACGCTTGTATTCAGGGTATGATCAAAAAGGTTTCGCACCTTTTGAAAGTGGAAAAAGTTTAAGGAGTAACGGACTATGAGAATAGATACACTGCAACCGGCCACCGGCGCGAGGACATCGAAAAAACGTCTCGGCAGAGGGATCGGTTCCGGTTTGGGTAAAACGAGCGGCAAGGGCCACAAAGGTCAGTGGGCGAGAAGCGGCGGCGGCGTGAGAGTCGGATTCGAAGGCGGTCAGATGCCTTTGATCAGACGTCTGCCCAAACGCGGCTTCAACAATCACTTCAAAAAAGTTTACACCATCGTCAACCTTTCGGATCTTTCGGGTTTTGAAGCCGGTTCCGTCGTCGACAAAGAGACGCTTTTGGAAAACGGACTCGTCAAGTATGTCAAGGACGATGCGGGGCTGAAGGTGCTTGGCAACGGAGAAATCAACGTTGCGCTTACCGTGAAAGCGGCGAAATTTTCCGCGTCGGCAAAGGCCGCCATCGAAAAGGCCGGCGGTACGGCGGAAGTGGAATAATCCCGAATACGGAGGGCGGAAATGTTTCAGACATTAGTGAAAGCATTTAAAATCAAAGAAGTAAGGCGCAAGATCTTCATCACGCTGGCGCTGTTGCTGGTATACAGGATCGGTTGTTATATCCCCGTTCCCGGTATCGGCACGGGACTGCTGACGGATGAGAACCTCGAGAGTTTTACTTACTTGCAGATTATGAGTGCCGTGAGCGGCGGCGCGTTGCAATACGGCACGTTGTTCGCCATGGGGATCGGACCGTACATCAACGCGTCCATCATCATCCAGCTTTTGACTGTGGGGATTCCCGCGCTTGAAAGACTTTCCAAACAGGGCGAAGAGGGCAGAAAGAAAATTGCCACCATCACGCGTTACGTCACGGTATTGCTGGCGATCGCGCAGTCCATCGGAATTATCATCGGATTTTCCGGCAACATCGAATGGAACAATCTTTTCGGTGAAAACCTGAAATGGCTGGGATACATCGCCCTGGTCATCATCTACACCGCGGGCGCGTCGCTGACGATGTGGCTGGGTGAGAGGATCACCGATTACGGCGTATCCAACGGAATTTCCATGCTGATCTTCATCGGGATCATCTGTACGCTCGGCAATTCGGTCATGGGCATTTTCACGGGAGAAGCGCCGCAGGCGGCGTGGACCATCGTGGTGTTCCTCGTGGCGACGGTGCTGATCTTTGCGGCGGTCGTTACGGTCAACGATGCGGAAAGAAAGATTCCCGTGCAGTATGCGAAACAGGTCAAGGGAAGAAGAATGTACGGCGGTCAGTCGACGCACATTCCCATCAAGGTCAACTCTTCCGGCGTTATGCCGCTGATCTTTGCGTTTGCCATTCTGTCGTTCCCCGATCTCATCATCAATCTGGTGGGGGTATCGAGCGACAACTGGTATTCGCGGAACATGGGAACCGGAAGCTGGCTCAACATCGTCGTGATGTGTCTGCTCATTCTGTTCTTTGCGTATTTTTATAATGCCATTCAGTTTAAGCCGGAAGACATTTCGCGCAGTATTCAGCAGAACGGCGGCTTTATTCCGGGAACGAGACCGGGCAAGCCGACGACGGATTATCTGAAACGCGTATCCAACAGGATCGTCCTTTTCGGCGCAATTTATCTGGCGATCGTGGCGCTGGTGCCGACGATCGTGTTCAGAGCGATCGACGCGTCGTTACAGATGGCGTTCAGCGCGACGGGACTTTTAATTATCGTATCGGTGGCGCTGGAATTCAACCAGGCGTTGGAATCGCAGATCATGATGAAGAATTATAAGGGCTTTTTGAAATAATCATGAACATTGTGTTGCTTGGCGCGCCGGGTTCCGGAAAGGGAACGCAGGCGTCGCTCATTACGGAACAATACGGATTGCCGCACATTTCCACGGGCGATATGTTCCGCGAAAACATTCGCGAAAAGACGCCTTTGGGGGTGTTGGCGAAGTCTTATATCGACAAAGGGCAGCTCTGCCCGGACGACGTCACCGTGAAGATGGTGGAAGAACGTCTTTCGCGGGCGGACTGCAAAAAGGGATTTTTACTCGACGGATTTCCGCGGACGATCTCACAGGCGGAAGCGCTTGAAAAGTTCGTGAAGATCACCTGCGTGCTCGACATCGAAGTGCCGCTCGATAAGCTGCTCGGACGGCTTACGGGACGGCGGTGCTGCGAAAAATGCGGCGAATCGTTTCATGTCAGCGTCATCGGCAAAACCGAAATATGTCCGAAATGCGGCGGGAAATTGTACACGCGTGCGGACGATAACGAAGAGACGGTACAAAGCAGACTGAACGTATACGCGTCGCAGACGGCGTCGCTGATCGATTTTTATCAGCGGAAAGGCGTGCTGAAAAGTGTGAACGGAGACGCTGCCGTCGAGGAAGTCTTTGCGGCGGTGCAAGAGGTGCTGAACACATTATGATCACCGTGAAAACCGCTGCGGAGATCGAAGCGATGCGCGAGCCGTGCGCGATCACGCGGGATGTGCTCGATCTTCTCGGCAGAAGTTTGCGGGAAGGGATGACCACGGCGGAACTTGACAGGATCGCGTTTGAATTTATCAAGGACTGCGGTGCGGAGCCGGCGTTTCTGGGCTATTGCGGATATCCGGCGTCGACGTGCATATCGCTGGACGATATGGTGGTACACGGTATTCCGAACGAAAAACAGATCATCCGTCCGGGCGCCATCGTCAGCATCGACGTCGGCGCGGTGAAAAACGGATTCGTGGGCGACGCGGCGCGGAGTTTTTACATCGGAGAGATCGCGCCGGAAAAAAAGAAGCTCATCGACGTGACGCGGGAATGCTTTTTCAAGGCGATCGAGGATCTGAGCGAGGGTTCGCCTCTCGGCGATATCGGGTATCGGGTGCAGAAACACGCCGAAGAAAACGGATTTTCCGTCGTACGGGAAATGGTCGGACACGGTGTGGGCAGAAAGATGCATGAAGATCCGTCGGTGCCGAATTACGGAAAACGCGGCACGGGGATCCGGCTGAAAGCGGGCATGACGCTGGCGATCGAGCCGATGATCAACATGGGCGAACGGTATGTGAAGTTTCTTGCCGACGGCTGGGGCGTGGCGACGAAGGACGGGAAACCGTCGGCGCACTACGAAAACACGGTGCTGATCACCGGGGAAGGAACGGAAATTCTGACCTTGTAAGGAGAGAGGATGTACGTGGAAGTCGTGGCCGGGGACGTGGTAAAGTGCGATTGCGGACGGGATAGAGGATATTTTGCGGTGATGCGTACGGAAGGCAGATTCTGCTATCTTGCCGACGGCGCGCGGCGCAGGGTGGAAACGCCCAAAAAGAAAAACAGAAAACATACGGAATACGCGGGCAGACTGCCGGAAGAGATCGTCGGGCAAATAGAGCGCGGCGAGAAGGTGGGAAACGCGCGGCTGAAACGGCTGCTGAGCCGGTATAAAAATGCAGAAGCGGCTGCGGACCGCTGACGGAAACGGAAAAAAAGAAGTAGGAATAGGAGGAACGGTTTGTGTCTAAGGATGACGTCATAGAGACCGAAGGCGTGATAGTGGAGGCATTGCCCAACGCCAGTTTCAAGGTAAAATTATCGAACGGGCATATTATTACGGCATACATTTCGGGAAAGCTGAGAATGAATTACATCAAGATCATTCCCGGCGACGGTGTAAAACTGGAAATGAGCCCGTACGATCTGACCAAGGGCAGGATCGTATGGCGGAGCAAGAATTAACATAAACTTGAAAAGGAGAAACGGAAAATGAAAGTAAGACCTTCTGTAAAGCCGATGTGCGATAAGTGCAGGGTAATCAAAAGAAACGGCAAAGTCATGGTGATTTGCAGCAAGAATAAGAACCACAAGCAGAGACAGGGCTGAGCGGAACGAAATCCGTAAAAGCTCACATTGAACGGCGCGAACGCGCCGGAACGAAAACACACCGTACGTGTCAAGGCTTACATTCCAGAGCGAAAAGCGTGCGGTTTACGATAAAACATAAAGAACATAAAAAATTACGGAGGAGTTAAAGAACTTATGGCGCGTATTGCCGGCGTAGATTTGCCGAACAACAAACGTGTGGAGATCGGTCTGACCTATATATTCGGAATAGGCTTGCCGACTTCCAAAAAAATTCTGGCGGCAACGGGAGTCAATCCCGACATCAGAGTGAAGGACTTGGACGAAAACGACATATCCAAACTGAGGGAATATATCGAACACAATTTACATGTAGAAGGCGATCTCAGAAGTGAGGTCAGTCTCAGCATCAAACGGCTGATGGAAATCGGCTGCTATCGGGGCGTGCGTCACAGAAAGAGCCTGCCGGTAAGAGGACAGAGCTCCAAGCGCAACGCGAGAACCCGCAAAGGACCCCGCCGTACGGTTGCGAAGAAGAAGACGGCTACGAAGAAGTAAGGAGGGTTTGAAAGATGGCAGCAGCAACAAAGAAGAAAATCGTCAAAAAGCGGAAAGACATCAAAAAGGTCGATAAAGGACAGGTGCATATTCAGGCGTCTTTCAACAATACCCTCGTAACGATCACGGATACGCAGGGCAACGTGATCTCGTGGTCGAGCGCCGGCAGTCTGGGATTCAAGGGCTCGAGAAAGAGCACGCCGTTCGCGGCGCAGCAGGCGGCGGAAACGGCGGCGAGAGCGGCGAAGGAACACGGACTCCGTTCGGTGGAAGTTTTTGTAAAAGGTCCGGGCGCCGGAAGAGAATCGGCAATCAGGGCGATCACCAACTGCGATATCGAGATCACGCTCATTCAGGACGTATCTCCCATTCCGCACAACGGGTGCAGACCGCCGAAAAGACGCAGAGTATAACGGAGGAGAGAAGAAATGGCGAAATATACCGAATCGAAATGCCGCCTTTGCAGGCGTGAAGGCGCAAAGCTCTTTTTGAAGGGCGAAAGATGTTATAAAGGCGTATGCGCGTTGGAAAAGAGACCTACGGCTCCGGGACAGCACGGTGCGGCGAGAAAGAAGGTTTCCGAATACGGCTTACAGCTTCGCGAAAAGCAGAAGTGCAAGAGAATTTACGGCGTTTTGGAAAGCCAGTTCAAAAAATACTATCTGCGCGCCGACAGAATGAAGGGAATTACGGGTGAAAACATGCTTTCCCTTCTGGAAAGAAGACTCGATAACGTAATTTACAGAATGGGAATCGGTTCTTCGCGTGCGGAAGCGCGTCAGCTCGTGACGCATGCGCATTTTGCGGTAAACGGCAGACCTTGCAATGTCGCTTCGTATATCGTGAAAGCGGGGGACGTGATCACCGTAAAGGAAACGAAGAAGGATAACAAATTCTTCACGGAGATCAAGCAGATGAAAGTGGGCGCCATGCCGAAATGGCTGGAATTCGATCCCGAATCTCTGACGGGCAAGATCATTGCGCTGCCGCAGAGAGACGACATCGACGCGCAGATTGCAGAACACCTGATCGTCGAGTTGTATTCCAAATAATTAAGGCGAAAATTTTTAGAAACGGCAGGTTCCGGGGGGATAAACGGAGCGTATTCCACGGTTTCGGAAAGAATGCCCGGAACGGCCGCATCAATACTATTTTTCAAGGAGAAATTTCTTATGATGGAAATTGAAATGCCGAAAATAGCGGTGGAAGAAAACGAAGAAAGAAGTTATGTCAAAATCGTGGTGGAACCTTTGGAAAAAGGGTTCGGACTGACGATCGGAAACTGTCTGAGAAGAATTTTGTTGTCGGCGCTTCCCGGCGCGGCGATCACGAACGTGAAGTTCGCAGAAGGGGTCAAGCACGAATTTACGGCGATTCCCCATGTAAAGGAAGACGTAACGGAAATCATTCTCAATCTGAAGTGCGTTGCCATCAAAACGGCGAGCGTGGATAAGAATTTCAAAAAGAACGTAAAACTGTTCAAGGAAGGTCCGGCGGTCGTGACGGCGCGCGATATCGCGGGCGACGCGGAGATCGAGGTCCTGAATCCCGATCAGTATATCTGCACGCTGGATGACGGTGCGGTCCTCGATATGGAACTGACCATCGGGCGCGGCAGAGGATATAAAGGCGCGGTTTACAACAAAACCGATATTATCGACAATATCCCCATCGACAGCATCTACACGCCGGTGAAGAAAGTCAGCTATAACGTGGAAGCGATGCGTGTCGGACAGAGCGTGGATTTTGATAAACTCACGCTGGAAGTGTGGACGAACGGCGCGTTTTCCGGCAGAGACATCGTCAGCCTTGCGGCGAAGATCATGCAGGAACACATCGGGATGTTCGTAACGCTCAGCGAAGTGGGTAACATCGGAATTCTCGTACCTCCCGAAGAGGATAAGAAAATCAAAATTCTGGAAATGACCATTGAAGATATGGATCTTTCCGTACGTTCTTATAACTGCCTGAAGAGAGCGAACATCCATACGGTGGAAGACCTCACGAAGAAGACGGAAGACGATATGCTGAAAGTACGCAATCTGGGCAAAAAGTCGTTAGACGAAGTAATTTTCAAATTAGAGAGCTTGGGCTTAAAGCTTAAAGACAAGGAGGACTAAGAAAGTGCCAAGGAAATTAGGCGTGAACTCCACGCAGAGATTAGCGATCATTAAAAATCAGGCATCGTATCTTCTGTGGTACGGCAAGATCGAAACGACGGTTGCCCGCGCTAAAGAAGTGAGAAGCTATGCGGAAAAAATCATCACGCTGGCGATGAATACCTATGAAAACACCATTGAAGAAAAAGTGGAAGTGACCGACGCAAAAGGAAAGGTAAGCGTAAAGACGGTTGTGAAGGACGGTTCCAAAAAACTTGCGGCGCGCAGACGCATTATGGCGAAACTCAACGATTTGCAGGAAATCAAGGGTGAGAAAGAAAACAGAACCGCTTACAAGGCGAGAACGAAGGACGTCAACCATCCGTTGATCGAGAAAATTTTCAACGAACTCGCTCCCAAATACGCGGCGAGAAAGGAAGAAAAAGGTCAGGGAGGCGGCTACACCAGAATTTATAAACTGGGCGAAAGAAAAGGCGATGCCGCAGAGATGGCGATTCTCGAACTGATCGACTGATAAAAAAAGGCGTTTGAAACGCCTTTTTTTGTATTTATCAGACATATATGTTTATTAAGTATAATAATTGACTCAAGTAAAATAAAAGACGGCAGTATAGTATATGGATGATTATGAAAAGATGCGCCTGAGCGACGAATACGATGATGACGGCGTGGAGTTTGACGAAGAGCCGGAACCGCAGATGAGTGAAAAGGAAAAGTATTTCGCGTTTTACGATGATATCAAGCAAACGCCGAAGGACGACTGGTAAACTATGTGGAAATTGCGCAAATATCTGAAAAATTACAAAAAGGAGACGCTGATCGCGCCGCTTTTCAAATTTTTTGAAGCGGCGTTGGAACTGGTGGTGCCGATCATGATGGCGGAGATGATCGACGTGGGAATCGTAAACGGAAACAGAGCGTATTGTTATCTGATCGCGGCGTTTCTGATCGTATTTGCGGGTCTCGGGTTGGTGTGCGCCATCGTGGCGCAGTACTATGCGGCGAAGGCGGCGCACGGTTACGGAACGGAATTGCGCTCCGCCGTGTATGCGAAGATCAATTCGTTTTCCCATGCGGAGCTGGACGCGCTGGGGATGCCGACGCTCATCACCCGCATCACGTCGGATATCAATCAGGCGGAAAAAGGCGTGAACCGCTTTTTGCGGTTGTTTCTCCGCGCTCCGTTCATCGTTGCGGGCGCGCTGATCGCGTCGCTGCTTATCGACTGGAAACTGGGGCTGATCTTTGTGGCGGTCACCGCAATCATGGCGCTGTTCGTGTGGCTGATTATGGCGCTTACCATTCCGCGCAACAAGAAAGTGCAGCTTTCCCTCGAGCAGATCAACGGGCTGACGCGGGAGAACCTTGCCGGCGCACGCGTGGTGCGCGCGTTTGCAAGACAGGAAAAGGAAATCGCGGATTTTCGGGAACGGAACGCGCGGCTTATGAAAATGCAGTCGGTCCTCGGCGTCATTTCTTCCCTGCTCAATCCGGTCACCTATGTCTTTGTCAATCTCGGGATCGTCTTAGTGCTTGTTTACGGCGGCAGATTCGTTTACGACGGTACATTGACGCAGGGAGAAGTCAGCGCGCTGATCAACTATATGTCGCAGATCTTGCTGGCGCTGGTGGTGTTTGCAAATCTCATCGTCGTGGTGGCGAGCGGGAGCGCGTCGTCGGACAGAGTGTACGAAGTGTTGCAGATGGAAACGGCGCTTCTGGAAGGAGATAAGGAAAATCCGGAAAAGCCGGATACCGTGCTGGAGTTCAGAAACGTATCTTTTTCTTATCATTCCGGGGGCGATCATGCCGTCGAAAACATTTCCTTTACGCTGCGGCGCGGGGAGACGCTCGGCATAATCGGCGGTACGGGAAGCGGAAAGAGTACTTTGATCGCGCTTGCGGAGCGGTTTTACGACGCGGACGAGGGGGAGATCCTCGTGGACGGGATGTCGGTCAAGGAATATCGGTTCAAAGCGTTGAGGGGAAAATTCGGTCTTGTTCCGCAAAAGGCGGTGCTTTTCAAGAACACGGTGCGCGGCAATATTCAATGGGGGAAGGAGGATGCAACCGACGAGGAGATCAAAGCCGCCCTCGACGTCGCGCAGATGGGAGAGACGCTTGCGGGTTGGAAGGAAGGCCTGGATAAGGTCATCGAGCAGGGCGGACGGAATCTTTCCGGCGGACAGCGGCAGCGCATGACCATTGCGCGCGCGGTGGTCGGGAATCCGGAAATTCTGGTGCTCGACGACAGTGCGTCCGCTCTCGATTATGCCACCGATTACCGTTTGCGCAAGGCGATTAAAGAGCGCTGCAAATCGACGGTGATCGTTATCTCGCAGCGGGCGAGCGCCATCCGGAACGCCGATCAGATTCTCGTGATGGACGACGGAAAGATCGTGGGAGAAGGAACGCATGAAGCGTTGCTGTCTGACTGTGAAGTTTATAAAGAGATCTGCGCGTCGCAGACGGAGGGAGGTGCGAAATGAAGAAGAAAAAGACCCTTGATTTCGCAATTCTGAAACGTCTTTACCGTTTTATCCGCCCGAATCGGAAATATCTGTTTTTAAGCCTGTTTTTTTCTCTGATCAGCGTGCTTTCTTCTTTGTTCGCCACGGTACTTGCGGGGAAGGGCGTGGATTGTATCGTGTCGGCAGGCAATGTCGATTTTGCGGAACTCGGAAAAATCGCCGTGGCGATCGGGATCGTGGTGGCGGTGATTTTCGTCAGCGAATGGTTGCAGAATATCTTCACGCAGAAGCTCGCATACAGGACGGTACGGGATATTCGCAACGGGTCGATGGAGACGTTGCAGAATGTGCCGCTTTCGTATATCGATTCGCACGATAAAGGGGATATTTTAAGCCGCGTGATCACGGACGTGGCGGAAATTTCCGACGGATTGCTTCTCGGCTTCACGCAGCTTTTCAACGGGATCGTGACCATCGCGAGCACGCTTGTGATTATGTTGATTCTGCGCTGGGAAATCGCGCTTGTGGTGGCGTTTTTCACGCCGCTTTCGTTGCTGATCGCCAATTATGTTGCAAAACACACATCGGCGGAATTCAAAAAGCAGGCGATAAAACGGGGAGAAATGACGGCGCACGTCGATGAGATGGTAGGGAATCAGAAAGTCGTCAAGGCATTTTTACAGGAAGAAAACAATACGGATCGGTTTGAGGAAATCAATGCGGAGCTGAAGGAATGCAGCGTAAAGGCGACGTTTTACTCTTCCCTGCCGAATCCGTCCACGCGGTTTGTAAACAACGTTATCTATATCGCGGTCGGACTGATCGGCGCACTGATCGTGATCGGGAACCCTGCGGCGTTTACGGTAGGTACGCTTACCGCATTTCTGATGTATGCGGGAAAATACGCAAAGCCGTTCAATGAAATCTCGGGCGTGGTAACGGAATTACAGAGTGCGTTCACATCGGCGCGGCGCGTGTTCGAGGTGCTGGACGCCGAACAGGAAGATCCCGACGCCGAAGACGCGGAGATTCTGCACGCGGACGGGAGCGTAACGCTGGATCACGTATATTTTTCTTACAATAAGCAGACCAGACTGATCGAAGATCTGAATTTGCAGGCAAACAAGGGGGAACGGATCGCCATTGTCGGACCGACGGGTTGCGGCAAAACGACGATTATCAATCTTCTGATGCGTTTTTATGACGTGGACGCAGGCAAGATTCTGGTGGACGGAAAGAATATCGAGACCGTGACGAGAAATTCGTTGCGGAGTTCCTACGGCATGGTCTTGCAGGAAACGTGGATCAAGAAAGCGACGGTGCGGGACAATATCGCGTACGGAAGACCCGACGCGACGGAGGAAGAGGTTGTGGCGGCGGCGAAGAACGCGCACGCGCACGGGTTTATCCGCCGACTGCCGCAAGGATACGATACCGTGATCGGTGACGATGCCGGCGGTATTTCGGAGGGGCAGAAGCAGCTTTTGTGCATTGCGCGGATCATGCTCGATCTGCCGAATATGCTGATTCTGGACGAAGCCACGTCCTCGATCGACACCCGTACGGAAATGAAAATTCAAAGGGCGTTTGACGCGATGATGGAGGGCAGAACGAGTTTTGTCGTCGCCCACAGACTTTCCACCATTGAGCACGCGGACAAAATACTCGTGATGCGCGCGGGAAAGATCATCGAGCAGGGAACGCATGCGGAACTTCTGGAAAAACACGGTTTTTATTACGATTTATACAACGCGCAGTTCGCAAAGGTCTGACGAAGCCGAAGAATACAGGTATGCCCGTCGCAAAAAGGCGACAGTCCCGATCAATAACCGCGATCCGAAAAGGAAACGCGCAATATTTGCATAAACGCTAAAGATGAATTGTCAAACGAAGAGCAACACTTTTTAAGATTTAGTTTGAACAAATCTTTCGGTGTTCGGTCATGCAGAAAATGCAAAACAAGAAGGCTTCCTTCAGCGGGAAGCCTTCTTGTTTTGCGTTGACACGGCGCGGAATTTGCGCGTTTTTTCAATAATCCCATGCGGGGATGTATTCCCCGCCCGAAGATTTCAGTTCCTGTACAAAGATATTTTCGATTCCGAGAGAAAGCGCATGATCGAGGACTTTATGATATTCCCTTTTTGTGATTTTCCGTTGCAGTTCGGGAAAGGCGTCTATTTTTCCGAAGGGGGTGTATTGCGACATCAGCGATAAATACGCCTTGTCTTTAAGGGGCGCGAACCAGTCGAGAATCCTGAGGGAATCTTCGACGTTCTGCGGCAAAACGAGATGTCGGACGATCGTTCCCGATTGCATCATTCCGTCCTGAAAGATAAGCGGTTTTTCGCACATGATTTCCGCCGCGCGGGAAGCATAAGCAAAATAATCCGCCTTGCCGCAGTACCGTTTTGCCGTTTCGGGGGCAAAATATTTTACGTCGGTGAGGAAAATATCCGCGTACGGCGCGATGAATGCGAGGGTTTCTTCCGTTTCGTAGCCGTGAGTATTCCATACTACGGGAATATGCGGTCGGTAAAGTTTCAACGCTTCGATGATACGGTGCGCATAGTGCGTGGGAGTGACGAGATTGATGTTATGCGCGCCGCGCTCTTCCAGTTCCCGAAAGATCTCCGCAAGTTCCGTCACGGAAATAATCTTTCCCCGTTCCGCACGGGAAACTGCGTAATTCTGGCAGAAAACGCATTTTAGCGAACAGCCGCAGAAAAAAATCGTTCCGCTGCCGTTCTTTCCGCTGAGGACTGGTTCTTCAAAGGGGTGAAGATAATATTTTGCGATGCGGATCCGATCGTCAACACCGCAAACGCCCGCAGACGCGGTTCTGTCCGCGTTGCAGGCGTTGGGGCAAAGATTGCAATATTCCATTTTATTCAAGTTCGAAAGCGCCGGTATAGAGCTGGTAATATGTGCCCTTTTGGGCGATGAGCTGATCGTGCGTGCCGCGCTCGATGATGCGGCCGTGGTCGAGTACCATGATGACGTCGGAGTTCTGTACGGTCGAGAGCCTGTGCGCAATGACAAACACCGTTCTTCCTTCCATCAGCTGATCGGTACCGCGTTGTACGAGCGCTTCGGTATGGGTGTCGATCGAGGACGTGGCTTCGTCCAGGATCATGACGGGCGCGTCCTTGACCGCCGCGCGGGCAATGGACAAAAGCTGCCGCTGCCCTTGCGACAGGTTGCTGCCGTCGCCGGTCAGCATCGTGTTATAGCCTTCCGGAAGCCGCGTGATGAAATCGTGCGCGTTGGCAAGTTTTGCCGCCGCAATACATTCTTCGTCGGTCGCGTCCAGTTTCCCGTAACGGATATTGTCCATCACCGTGCCGGTAAACAGATTGGTGTCCTGTAAGACCATGCCCAGAGAATGGCGCAGATCGTCCTTTTTAATTTTATTGATGTTGATCCCGTCGTATCGGATTTTGCCGTCCGCAATATCGTAAAAACGGTTGATAAGGTTGGTGATCGTGGTCTTGCCCGCACCCGTGGCGCCGACAAATGCCACTTTCTGACCCGGTTCGGCGTACAGCGTCACGTCATGCAATACGATTTTATTTTCCACATAACCGAAATCCACGTCAAACATACGGATATCGCCCTTCAGTTCGGTATAGGTCACCGTGCCGTCGGCTTTGTGCGGATGTCTCCATGCCCATTTTCCGGTCCGTTTATCGCTTTCGGTGATGTTTCCGTTTTCATCGATGTTCGCGTTGACCAGCGTGACGTAACCTTCGTCCTTTTCCGGTTCTTCATCCATCAGTTCGAAGACGCGGTCCGCGCCGGCAAGCCCCATGACGACGGAGTTGATCTGCTGCGCCATGTTGGAGATGTTGTTCGTGAACTGACGGCTCATCGAAAGGAAGGAAACGATCATCGCAATATAGGTGAGGGTTTCCAAAGTTCCGAAGCCGTATTGAATGCTGAGATTCGGCAAGGCGTTGATCGCCATGATCCCGCCGAGGAAGGCGAGGACGACATAGAGCAGATTGCCGACGTTGCCCATGATGGGCATCAGGATGTTTGCGAAGGTATTCGCGGAGCAGGAATCGGCAAAGAGCTGATCGTTGATGACATCGAAATCCTTTTTTGCTTCCTCTTCGTGGCAGAACACTTTGACGACTTTCTGTCCGTGCATCATTTCTTCGATGAAGCCTTCGGTTTTCCCGAGCGCCATTTGCTGTTTGAGGAAGTATTTTCCCGATTTTCCGCCGATGTTTTTCGTGATCATCGACATGACGAATACGCCGAGGAACACGACGAGGGAAAGCCATATGCTGTAATAGAACATGATGCAGAGCAGGAACACGAGCATCGTGATGGAGGAAAAGAGGTTCGGAATGCTCTGGGACACGAGTTGCCGTACGGCGTCCACGTCGTTGGTGTAATGGCTCATGATGTCGCCGTGGGTATGCTGATCGAAATATTTGATGGGTAAACGCTGCATTTTATCGAAAAGATCGGTTCTGAGCTGATGCAGGAATGCTTGCGTCACCTTTGCCATGAGCTGGGTATAAAGGGTATTTGCGCAGATACCGAGAATATAGATACAGATCATGGTGAGAATGATGCGGATCAGATCGCTCCAGATATAGTTCCAGCCGGCGGCAGCCGAACCGGCGGCAATTCCCTGTTCGATGCCGTTGCCGATGACGACGATCATATTGTTGAGAAAAATCGGCGCGGCGGCGTTGGACACGGCGGTGACGATCAGACAGAAAAATACGATAATGAGCGCAACTTTATGGTATTTGAATAAGTATTTGAACAGTCTGCCGAACGTTCCTTTTCGGGCTTTTTGTCTGCCTGCGGTACCCGGAGCGCCGGGGCGCATCCTCATATTAGTTCTCGGCATTTTCGTCACCTCCTCTGTTTTGCGTATAATAGAGATCGCGATACGTTTCGTTCCGTTTGAGAAGCTCTTCATGGGAACCGATATCGTTGATTTCACCGTTTTTCATGATGATGATTTTATCGGCGTCCTGCACGGAAGCGACGCGCTGCGCGATGATGATCTTCGTGGTGTGGGGGATTTCGTCGCGGAACGCCTTGCGGATCAGCGCGTCGGTTTTGGTATCGACGGCGCTGGTGGAATCGTCGAGAATCAGCACTTTCGGCCGCTTGAGCAGAGCGCGGGCAATACAGAGCCGCTGTTTTTGTCCGCCGGAAACGTTCGCGCCGCCCTGTTCGATAAAGGTATCGTACTTTTCGGGGAAGCCTTGGATGAATTCGTCGGCCTGCGCGAGTTTGCACACCCGGACAAGTTCCTCGTCCGAAGCGTTCTGATCGCCCCAGCGGAGATTTTCCTTGATGGTCCCGGAAAACAGCACGTTTTTCTGCAACACCACGGAGATCTGATTGCGCAGGGCGTCGAGGTCGTATTCACGCACGTCGTGCCCGCCGACGGATACCGAACCGACGGAAACGTCGTAAAGGCGGGGGATGAGGTTGACGAGCGTGGTCTTTGAACTTCCCGTATCGCCGAGAATCCCCACGGTCTCGCCGGAATGAATGGTAAGGTTAATGTTTTTCAAAGCGTATTTTTCCGCTTTTTCGGAATATTTGAAATTGACATTCTGAAAGACGATCTCGCCGTTTTCCACCACCGTAAGGGCGTTTTCGGGGCATTTGAGGGAGCTTTCTTCTTTCAGAACCTCGCAGATCCGGCGCGCCGACGCGGCAGACATGGTGATCATGGCAATCACCATGGAGAGCATCATCATGCTCATGAGGCACATGGTGGAATAGTTGATCATCGCCTGCAGCTTGTCGACGCCGAAATCGCTTCCGAGACTGTCGACGGCAAGTTTCGCGCCGAAGAAGGAAACGATGAGCATTACGATATACATACAAAGCTGCATCAGCGGCGTATTGAGGGCGATGAGCCGTTCGGCTTTGGTGAAGTCGGAGCGGACGTTGTCGGAGGTTTTGCGGAATTTTTCCGATTCGTATTCTTCCCGCACGTAGGCTTTGACGACGCGCGCCGCCTTGACGTTTTCCTGGACCGATTCGTTCATCGCGTCGTACTTTTTGAAGATACGGTTGAAGAACGGCACGGCTTTAGAGATAATCAGTGCAAGTCCGCCGATCAGCAAAGGCAGGACGATGACAAAAATCCATGCGAGGCGCGGACTCATGACGAACGCCATCACGATGGAGAAGATAAACATCATCGGACTGCGGATGGCGATCCTGATGACCATCATATATGCCATCTGCACGTTGGTGACGTCGGTGGTGAGCCGCGTGACCAGGCTCGACGAGGAAAATTTGTCGATGTTGGCAAAGGAAAAGGTCTGCACGCGATAAAACAGATCCTTTCTCAGATTTTTCGCGAAGCCCGTCGACGCCTTTGCGCACGCCTTGCCGCTCAGAACGCCGAACGCCAGCGCGAGGAACGCGACTGCGATCAGCGCGCCTCCCAACGCAAAAACGCGCGACAGATCCTGTTTCTGGATTGCGTCGATGAGATAGGACGTCACGAAGGGGATAAGCACTTCCAGAATCACTTCCACCGTAACGTATAACGGCGTTAAAATGGAATCCTTTTTGTATTCCCTTACGGATTTTGAAAGCTGTCCGATAACGTGGAGGTGCTCGCCGTTTTTACGGCGCTTTTTTGTTGCATTTTTGTTCGTTTTTTCCTTCATATTGCCTCCTTTACAGGTCGTTTACTTCTTAAAAATATCGATGATGAAATCGATGCTCGGATAGGGAAGTTTCTTCTTCGGCGCGGAAAGAAGCACCGTGTTGAGGGAGTTCCCCTGAATGATACAGTGCAGCAGCGCGCAACATTCCTGCGGCGAGTGCTTTGTCGAAAATTCTCCGCTTGCCTGCGCGCTCTTGAAAAATTCCGTAAGCAGTCTCGGAAGCGGCCGCTTTTCCGCCGCGATCGGTTCCCCGTCGGCATTCGCTTTCAGAAACCATCGCGAAATGAAAAAATAAAAATAATAGGAAAAATTTTCATCGCGGTAAACAAGATCGAAATTGTGGGACAGGAATTTCCTTAACCGCTGTTCGTAACTGATTGTGTCGTCCGTGAAAAAATTCTCTATCACCGAAATCGAATCTTTGCCGCTGAAATGCAGAAGCTCGTCAAAAATTTCCTTCTTGTTCCGGAAATAGTGATAAAACAATCCGTGCGAACATCCCGCCCGCGCCACGATATCTTCGACTTTCGCTCCTTCATATCCTTTTTCACAGAAAACCTTCAGTCCCGCAAGAAGGATCTGGTCTTTTCGTTCCGATTTGATTTTTTCCAGTTGCGTTTTCGTTTTCGGCATGCCGATTCTCCGTACATTGACGAAAAAGTCAATCGATTTTTTGCCTATTATAACACACAAAAAAAAGAGTGTCAATCAAAATTCGGGGGGAAAAGATTTTTTGTTTTATTTTACAAAATTCGGGCTTTTCCGTGCGGGCGCGGGCGTGCGCAAACAATTTTAGAAAAAAAATCGTTTGACTTACAGGGGCAAATGGTATATAATATCGTAAGCTGACCGAAGCGTGTGCGACGAGGACGGGACGGGGGTATTTTTCTTGTGTCTTTACGTCGGCGGCGCCGGCGGCGGACGAGGAGAAAAACGCGCGGCTTACGGCAGAAAAACGCGCGTATGTTTTTTAACGCGTGCGGCAACGGGCGGTGCGGCGGACGGAGAAAAGCGAATAAGTCCCGCGCGGCCCGACGCGGATAAAAGGATTGAACTATGAAGAGAGTTTTTACAAGCGAAAGCGTGACGGAAGGGCATCCCGACAAGGTTTGCGACAGGATTGCCGATTCCGTTCTGGACGAGATACTCAAGCAGGACAGGGATGCGCGGGTGGCGTGCGAATGTGCCGTCAAGGATAATTATATGCTGATCATGGGGGAGATCACCACAAGCGCGCAGATCGACGCGGAAAAGATCGCCCGCGAAAAGATCGCACAGATCGGCTATACCGACGATCGGTTGGGATTCAGCGCCGACGCGTGTGCGATCGACGTGCGGCTCAGCCGTCAGAGCGGGGACATCGCGCTGGGGGTGGATTGTTCCTTCGAGTGCAAGGAGGACAGCTGCAATCTCCGTGACAGGATCGGCGCGGGGGATCAGGGCATGATGTACGGATACGCGTGCCGGGAGACCGAAGAATATATGCCGCTTGCGCTGATGCTTTCGCATAAACTGTGCAAACGGTTGGAAGAGGTCAGAAAGAGCGGCCTTTTGAAATACCTGCGACCCGACGGAAAGGGGCAGGTCAGCGTGGAATACGAGGACGGGAAACCCGTGCGCGTCGCGGCGGTGGTGCTTTCCTCGCAACACGACGAGAGCGTTTCGACAAAGACGTTGCGGGCGGATTTGAAAAAGTATGTCGTCGATGCAGTTCTGCCGGCGGAACTGCTCGATGAAAACACCGTGTATTATATCAATCCTACGGGGCGGTTCGAGATCGGCGGTCCTGCGGGGGATTCGGGACTGACGGGCAGAAAGATCATCGTCGACACCTACGGCGGCAGATGTCCGCACGGCGGCGGTTCGTTCAGCGGGAAGGATCCCACGAAGGTCGACAGAAGCGCGGCGTATATGGCGCGCTATGTGTGCAAGAATCTCGTGGCGGCGGGACTGGCGGACGAATGTGTGCTGGAAGTCGCCTATGCCATCGGCGTGGCGCATCCCGTTTCGGTCTATGTCGATACGCGCGGAACGGGAAAACTTTCCGATCAGCGGCTTTCCGAGATCGTGAAAAAGGAATTCGATTTGCGTCCTTATTCCATCATCGAAACGCTTAATCTGCGCAGACCGGGATACGAAAAGACTTCGGTATACGGGCATTTCGGCAAAGCGGATTGCAGCTGGGAAAGGCTCGATCGCGTGAAGGATCTGCAAAAGTATCTCGATGTTTGAACGATGGAAAAAATTTCTGATCGCCGCGGCGTTTGATCCGCGTTGGACGTGTGCCGTCTGCGGCAGGGAGAATTTCGGCGAAAAATATATTTGCGAAGAATGTGAAAAGAAATTGCCGTTTATCGGCGAAAATCGGTGCGCGCATTGCGGCCGTCCGCTGGCGGCAGCGGCGCCGGTATGCGATACCTGCAGGAACCGACTGACGGAGATCGACGGGTGCAGAAGCGTGTTCCGCTATGCGGGCGCGGTGGAAACGCTGATCAAAAAATTCAAATACGGCGGCGGGAAATGGTTGGCGGAAGGATTTGCCGGGTATCTTGCGGCGCTATTCGGAGAAAGCGGGTTTGAAGCGGACGTGGCGGTATCGGTCCCGATGCTGGAAAAGGACGAAAAACGCCGCGGATACAATCAGACGAAGTTGCTTGCGGAGGCATTTTCCGCGCTGACGGGGATTCCTGCGGAAGATCCGTTGAGGAAGAAGAGACTGACGGCGCGACAAGCGGCGTTGGCGGGAAAAGACAGGCTGAAGAATCTGATCGACGCGTTCCGCGTAAAGGACAAAACGTTGACGGAGGGGAAATCGATTCTGATTCTCGACGACGTGACCACGACGGGCGCAACGTTGCAGGCGGTTGCCGCCGCATTGAAGAAAGGCGGCGCAAAGAGGGTGTATGCCCTTACGATCGCTGCGGTTTCCGTGGGGGAAAAAACGAAAAAATCCTAAGTGCAAGGAGTGAAAGAATGGGACTGATCCGATACATTTTGGGCGGGGAGAACAGGCGCAATCTGCGCCGGCTCGACGCGATGAGCGATAAAGTGCTGGCGTTGGAAAGCAAATATGCGGCGTATTCCGACGAGGAGCTTAAAGCCATGACGGCGGCGCTGAAAGAGAGGCTGCGCGCCGGAGAAAAAATGGACGACATCTTGTACGACGCGTTTGCCGTCGTAAGGGAAGCGGCGTGGCGCGTACTCAATATGCGGCATTACAAGGTACAGATCATGGGGGGCATCTGTCTGCATCAGGGACGGGTCGCGGAGATGAAGACGGGCGAAGGAAAAACGCTCGTGGCGACGTTGCCCGCCTATCTTAACGCGCTGACGGGGAACGGCGTGCATATCGTAACGGTGAACGACTATCTTGCGCGGCGCGACGCCGAATGGATGGGTAAGATCTATAAATTTCTGGGGCTCACGGTAGGCGTGGTGGTGCCGGGAATGGAGGACGACGAAAAGAGAAAGGCGTACAACTGCGATATTCTTTACGGAACCAACAACGAACTCGGATTCGATTATTTAAGAGACAATCTGAAAACGCGGGTCAGCCAGATGGTACAGCGTCCGCTGGTGTTTGCCATCGTCGACGAAGTGGACTCGATTCTGATCGACGAAGCGAGAACGCCGCTCATCATTTCCGGACGGGGAAAGGAATCGAGTGAAAAATATATTTCGGCAAACCGTTTTGTAAAGACCTTGACTCCCGATGTGGATTTTACGGTGGACATCAAGGAAAAGAGCGTGCAGATCACCGAAAGCGGATCCGCGAAAGCCGAACGGTTTTTCAATCTCGAAAACCTTGCGGACATCGAAAATGCGGACCTCAACCATCACATTCAGCAGGCGCTCAAAGCACATTATATTTTCAAGAGGGATAACGATTATATCGTCAACGACGGGGAAGTCATCATCGTAGATGAATTTACGGGGCGTCTGATGATCGGGCGGAGGTATTCCGACGGACTGCATCAGGCGATCGAGGCGAAGGAAAACGTGAAGATCCGCGACGAGAACAAGACCTACGCCACCATCACGTTCCAGAATTATTTCCGCCTTTACAAGAAGCTGTCGGGCATGACGGGTACGGCGAAGACGGAGGAAGAGGAATTCCGTTCGATTTACGGGCTGGACGTTTTAGAGATTCCGACGAACAAGCCGGTGATCCGGAAAGATCTGAACGACGTGATTTATTCCACCGAACGGGGCAAGCAGAACGCCATCATTCAGGAGATCGCGCGCCGGCACGAAGCGGGGCAGCCCGTGCTGATCGGTACGGTGACGGTGGAAAAGTCGGAAGAAATTTCGAAACTGCTCCTGAAACAGCGCATCAAGCACAACGTGCTGAACGCGAAGAACCACGCCAGAGAAGCGGACATCATCGCGCAGGCGGGAAGGTACGGCGCGGTGACCATCGCCACGAACATGGCGGGGCGCGGAACGGATATCCTGCTCGGCGGCAATCCCGAATTTCTGGCAAAGAGGAAATTGAGAGAAGAGGGCGTGGATCCGGAAAACATCGAGATCGCCACGTCGTTTGTCTCCGACGTTTCCGACGAGATCAGGGAGATCCGCAAACATTATTGGGACGTCTATAACGAATTCAAAAAGCAGACCGATGCCGAAAAGGAAAAGGTCATCGCGGCGGGAGGATTGCACATTCTGGGAACGGAGCGTCACGAATCGCGCCGGATCGACAACCAGTTCCGCGGACGAAGCGGACGGCAGGGCGACGCCGGCTCGTCGCAGTTCTTCATCTCTCTCGAGGACGATCTCATCAAACGCTTCGGCGGAGAGCGGCTGCAGAGCGTGTATTCCTTCTTCAAGGTGAAGGAAGACGAACCGTTGCAGGCGAAGATGCTTTCGAGAAGCATCGAGAACGCACAGCGCGCCATCGAAGGCAGAAACTTCGGAATCAGAAAGCACGTTCTCGAATATGACGACGTGATGAACAAACAGCGCGAGGTCATGTACGCCGAACGTCTGAAAGTTCTCAAATCCGACGACGTGCATCCGGAAATTCTCGAACTCATTCCCGAATTTGTGAAATACACCGTGTCTACCGCCATCGACAACGAGAACAAGCCCGAAACGTGGGACATCGAGCAGCTCAACAAGACCATCGAAGCGAAATTGCTGCCTGTCGGGACGGAATTCATGACGCATGAACGCGCCGTGAACTGGGATTACGATTATATGATCGATCAGCTCACGAAAGAAGTCATCTCCGTGTACGAGCAGAAGATCGAACGCTATAAGGAACAGGGCATCAATTTCCGCGAGATAGAAAAGATCGTGCTGCTGAAAAACGTCGACGGCAAGTGGATCGATCATATCGACGCGATGGATCAGCTCCGAAAAGGAATCTCCCTGCGCTCGTACGGAAACGTCGACCCCGTTGTGGAATATAAAAAGGAAGGGCGCGAGATGTTCGAGGATATGACCATGAGCATCCAGGACGATACCGTGGGCGTCCTTCTGAAAGCGGAATTGCAGCGCGTCCCCGTGGTGAAGAAAGAGGAAAAACGCGATCTCGTCACCAACGAATCGGGTCCCGCCGCACCCCGCCGCGCGGCGAAGAGCGTCGGCAGGAACGATCCCTGCCCCTGCGGAAGCGGTAAAAAATATAAAAACTGCTGCGGCAAAAACGAATAAACTTCTCTGTAACCGAAAAAACGGATAAACATCTCTATAACCGACGCCGGCGCGGACAGACTGTCCGCGCCGGCGTCGGCTTTTTTATCGGCGTTCTCGAAAAGAACGCGAAAAAGATCTTGTTTCAGGTATTTTTCGTCATCTGACGGTAAGAAAGGGGAGAAGCGCCCACGCGTTCTTTGAATTGGCGGGTAAAATGCGTCGCGTTGGCATAGCCGAGAGTTCCGGCAATCTCCGAAATCGGCGTATCGGTAAAGGTGAGCAGATTTTTCGCCGCGTTGATCTTCGTGACGATCAGATCGTTCACGGGCGAGATCCCGAAGGTCTTTTTATAAAGTTCAAAGAAACGGGACGCGCTGAAGCCCACGCGCTGCGCCATTTCCCCGATGGAACGGTTTTTTGAAAGATCGGTGAAGAGTTCTTGCCGCAATGTCTCCAGCGCGGCGGCGGTTTCCGGCGCGACGGGCGTCGTTTCCGCATTGAGGGAACGCTTCAGCTTGACGATGAGTTCGTCGAATTTCGCGGCAATCATCCGTTCCTTATCGGGAAAATTTCCAAAAAATTCCCGCTCGATCTCCTGCGTGATGTAGGTGATGAATCCGCCGTTTACGGGATAAAAGATGCGGTTCAGTTCGATGCCCGCAAGATCGGTTTTTTCGTCCGTGCAGGTAAAATGCATCCAGTCGTGCAGAACGGGCCCGCCGGAAAAATATTGCGGCGTCGTTTTGTCGTACAGGATACACGCGTCGGGACGGGTGCGGACGGTTTCTCCGCCGATGGAAAAATTCATCTCGTTCATAAAATGCAGAAAGGTGTAATCCCCGTGTCCGAAAGGGCGTTCGATGCGGAAACCCGCACCCTCGGGATACGCGTGACGAACAGATGTGACCGTGACCATTGTGTTTCCTCCGCTTTTACTATAGACAAAATCGTAGGATATGTCAACTGTTGGAAAGTAAATGTTATTTACTTTCTTTCTTTTATACGGTATACTTGCAATAAAGATGATTACGGTGAAAGGAGAATAGGTATGTACAGAAAAGAGCATCCGAAGCCGCAGTTTGAGCGGAAAAAATGGGAAAATCTCAACGGAGAATGGGAATTTGAGCGCGACGAACAGAACAGCGGGGAAGCGCGCGGTCTGTGGAAAAAGGACGCCGTTTACGGGGAAAAGATTCTCGTGCCGTTCTGTCCGGAAAGCCGGCTTTCCGGGCTCGGATACAAAGACTTTATGCCGTCGGTATGGTACCGGCGGACCTTTACGGTGAAACGGTTGCACGGAGAAAGGCTCTTTCTGCATTTCGGCGCGGTGGATTACGAAGCCGTCGTTTACGTCAACGGAGAAAAGTGCGGAACACATCGCGGCGGATACGTTTCGTTTAAAATAGACGTCACCGAATGTGTTAAGGAGGGGGAAAACGTGCTATGCGTGCACGTTACGGACGATACGAGAAGCCGCCTTGTCCCGTCGGGAAAACAAAGTTCCCTATACGGCTCGTACGGCTGTTTTTATACGCGGACGACGGGGATCTGGCAGACGGTATGGCTGGAATGGGCGCCGCAGACGCATATCGAAAGCGTCCGATACGATCCCGACGCCGATGCGGGCGTGCTGGTGATCCGTGCGGAACTCGTCGGGGCGGGAACGTTTGCCGCGGAAACGTCGTTTGACGGAGCCCCGACGGGAAGCGCGTCGGTAAAGACGACGGGCGGCGCAATCACGCTGTCCGTTCCGCTGACGGAAAAACATCTGTGGGAGCTCGGCAAAGGCGGGCTTTACGATGTGACGCTCACTTACGGCGAAGACCGCGTAAAGAGTTATTTCGGGCTGAGAAAGATCGAATATCGCGATATGAAGTTCTATCTGAACGGGAGATCGGTGTTTCAGCGGCTGATCCTCGATCAGGGATTTTATCCGGACGGCATCTACACGGCGCCGTCCGATGAAGAACTTCTTGCCGACATCGTCCGCGCCAAGGCGGCGGGCTTCAACGGCGCGCGTCTGCACGAAAAGGTCTTTGAAGAGCGGTATCTGTACCATTGCGACAAAGAAGGATACATCGTCTGGGGAGAATATCCCAACTGGGGGTTGGATCTTTCGTATGCGGACGCCGTTTATCCCGTTCTCAACGAATGGCTGGAGGAGATGGAGCGGGATTACAATCATCCTTCGATCGTGGGCTGGTGTCCGTTCAACGAAACGTGGGATATCGACGGCAGAAAACAGAACGACATCATTTTGGAAACGGTATATCGCGCGTCCAAAGCGTTGGACAAAACGCGTCCCGTCATCGATACGAGCGGAAACTATCACGTCGTTACGGATATTTACGACGTGCACTTTTATGAACAGGATCCGCAAAAATTTGCCGAGATTTTCAAAACGCTCGGAGAAAGCGGGGAGTTTGAAGACTTCATGCCCCGTCAGCAATACAAAAAAGGGCAGCACTTTTTCGTGAGCGAATACGGCGGGACGGCATGGTCTGCCGAAAACGGATGGGGATACGGCAACGCGCCGAAAAGCGAAGAGGAATGGTTTGAACGCGTGCGCGCTCTGACCGACGCATTGCTCGATAATCCGAAAATCTTCGCGTTCTGCTACACGCAGCTGACCGACGTGGAACAGGAGAAGAACGGCTTGTATACTTATGACAGAAAACCCAAGTTCGACGTAAAAAAACTCTGCGCGATCTTTTCCCGCAAAGCCGCGGCGGAAGAATAGAAGACGAAGCGCGCTCCGGTAAAAATACCGGAGCGCGCTTCGCTTTTTTGATTGACAAGACGATTTCCGTCTGATAAACTGAGAAAAGACGAGAATATTCTTAAAATAAGAAAGGACTATGCTTTTTTGTCGGCGGATGCTAAATTTTTGTTGCGTCAAAACAGGGGTGCGATGAATACTTTATTGATGGCGGGAAACGTCGTATGTGCGGCGTTTTCCGCCATGTTCATGAAAAAATCCAAAAATATTGCGGGCAGCGGCTGGACGGAGGGGCTGTTTTTTACGCTCTTCGTGGCGGTGTTTTCCATCGCGTTTTTTCTCGCCGTCAATCTTTTTTCCGTCACGCTCTATCCTGCGAACTGTCTCTTCGCGTTCGCGTATGCCGTCGTCGGAATTGTGTCGTCCGTAGTCGGACTGAAAGCCTACGCCGCGGGCAAGGTTGCGACTTATATCGTCGCAACCACCGTCGGTTCTACCGCGCTTCCGTATCTTTTCGGTATCCTTTTTTGGGACGAGAGCGTTACCGCCATGAAGATGAGCGGCGTGGCGCTCATGCTCTGCGCGTTCGTGTTGAAAAATCTTCCGAAAAAAGAAAAACAGGTGCAGGAAACGGAAAACAAGAAGGGTGCGGGCGGGGCGGTTGCGCTTTGTTTGGCGGGCGCGTTGATCTCGGGATTGGCGAATATCGTCATTTCCTATAACGCGCGTTTCGTGCCGGAAACAGATTCCGTCAGTTTTTCCGTACTTACGCAGGGATTCGTGCTCGTGCTTGCGGGTGTGGTTTTACTTGCGCGTTTTCCCAGAACAAAAGCCGTGCTTTCGGAAAACAAAGCGGTGTATGGCGGCAGGAATTTTGTCGCTTGCGCGCTTTATGCCTTAACGTGCGGCGGCGCGCTCATCTGCTCGCTGGAA
Organism: uncultured Clostridia bacterium; assembly: GCA_944367565.1. GTDB lineage: Bacteria > Bacillota > Clostridia > Christensenellales > Borkfalkiaceae > UMGS775. The sequence continues at coordinate 57,334 of CALVWR010000005.1, forward strand.
GGCGCGAAAAGTCTGCCCGCGTCGGTGTTTTTTCCCGTTACGTGCAGCGGCAACATCGTTCTTGTGACCCTGCTCGATTTTCTTATCTTTAAAGAAAAGCCGAATTGGAAAGATTGCCTCGCCGTAGCCGTGATCGTTCCCGCCATCGTGCTGGTGTCGCTCGGTTAGAAAAAGTCCGCTGCTGCGGGCTTTTATCGTTCCGTCCGCACGGATTGATAACGGAAGCCGGACGCTTTCAGTCCGGTTTTTAGAAGGGTTTCGGAAAGAGAAGTGCGCTTTCCGATCAATTGCGAAACGATCGCCGTACATTCGGCAAGTTACTGCGTGCGCGGTCTGCCGGAGCGAACACCGCGCGCCTTTGCGGCGATGCCGCAGGCAAGGAAGGCTTCGCTCTGACTTATCAGGTTCTTTTTGCGCCGATACGCGCATACGCGTGAGGCTTTGCGAACTTTTCAGAAGGAATCTTTAAGCGGCATAACGGGTTTCCGCCGTAAAAAAACCGATCGACGGAATTTTTCAGTTTTTTTACGATAAAAAGCAAGGAATTTGCGGGAAAAAGCGTTAAGAGTGCATTTTTCTTGACAATAAGGGGAAATAAGGTTAAAATAAAAGCGTATCGTACGCGGCTCGGCCGCGAAAAAATCGGAGGCAAACATGATCAGAACCGACGAATACAGATTAAAGATAAAGGAACTTAGGCGACTCCTCACGGAAGCAGGATACTCTCTTTGACTTAGCCAGGCTGAGGGAAGAACTGAAGGAAAAAAAGGCGGAATCGGAAAAAGAGGAAGTGTGGTCCGACCTCAAGCGGTCGCAGCAGCTTGCCAAAGAGATCGCCGCCATCGAAAACAAGACGGAGACGTTTGACGCGGCGGAAAAAGCCATCAACGACACGGAAGAGATTCTGTCGCTGCTGGAAGAGGAGCAGGATGAAAGTCTGCTCGAGGATCTGGAAAAGGAGCTGAAAAAGGCGTCGGACGACATCGAGGAGATGCATTTGAAAGCCCTCCTCGGCGGCAAGTACGACGCGTGCAACGCCATTTTGACCTTGCACGCCGGCGCGGGCGGCACGGAGGCGTGCGACTGGGTGTCGATGCTGTATCGGATGTATATGCGGTACGGGGAAAGACAGGGATATAAGGTTTACGAACTCGACCGTCTGGACGGCGACGAAGCGGGGATCAAGAGCGTGACGCTGAAATTCGAAGGGCTGTACGCTTACGGATATCTGAAAGCGGAAAAGGGCGTACACCGTCTGGTGCGCATTTCGCCGTTCGATTCCAACAAGCGGAGGCACACGTCGTTTGCGTCGTTGGAAGTGATGCCGGAAATCGAGGACGAAGGGGAAATTCAGATCCGGCCGGAAGATCTGAAGATCGACACATACCGGAGCGGCGGCGCGGGCGGACAGCACATCAACAAGACGGACAGCGCGGTGCGGATTACGCACATTCCGACGGGGATCGTGGTGGCGTGCCAGAACGAGCGCAGTCAGGTGCAGAACAAAGAAATGGCGATGAAGATGCTCATGAGCAAACTCATCGAGAAGAGGGAAAGCGAGCGGCTGGAAAAGGAGCAGAGTCTGAAAGGCGAGATCAAAAAGATCGAATGGGGCAGCCAGATCCGCAGTTACGTTTTCTGTCCGTATACGATGGTGAAAGATCACCGCACCGGCTGCGAAACGGGAAACGTTGCGGCGGTGATGGACGGGGAGATTCAGGAATTTATCATCGACTATCTGAAAAAGTCGCAAGGGGCGGTGTGAGAGACGTGGAAAAACGGGACGCACTGATTCTGGGGATAGAAACTTCCTGCGACGAGACGGCGGTGAGCCTCGTCAGGGGCGGAAGAAAGATTCTCGCGGACGAGATCGTGTCGTCCGCTCCGGAGCACATACGGTTCGGAGGCGTGGTGCCGGAGATCGCCTCGCGCATCCATACCGACGCGATTCTCGATGCGACGCGGCGCGCTTTTGCGGCGGCGGGGATAAGGGCGGAGGATCTCGACGCCGTGGCGGTGACGTACGGAGCGGGACTGCTCGGCGCGTTGCTGGTGGGGGTATCCTTTGCGAAAGCGTATGCGTATGCGATCGGGAAGCCGCTGGTGGCGGTGAATCACATCCGCGGGCATATTGCGGCGGCATACCTTGCAAACGAAGAACTCAGGCCGCCTTTCATGACGTTGCTGGCGAGCGGCGGACATACGGCGATCATTCACGTGAAATCGTATGAAGAACACGAAGTGCTCGGGTCCACGCTGGACGACGCCGTCGGCGAAGCCTTCGACAAAGTCGCGCGGGTGCTGGGGTTGCCTTATCCCGGCGGGCCGAGTGTGGAACGGCTTGCGCGGGAGGGAAAGAATACCGTCAGTCTGCCGCGGATGCTCAAGGGTGCGGGGGGATACGATTTTTCTTACAGCGGTCTGAAAACGGCGGTGATCAATTTTGTGCATACCGCCGCGCAAAAAGGCGAAGACTTCGGGAAAGCCGATCTGGCGTGTTCCTTTCAGAGCGCGGCGCTCAACGTACTTGCCGACAAGCTGTTTCGGGCGGCGCGGGAGCGCGGCGTGAACACGGTTACGGCGGGCGGCGGCGTCGCCGCCAACGGATATTTGCGCGAGCTGCTCACCGAGCGGGCGGAGAGGGAAAAGAAAACGCTGATTCTGCCGGAAAAGCGCTATTGCACCGACAATGCGTGCATGATCGCGGCGGAGGGATATATTCAATATTTGAAAGGAAATTTTGCCGATCTTATGCTCAACGCGAAAGCGTCGATTCCGCTGAAAAACGCGTTGAACAATCTGCATTGACACAAACGGACGAGATCCGATAATTTATTAAGGAAGAAAATACATTGATAAGGTTGAAACGAAAGCTGACCGCGGCGAAATTTCTCGTACTCGGTTACCTTGTGGTCATCCTGATCGGCACGATGCTGCTGTGCCTGCCGATTTCCAGCAAGGACAGGATCTGGTCGCCGTTTATTGACGCGCTTTTCACCGCGACGAGCGCGACGTGCGTTACGGGGCTGATCGTGTACGATACGTACATCTATTGGTCCACGTTCGGGCAGATCGTCATCATCCTGCTCATCCAGATCGGCGGGGTGGGGTTCATGACGGTCATCACCATGTTCAGCATGTTCCTGCGCAGAAAGATCGGGCTGTACGAACGGCGGGTGCTGATGGAATCCTCCGGCACGGGGCGCATCGGCGGCATGCTGCATCTGATCAAGCGCATTTTGCTGTTCACGCTGTTTTTCGAACTGCTGGGCGCGGCGGTGCTCGCCACGCGGTTCGTCGGCGATTTCGGCTGGGGGCAGGGGTTGTATTTTTCCGTGTTCCACGCCGTTTCCGCCTTCTGCAACGCCGGATTCGATCTGATGGGCGTTCTGGGGACAGAATTCGCCTCCCTTACGGGATACAAAGGGGACGCGGTCGTCAATCTCACCATCATGTTCCTCATCGTCGTCGGCGGGCTGGGCTTCGTCGTGTGGGGGGACGTGGTCGACTGCCGTTTCCGTTTCAGAAAATACGCGCTGCACACGAAGATCGTCATTCTCTTTACGCTGGCGCTCATCTTCGGCAGCGCCGCCGTATTCTTTTTCTCGGAAGCCGACGCGGCGTTTGCGGGTTTCACCCTCGAAGAGCGCGTGCTCGCCTCGTTTTTCCAGTCGATCTCGCCGAGAACGGCTGGGTTCAATACCGCGCCGATGGATAAACTTTCCGAAGGCGGGCTGCTGTGGACGGTCGTGCTGATGTTCATCGGCGGCAACACCGGTTCCACGGCGGGCGGCGTGAAGATCACCACCGTCGTCGTGGCGATCATGGGGCTGTTTGCCGCGGCGAAGAGCGATACTTCCGCCACCGTAGGGAAGAAAAACGTCAATACGTCTGTCATTTTACAGGCGTTCGCCATCATCGGCGTATACCTCATCGCGGTCATCGTTTCGGTGATGCTGCTCACCGCTGCGGAATCGCCGGCGATGAGCATGGAACAACTTTTGTTCGAGGCGGTCTCCGCCATCGGCACGGTCGGTCTGACCACGGGCATCACGCCGTATCTTTCCGTCTTTTCCAAGGCGCTTTTGGCGCTGTTGATGTTCAGCGGCAGGGTGGGGGCGTTCTCGCTGCTGTCCGCCATCGCGGAAAAACGGGAGAATCCGCCCGTCCGCCGTCCGGAAGGAAAGATCCTGATCGGATAAATAAGGAGAAAAAACATGAAATCGATACTCATCATCGGTATGGGAAGATTCGGCAGAAGCCTTGCCGATAAACTTCTGGAACTCGGCAACGATATCATGATCGTCGATAAGCGGGAGGAACTCATCAACGAGCTCGCACCCCGTTTCACCAACGCCCTCATCGGCGACGCGACCAACCTCAGCGTGCTGAAGAGTCTCGGCGTAAATAATTTCGACGTGTGTTTTGTCGCCATCGGGGAAAATTTTCAATCGTCTCTGGAAGTGACTTCGCAGCTCAAAGAGCTCGGCGCGAAATACGTCGTTTCCAAAGCGAGCAGCGAACTTCAGGCAAAATTCCTCTCGCGCTGCGGGGCGGACGAAGTCACCTATCCCGAACGGGACATGGCGGAAAAACTGGCCATCCGCTTCAACGCCGACAACATCTTCGATTATGTCGAGATCTCGTCCGAATTCGGGGTTTTCGAAATTGCCGTGCCCAACAGCTGGGTGGGGAATACGGTGCTTTCCACCAAAGCGCGTCAGGCGCATAACATCAATATCATCGCCATCAAAAAGGGCGGGGTACTCAAAATGCTTACCGGGGCCGATTACGTCTTTCAGAAACAGGATCATATCGTGCTGATCGGTACGGCGGACGACGTGTTCCGCATCACAAACCGCTGAATCAGGAAGGCAACGGCATACCCGTTGCCTTTTGCCTCGTAAAAAAGTCGGCTTGTAAAAAAGTCGGCTTGCGCCTGTCAGGTCGGTTCCATCGGAATACAGGATCGAATCAAAGTAGAGTCATGATCACGCTGTTTCGCAAAAACGAAGAATTCAATCCCGCGGAGTCGGGGATCGCGTTTTCCCTCGCCGTGTTGGTTCCTTACGTCGTGCTGCTCCTCGTCGGTACGGTGTTTTTCGCGTGCGGCGGATCGGCGGAAAGCGACGTCTATACCTATCTTGTTTCCGTTGCGGCGCAGCTTTCCTATCTGACAATCATTCTGTTCGTCGCACGGCAGAAAGGCGGTCTTAGGGCGTTCCGTGCGGGAAAATTTCACTTTAAATATATCCTCGTCGGATTGCTGCTCTGCTATGGGATGCTCTTCGGGCTGGGATATCTGAACGAACTTTTCGTCGGCGTCCTGACCGACGCGGGTCTTTCCTACAGCGCCGTGACGGTTCCGCTTTCCGGCGCGGGGCAGTTTGTTCTTTCTCTTTTTGTGTATGCGTTGCTTCCCGCCGTGTGCGAGGAGCTTCTTTTCCGCGGCGCCGTTCTCCGCGGCACGGATTTTATGAAAATCTGGCAGATCGCCCTGCTGAACGGGCTGGCGTTCGCCCTGTTCCATCAGAATCCCGCACAGTTTATTTATCCGCTGATCACAGGGAGTATGTATGCGCTCGTGGCGCTGCGCGCGGGGTCGGCGTTGCCCTGTATTCTGATGCACGCCGTAAACAATCTGCTCATCTTGATCCTGAGCTATTTTGCGCCCGACGCGTCGCTCTATAACGCCGCGACGGTGGTTACCGCGCTCATCTGCTTTGTCGCGGCGGCGGCATACCTCGTTTTTTTCGATAAAAAGCCGGTGTACGCGGCGGAAGGACTGGAACCCGAAACGCCGATCGCGGGCAAATATTTCTTTCTCTTCGCGGCGGCGGGCGCGGCGATGTGCGTCGTCGCGTGGATCACGTCGCTTGTCAGGTGAAGCATGCTGAAAATCAATCTTGTAGCCGTGGGCAAAGTCAAGGAAAGCTGGTTCAGAGACGGCATTGCGGAATATGAAAAACGCCTTTCGCGTTATGCGTCCTTTAAAATAACGGAAGTCAGGGAAGAGAATTTTTCCAAAGAAGGGGATGCGGAGCGCGCGCTTGCAAAAAAACGCGAGGCGGCGCGTATTCTTCCGGAACTGAAAGGTTACGTCGTCTGCCTTTCGGCGGAAGGGAAAAAGTTCTCCAGCGAATCGTTCTCCGCCCGTCTGGAAGAGATCAGGAACTCGGCAGGAGAAATCACCTTTGTCATCGGCGGTTCTTACGGGCTGGACGACGAAGTCAAGCGCCACGCGGATCTGATTCTGTCGTTTTCGGATATGACCTTTCCGCACACGCTGATGCGGCTGATCTTTGTGGAACAGCTCTATCGCGCATTCACGATCGCCGAGGGAACAAAATACCATAAATAGGACGGGTAACACAAGCCGGAACGGCGGCATATGCTGGCGATATGAGCGTATTGACGGAAGTCTATTCTTTTTACGGCGCGTTTTCGGGAACGAAGGGCGTTTACGGTTTTTCGGAACAGGGCAGACCGCTGGTATATTGCACCGTCGGGGAGGGCAGACCTCTCGTGCTGGCGCAGTATGCCATGCATGCGCGCGAACACATCACGGCGCGGCTTGCGCTGAAGCAGGCGGCGGACGGACTTCGCGGGAAGACGGGGAGCGTCGTGTATTTGCCGCTGACAAATCCCGACGGCGTAAAGCTCTGCGAGGAAGGACGACCGCAGTGGAAAGCCAATGCGGAAGGCGTCGACCTGAACGTCAATTTTCCCGCGCGGTGGGGGACGGGCGTGCAGAATAAGCGGAGCGCGGGGGCGAGCGATTTTATCGGGGAATTTCCGCTCTGTGCGGCGGAGAGCGCCGCGCTGGCGGAGTTCACGCGGCGCGTCAGACCGGACATGACGGTCAGTTTCCACGCGAAGGGAGAGGAAATATACTGGTATTTTTATCAGCAAGAGCCCGCGCTGTCGCGCGATCGGGCGCTGGCGGAGATCGCGGCGGGAGAGACGGGGTACGTCCTGCGCACGCCGTCGGGAAGCGCGGGCGGATATAAGGACTGGTGCGTGGAAGCGCTGGGGATTCCCGCCCTTACGGTGGAGGTCGGCGGCGACAGTCTGTCTCATCCGATCGGGCAGGAGAGCGCGGAAGAAATTTACGGAAGGAACAGGACGCTGCTGCCGGCATTGCTGGCGGCGCTTGCGGGAGCGGATAAAAAAGATGAAGGATAAAAACGCATTTATGCGGCTTGCGCTGAAGCAGGCAAAAAAGGCGTTTGCGGCGGACGAAGTTCCGGTGGGTGCGGTCATCGTGCTGGACGGAAAAGTGATCGCGCGGGCGTATAATCAGAAGGAAACGCGCAACCGCTGTACGGCGCACGCGGAGATTCTCGCCATCGAAAAGGCGGAGAAAAAGCTCGGGACGTGGCATCTGGACGGCGCGGAGATGTACGTTACGCTGGAACCGTGTCCGATGTGTGCGGGGGCGATTGCCGGGGCGCGGATCGGAAAGCTGTATTTCGGCGCGTATGAGCCGAAAAGCGGCAGCGCCGTGAGCCGTTTTCCCATTCTGACGGAAAGCGGGCTGAATCACTGCACCGCATACGAAGGCGGGGTGCTGGAAGAAAATTGTGCAACATTGCTGAAAAATTATTTTAAAGGCAAGAGAAAACAAAAATAGTTTGACTATTTGCGATATTTATCGTACAATATGAATACAGAAGAAATTCCGTATTTTCGGAACAAGAAACAAAGAGGTCTTATATGATTACACACGGTAACGAAATCGAATTGTTTTCGGGCAATTCCAACAAGCCCCTTGCGGAAGCGATCGCCAGGGAATTGAAAATGCAACTGAGCGGAATCGAAGTGGGAACGTTCAGCGACGGTGAAATTTCCGTTCATTTGAGCGAAACGGTCCGCGGAAAGGATGTATTTTTGATCCAGTCCACGTCTGCGCCCGTGAACAACAATCTGATGGAATTGCTGATCATGATCGACGCGGCTCGTCGTGCTTCGGCGGGGCGCATCACGGCGGTGGTGCCGTATTTCGGGTATGCGCGGCAGGACAGAAAGGCGCGTTCGCGCGATCCCATCACCGCGAAACTCGTTGCCGACATTCTGACGAGCGCGGGCGCGGACAGGGTTCTGACGATGGACCTGCACGCGGCGCAGATTCAGGGATTTTTCGATATTCCGGTGGATCATCTGCTGGGATCGTCGATTCTGAGTAAATATTACAAGAAAAAGACCAACGAAGACTGGGTGGTGGTTTCGCCCGACGTCGGAAGCGTGGCGAGGGCGCGCAATTTCGCTTCGACCATCAACTGTCCGCTTGCGATCGTCGATAAGCGGCGTCCGAAGGCGAACGCCATCGAGGTCATGAACATCATCGGCGACGTGCAGGGAAAAACCTGCCTCATGGTGGACGACATGATCGATACGGCGGGAACCATCTGCCAGGGGGCGGAAGCGCTGGTCAAGAACGGCGCGAAGGAAGTGTACGCCTGCTGCACGCACGGCGTTCTCAGCGGTCCGGCGCTGGACAGGCTGGCGGCGTCTCCGATCAAGGAAATCGCAATCCTCGACACCATCGACATGGCGGACAAGGTCAAAGATTTCCCGAAAATCAAAATTCTTTCGGTTGCGAAGCTGTTTGCGGCGGCGATCACGAAGATCTATTCCGATTCGTCGCTTTCCGAAATTTACGAAGACTGATGCAGAAGAAAGCCGTTTCCCGTAAACGGCTTTCATGTTCTTAAAAGCGATATGAAGATCATAGCGGGTCTGGGCAATCCCGACGAAAAGTACAGAAAAACCTATCACAATCTCGGATTTATCGCCGCGGAAGATGCGGCGATAGAGCTGAATCTCGCCTTCCGGCATAAAAAGTGCCGCGCGTTGGTCGCGGAAGGGTATGTGAAAGGGGAAAAGGTAGTTGTGGCAAAGCCGCAGACCTATATGAACCTGAGCGGAGAGAGCGTAAAGGAGCTTCTCGCGTATTATAAGGCTTCGCCGCAGGATCTGATCGTATTGTATGACGATTACGACCTGCCGAAGGGCAGTTTGCGGATCCGTCGGGAGGGGTCTGCGGGAACGCATAACGGAATGCGGAACATCGTGGCGGAGATCGGAACGGAAAAGTTTGCGAGAATACGCATCGGCTTTAAGGGGGAAGAAAACATCCCGCTGATCGATTATGTGCTTTCCGGAATTCCGAAGGAAGAGTATCCCGTCTTTGCGGAAACGGTGCATATGGCGGGATTGGCGGCGGCGGAATTTGCCCGCGGGGAGGATTTCGACGTCATCATGAGGAAGTATAACAAACGCTGAAACGGCGGAAGAATATGCTCGGAAAATTATTAAAAAGCGAAAATCTGGGAGGCGATTTTGCCAAAATCGCCGAATCGATCCGCCGCGGCGTGCCGACGGCGGTCTTTAACGTGCCGTTTGCCGCAAAATGCCTGATCGCGGGCAATGCAGAGGGATTTGCGCTGTTTATCATCAAGGACGCGGCTTCCTTGGAAAAGACGGCGGCGGAGATTGCGGCATTGAGCGACAGAAAGACGGCGGTGCTGTATCCGAAAGACGATGTTTTGCTGTACAACAAGGCGGTATCAAAGCAGTCGCTGTTCCGTCGGCTGAACGGGATCTACGACATCATGCGGGGGGCGCAGGCGGCGGTGACGACGTTTGAAGCGCTGTTGCAGTTATTTCCCGCCCGTCTCGACGTGCTGACGCTGAAGAAGGGCGAAGAGATCGAGCCGCACGCCGTCGCGCGGAGACTTGCGGAGATGGGATATGTACGGGAAGAGATTGTGGATTGCGAGGGCTGTTTTTCCCTGCGCGGCGACATCCTGGAAATTTTTCCGATCAACCGCAAAAACCCCGTGCGCGTGGATTTTTTCGGCGACGAAATCGAAAGCATCAAGGAATACGACGTCGAATCGCGGGACAAGCTGGGATTTTCGGAGGAAGCGGAGATCCTCGCCACTACCGACGTACAGATCGGGAACGGGGAGAAAAAGCGGCTGGCGCAGGAGCTGAAAGCGGCGGCGGACGGTGCGAAGACGGCGGAAGCGCACGCCAGGCTGAAGCTGATGGCGGGAGAACTCGGTGAGATGCTGGAGAGCGGCGCGGCGGACAGCCGGCTGTCGGTATTGATGCCGTTGCTCGACAGCGTGACCGCCGATCCGTTCGATCTTTTTCCCGCCGATACCACCGTCATTTTCGACGAATGCAAACAGCTTGCGGACGGGCTTGCCTTTCTCGAAAAGGAGCATGCGGAACGGTTTAAGAATCTTCTTGCGGCGGGGGAAGCGTTTCCCTTCGCCTACCGCCAGCTGGGCGACAGCGAAGAGCTTCTTTTGCTGCTGACGAAAAAACGGGTTGCGGCGTTGCAGACGCTGACGACGGCGATTCCCTTTTTCAGTCCGCTGCAGACCTTTACGATGCGGTGCGGTCCCGCGGCAAAGTATCAGATGAAGTTCGCGGAATTTCTGTCGGACGTCAACAACTGGCTGTATTCGGGATACAGGATCGTGGCGGTGGCGGATACGCCCGAGCGCGCGAAGCGACTCAACGGGGACCTTTCGGACAACAAGATCGCATCCTCGGTAGACAGCGTGCAGAGCGGCAGAAGCGGCGTTTCGGTGATTTCGGGCACGCTGGATTCGGGGTTTATCTGTCACGATATCAAACTGGCGCTCATCGGGAGCGGCGATCTGTTTTCGCGCAAGCCCGAAACCAAACGGCTGCGGCGGAAGGGCAAGGAGTTCTTTTCCGCGCCGGAAGCGGGGGATTACGCCGTTCACGAGGTGCACGGGATCGGGATCGTGCGGGGAACGAAACGGATTTCCACCACGGAAGGGACGAAGGACTATATCGCGGTGGAGTATGCCGGCGGAGATATCCTTTACGTTTCCGTCGAACAGCTCGACGTGCTTTCCCGCTATCTCGGCGGCACGCAGAAACCGTCGCTGTCGAAGATCGGCGGCAAGGATTTCGACAAGATCAAGGAGCGGGTGAAGGCTTCGATCCGCGCCATGAGCATCGATCTGAAAAAGCTGTACGCGGCGCGAGCGGAACGGACGGGTTTCCGCTTTACGGAAGATTCCGAAATGCAGGAACTTTTCGAGGCGCGCTTTCCCTACGAGCTGACGGACGATCAGAAGCAGGCGAGTCTGGATATCCTGCAGGATATGTGTTCCGACAAGGTGATGGACCGTCTGATCTGCGGGGACGTGGGATACGGAAAAACCGAAGTGGCGCTTCGCGCGGTGTTCCGCGCGGTGATGTCGGGCAAGCAGGCTGCCCTTCTCGCGCCGACGACCATTCTGACGCAGCAGCATTACAACAACGCGGCGGAGCGGTTTAAGGACTTCGGCGTGCGCATCGCGGTGCTCAACCGCTTCCGAAGCGCAAAGGAGCAAAGCGAAGTCATTGCGGGACTGAAGGACGGCAGCGTCGATTTCGTCATCGGCACGCACCGGTTGCTCAGTTCCGACGTACAGTTCAAGGATCTGGGACTGCTGGTGCTGGACGAGGAACAGCGTTTCGGCGTGGAGCATAAGGAAAAGATCAAACTTCTGAAAAACAACGTCGATACGCTGACGCTTACCGCCACGCCCATACCGCGCACGCTGCACATGTCGCTTTCGGGCATACGCGATATCAGCACCATCAACACGCCGCCGAAGGAGCGGCTTCCCGTACAGACGTACGTTACGGAAGAGACCGACGCGCTTTTGCGGGACGCCCTGCTCAGGGAGATCAACCGCGGGGGGCAGGCGTTCGTGCTGTACAATCGCGTGGAGAGCATCAACACCTTTGCGGCACGGCTGAAGAAACTGCTGCCGGAGCTTCGTTTCACGGTGGCGCACGGACAGATGAACGAAACGGCTTTGGAAAATGCGGTGATGGAATTTTACCGCGGGGAAAGCGACGTGCTGATCTCGACGACCATCATCGAAAACGGAATCGATCTTCCGCGTGCGAATACGCTGATCGTCATCGACGCCGACCGTCTGGGCTTATCCACGCTCTATCAGCTGAAGGGGCGCGTGGGGAGGAGCAACCGTCTGGCGCACGCGTATTTCACCTTCAAGAGGGACAAGGTGCTGAGCGAAACGGCGTATCAGAGACTGACGTCCATCATGGAATTTGCCGAACTCGGGAGCGGGTTCAAGATCGCGATGCGGGATCTGGAGATCCGCGGTGCGGGGAACGTGCTGGGAAGAGAACAGCACGGGCATATGGACAAAGTCGGCTACGAGCTGTACACGAAACTTCTCAAAGAGGAAATGGGGGAGGAAACGCCGAAGGCTGTGGAGCTGGATATCCGCGTATCGGCGTATATCCCCGAAGAATATATCGCCGCGCCGTCGCTGAGAATGGACGCATATAAGGAGATCGCGGAGATCTCGTCGCCGGAAGAGGAAAAGAGAGTCCGGAGCGAGCTTACCGATCTCTACGGGGAATTGCCGATGGAAGTGGAAGATCTGATCTCCATCGCGGCGGTGAAGAGCGCGGCGGCGGAAACGGGCGTGACACAGCTGGTGGTCAGGAAAGGTCTGTGCGAGGCGGTGTTTTCGTCTTTGTCGGCGCTGGGAAACGAAGGATTGCGCGCGGCGGTGGAACGCTACAAGGGACGCGCGCGTTTCGACATGAGCGTAAAACCGGCGTTGCGATTCGGACCGGAAGAACTTTCAAACGGGGAAATGCTGGCGTTTTTGAAGGAATTTTTTGCCTGTGCGGCAAGTTTTAAGGGCGGGATGGCAAAAACAAGCTGAAAATCGTTGCAAAATTTTTGCCTTTGTGTTAAAATCAATAATACGTAAAATGATAATTTTTTTTTAATAATTTCCGTTTATAAGCGCATAAGCGGCGCAAAAACGGGTTAATTCCTCAGGGGAGAGACTTCGATGAAAAAATTCGGTAAAATTTTGACGGCGGCGGCGATATCCGTTGCGATCTGCCTGTCCGCAGTAGGGTGCAATCTGGTAGTGACCGATACCGATCTCGATATGGATCAGGTAGTCGCCACCGTGCAGATCGAAGAAGACGCGCCCGTCGAAAATATTCTGAAAAGAGACCTCGTGCTGATGTACATCAATTACGGGTATTATTACGTCCAGCAAGGGCAGTACACGCAGAAAGAGGCGATGGAACTGATGATGGAACAGCTGGTGAATAACGCCATTCTGGTCCAGAACGCCGTGAAAGCCAAAGCGAAAGCGACGGGGGTCACGGAAGATAAATACGACATCGAAAAAAATCTCGATAAGTATCTCACGTCCGAAGAGCGGGCGGAAGCGCTTTACAATACGAACAAGTCGATCAACGACATGATCGAAAGCAACAAGGAAGCGAAAGAAGAGGCGGAAAAGGAAACGTCTTCCGAGACGACGCGCACCGTCCCCACCGGGGCGACCAACTACGAAGAGGAACACGAAGGGTTCGCCACCTGGGAAGAATTTTACAACGATTACAACTCCAAAGGTTTCGTCGTGCAGAACGAATCGGGCGATCCGATCGGCAGCGGTGTGGAAACGGGTTTCCGCATAGACGCGGGCGAATACAAGATCACCGACATCGAAACGAAGAAGGCATACAACAAGGTCATCAAGGCGCTGGAACAGAACGGACTGATCGGGGAAGATTTCGATTACAATACCGATTCCATCTACGATACGGCGTATTATAAGGACGCATTGACGGCGCAGTACGAAAACTTTATCCTTTCGTGGTATGAACAGCAGATCACGCTGGAAATTCTGAGAACGGTCAGCTATGCCGATCTGGAAGCGAAGTATGCGGAAATGTACAACGCGCAGAAAAACTACAGCGTATCGGAATATGAAACGGCGCTTTCGGGGTTGTCTTCCACGGCTCCGGTGGTGTACAACGCATACGGCGGGTACGGATTTGTCTACAATCTGCTGATCGGCGTGGACGCGGCACAGAACGCGGAGATCACCGCGCTTAAAGAAGAGAAAAATCTTTCCACCGAAGAATACCGCGCAAAGCGTGCGGAGATTATTTCCCGGGTGGAAGCGAAGGATCTGCGTTCGACGTGGATCACCGCCGGATATGATTTCGATTATGACAGCAAGAAATTCACGCACGATTATTCGCTGGCTTCCGATGCGTACGCGCTGCCGTTCAAGGGAGAAGTGGAATGGCTGAACCGCGATGCGGAAAACGCGGAGGACGACGATTACGAGCCGGAATATAAGATTACCGACGTGACGCGGTATGATCTGAACGATTTTATCGCGTTGATCGACAGCACGCTTTTAAGCGGCGTGAGCACGACGCAGGTGAGCGGTACGCCGTATTACCGCGTGAACAAGACGGCGCCGGGAACGGTGATCGAAGAATATGAAGATCGGGTGAACGACCTGCTCTTCGCGTTCAGCACCGATGCCGGTTCCCTCAACACATATAAGGGATATTTGGTGAAACCCGTTCCGGAATCGGGCGAATCGGAAACGTATGTACAGGAATTTGCCGATGCGGCGAGAGAACTTCTCAAAGACGAATACGGCGCGGGCAGTTACATCGTGGTGGGCACCGATTACGGTTATCACATTCTTTTCAAGTCGCTCACGCTCAAGGCGGGCGAAGGTTACGCGACGCTGGATGAATATCTCGATTCTCTCGGTTACGAAAAGAAGATCGGCGATAAGCCTTGCAAAGACTGGGCGGAATATTACAACACGATGATTTCCGATCTGGAAAGCTATCTCGACGATAACGACGACAACGAAACCTTCTATCTGTATCAGATGCAGCAATCCTATGTGTCGGGTATGCTGACGACGGGATTGCAGAATCGGCAGACGTTGCTGGTGAACGCGTGCAAGAAAGAGGACGGAAATTATACGGAATACGACGAAAAGTATGTTGTACTTTACACGGATCGGTATTCCGAACTTTTGGGCGAGTAAGAGCAAAGGAATGAGGCGGGACAAAATCGGAAGGTTTTGTCCCTTTTTTTACGGAAGAGGGGTATATGGTACTGTATTTTGATACGGAAACGACAGGCCTTCGCCCTGGGCGAATCTGTCAGCTATCCTATGTGATGCGGACAAAAGAGTCCGTACAGGCAAAGAATATGTTTTTTTCCGTAGGGTATGTGGAGCCGTCTGCGGCGGCGGTACACGGATTTACGGCGGAAATATTGCAAGAGCTTTCCGGCGGGCGGACGTTTGAGGACAGGTTTGACGAGATCAAGGCGGATTTTTCCGCGGCAGACGTGCTTGCGGCGCACAATTTTTCCTTTGATTTTATGTTTATGCGTTCGGAATACGAACGGCTGGGAGAACAGTTCCGCTATAAGAGCAGTTTTTGTTCCATGAAGCATTTTACTTCGCTTTGCAGATTGCCGCGCGCCGACGGGAAAAGTTATAAATATCCCAAACTCAGCGAGCTTTGCGAATTTTTGGAGATTTATCCTTACGATGTATCGAGAGCGAGCATCTCGCTGTTCGGCGCGGCGCCGTCGGCGCACGACGCCCGATACGATACCGCCGCGCTTTATCTTGCCGCGGAAGAGGGCATACGTCGGGATACGAAATTAAGGGAGGCGCTTTTATGCGCGGAGTAAATACATATAAACTGGAAATGCACGCCCATACGAAGGGCGGGAGTTCATGCGCGCAGGCGGATGAAAACGAGCTTGCGGAAATTTATGCGCGCGCGGGGTACGGCGGCATCGTGCTGACGAATCATTGTTGTGAAGCGAGCTTTTCGCTGTATCCGGGCGAAACGCACAAAGAAAAACTCGACTTTTACTTTTCTTTGTACGAAAAGTTTCGCGTAGCGGTCGGGAAAAAGGGAATTTTGCCCTTTTTGGGGTCGGAAGTGCGCGCGTACGACGCGGAAGGATATTTTTCGGAATATCTTCTCTACGGATTCGACAGGGCGTTTTTTTACGACAATCCGCCCCTTTATACATATACGCAAAAAGAATTGTTTGCGCTTTGTGAAGAGGCGGGGATCTTTATGGCGCAGTCGCATCCGTTCAGGAGTCACGTCAAGGCGGGGTATTACGAATATCTGCACGGGGTGGAAGCGTATAACGGGCACATCGGGCATGAAAACAGAAACGCCGTTGCCGAAGCGTTCGCCGACGGGTTTCATCTGAAAAAGATTTCGGGAACGGACTTTCACGAGGTCGTACATATCCCGAAAGGCGGGATTTTCGTGCCGGAAACGGTTCGGGACGACGGGACGCTCAAGGCGTTTTTGTTTTCGGAGCAGGCGCCGCTGATCAGAGACGGAGAAATAAAGTAAGGAAAATGGAAATCGGATTTTTAACGGTGATGCTCACCGTGATTACAATGGTATTTCTGGCGGTACCGGCATTTATTCTGGAAAAATGCCATTGTCTGCCGCAGGGGGCGACGAAGGTCTTTTCGTCCTTTATGCTCTTCGCCTGTCAGCCGTTTCTGACGTTCATGAGCTTTCAGCGGACCGATTACGATCCTTCGGTTCTGATCAATATGCTGATCACCGCGGGACTGGCGTTTGCCGCACATCTCGTCATGGTGGGGCTGGTATTGCTTCTATTTGCGGGAAAGAAGAACGACGTCCGTATCCGCGTAGTGCGTTTTGCTTCGGTGTTCGGCAATTGCGGCTTTTTCGGACTTCCTTTTCTGAAATCGCTCTTCGATACGGGGGAAATGCTCATTTATGCCGCGGTGTTCGTGGCGGTTTATAACTTTCTGAGCTGGACGGTGGGGATCTGGCTCATCACCGGCGACAAGAGTTATGTGCGCGTAAAGAAAGCCTTTATCAATCCGCCGTTTCTCGCATTGTGCGTCAGCCTGCCCCTCTTTATCATACTGAAACAACCGATCAGCCAAATCGGAGAAGCGGGAACGTTTGTGAACGATCTTTTCGTCAAACTGAGTTCCAGCTTCAACCTCCTCGCGGATATGACAACGCCGCTTTCGATGTCGATCGTGGGCATCCGCCTCGCGCAGATGAATTTTAAACAGCTTTTTGCAAACGGTTGGGTGTACTGCTCTTCGGCGCTGAAACTCGTCGTGTTTCCCCTCATCGCGTTCGGGTTGATGCTGCTGTTTCCGTCGGTCAGCGTCGAGGTGAAATGCTGCGTGTTTTTTTCCTGCGCCATGCCCACAGCCACGCAGACGCTGCTGTTTTCCGAACAGTACGGCGGCGATCCCTTTACCGCTTCTCCGGCGGTTTTGCTCAATACCTGCCTTTGTATTCTGACCATCCCGCTGATGAGTCTGCTGATCGCTTATCTTTGAGCGCTCCCGAATACGGCGGAAAATTTTATCCGGAAACGTCCGAAAAGACTGCGGGCGCGGCGCCGAAAGGCGCCGCGCCCGTCGATTTTTCAATAAAAAACAGCGGAATTGTTTTCAGTCACCGGAGGATAAATAGGAATTGAGACAATTCACGATATCCCGATCTGCAATGCGCGCCACGGGTTCCGACGGCGCCATCGCTTTTTTTGCCGTATCGTCTGCCTTCGGGGCGGAAGGAGAGGTAAACAGTCCGCCGAGAAGGGGTGCAAGTGCGGAAACGTCCAGATTGCCGAGCATTCTTTTAAGATCGAATCCGTTTTCCGCGGCATAACGGAGAAGCGGTTCCAGCTGCGCTCCTTTTCCCGGGAAAAGCAAATTGAGTAATGTTTGCAGAAGTTCCATAAATTTACCCTCTTTTTCGATAGCGGTAGCATTATATTATATGTCCGGCATATGATTAAGTTGAGCGCGCTTATACGGCGCAAAGAGGAGGAATTATGCAGGACTTCAGAAATTTCGTGAATGAATCCGAAGAAAACGGCGGAAAGGGAGGGCAGAATCTTGCCGATCTCATTGGTTCTCTGGCGGGTAAGTACAACGGCGCTTCGGAAGAAGAACTGATGAAAGCCATTGTCAAAGAGGCGGAAAAGGGAAAGCGCAACGGAACGTTAAGCAACGAAGATATCGATCGGTTTGTCTCGATGCTCTCTCCGATGCTCGACGGGAAAAAACGCGCCATGCTCAACAAGGTCGCGGCGGAACTGAAAAAGATATGACAATTCAAAAAGCCCCTGCGCAGGGGCTTTTTGAATTGTCAGACCGGTGCGCCGCCTTGCAGAATCTGTCCCAGCGCCTTGATCAGCGCAGAAATTTCCCGCAGTGAATTCTGAGGTGCAAAACTTACGCGCACCAGTCCGTCGCGTTCGGTTCCGAGGTGTTTATGGATCACGGGGGCGCAGTGCAGTCCGCCGCGCGCGGCGATGTCGTAGCGGGAAGAGAGAATGTCCGCAAGTTCCGCGCTGGGGATTTTTGCGGCGAACGATACGATTCCGAACCGATTCGGTTCGGAATAAATTCTCACAAAGGGCAGATGCTTGAGCTCCCCGATGAGCGCGTCCGTCAACGTATAAAGCGTCTCCCCGAAAATTTTCAGATTGGGCCGTACATATTCCGCCGCTTCTCCGAGCGCGGCAATGGCGGGAAGATTCAGCGTGCCGCTTTCCAGTCGGTCGGGATAGAATGTCGGCTGCGATGTGTTGAGCGATTCCGTTCCCGTGCCGCCGAAAAGAACGGGACGTATTTCGGTGTCGCCGTCGAAAATCAGAAAACCGCTGCCCATGATGCCGCCCATTCCCTTATGTCCGGCAGCGCAAAGAATACGGATGCCGCATTTTTTCATGTCGATCGGAACGTGTCCCGCGCTCTGAGAACAGTCGCAGGCAAAAAGAACGCCCGTTTTTTTCAACACGTTCCCGATCGCGGGAAGATCGGCTTCGCGTCCGGTCACGTTGCTGACGTGATTGACCATCACGAGATACGTTTCGTCGGTCAGCGCCGCGGCGATCGATTCCGGCGTCCCGTCGGTCACGCTGACGCGGATTCCGTATTCCTCTTTCAGATGCGTCAGCGTGCGCCACACGGAATTATGCTCGTAGATCGTGGTGACGATGTGTCCGTTTCTCCGCGCAGTGCCCTGCAGCGCAAGATTCAGCGCTTCCGTAGCGTTTTTCGTAAAAATCACACGGTCGGAATCTTCTGCGTTGAACAGTTTTGCCAGACTCATGCGCGCGGCAAGCACCGTTTTTGCTCCCGTTATCGATAAACGGTGTCCGCTTCTTCCCGGATTGGCACACAGATATTTTACGGCGGTTACCGCCGCTTCGGTTACCGCCGCCGCTTTGAATCCGCCCGTTGCGGCATTGTCAAAATAAATCATTTTTCAAATCCTTTCACATTTCAAAATCGATGACAATATAGTGTATTATGCGGCGGTGTAAGTTATGCCGATACAAAAGGAGAAAAGACATGGATTACGTAATTGTGGCTTTCCGTTCCCGTACGCACACCATGCGGTTTGCGGAAGAACTGAGAAGAAGAGGCGTACCCGCAGAGATCGTGAATACGCCCAAACAGGCCTATGTGGGATGCGGGTTGAGCGTAAAGGTCTCCGGGCGGTATTTTCCCTTTGCAAAACGCCTGGCGCAGGGAATGAGGTTTGATTCCTTCGCGGGGTTTTTTGCCTTTTCGGGGGGCGGATTCAAAAGCGTGTGAAAAACAATTGTAAAAATACGGCTTTTGTGATACACTGAAATAAAAGCGATTCCGTCGCCGCCGCGTCATGCGGCGGCGGAACTTTCGGCAAACAAAGGACAAGTTCTCATGAAAAAAGAAACCGCAAGAGAAATCGTACGCATCCTTTCGGAAAATTTTTCCGATAAGCCTGCGCTCGAATATAAAACGCCGTATGAATTGCTGATCGCCGTGATGCTGTCCGCGCAATGTACCGATGCGCGGGTGAATCTCGTGACGAGAGAGCTTTTCAAGCAATACAATACGCCGGAAACGATGCTGACGCTTTCGCAGGAAGAACTGGAAAAACGTATCTTTTCCTGCGGACTGTACAAGACGAAAGCGGCGCATATTCTTTCGGCATCGGCGGATATCGTAAACCGATTTCACGGGGAAGTTCCGCGGGAAAAAAAGGATTTGGAAACGCTTGCGGGCGTGGGCGTGAAGACGGCAAACGTGGTATATTCCGTGGCGTTCGGCGGGGACGCCATTGCGGTGGATACCCATGTATTCCGCGTGAGCAACCGCATCGGACTGGCTCATGCGGATAACGTCGGAAAAACGGAAGCGCAGCTGATGGAAATTCTGGATAAGAGCGTATGGAGAAAAATGCATCATTATCTCATTTATCTGGGAAGACAGGTATGTAAAGCGGCGCACCCTGCGTGCGAGATCTGTCCGATTGCGTCGCTTTGTGAAAAGAAAATAAAAAACGGGAAATCATCATGTTTATAGACAGAGTTATTTTGCAGATAAAAGCCGGAAACGGAGGGGACGGGATCACGTCGTTTCTTCATTTCAAGGGTGTAGTGAACGGAGGTCCGGACGGCGGAGACGGCGGTAAGGGCGGAGACGTCGTGTTTGTCGGAGACCGCCATATGAACAGTCTTGCGGAATATTATTACAAGAACAAGTTTGCCGCGGAAAACGGAGAACGCGGCGGACCGAAAAACTGTTTCGGCAAGAACGGAGAGGATCTGATACTGAAAGTTCCCGTCGGAACGATCATCCGCGATGCGGAAAGCGGGGGGATTATCGCGGATGTGTTTGAAGACGGGCAGAGAAAGACCGTGCTTGTCGGCGGAGACGGCGGGAAAGGAAACGCGCGGTTCGTGACGAGCCGCCGTCATGCTCCGCATTTTTCCCAGACAGGGGAAAAGACGGAAGCGCACGAAGTGATTTTGGAACTGAAAACCATTGCGGACGTGGGTCTGGTCGGGTTTCCGAACGTTGGGAAGTCGACGTTGCTTTCGAAGATCACCAAAGCGCGGCCGAAGATCGCAAATTATCATTTTACCACATTGTCGCCCAATCTCGGGGTATGCGACCGTTACGGAACGCAGTTTGTCGTGGCGGACATCCCGGGACTGATCGAAGGGGCGTCGGACGGTGCGGGACTCGGCATCGAATTTCTGCGCCATATCGAGCGGACGAGGATGCTGGTACACGTGGTGGATATCTCCGAATCGGAAGGGCGGGACGCCTGGGAGGATTTCGAGAAAATCAACGCGGAACTGCAACATTACTCTACCGTTCTGGCTGAGAAGAAGCAGATCGTCGCGCTGAATAAATGCGATTGTTTCGGAGCGGAAGAAAAGATCGCGGCGTTCAGGAAAAAGATCGGCAAACGGTATAAAACGGTGCCGATCTCCGCGATAAACGGGGAAAATTTGGATGTATTGCTGAAGGTTATTACGGAAGAACTGGAAAAACTGCCGCCCGTCAAGCCGGAGGAATTCGAACCGTTTGAATATACAAAGCCGGAAAAACTCGATTATGAAATTTACCGCAACGACGACGGATCTTTCGTGATCGAGGGGACGCTTGTGGATGTTTTATCGAGGAACGTCGTACTTACGGATACGCATTCCGTTTCGTATATGCATAAAGTGCTGAAGGACAGGGGTATTTTCAAAAAGTTAAAGGAAATGGGCGCGGAAAACGGATCGACCATCCTATTGGGCGGAACGGAATTTGAATATATGGAGTAAAAACGATGCTGACGAGCAAACAAAGAAGTCATTTACGCGGCATGGCCGCAAAGATCGAGCCGATCGGACAGATCGGGAAGAACGGAATCACGGAAAACATGGTCCGGTCTTTTTCGGACGCGTTGGACGCGAGGGAGCTTATCAAGCTGACCGTACTGGAGAACAGCGAAAAAAGCGCGTCGGAAACGGGTGCGGAACTTGCAGCCTTGCTGAAGGCGGAATTCGTTGCGGCAACGGGAAGGAAAGTCGTATTATACAGACGGTCTCCGCGTGAAATTTGCCATCTTGAATTCTGAAATGCGGCAGAAACAACCGGCAAAGATACGATCGTCGCCGGTACATCGAAAAGACTGCGGCCCCGTACTCTTCTGTATGCAGAGTATCGGGGCCGTATTGTTTGCAAAAAAGTTTACCGCCGGAAAAAATTATCTTTTCGTCTATATCGGCGGTTTTATTCGATAATGAGCCTCTGAGGTATATAAAGGATTCGTTTTAAAAAACAAAATCGTTTTCAGAGGGTGCTCTTTGCCGAGAATCCGCTTCTCACTCATCTGATAAGCAGCCGTTTATTAAATTATGAATTCAATCAGTGTGGAATTGTTTTTTTGATAAAGCGGGTGTACAGGATTATTCTTTTTAGTAAGTTTTATAATTTTAATTTTCTTTTTCTGCTCGCCGTTTAATAATTCAATAATTTCGCTTAAACAAATTTTTAAATACTTACGTTTTGAAATTAAATTTCCATACGCTAAAAGCACGTCGCAATCCGCAAAATGTTCCGCTGTTTTTTTGATATGTAAAAGGTTTGCTTTCACCAAACATGCATCTCTTTCCAAATGCAAACCGTTTGGATCTGTGACTTGTTGCGGATATAAGTTAAGCATGATCCGATTATCATAACCATTATATTTACTTATCTTTTTAACCTTCTCTATCGTGGGGTCTAAACACTCCGGGGTTGCCGTACCGGGATTAACGCCGAAACAAAGCAAAGTTCTGCCTGTAACGTCATTTATTTGCCCTAAAACAAATCTTGCAGAGTTATTTTCGTTTTTCTCATAAATCCATTGCATTTTAACCTCTTATGTAAAAAAATAACCTAAATCGAAGTGCTTCGATTTAGGTTACTGTTGGTGACCCCTACGGGACTCGAACCCATGATACCACCGTGAAAGGGTGGTGTCTTAACCGCTTGACCAAGGGGCCGGTTAAATTCAGTTTTTGGTAGCGGCGGTCGGACTCGAACCAACGACCTGCCGGGTATGAACCGGCCGCTATAACCAACTAAGCTACGCCGCCATTCAATTGCTAAGTTATTATACATAAAATAAGGAGTTTTGTCAACAATTCTCCATGAGTTTTTTAAATTTTTTTCTTTATGGAGACAAAGCGGCAAATCCAAAAAAAGATATGAAATTCACGGTTCGTGCAGATTCGACAAAAGGCGACGGATGAATTTAGTCATTTTCATGAATAGTTGTGCAAAGAGCGGCATATTTTTTAATATAGCGAAAGGACAAGGAGAAAAAATTATGAATGAAGAAACGATTTATTCTGAAATGCTGGAAATTCCCGTTAATACGTGCAGTATAACATATACCGCGCCGAAGCGGAGAAAGAAAAAGAAGGAACCGCGGAAGGAAGACGTAAAGGAACTTGCGATCGAGAAAGTGAATCGGGAACTGGAAGCGGAAAAGCCGGAAGACATTGCGGCTGAAATGCCGGAATCGGAGCCGGTTGTAGCGGAAGCGGAAAAAGAAGAAGAGAAGCCGGTTGCCAAGAAAAAGTTCAAGGTTTCGGTGATCGGGGTACAGCTTGCGGTGGTTGTCGCGCTTCTCAGCGTGATTGTTTTGTCCAACTTATTCATGCCGAACAGCGGGTTATCGGTTTTTTTGAATTCGGTTTTCAACACGCAGACGGAACAGGCGGACGTACGGGAATATAACAGTTTTGCGCCGATGTTGCCGATGACGGACGGAGAAGTCGCCGTTGACGGCGGGGTGATGACGTTTGCGGCAAAGGGCAGCATTTATTCTCCCTGTGATGGAGAGATCACGGCGCTTACCGCCGACGAAAACGGAAAATACACGATTGAGATCACGCATTCCACGAAATTCAAGACGGTCATCAGCGGCATCGATTATGCGTATCAGGAGCTCGGATCACAGGTGTATGGCAATATTCCTTTGGGATACAGCCTGGGGGAAGGGATCGAGTTGTGTTTTTACGGAGCGGACGGTGAAAGGATTACCACCTATACGGTAGATAACGAAACAGACCGGATCATATGGGAAGTCTGAAAATCAGGATTCATCCGCTTTTCTGGTTATTCGGCGTATATTACGTCGTTACGGGAAAAGGAATGATATTTATACTCAGCACAACGGTTGCCCTGCTCCATGAGTTAGGGCATTCGTTTTCCGCGGAAAAGCTCGGCTACCGTTTGCGCACGATCACACTGATGCCATACGGCGCCGTGATCAGCGGGGAAGAAAGCGGGCTGAAAGCAAAAGACGAGATTCGCATTGCGCTTGCCGGACCGCTGATCAATCTTGCGATCGGGGTTATTTTCGTGGCGGTATGGTGGATGTTTCCCGAAACGTATGCGTTTACCGATTCTGCCGCGATAGCAAGTTTTTCCATTGCGGCGATCAATTTGCTGCCGGCGTTTCCTCTGGACGGAGGAAGAGTCTTGCTGGCGGGATTATCGATGCGGATCCGGAGAGGAAAGGCGCTGAAAATCTGCAAGGCGGTCAGTGTGGCGATCGCAACGGTTCTTGCGGGACTGTTTGTCGCATCGCTTTTTTCCAAACCGAATTATTCCGTATTGTTTTTTGCGGGTTTTATCTTGTTCGGCGCTTTGAATAAAAAGGAAGAAAACGTATATGTCCGATTATTTTCGGAGATCTCCGACACCGCGCTCAGAAGGGGGATGGTATATAAGAAACAGGCGTTGTCGGTCGACGCCGACGTAAAAAAGCTCATCTCCATATTGGATGCGGACGCGCTGAACGAAATTGTCCTGTACAGGAACGGAAAAAAAGTGAAAACGCTTTCTCAGGAAGAAATAACGCAAATCTGTAAGAGCCGATCCTTATACGAAAAACTTTCCGAGGTGATATAAAAAGTCTTGTGATTTTATCTCCAAAGGAGTATAATAATAAAAAAGGAGCAAAGGTATGCAGTTTGAAACGGTAGTAAAAGAAAGACAAAGCTGTCGGAATTTTGACGCCGCGAGACCGGTGGAAAAAGAAAAGCTGGAAAGGATTACGGATCTTGCGCGGTTTGCGCCGTCGGCGTGCAATTCGCAGCCTTACGGGATCAGCGTCGTTACGAATGAAAAACTTGCGGCAGACATAGCGAAAGCAACGCAGGGAATGGGAATGAACAGGCACTGTTCTTCGGCGCGTGCGTTCATCGTAATCAACGAAGAGCCTGCAGGTCTTCTTGCCAAGACCGGCGGTCGGCTGAAAGATCAGGATTTTGCGTCGGTAGACATCGGTATATTGTGTGCGCACATTGTGCTTGCGATGACCGATTGCGGAATATCGTCGTGCATCATCGGCTGGTTTGATGAAAAACGCATCAAGGAACTGCTCGGAATCGACGAGCAAAAACGCATACGTCTGGTCATTGCCGCAGGATATGCCGCTAAGGATGACGTACTCCGCGAGAAAAAACGGAAAGAGAAGGAAAAAGTCGTGAGATTTTATGAATAATCGAAAAAAAACGCGTTTTTATAAACGCGTTTTTTTTGCAATCGGGTTTCGATCGGGTCGGATCGGGGAAATATCCGTATCTTGCAGGGAAGAACCTTTCGGCGATCCTTTCCGGACAGACGGGATGCCGTTCTGTCACGCTGCGGTTTCGGCGCTCGGGACGGAAAATTGAAATGACAAAAAAATGCTATTTTTTTGCAAAAGAATGATGGCAAGATTGCGCGGGAAATGGTATACTGATAGGGGGACGGAGGAAAGTATGACAAACAGAGAAAGATTCAATCATTTAATGCATTATAAGAGTGTGGACAGGTTGCCCGCGGTTCATTTCGGCTATTGGAATGAATTGGTGGAAGAGTGGGCGGACCAGGGACACATCAGCCGCGAACTTGCGAAGGCATGGGCGGACGGGAACGAGGCGGATAAGGAACTGGACAAGCTGCTCGGCTGGGATTTCAACTATTGTTGCGCGATCGGCCCTACGAACCATCTGTATCCGCCGTTTGAGAGGAAGGTTCTGGAAAAGTTACCCGGCGGATTTTTGAGGGTGCAAAACGAAGACGGCTTGATCGAACGCATCAGGGAAGGGGTGGAATCGATCCCGGCGGAGGACGACTATCTTTTAAAAGACAGGGAAGCGTTTGAAACGCTGTACAAGCCGAAGATGCAGTACAGCGACGACAGAATTCCTTATGAATTTCTGAAAAAGGCGGACGCCGATCATAAAGATATGCCCATGGCGTTACATCTGGGCAGCGTTTTGGGAAATATCCGCAATATGCTGTCGGTGGTGGGGATGTCGTATATGATGTGCGACGATTTTGAATTATTTGCGGAGATCATCGATACGTATGCGGAGATGCAGTACAAGTGCGCGGAAGGGATGCTGAAAACCGGCGTACAGTTCGATTTTGCGCATTATTGGGAAGACATCTGCTTCAAGAACGGGCCGTTGATCTCGCCGGCGATTTTTGAAGAGCTTTGCGCAAAACATTATAAGAAAAGAAACGATCTTTGCAGGAAGTACGGGATCGACATCATTTCGCTCGATTGCGACGGCGTAACGGAAAAGCTGATGCCCATCTGGTATGAAAACGGCGTGAATACGATGTTTCCCATCGAAGTGGGGACATGGGGCGATCAGTTTACGCCGGCGCGGGAAAAGTTCGGAACAGGTCTGCGCGGTGTGGGCGGCATGAATAAAATCGCGTTGCGGGAGGATAAGGCGGCGGTCGACAAAGAGATCGAGCGGATGAAGCGTCTGACCGAAATGGGAGGATTTATTCCCTGTCCCGATCATCGTCTGATGCCGGGGACAAAATGGGAATTGGTGCAATATTACGCGGAAGAGATAAAAAAGATCAGAATATAAAGAGAAGGCGGATCGCGATCGGAGCGATCCGCTTTTCAAAAGCGCAAAAAGGCGCAATCGAACGGAGAAAAACGAACTTTCTGCGGAATCTGTTAAAAAGCATTTGACAAACGAAGAAAATGATAGTACAATAAATAAGCTGTAAGGGAAGCGGGATGAACTCGTTTCGGCAATGCGGAACGAGGCGCGGCGCCTTACGGCGAAAAGCCGCGGAGACGGCTTTGAGATAAATCGGAATATGCGCCTTTAGCTCAATTGGATAGAGCGTTGGTCTACGGAACCAAAGGTTAGGGATTCGAGTTCCTTAAGGCGCACCAAGAAGTTATAATCCGAATTGTTGGCTCATAACGAGCGAATGGTTCGGATTTAATTTATGTATAGGCGATTTAGACTGATTTAGATATAAAAATAAGGGCTTGCGATCAAATCGCAAGCCCTTTGCCGTGTTTATAGTTTCGGCGAAACTCTGTCGTTTACGTAGACTCGTCAAACGGCAACCCGTTAGAAATAACGGAATTATTCATATTTTCAGATTTTTTATTAAGTTGTAACTTTTGCCTTTCGGCTTTCCAAAGTTCAAATTCGCTTTTTGCTTCCTCCGTTTCAAAATATCGACGAATTGCGGGCAATAACGCTCTCGCCAAGCCGTCGAGCGCATAATCGGGTATTCCCGTAGTGTTCTTTCGCTTTCTCGTGCTTTTCCCCTCCGATAGAGTTATTCGTTAAATTTCATATTCAGTTTTCTTTTCATTTTTATGGCTCCTTTTTCTAGATTTTTTCTCAGCCTCGCATGAATGCGATTAAAAAACAGGTCGGACTTACTTTTTCATTACTTTCATCTCGGTATCATACCTTCTCTTAAAATGCCGACGCTTACGTTTTCGTTTGGCAAGTTTTACTTACTTGCCTTTAAATTTGTTGTTTGAAGTTGCTCGGGAGCGTTTTTGCTCCCGTTCTTGATCTTGACGACGACTTGCCGCCTGTTGTGCCGTAGCGAGTTCTTCGGGTGCGTATTCAAGCAATGTTTTTAGTAACCTTGCCGCGCCCTCATTTGTCGTTGCCGTTTTTTCTTGCTTTTTAAGTTCCGTGTATAAATCGCCGTTGTCTTTTGCGAGAATATCGTTTTTGCGTTGTAATTCTCCGTTTTTCGTGCGTAACGCGATAATTTCCGTTTCCTTTCTCTTACCCGAAAACGGAATCTTTTCAGACTTTGCCGATTCGTAACTTTCAAGCAATTCTTTTACAGGTTTTGCGGCGGCTTGCGTTTCTTCCGCTTCGCGAATCTTCGATTCTGCGGCTTCGGTCATCTTTTTCGTTTTGTAAGCAACCGTATCCAAGTGTTTCGCCGTGCTTCCTTCTTTTCCGCGCTCCAAACAGTATTTCTTCCCGACGGCTTCGTAAAAATCCGTCTGTAAATCGCGTAATGCGGTTCGGTCGAAAAGAACTTTTGCGCACAATCTGCCGCCCGTTACCGGTATTAGGTTGAAGTGCAAATGCGGCGTGCTTTCGTCCAAATGAACGACGGCGGATATGACGTTTTCTTTTCCGTAGCGTTCCGCAAAAAACTCCGCGCAATCGTCAAAGAAGCGTTTTTGTGTTTCGGGCGAGATGCCGTCGAAAAATTCTTTATCTGAACCTAAAATGAAAGAAGTTATAAGCACCGCGTCGTCTTTGATTTTACGTTTCGGAGCAAGTTCTTTTATGCGCTCGTCGATGAATGCAAGATACTTCTTCTCATGAGGTAAGGTATGATAATTCAGGTGTGTTCTCGATTTGTTGATTTGCGGGTTTCTCGTAGACTTATACTTCTCGTCGCGTTCGTTTTCGCGTTCGATTCCGACGATGTCGCCGCGCTTATATTTCTCCATGTGGCATACTAAATAAGACGTAATTCATCACCTCCGTAAAAATAGTTTTTGACACCTTTTTCAAAAAGGTATAACTCACTATACCAAATCGCTTCGCGTTTGGCGTCGTTCGCCCTTGCAGGGGGCAAGTGTCCGCAGATATAACGACGGCGTTGCCGTAACAAAACGGACGAAGATTTCTGTTTTCTAATAAGTTTTTTATAATGATTTTTCTCCTTGTAAATTTATTTTTTGCTCGTGATTTTTATCGCTCACGGCGGGCGATACCGATGATAATTTTGCATGCGTTCCTCCTGATTTTTAACGTAAAAAAGTCGTTGATTTTTCTTTATCACCGACCTGAAATGCTCCGCAATATAACTTGCGGAAAAATATTTAATTGTCTGTTTTTGTTACATGGTAATACCTCACGATTTGTTTTAAGAATAAAAAATCCGTGCGATTTCGGCTGTCTTTTCAGGCTCGTTCTTCGCACGGATTTCAATCCGAATTATTAAACTTTTAGGCGATTTTATCTAAAAAACCGTACAACAATAAAACCCACGCCGAAACCCTTAATTTTTACGGTTTCAACGCCCATCGCGGTAGTTGTTAAATTTTTAGCAACCCTATGGCAAGCGACGGTAATTCTTTTCTCGGATAAACGTGAGCGAAACGCTTATCCGCGTTCGTCCCCACGGCATAGGGAACGAATATTCGGGCAAACTCTTCACGCCCGACAGCGCCTATCTTTACGGCGCAAGGCTTGACCTTATATCAAACCAATTTTATTATAGCATACGAACATTTGTTCGTCAAGTGGTTTTGTTAAGATTTTTTTAAGTGCGAACAAAATAGGCTTAATGTATTCATCAAGCCTTTCTGAAAGGTAATTTTATATCAATAAAAACTATTTAACTTCCAAAAATTTCATTAGAAACGCGTCGGGGTAAACGAATTGCTTTTCACCCGCGTCAAATTTAACGCGCAAATACTTTTTCGCACTGTCAATCCAAACAATCGCGCCGCTTCCGAATTTTTTGTGCGTAACGGTTACGCCGATTTGTACTTTTGCAAGCATTTCTTCAAGTGCCTTTTCGGCGGCAAGTTTTTCTTCGTCTTGCTTTTGCGCGGCGGTGTTATCCGTAACCGTGGCGGCAATTTCGTCTTCGGGGGTATTTCCCGATTTTTCGGAGCGGTACTTTTCAGGAATTAAAATCTCTTCGAAGTCGGTCATCGTGGCTTGTTGCTTTCCGTATAACTCTTCGTATTCTTCGCGCCTTAAAACCGTATCCCAACCGCCGACCGCTTCGCCCGCGTGCTTGTCTATGCCTGTATACGAAAGCGACGAATTTTCGTACTTTCTGAATCCGAAAATGCCTTGATTCATCTTTTCGGAATCGAAAAGCCCTATCGAACACAAAGTATCAAAGTCTTTTACCGATAGCCCCGTAACCTTTTTGAAAAGTTCGGGTTCAATCTCGGTTATCACGTCTTTTATAGTCTGTTCGCGGTAGTCGGTTAAATACATAAACGCGGGGATACGCGCGGCGAGTTTCAAAAGATTTTCCTGCACCTGTTTACGCAAAGATTTTGCCTTTTTTTCGTCCTCGGTAAGTTCTTTTTTCTCTTGCGGCGTTAAATTATCGCCCTTTTCTTTTTTGAGTTTTTTAACCTTTTCCGAGCGGTTTATAATCGTCTGGATTTCGGCATTAAGCGCACGGAAACCCTCTATATTATTAAGTGCTTCCATTGCTTCGGGGTTGTTTTGCAAGCGTTTCAAGGTGTCGTTATCCACATGCACCAAAAGCGCGGTTTGCCAACGCTTTGCGAGCAAGGTTGCGGACGTGCCTGCATAAGTAATATCTAAAATATCCTGCGCGTCGATACGGTTCATCGACGAGCCGTCGAACGCAAGCACGGGCAAAAACGAAATAAATTCGGCAACTTTTTGTTCGGGGCTTACGTCGTCCATCTTTAAGCGGCATGAGTAGTCGGAAATCTGATGAAGGGCACGTTCCAAAGCAAAGTCGAAAACGTAACACTCTTTTTTAATAACTTCTTTATCGCCGTTGTCGTTCACAATCTCCCAAGGCGATTGAACGCGGAACGCCGTTTGAAAATAAGTTTCGGGCGATTTTAAATTACGCAGCATAAACACGCCTGCCCAAGGACGAACGGTAACGCCCGTGGTAAGTTTTCCGCAAGACAGGGTTATGGTTTTCGTTACGAGCGGATCGCCCATAGCGGCTTTTACGGGCGCAAGCGCGTCCAAGCCGATACCCGCTTTCGTACCCGCGCAAACGATAATTTTGTAATCGTCGAAAAAGTTGTTTTGCTTTTGCCGTAGCAAATTATACATGGCATAACAACTAGCAACGTTCGGCAAAAACCATAAAGTGTGCGACAGAACGTTCAAAAGCGTGGTATCCGAAAAGGGCATGGGCGGACGTTCGGCACCGAGTTTCAACCCGTCAACGGGCATGTAACTACCTTGTATCATTTTAAGCCATTTCTGTACGTCGTCTTCGTAAACGAAATGCGCCGTTTCTACTTTGCCTTTTTCGGTAACTTCCGCACGGAAAAATTCGTTTATATCGAATTCGTCATACCCTTCGTTTATTGCAACGTTTGCCGTAATGGAATCGGGCACTTTGTATGTGAGCATAACCATTTTTGGTAGTGCCGCATAAGGATTTTCACCCAAAGACTTGTCCCAATTTTCTTTTGCCGCTTGTTCGTCCGAATATGTCCAGTTGAATACTTGGTCCTCCAAAAATTCGCCCGAATTAAGCGCGCGGAACGGTGTACCGGATAAATACAAATACTGTTCCGACGTGATGGGCAAAAACGTTTCGTTTATGGCGTTGCCGGCTTCTTCTTTCTGATATTTTTCAAGGTCGAAATCGTCTTCTTCTTCGTCGTATTTTTCAAACAAATTTTTTGCGTTTTCACGCCAAGCGCCAAAGTGGTATTCGTCGAACACGATAATATCCCAGTTCGTGGTGTGGATAAATTCGTTTTTCGCCTTTATGCCGCCCGCTTCGTTCGTGCCGAGTAAGTCCTGAAACGAGCCGAAAACAACGATAGGCTTTGTTTTGTCGCAAGCGTCAAATTGTTCGTCAAGTTTTTTTGCGTCGAACTTTGCCTCTTTGTTGCTCACAAACTGCCAGCCTTTGAAATCAACGTGGTGGGTAAGGTCTTCTTGCCAAGCGGATTCAACGGCAGGCTTAAACGTAAGCACAAGGATTTTTTTGAATCCCATCGTTTTGCACAATTCGTATGTTGCAAAAGTCTTGCCAAAACGCATTTTCGCATTCCACAAAAATTTTGGCGGGCGCGTGGGATCGTCAATCTTTGATTGCTCAAAATACGATTTTGTCATATTGACGGCTTGTTGCTGTTCGCCACGCATTGCAAAATTCCACGTGCGATTGCCTTCAAACCTTGTTTCGGTGCGGATTTCTTCAATCGCCGTCAATGCGTCCGAAAGAGTACAACGGAACCATTCGTTTTTATCCGCTCCTTCGTTAAGTTGCAAAAAACCTTTGTGCTTTAACAAACGGTGCACGTCCTTGTCGGTAAAACAAGTGCCGTCAGCGCGCATTGCCGATTCTTTGAACAGAATTTTGAAATTGATTGCCGCCGTATGCAGTTGTTCGCGGATACGCGTTTCGGTGTCTTTTCTGTCTGTGTAGCCGATTTTGATATATCCGTCGTGGCCTTTTACGTCGGGCAGAATATATCCGTAAATTGTCGGCACAACGTCAGGACGTTTATGTAAAATTTCGGAAAGACTGATATTATTCGCCATAATGTCACTCCATGGGTTTAATCATCGATTCTATAAAATCGATTTCTTCTTGCGACAAATTGTATTTTTTATACAATTCTTCGTCCGTCCACGGCTTTGAAAAATCTTGCATAGGAACAAAACAGAATTTTTCTCTTGATATGTTTATTGATGTTAACGCTTGCAATAATAAAAATCTAAAAAACTTTGTTTTTATATAGTTGCTTAGATTTTCAGCGACAGTAAAGTTATCAGAACTATTCAAAACCAAATACGTTTCAGTACATATTTCTTGTGGTTTTAAAACTTTTATAGTAGAAACAACTTGATATTTTCCGTCAGATGACGGTTTGTTTCCACCAGACATTGCTTTTGTCATTATTACTTTGTACTTATTTGCAATTTTACTCTTATCAGATACTTTATTTTTCTCAATATAAGAATAACCATTCAAAGAAAAAAGTGTATAATCTTCCTTTTGTTTTTCTTTATGTCCGTTTTCACTACTAATAAGACCAAAATAGTTCCTTGATAGAACGCATTTGTCAAAAGATTTCTCTGCTTTTAATTTTACTTTTCTTATTATGTCAATAGCGACGTTATCTCTTACAAAAATATCAAATTCGTTCAGTTTTCTTGTTGTAATATTTACATCGTTATTTTTTCGATTTTCTATAGTGCATTCACCACTATATTCTCTATCCCACAAAAAATAACTAACACCACCGGCGATAATAACTCCGGGAAAACATTCTGCGCTATTTGCATAATCAATAAGACATTTTATATGACTATCGTTCAACATATTATATCGAAAATCGTCCAATCCTTTGCCTCCTGCAAACCAGCGTGATGGGGTAATCATTACAATATACCTTGGTTTCAACTTTTTATTTTGTTCTACAAAATATTGATATATCGGCATTGCGCTAGAACCAGTACCGCCTCCGTCTGATAATTGATAAGGCGGGTTAGATATAATTACGTCGAATTTCATATTAAAAATTTTCTCCTGGTTTTCTGTGTGTATAAATTCGTATGCGTGAGTTTCTTTTCCGTTACCACGGTCGTAAGATTTGTTTGCACCACAAAACTTACATTTGTCACCTACCCAAGTATGCTTTATACGGCGAAATCGTATATTGCCTTCGGCGGTGTCGAAATGAGAAATCGAGTATTCGCCGTTCGGAT
Organism: uncultured Clostridia bacterium; assembly: GCA_944367565.1. Lineage (GTDB taxonomy): Bacteria > Bacillota > Clostridia > Christensenellales > Borkfalkiaceae > UMGS775. Next base: position 90,770 of record CALVWR010000005.1, read on the forward strand.
ATTTTGAACAATACAGGCTACGACGAGATAACAGACTTGTTAGTTCCGTGATTGCGATTCCGTAAAGTTGTTTATGGAATATGTGGTCTATGCGCTTCTGCAAGTCGGGGATTTTATCCGCTAACCCCACAAGCAAACGCTTTGCGATTTCGCGTAAAAACACGCCCGTTTTGCAAGCAGGATCCAAAAACGTGGCGTCGGGATCGGAAAATAACTCCTGCGGCAACAAATCGAGCATTTGATTTACTACGTCGGGCGGAGTAAAAACTTCGTCGTTAGATAAGTTTGCAAGGCACGACAAAACGTCGGGCGTATGCAAAGTTTTGTTTTTGTAGATTTTATCGAAAAAAGTTTCAGCCATTTTCCTGTACCTTCCTATAATGCACGGGCGGATATTCGCATATCGGCTCTGCCATATATTCTTTCGTTACGGGGTTGATCGAAATAAACCTACAGATTTCTTCGGGTATATCGAATAAGGACGGTTGTCCGCTTTTGGGTTTGTCGTTCGCTTTCAGCATTACGTCAAGGCGAAAATCGCGACGTTTCAACTTCGTGCCAAGCATAAGGCTCCATTCAGGGAAAATTATCGGCATTTCTGTGTCTTTTTGATTTTCGTCCACACACATCAGCGTTAATGCGTTGCCACATAAAATGTTTTTGGATAGGATATATTTAACTGCTTCGCGCGTTTCTTGCGTAACCGCCTTTTTGCAAACCGACTTATAATCTTTATCCCATAGTTTAAAAAGCCGTTCGCGGCACTCTGCCACGTTGTCGGCTAAAACATCCACGCCATAAACGCTTGTTACCGCCAAAACGGAATATCTCTCATAATCGTAAGGGTTGGACTTATACAGTTTTTTTACGGTGGCAAGTTTGCGCGTTAGTATTTCAGCCAAAAAGTTGCCGTCACCGCATGCAGGTTCCAAAAATCGGCTGTCTATGCGGTCGCACTCTTGCGCAACCAAATCGCACATCGCCTTGACTTCACGCTCGGCAGTAAACACTTCGCCGTGCTCGGCAACCCGCTTTTTTGATTTTATCTGTGTTTTTTGCGATTCTATGCCCATTTTACGGTCCTAACTTTGTATTTCCGATAATATTATATCGTAATTACGATATAAAGTCAACGCGTTTACGTAGTATATATATCGTAAAAACGTAGTAAAATTATTATGTGAGGTGCAAATGAACGTTATTGATAAAATACGCAAACTGCAATGGGAACGTGGCTGGACCGACTATAAACTGGCGCAAGCGGCTGATATTTCGCAATCTTCGCTTGCAACGCTGTATGCCCGCCGCACTCCGCCGAAGTTAGAAATGTTGCAACGCATTTGCGAAGCGTTCGGCATTACGCTTGCTCAGTTCTTTTTAGAAGATGAAAAGATAGAAGTTTTAAGCGATAAAGAAAAGCAACTGCTTTCTTCCTTCCGTAAACTTTCACCGGAAAAACAAAAAGCCTTAATTGAATTATTTGCAGACTAAAAACGGCTCCGCTACACCACGGAACCGTTTTTTGTTTGAAAAAATATTTTATTTAAATTCTGTCCCAAATATATTGACATTGTCCCAAATGTATGATATACTATTGCTAACATCAAAGGAGACTATCTCATGAAAAAGAAAAATATTATAAACTTAATCAGATACCATGTAGAAGGAAACGATTTGGGATTCAGAACCGAAGCGTATGAAATAGCAAAAGACTTTGATGATAACGGGGATAATCAATTAGCCGAATATATCACGGCTTTGCTTTCAAACGCCAATACTTTTGTCCCGCAAATGGAAGAAAACAACTGTGTATTTTTAGAAAAATGGACTCACGACAACGGTGATCCGTTACCTCTTCCTAAAGTCATTCAACAGGACATTATAGGAATTGTAAACGCCGTATCGCATAATGCGGGAGTTAATAAATTTCTTTTTGAAGGAAAACCGGGAACAGGAAAAACAGAAACGGCAAAGCAGCTTGCCAGAATTTTGGAACGAGATTTATATTATGTAAATTTTTCAAGTTTAATCGATAGCAAACTTGGTCAAACGCCTAAAAATATTATCTCTTTATTTAAAGAAATCAATAGTTTCTCTCGTCCGGATAAAATTGTGATATTGTTTGACGAAATAGATACAATTGCTTTGGACAGAACGAATTCCAACGATTTACGAGAAATGGGCAGAGCAACTTCTACTATCCTGAAAGGCTTTGATAATCTGGACGACCGAATTGTTTTGATTGCAACGACAAATTTATTTGAGTATTTCGATAAGGCAATAACAAGAAGATTTGACGCGATAATCAATTTCGACAGGTATGAAAAATCCGACTTGCATGAAATTTCCGAAGTGTTATTGAATCTTTATCTTGAAAAATTTAAGTCTGCTGATAGAAACATTAAATTATTCAGAAAGATAATCGCACTAATGGATCCGCTGATAATGCCGGGGTCTTTAAAAAATATAATCAAAACATCGATAGCGTTCAGCAATCCTGGCGAACCGTTTGATTATTTAAGGCGGCTGTATTTCACTATCTGTAATACGTCAACGTTTGATTTGAAAGTTTTACAAGAACAAGGCTTTACATTAAGGGAAATTGAAATTCTCACCGGCATTTCAAAAAGTCAAGCCGGCAGAGAATTAAAGGGAGAAAATAATGAGTAACAAAATTTTGCAACTAAAAGGAAGTTTTAAAACAGATGGAAACCACACAAAGCCGGCAGCACCTAATATTCCCGAAAAAGGGTTGCCGGTTGATGTGGACCATCTGCGTGATTTAAAACAACAACTGGAAGAAATTTTAAAATATTGGCAAGCCGAAACGTTAATCGGAGGCGCGCTTGTAAGTGTTTACTATAATAAAATTGTAGCAAAAAGCAATCGGCTGAAAGGTCTTCTGGCGAAAGGAAACATAAAACCGAACGACAGCGTCCGTGGAGCCAAATTTGATGTTTCCGGGAAACAGCATATCTTTACACATTTTGTTTCCTTGGATATTTTAAGCGAATCTATTCGCAGATTAAACGCATGTATAAAAATTCTTGAAAAAGATTTTAACGGTAGCATTTCTCATGCCGATATGAAGCCGTTAAATGCCAAAAATACAAACTATTCATTACCTATTTCGATTTTCAAAGCAGTAATAGTTGATTGTTATTATGTGCAAAAATTTAATATTGACAGAGATGTCGAAAAAGCAAACGAAAATACAATTGTTACGCTATATAAAACAAATGTAAAAACCACCGAACTACTAAATAAATTAGGTATAACGTCTATTGATGCCGCTTTACTTGATGAAACAACTGTTCGTCTTACCCCCGATGAACTTGATTTATTAAGAGATAAGGCCCCATACCTTATAGCTATGGAAACTGTTGATATAAGAAAACTAACGTTTACGGATATCAGTAGTGCAGCGGATAAAATTTTAACCATTCCCGATCCGACGACAGAACCAGTGGTCGGTGTAATAGATACGCTTTTCGATGATGGTGTTTACTTTAAAAATTGGGTAGAATTTAAGAATATGCTCGATCCCGAGCTTGGCATTGATCCGAGTGATTATAAACACGGCACCTTTGTTACTTCAATAATTGTTGACGGTCCCGCCTTTAATCCGAATCTTGAAGACAACTGCGGAAATTTCCGTGTCAAGCATTTTGGAGTGGCGAAAAACGGCTATTTTAGTTCATTTACGGTATTGAAAGCAATACGACAGATTGTTTCGCAAAACAGAGAAATTAAAGTCTGGAATTTATCCTTAGGCTCTGTTTTGGAAATTAACAATAATTTTATTTCGCCGGAAGGTGCGGAACTTGACAAAATTCAAAGCGAATATGACGTCATTTTTATTGTTGCCGGAACTAATAGACCAGAAGGTCGAAAGTTTGGTATGAAAATCGGCGCGCCTGCCGATTCATTAAATTCCCTTGTTGTCAATTCGGTCGATTTTAATGATAAACCTGCTTCGTATACAAGAGTCGGACCCGTCCTATCTTTTTTCAATAAGCCCGACGTAAGTTATTATGGTGGCGACGGAAAACAAAAAATCAGAGTTTGTTCGTCACTAGGTGAATATTTTGTAACGGGAACGTCTTTTGCGGCTCCGTGGATAACAAGAAAAATGGCTTTCCTTATATGCAAATTAGGATTGAGCCGCGAAGTTGCAAAGGCGTTAATTATTGATTCCGCCGCAAAATGGAATAGGCAGGATAATGTTTCGTATTCGATGGGATACGGCATTGTTGCCAAAGATATCAGAGACATTGTTGAATCACCCGCAGATGAAATTCGATTTATATTGACAGGCGTCTCTGAAGCCTATGAAACGTATGCTTATAACATTCCTGTTCCTTATTACGATAATAAATACCCCTTCTTTGCACGAGCAACTTTATGTTACTTTCCGATCTGTTCGAGAATCCAAGGAGTTGATTATACAAACACGGAAATGGATATACACTTTGGGCGATTGAAAGAGGACAGCAAAGGTAAAACGCAGATTTTATCTCTTGATAAAAATGCTCAGGGGGATGAAGGAAATATCGCCATAACCGAAGAAAGCGCAAGAAGTTTTTATCGTAAATGGGATAATATAAAACATATCGCAGACACCATCAAAAAAGGTTCTCGCCCAAAGAGTAAGTTTAATGCGGATAACTGGGGATTGAGCATAAAAACAAAAGAAAGACTGCAATCAAAACACGGTGCCGCATTGCCTTTTGCTGTTGTTGTTACATTGAAAGAGATGCATGGAATAAATAGAATCGGCGATTTTATTAAATTATGCCAAATTCGCAACTGGCTTGTTTCTGAAGTTAATATTGACAATCTTATTGATGTTCAAGTTAGAGCCGAAGAGAATATTGATTTTGAATAAACGATTAATTTACAAAGAAAACAAATAAAGGAGAAAATAATGAATAAAATTTTTCTGTCTCATAGTAGTCATGATAAACAATATGTAGAATATATTGCTACAAAATTAGGTAAAGATATTGCAATTTACGATAAATTTTCTTTTGAAAGCGGGTTGAAAACATTCGATGAAATTTTAAAGGAGCTGGATGTTACGGATTTATTTGTTATATTTTTATCAAATTCAGCGTTAGAAAGCGAATGGGTAAAAAAAGAACTTAACATTTCAAATGAATTAAAGCAAAAGGAAAAATTAAAACAAATTTATCCAATCATAATAGACTCCTCTCTTTCATACTCAGATCCTCGAATCCCTAAATGGTTAAATAATAACGGTTTTAACTCATATAATTTGAGGTATATAAGTAGCCCTAAGCTTGCATATAGAAAAATTAAGAATCAACTTATATTTTTAAATAATCAAAGTAATAATAACCTTCATAAAATTTACATTGGACATGAAGACTTAATTAAAAAATTTGACGAAGAATATTATATTGCAACAAATGCCCCAAAATGCATTATTGCATGTGGTATCGAGGGTATTGGAAGAGAATCGTTTATTCGTGAATGCATTAAAGTTCCAAAAACTTTTTCGATTCAATATGAACCGATAGTTATCGCTACGGATAGCAAAGATTCAATTGATGTCATAATTTCAAAACTTATAGATTGCGGATTTGGCAACGTTGACCTACAATCAATAAATGAGATTAATGAATTAAATATCGAGAAAAAAATCTCACTTTTATCATCAATATTTATTCAAATTCAAAATAGTAAGGAATTTATTATCTTTAGAGATGATGGTGCATTAATTGAACACGGCGAAGTCTCATGGTGGTTAGCGAAAGCATTAACACCGATTCGCAATGAACTTACAATTGGCATTGTTTCTTTTTACAATGTTCATAAGTCTGTTACTTCGAGAGATTGTTATATTGAAAGAATAAATGAATTGGATGACATCAGCAAATTAAAATTATTAGACAAATTATCAAAAGTCAATGAGATTTCTTTAGACAGAGAAGATATTAAATTTTTTCAAGGCATCATAACAGGGCACCCTTTACAAATCATTTTTTGTGTAGAAAAAATAAAACGTGAGAGCTTAGAAGAAGTAAAAACAAATTCTTTTGAAATACGAGAATTTTTGTCTGACAGTACGATAAAAATCATAGATAAATATTTAGCTCTTTTAAATTATAATGAAGAAAAGAAGGTGAAGTTTTTATCTTATTTATCTTTTTTAACAAGTTATTCAAATATACCTATTACAGAAGTGTTACAAATCAATAAATTAAACAGTGATTATACCACTTATTATCATGATCTACTTTCCTTTTGTATTGCTAGAAGAACTGGATTGAATAATGATTTGCTGAGTATTTCTCCTTCTGTTATAGATTATATTGAGCGAAATAGTAACATAAATAAGCCTAAAGAAATAGATGAATACTTAAAATGCGAATATAATAAATTTAAAATATGTTTAAAAGAAGACAATCTTGATGAATATTGTTATTCTCAAATAGAACAAAATTTAAAAGAATTAATAATAAATAATGATCAGTCCGATTATAAATATATTTACCCATCAATTATTTTAAAAGCGGTAGTAAAATTATATAATAACAAAAGTTATAAAAAAGCAATTAGTATTTGTAAAAATAGCCTTAATTTGTTAGAGTCCTGGGATGCAACAATTAGACAATCATTTTATTTTTATTATGCAATGTCTGTAGCAAAAGTAAAAGACAACAACATATTTTGTGTTCTATTAAAGCAAATTAATGGAGAATATATACTTGAGAAATTTCAAGCAGATTTTGTTAGAGGTTTCTACTATAAATTATTGGGAAAATATGAAGATGCCATCAAACAATTTCAATCTTGCCTAAATATAAATGCCCATTTTTTTCAACCTCGTCGGGAATTGGTTGAAACCTATATATTGATTGAAGAATACGATTTAGCATTAGATTTAGTTTCAATAAATTACAAAAAATACCCCGATAATATATTTAATATTTATCAGTATTTTAATTGCCTTATTAGACAAAAAGCACCTGATTTAGAGAAAATTAGCGAACTTCTCAATAAAGCAAAAGATATTGACCGATTGCCAACCTCATCAAAAAAGTTTTATGCAAATATGAAATCTCTATATGAACGATTTATAACACATGATAAAGAAAAGGCTATTAGAATTTTGATTGAAAATAAATCTGTTTTTGATAATTTGATATATTATTATCGTGATCTTTTTGATTTATATCTTGAAACTAAAAACGTAAAAAAAATGCAAGAAGTTTTTGAATATTTAAAAAAGACTATAGATGACGATTTAAGTTTTTCCCCATTATTATTTAGACGAGAATGCGCTCTATTATATTTTCAAACAAATGATTTTATATTGGTAAGCAATCGGATTACAGTGTCTAATGCAATATCATCAACAACAAAAGATAAAATACGAGCATATCTAAAAACTCTAAAAATATAAAATAAGGAGACAATCTAAATGAAAGCAGTTATATACGCGAGATATAGTTCGGATAATCAGACGGAAGCAAGTATCGAAGGGCAACTTCGCGAGTGTATGGAGTTTGCTGAACATGCCGAAATCGACGTTATCGGCAACTATATCGATCGCGCATTGACTGCAAAAACGGATAACCGCCCCGAATTTCAGCGAATGATCAAAGACAGTTATAAACACGCTTTCGATTGCATTATCGTTTGGAAACTCGACAGGTTTGCCCGTAATCGTTACGACTCCGCTCATTATAAAAGCCTTCTGAAAAAGAACGGCGTAAAAGTTATATCCGCCAAAGAATCTATCGGCGAAGGCTCCGAGGGTATCCTTCTTGAGTCCGTCCTTGAAGGAATGGCTGAATATTACTCCGCCGAACTCGCCGAAAAGGTTTCCCGCGGTATGACCGAAAACGTATTGAAAGGTTTGTGTAACGGCGGACAAGTTACTTTCGGTTACAAAGTCAACGCCGAGCATTGCTACGAAAAAGACGAACTTACTTCCCCCATCGTCGAACAAATTTTCGAGATGTATTCCGACGGTTACAAAATTAAGGAAATCGTCGATTATCTCAACGAACACAATATCAGAACGTATCGCAACGGCAAAATGACGATAAATATCGTGCAGAGAATGCTTTCCAACCGCAGATACATAGGCGAATACAAATTTCAGAAAACCGTAGTGCCGAACGGAATTCCCGCCATTATTTCGGAAGAATTATTCAACCGCGTACAGGAAATTCTCGCAAAGAATAAGCGCTCCCCGGCTCGTAAAAAAGCCGAAGACGAATACCTTTTAACGTTGAAACTTTTTTGCGGCAAATGCGGCGCGCATATGGTCGGCGAAAGCGGGACGGGAACTTCGAGAGTGTATCGCTATTATAAATGCGCCAACACGAAAAAGACACATATTTGCGACAAAAAGCCCGTTCGTAAAGAATGGATTGAGGATTTAGCGGTAAAAGCCGCGCTCGATATTCTGAAAAACGATGAAATCAAGGATTATCTTACCGATAGAATTTATGCGTTGCAAGGAGAAGAAAATCCGAGAATACCGAAATTGAAAGCGCAACTTTCGGACGTAGAAAAACGGCTTGCGAATATAATGCAAGCCATAGAACAGGGAATTATTTTCGATACGACGAAAGAGAGATTCGCCGCGCTCGAAAAGGAAAAGAAAGAACTTGAAATAACGATTTTGCAGGAGAAAATCAAAAAGCCGTTTTTAACGAAAGAACAAATTCGTTTCGGCATAGAAAAGTTCGGCAAACTCGATATTTCGACGAAAGAAGGAAAACAACGGCTGATAGACGGTTTTATAAACGCTATTTACGTTTACGACGATAAAATTACGTTCACGTTCAACTATAAAGACGGAACGAGAACGGTTATGCTATCCGAACTCTCGGACGGCAAAAACAATTCGGATTTGAAATGCCAAGGTGCGCCAGAAACGCAAGCCGAAGATTCGGCTTGCGTTTTTTTTCGGATTCAATCAGAGCAAATTTCATTGTTTCTTCTTAAAAAGAGGCTTGTCTTGCGAGGAAAGCCACGCTCCGATCAACATAAATGCAAGCGCGATAAAGTATAGATACGGAGGAACTTCTCGAAAGATAATCAGCGACAGCAATGTTCCGATAAAGGGCGCAACGGCGTAATATGCGCTTGTGCGGGCAGCCCCGAGGAGGCTTTGTGCTCGGATATAGAAAAATATACTTAAACCGTACGCCACAAACCCTACGCCCATAACGGTAAAAATACTCCATAAAACGGAAATTCTTTCTCCGATACAGATGCCGATCACGAGAGAGCCGATTCCTGAAAAAAAACCTTTGAGCAAAACGATCTGCAACGGGTCGTTTGAAGATATTTTTCTTGTGCAGTTATTTTCAAATCCCCAGAATACGCAGGCAAGCAGAATCAAAAGCGAACCGTACGAAAACTGTAAGCTCGTAAAATTCTCAAAGGATAGCAACGCGCAGGAAATGGTTATAAATAAAATTCCGAACCAAAGGCGGACGCTTATCCTTTCCTTGAATACCGCCAATGCGATGATCGAAGTGGCCACGATTTCAAAATTGTTTAACAAAGACGCGTTGGCAGCGGTGGTCGACTTCAATCCGAACAATAAGCAGATAGGCGCGGCTATATCCAGCAAGATCATTGCGAGGATATAGGGCAATTCCTTTTTTGTAAGCGAGGCTTTTGCAGATTCGGTTTTCCGTAATTTGCGGATCAGGGCGATGATAAGCATCCCCGCCCCGGCTCCGATATACAGAAAACCTGCCATGAGCGTAGGCGGCAGAAAGGAAAGTAAAATTTTCGAAACAGGCGCATTGATCGCATAGAAGGATGCCGCAATTAAAGCGAACAATATGCCCGTTTTCATGGAATTCTGAATCATAACAACGTATCTACCGCCGACTTTAACCGTTCGAGAACCTGTTCGTTGTTTTCCGTTATCGCTTGAATAAGACAATGCTCCAAATGGTCTTTTAAGATCACTTTGCTTGTATTGCTTATTTCCGATTTTACGGCGGATAACTGTATTAAAATTTCACTGCAATCCCGATTGTTTTCCACCATTGTCCTGACTGCGCGCAAATGCCCGATCGCTCTGGACAGCCTGTTTCATACCGCCGCAGTATGTTCATGTTTCTCCACGTTGCCCTCCATATCCCCCACGGGGGGATATTTTTATTCTAAGTCTTATCTTGATTTTATTTAACTTCGCCCGAACATCTTTGAACGGCAATAACTGTCCGGAATATCACGGCGCAGAGCGCTTTCCCGCCGTTCAGTATTTTTTAGAGCACAGCGCGGATTCCGTTTTATTGATGGAATCGACCGCCCCGGGAAGGTGGCACACGAGATAGGAATATATCGCGTCGATAATGGCGAGTTGGGCAATTCTTGAAGACAAGCCCAATATGCGGTAATTCGTTTCTTCCGAAACGGTATTCAGCACGATGTCGCTGACTTTTTTGAGCGGGTGATTGCCTAAACTGGTTATCGCAACGGTGGTCGCGCCGTTTTCGCGGGAGAGTTTTAACGCTTCTACGATGTCTTTGGATTTGCCCGAATGAGAAACGCCGATCACGAGGGATCCTTTCCCCGTATGCGTAGCGGCTATCGCCTGCATATGGTTATCCGTATATGCGGTCGAATCTTTCCCTAATCGGAACAGTTTGTGGGCGGCGTCCTGCGCAACGGACGCGGAGTTCCCCAAACCGAATATAAAAATCTTATCGGCAGAGATGACGGCTTCGCAGCATTTTTGCAGTTCGTCGGCATTGATGCTTTTTTTTGTCCTTTCCAAAGAACCGTAAATGTCGTTGCAAATTTTCGCAAAAACTTCCGCGGCGGTATCTGCGGCGGTAATATTTTCTCCGACAGGGGAAAAATCCTTTTCCCTCGCCAAGGCGATTTTGAGTTGCGGAAATCCGTTAAACCCCAGTTTTTTTGAAAATCTCGTAACGGTAGCCACGCTGCAATCGCACAATTGCGCAAAATCACCGATAAACATGGAAGGAACGCTTTTATCGTTATTCAGCAATACGTCTGCGATTTTTTTTTCTGCTTTGCCGAGCGCGTCATACTCGTTTTTTATTTTTAACAACGTTTTGTTCATTCAGCGATCTCCGTTTCCGCAATTTTATAAAAAATAAGTTCTGTGCCGCAAATCCGGTTTTGTCGAAGGTGTTTTCGATCGAAAGAGTATAACTATTTTAAAATTATATCCTTTTTTCGTGAAAAAGTCAATTTGTTTTTCGGCGATCGGCGCAACGTATGAAAATAATTTTCTTAAATTAAAATTTTTTCATAAAAATATCGCGAAAAGGTTGAAAATTATTTTTATGTATGGTATCATAAAAGAAAATTATCATAAAAAGCGAAAGATTTATGATAAAAACTTTTTTAAGGAGCGGATATGGACGAATTTTTACGCACGCAAATACTTACCGAGCTTGAGGATGCGGTGGGGGAAGCAAACTGTTCGGTTAAGGAGATCGATCGGGTTACGCACAGCGTAGATTATTTTTGGTTGTCCCGCATGTGGGCGGACAGAGGCAGAAAGATGCCGGAAGCGGACTTTGTGGTAAGCCCCGAAAACGCCGAAGAAACGTCGAAGGTGGTTAAGATAGCAAATTACTATAAAATCCCCGTAACGACATGGGGCGGCGGAGGCGGCACCCAAGGCGGGGCGATTCCCGTGTGCGGCGGAATTCTTCTCGACACCAAGAGAATGAACAAAATTTACGGCGTGAACGCGAAAAGCATGTACATAGAATGCGGCGCCGGCGCGATTTATAAACATGTTGAGTGGGCGGCGAACGAAAAGGGGTTTACGACGATGCATTACCCGTCGTCGCTCACGTGTTCCACTGTCGGCGGATTTCTGGCGCACAGAGGGATCGGCGTCGTTTCGACCAAGTACGGAAAGATAGACGATATGGTTTTATCGATGGAGATCGTGCTTCCGAACGGCGATATAATCCATACGTCCGCTGCGCCCAAGCACGCGGCGGGCCCCGATCTCAACCAGATTTTTATCGGGAGCGAAGGCACGCTCGGGATCATCACCAAGGCGCAGATAAGGATCTACGAGCAGCCGGAAACGAGAAGATTTCGCGGGTTTCTGTTCAAGGATATGTCCTCGGCATTTGCCGCAAGCAGAGAAATTCTGCAAAAGTTTAAGCCGTCCGTTATGCGTTTGTACGACGAGGCGGAAACCTCCTCTCTGATCAAAAAAATCGTCGGGGTGGAAAAACCCGGCGCGTTTATGAACGTCGCTTACGAGGGCGTTAAAGAATTGGTGGACGTGGAAGAAAAAATTTTGCTCGATACGTTCGATCGTTACGGCGCGGAGGATCTCGGCAGCGAATACGGCGAAAAATGGTGGAAAGAAAAAATAACGTTTTTTTATCCCGGACATATGATGGATCTGCCGCAGATGTTCGGAACGATGGATACGATCGCGCCTTACGATAAGATAGAGAAAATCTATCACGAGATGAAAAACGCGATAGAAACCAACTTCCCGCACGTTAAGTTTATAGCGCATTTCTCGCATTGGTACGAATGGGGCTGTATGATATACGACAGATTTATCGTCGAAAAAGAATACGTGCCCGAAGATCCCGCGGAGGCAATGAGACTGCATAATAAGATATGGACGCTGGGCGTAAGAACGGCGATAGCGAACGGCGGCGTTGTAAACGATCACCACGGCGTGGGAATAAAACTCGGCAGACTTATGAAGGAACAGTACGGCCCCGCGATGCAGGTTTTCGAAGGCTTGAAAAAGTCGCTTGATCCGAACGGAATCATGAACCCGTTTAAACTCGGGCTGTAAGGAGAAAACGGTATGAATATTTCTGAAAAAGCAAGAAACATAGTAGATAATTGCAGATTTTGCTGGATGTGCCGCCATGTTTGCCCTACGGGAAACGCAACGGGACAGGAACGCAACACCGCCCGCGCCCGCGCGCTCGCCGTTTCGCTGGTCGCGCGCGGCGCCGAAAAACTTGAAAACGTTATAGAGAATGTTTACGAATGTATGCTTTGCGGCGCGTGCACCAACAATTGCATGACGGGCTGGGATCCCAAAGTGTTTATCCGCGAAATAAAAACCGACGCGGCGCTTTCCGGAATGATCCCCGATTATATTAAAAAACTTTTGGATAACTACGAAAAAACGGGGAACGTTTACGGCGAAGTTTCCGCAAATTTGCCCGACGGGTTGCAGAGCGGCAAAAAATCTGATATATTATTTATTGCGGGGCAGGATGCGCGTTATAAAAGTCCGGAAAGCCTGAAAGGGGCAATCGGGATTTTGAAAGCTGCGGGCGCGGATGTTTCCATGGACGAATCGGCGGACGATACGGGCGCGGCGCTCTGGTTTTTGACCGGAAAAACAGGCGAAACCGTTCAAGCCGCAAAAAACTGCGCAAAGGTCATGAACGGGTATAAAACGGCGATCGTTTACGACCCCGTCGATCTGAGCCTGATAAGGCACGAATATAAAGAGTGGGGGATCGGCGTTTCCGCTCGGGTTTACGGTTTTAACGAATATCTGCTGAAAAAAATTGAAACGGGGGAACTTAAAGTAAAAAACAAGGGCAAAGCGTATACCGTTCAGGATCATTACGCCTATTCCCGCGAACTCGACGACGTGCATACCGTGCGCAAAATCATTGCCGCGATAGGCGTCGGCAAAGAGACGATGCTGCACGGGAAAGAAGCGGATGCGGCAGGCAGTTTGATCATGAACGAATATATGCCGTCGGTGATGAAACGCACGGCGGAAAACAGATGGGAAAGATTAAAAAACACGGGAAGCAGAACCGTCGTTACGGAAAGCCCTGCGGAATACGAGTTGCTGAAAAGAACTTGTCCGGACGGGTACGAGGTCTTAACGACGGAACAGGCGATCGCCGAAAATCTTTGAAGGGGAAAGAGTATGAATCTGAAAAAATCTTATAAAGAACAATATGGGTATACGCGCGTAGTAACGGACCGAAACAGCCCTTTGACCTTTGAAGAGTTGGACTTTTTAAAGCTCGCGGACGGGCAGAGTTTTACCGTGCACGAAACGGGCAAAGAATTCGTATTGATTATTTTGTACGGAACGTGCTCGGTGAAAGGCGAAGGGTTTGCGTTTGACGGCGTAGGAAAAAGAAAGAACGTGTTTGACGGCGCGGCGGACGCCGTATATATCGGCAAGGATACCGATTTCATCGTGACGGGCAAGGGCGGCGACGTGAAAATCGCCGTTTGCAAAGCGCCTGCGGAAAAATACTATCCGGCAAAGCATATCGCGGGGGAGAGTTTGCCGATGAAAATGTTCGGCAAGGGCGCGTACGTGCGCGACGTTGCGATTAATTTCACCGAACAGGACGAGGCAAACCTTCTTTATATCGGCGAATTCTGGGTGGAAAACGGCAGTTGGGCAAGTTATCCTCCGCATAAGCACGACGTAGAGAACGGCAAAGAGGCGTTTTTGGACGAAATCTACTATTTCGAGTTTGATAAGCCCCAAGGCTTCGGGTTCCAATCGGTATATACCAAGGACGGAGAAATCGACGAAACCTACCGCGTAAAAACGGGTGATCTGGTGGAAGTGCCCAGAGGATATCATCCCTTTACCGTTGCACCCGGGTATAAAAACTATTGTCTGTGGATAATGGCGGGCCCCCGCCGCGGACTGTTGAGCTCGCCCGATGAAGAACATAAATGGGTGAACAACTAAAAACGGAGTAATTTGATGAAAAGCGATTTTTCAAAATTTCAAAATTGCTTACGAATACAAATTGCGCCCGACGAATATGCGAACGAGCGTATTCAGGGACTTGTTACGCATTGTAAAAAGTTCGGTTTTACAAACGTTATGTTTTTAACCACGGCAGAGGAATGGTTTCTCGGTCACGTTACGATAGAAGAGATCAAACCGTGGGTGGAAGTTATTAAAAACGCTTCCGTACTTCTAAGAAAAAACGGAATCGGCGTAAGTTTACATCATTGGATCGGCGTGGGACATCTCGACCGCGGTATCGGTTTAAAACCGGGGCAGAATTTCACGACGATGGTGGATTTCAACGGTAAGCGCTCGGTTTCCGTGGCTTGTCCGCTGGATGAAGAATGGCAAAAGCATTTCAGAAAATTGCTCGGCTATTTAGTGCGGGAAATTCAGCCTGATTATTATTGGGTGGAGGACGATTTCCGTTTGCATAATCACGCTCCGCTTGAGTGGGGCGGTTGCTTTTGCGAAAAGCATATACAGAAATTTAATGCAAAACTCGGCACGGACTATACGCGCGAAGAGTTTTGCGCAAAAGCGTTTGAAAAAGGCGAGGTTTCGAAAGAAAGGAAAGCATGGCTCGACGGTTCAAGAGAAACGATGCTCGATTACGCGGCGTTGATTTTTAAAACCGTCAAAGAAGCGAATCCGTCCACGGAAATAGCGCTGATGACTTCTACTCCCGAAGAGCATTGTATAGAAGCGAGAGAATGGACGGGATTGTTTGAGATTTTCAGCGGCGGCAGCGGCGATAAACTGAATCGTATTCATTTACCCGGGTATTTTGAAAGATCGGGGAAAGATTATATGTACGATTTTAACGCGATCAGTATGGCAATTCGCGCATTTTCTCCGACTGATACGAAAATTCTACCCGAACTTGAGAACGGTTCGATCAATTTATTCAGAAAAAACGCCCGGTTTTTAGGCTTTCAGTTAGAATCGGCAATACCCCTTTGTTTATCGGGCATGACGTATAATATTTACGACCCCGTAATCAACGGCGCGGTGGAAGAATTCGGATACGCCCGGGAAATAAAGCGCCTTACGCCTTACATGCAAGCGGTTAAGGATACGGGCGTCAGCTTTTCGGATATGCAGGGGGTCGTCGTTCCCATCGACGAAAAAATTGCATACGAAAAGAAGATAAAAAACAATTTCTACGATTTACGCACAAATCTCTTTAATACGGCGGCTTACGTTTCGGCGCTCGGCTTGTCGTACAGGTATTCAAAAGAAAAGTCTTTTATAAACGAAACGGTATTCTTGTTCGGCGACGCGGCGTATATCTTCACCGACGAACAGTTGCGGGAATTGTTTAAAAATAACTGCGTGGTTGTGGACGGCGGCGCGGCGCTTTTGTTAAAGGAAAGGGGATTATTATCCTTAATCGGCGCGACGGACGCAACGCTGTACCGTGCGGAAAGCGGTTATCAGACTTACGAACAGATCGCAGGTAACGAAGAAATTTTCGGAATTAAAGGCTTCCGCGCTTCCTGTCGGGCGGCTGCGGGCGATTTCGTAAAGATCGATTACGTGCAAAACGTGAAACGTTTATCAAACGTTTACAAAGCGGACGGCACGATTACCTGGAATTCTTTTGTGCGCGGGAAAAACTTTTTAGTGAATCCTTTCGTTGTGGATAAGAAGTTGCATACGCAATTCAGCGAGCTTCGCCGTCATTTCGTCGCGGGGTTTGCCGAAGAGAAAACTACTGTGCTTGTAAACAGCCGTTTTGAAGGCGTAAACCCGTATTTGTATAGCGGCGAAAAAAAAAGCGTGGTAATGCTTGTAAACGGTACGCTAGAGAATTTTGATAAAACGGAGTTTTTCATCAAAGGCGTTACCTTTAATACGATTATTTCCGTGGATAAAGACGGAAAAGAAAGAGAAGTTTTATTTAAACGGACGGGAGATTCGATATGCGTTGAGCGACCGCTCCCGTATATGTCCACGGTAACGTTTAAGTTAATAAAGAGGTAAAAATGGAAATTTATTCTGTGCACGATAAACAATTTGAAACGTTCGGGAAAATCGTTGAAAATCCGTTTTTTGAACTTTTTGAAAACGGCGCGAAAGAGATAAACGTGCCCGAAAGCGGCTGTTCGTATCTGGCAAGCGTTCCCGCGTTTGAAACGGAACAAGCGCTTGCGCATTACCGCGCGTTTTTCGGGGATATGGACGTGCAGATCGGCTATTGCTGGGGCAGAAACGATACGCTGAACGCGCTGGAATGGCATAAATCTTCCGAGGTGCATTGCGCCTTGGAAGATATGATTTTATTGCTCGGCGATATGCGCGAGATGAAAGACGGCGTTTACGATACGAAAAATATCAAGGCGTTTTCAGTAAAAAAGGGCGAAAGCGTGGAAATTTATCAGACGACTTTGCATTTCTGCCCCGTATTGCCCTGCGGCGGCGTGTTTAAAAACGTTGTGATTCTGCCGCGCGGCACGAATACGCCGCTTACAATGGCGACCGAAGATAAAAAACTCGTAGCGCGCAATAAATGGCTGATCTGTCACCCGGAATGTAAAAAACAGACGGATCTTGGCAGAGTGGCGGCGATTACGGGCGAAAATATCAAGGTGAGATAACTTAACGGAGATAAAGCGTTATGTACGTTCTCGGTATAGATTTCGGCGGCGGCGCGAGTAAGGCAACGCTTTTATCCGAAGATGGCAAAATTACGGCGACGGCTTTCAAGGAATACGCGACGTATGCTGTCGCGGACGGCGGGCGCGAGCAAAAACCCGAAGAATGGCTCGGCGCCGCGCTCGACAACATTCAAACCGTTATCGGCGTTTCCGGCATAGACGCAAAAGACATCGTTTGCGTGTGTTTCGACGCGGCGACGCATACCGCGGTGCTTATGGACGAAAAGGGGAAAGTCCTTGCGCCTTCCGTATATTGGACGGATACCCGCTCGGTTAAAGAAAAGCAATACCTTGCGGAAAATTACGGCGCGGAAATTTTTTCCAAATTCAAGCACGAACCGGATACGATTTGGACGCTTACGCAGCTTTTATGGATGAAGAACAAAGATCCGGAACTTTTTTCGAGAATTCATAAAATTACTTTTGCGAAAGATTTCGTGCGCGGGTTTTTTACGGGGGATTTCGTTACGGACGATATAGAAGCGGAAGGCAGCATGCTTTTCGATTTCGACAAAAAAGACTGGGACGAAAAATTTCTCTCTCTGTTGGGGTTAAAAAAAGAAAACTTCCCGAAAGTCGTCAGACCGTTGTCTGTCGTCGGCAGAATTACAAGAAAAGCGGCTGAGGTTTCCGGATTGCGCGCGGGGACGGCGGTGATATGCGGGACGACCGACACCGCGGCGGAAATCTTTGCGGCGGGCGCGGCGGAAAAGGGCGCGGCGACGCTGAAACTTGCAACGGCGGGCAGGATATGCGTCGTAACCGACCGGCTGATTCCCGATAAACACCTTATCAATTACTCTCACGTCGCCGACGGGCTTTTCTATCCCGGTACGGCAACCAAGTCCTGCGCGTCGTCTTTAAGATGGTTCAGAGATGCGTTCGGCGGCGAATATAAAGATTTGGACGCGCTTGCGGAGACCGTTCCCGTCGGCAGCGACGGAATGTTTTTTCATCCGTTTTTGAGCGGGGAACTTACGCCGTACGGCGATCCGGAGTTAAAGGCAAGTTTTACCGGCGTAACGTTTACGCATACGAAAGCGCATTTCGTACGGGCGGTTTTGGAAGGCGTTGCGTTTTCGCTTTTGGATTGCAAAAAGTATCTGGAAGAAAAGGGCGTAAAAATCACCCGCGCCACGGCGATCGGCGGCGGCGCGAAGAGCGGATTGTGGAGGCAAATCGTTGCGGACGCGCTCGGCATCGAACTGATTTCAATCCGCAACGGAGACAGTTCGTTCGGCAGTTCGATGCTGGCGGGAATCGCGGCGGGTTTTTTCAAAGATTTTAAAGACGCGATCCGTAAATGTCTTATCGTTACGGGGAAAACGTCGCCGAACAGAGAAAATACCGCGAAATACGAAGAATTATTCAGCCGGTATAAAAAAACAGCGCGCGCTTTGATCGGGATCCGCAATGATTAAGATCGTAGTGGCGGTAAAACTGAATCAAGGGGAAATCGGCCCGTTTGACGGCGCGGCTTTAGAATGCGCGTTAAGTACCAAAAACGCACGCGTAACCGTGGTGAGCATGTCGCCGTTAAGCGCGCTTGCGCAGGCGGAATACATAACGCGCCTCGGCGCAGAGGAAACGATCCTTATATCCGACGAGGCGTTTAAGGGGAGCGACACGCTCGTTACGGCGAAAATTCTCGCAAGGGTCGTACGGGATTTAAAACCGGACATCGTTTTGTGCGGCAGGCAAAGCACGGACGGAGATACCGCGCAGGTCCCCGCCGAACTTGCGGAAATGCTCGGCTTCCGCTTTATCCCTTACGCCATGGATTTTGCCTTGGACGAAATACAAACGAGAACCGGCAGATATGCGGTCGAAACGCCGTGCGTCGTTTCCGTCGAAAGAATCAAAGAGTTGCGCTTTGCGTCCTATAAATCGCAGAAAAAAGAAGTAAAGATCATCGATAATTCCGTTCTCGGTTTCGAAAAAAACGAAGTGGGGGAAAAAGGTTCGCCCACGCGCGTTTTAAAAAGTTTTTTATCGGAGGCAGGCAGAAGAAAGTGCACGTTCGTTTCCGCGGGCGATATGGAAGCGATCGTAAAAAACGCATTGAACAAGCCGTTTCCGGTTGCGGACGCCGCCTTCCGGCAGAAAGATTCTAAAAAGATCGGGCGGCTGCTCGTCGTCGGCGAAGGATTGCAGGGCGCGGCGGAAGACATTGCGGAAACAGTTATCCGGTTTGACGGCGTAGCGGTTGACGAAATCTGCGGCTTTATTCAAAAAAGCGGGATAAAGAACATCATATTTAAAAGCAATTTACAAAACAGAGCGATCGCGCCTGCGGTCGCCGCAAGGCTGAACGCCGGCTTGTGCGCGGATTGTATAAGGCTTGAAACGGACGGGGAAAAACTTTTCGCCTATCGCCCCGCGGCTTCGGGAAAAATCGTTGCAAAAATTGCCTGCGAAGGCGAATTGTTTATGGCTACGGTGAGAGAAGCGGGCGAAACGTCGGGCGACATCGTTTTCGGTATAGGATACGGAGCAAACGGGTACCTGCCGCAAATCAAAGCGTTTGCGGAAAGGATCGGCGCAAAATTGGCGGCGTCGAGAAAAGCGGTGGATAACGGGCTGATGCCGTATGAAACGCAGATAGGTTTAACCGGAAAGATCATCAAGCCGAAAGTTTATGTCGCATGCGGGATAAGCGGAAAAATTCAGCACAGAACGGGAATGGAAAATTCCGGAACGGTTATCGCGATCAACAAAGATAAAAACGCGGAAATTTTTGATTATGCCGATTACGGCATCGTGGAGGACATAAAAAATGTTGGTGGATTTCAAAAAGATCCTTGATTACGGAGAAAAAGGCGCATTTGCCGTTCCCGCGTTCAACGTGTATAATATGGAAACGGTAATGGGCGTGATCGCCGCGGCGGAAGAAAATCGTTCGCCCGTGATTATGCAGCTTTATTCTCGGCTTGCGACGACGGGCTTTGCGGATTTTCTCGCGCCGATCATATTAAAGGCTGCAGAAAAATCGAGCGTTCCCGTCTGCATGCATCTGGATCACGGCGCGGGGTTCGTTCCGGCGGCGATAGCGCTGAAAAACGGCGCGACGGGCATCATGGTGGATTTTTCCAAATTGCCGTTTGAAGAAAATGCGGAAAAGACGAGGAAAACGGTGGAAATATGCAGGGAACTCGGCGTGGGGGTGGAAGGCGAACTCGGCGCGATCGGTAAAGCTTCCGAAGAAATTCCGGCCGATTTTACGACGGTGGAAGACGCCGTCAGATATACGGAAATTACAGGCGTTGTTGCGCTTGCAATCGCCGTCGGTACGGCGCACGGAAGATATAAAAAGGCCCCCGTTCTCGCCATAGACAGGATAAGAGAAATTAAAAAGGCAACGAAGGTTTCGCTCGTCCTTCACGGCGGTTCCGGCGTTCCCGACGACCAGATCCGCGCGGCGATAAACGCGGGGATAAGGAAGGTGAATTTCGGCACCGATCTGTGCTATTCTTTCCTCGATAAGGTATTTGAAACCGACAGAAACAAAGTGGCGATAGATTTGTTTATGGCGGACCCCGTAAACGCGGTAAAAGCGTTTGCGGCGTCTAAAATACAGCTCCTCGGGGCGGCGGGAAAAGCATGAAAAGACTCGTCGGTTTAGGTGCGTGCGTTTACGACACGCTGATAACTTGTGCGGAATATCCCGCGGAAGATACGAAAAAAAAGTCCGAACGGGTTTTTCATTCGGGCGGCGGGCCTGTGGGAAACGCCCTCGTGATCGCAAGCAAATTGGGGCTTGACTGTTCAATCGTCGGCGCGTTTGCAGACGACGCGGCGGGCAGATTTTTGCTTGACGATTTTAAAAAGTACGGTGTGAACACGGACGAAGCGAAAAAAATTTCCGGCGCGACTACGTTCACTTCTTATATTATATTGTCCGAAAAAACCAAAACGCGCACCTGCGTGTTTGACAGAGGCACGATCAAAGACGACCCTGCTTTTATAGACGAGCGGGCTATAAAAAACGCGGATATACTGCATCTTGACGGGAATTATCTGAATTGCGCGATAAAAGCGGCGAAAATCGCAAAGGAGCATCACGTTAAGATCTGCATGGACGCGGGCGGGCTTTACGAGGGAATAGAGAGGCTTTTGCCGTTCGCGGACATCCTGATCCCGTCGGCGGAATTCGCAAAAGGTTTTACGCGCAAAAAAGATGTGAAAGAGGCGATGAAAACGCTTTACGAAAAATTCTCACCGGAAATTCTCGTCGTAACGGACGGGAGCAACGGCGGATATTACTGCGATAACGGATCCGTCGCAAAGTATGACGGCGTTCCGGTGAACGCGGTAGACACAAACGGCGCGGGCGATACTTTTCACGGCGCGTTCTTGGCGGCTTATGCCAAGGGAAACGGCGTTTTTTCCTGCTGTCTTTTCGCAAGCAGGGTCGCGGCGTACAAATGCGAACATTTCGGCGTACGGGAGTTTGCTCTCAGCGAAAAAATAATCGCCGAAAGATTTGACGGCGGCAAGCCGGCGCCGTCGTTATAAATAAGGAGATCGTTTATGCTCGGTTACAATTTGAAAATCGGTTTGCTGCCGATAAGAAGGTGGATCAAGGAACCGCCGAAACGTATAGGTATATTCCAAAGCGATTATGCGGTGGAAAACAAGAAAAAAACGGTCAAATACATCAAAGAACGCTTTACCGACGAAATAACCGAATTTGTCGATATCGATTTTCTTAACGAAGAGGGCGTTTTGTTTTCGGAAGAAGATTGCGATAAGGTTTCCGATTATTTTATGCGGCAGAAGATCGACGCGCTTTTCGTCATCAACTGTAATTTCGGGATGGAAAACGTCGTGGGGCTCGTTGCGCATAAACTCAAACTGCCCACGCTTTTATGGGGACCGCGAGACAGGAATTTCAGCGGCGGGATACGCTATACGGATACGCAGTGCGG
This sequence comes from uncultured Clostridia bacterium, assembly GCA_944367565.1. GTDB lineage: Bacteria > Bacillota > Clostridia > Christensenellales > Borkfalkiaceae > UMGS775. Next base: position 113,119 of record CALVWR010000005.1, read on the forward strand.
GCTGTTTGCCGTGAGTAAACAGTTGAAAAGGGCAAACGTTCCTTTCAGTTATATAGAGAACTGCGATATGGAATCGGATATTTTCGCCGCGGGGCTGCATAAGTTTCTGGCAGTCGCCACGATGGTGAAAAATTTCAAAAACATGACGATATTGCAGGTCGGAACGAGAATAAAACCCTTTTCGTCCATCATGTACAACGAGTTGGAACTGAAAGAGAAATTCAACGTAAACGTAAAGATCTTCAATCTTGCGGAAGCGGTAGGTGAACTCGAACAAATTTATAACACGCGCCGAAAAGAGTTGGAAGCGTATCTCGTATGGCTTAAAAACACCTTCGATTGCGGCGATTTGTCGGACGAATATCTTAAAAAAATGCTTGCGATCGTGTATTATTACGAAGATCTTGCCAAACGGAACGATTGCAATATCATAAGCGGCGAATGTTGGACGGGAATAACCCTCGGCTGGGGCGCGAATCCCTGCCTTGCAATGTGCCTTCTTGCCGAAAAAGGGATATACGTTACCTGCGAATGGGATATGCATATGTCGATAACGAATATTCTTTTGTTATCCGCAACGCGCGGCAAACGCAAGCCCATTCAGGGGGAAATGACCTGCCGCAACCCCGAAAACGACAATTCGGAACTGTTATGGCATTGCGGACCGTTCCCCTTGGAATACAAAGACGAAAAGTGTAAGCCGTATCTTTACAATACCAAACCGTCGTTCAAATTGCGGGACGGGGTGTATACGATAGCCAGATTTCAGGCGGAAAAAGGGAAATACTATCTGCTCGGCGGGAAGGTCTCCACCTGCAAAGGGCCCGAAACGTTCGGAACGTATATGTGGGTCGAATTTAAGGATCTGCCCAAATTCGAGCGAAAACTGATAGAGGGGCCGTATATACACCACATGTCGGAAGTTTACGGCGATTATACGGAAGAACTTAAAGAATTCTGTAAATATGCCGACGTTCTTTTCGATCCCGCCGAGGAATGAGAAACCGGCGCGGCAAATGCGAAAACGCCGCCTTCGGAAAAATCACCTTCCGAAGGCGGCGTTTTCGCATTGTTTTGCGCAGTTTGTCATAAAAGCGTTTCTTTAAGGCGCAGTTTGGAGATGTTCGGTAAATCCGATTTGTCGACGGTCTGTTTGAATTCTTCTGCGGTAGCGGCTTTTACGAGCTCGTTGTAAACGCGGTTTTTTAAACTGTTTCTGCCTTCTGCGGAAAGGAGCGTTTCCCGCGCGAAATCTTTCAGTCTTTCCGCAAGCGTTTTTTCGGCAAAAGTCATTTCGACGCGGTATTCGTTTCCCGCCGAAAAAAGGGATCGCGTATATAAGCGGGAAAACCGAACGTTACCACATCGGTCCGGCGTCCAAAAATTATTTTGCCAGCGACGACTGTTACGATTCGGACAGGGAACACAAACGGGAAAACTGGCAGCGCGTGGATCTTCCGCACGATTACGTTATTCGGGAATTGCCCGATAAAAAGTATAACTGCGCGCTCGGTTTCGTTCCCTATAAAAACGCTTGGTATATCAAAAGATTTTCCCTTGCGGAAGAAGATCGGGATAAAAGGATCGTTTTGTTTTTTGAGGGGATCGCCACCCGCTCCGTCGTATATTGCAACGGCTGTTTTGTAAAACGGAATTTTTCGGGCTACAACAGTTTTGAGGCGGATATTACGGACGTCGTGTGCTTTGATCGGGAAAACGTGGTTTCCGTTTACGTAAATACGGAAGAACACGAAGGCTGGTGGTATGAAGGCGGCGGGATTTACAGAAACGTCTATCTGATAAAAACAAACAAAATCGCCGTCGATCTTTGGGGGATTTACGTTTGTCCGGAACATCTCGGCAAGGAAAAATGGAACGTAAAAACGGAAGTAACCGTCCGCAACGATTTTGCCGAAGCGCGCGAATATACCGTGCATTGCACGATTTCGGACGGGAAGGGCAACGTTCTTGCCGAAGCGGAATGCGGGGACGCGGCGGCGGACAAGGATAAACGGACTTCGTTTCTGACGATGCGGGCGGATTCTCCCGATCGGTGGAGCCCCGAAAATCCGGCATTGTATACCGTGCGGGCAGATATTGCGGTCAACGGCGAAATCGTCGATTCCTGCACGGAGCGATTCGGATTCAGAACGTTTTCCGTCGATCCGGAAAAGGGGCTGTTCGTCAACGGAAAGCATTATAAGATCAAAGGGTTGTGCGGGCATGCCGATTTCGGGCTGACGGGGAAAGCCGTTCCCGATAACATTCACAGATATAAAGTGCAGATGATGAAGGAGATGGGGGCGAACGGGTACAGGACTTCGCATTATATGCAGGCGGAGGCGTTGATGGACGCTCTCGACGAAAACGGCTTTATCGTCATGGACGAAACGCGGTGGTTTGAAAGTACCGACGAGGGGAAGGAACAACTGAAAAGCCTTCTCCTTCGGGACAGAAACAGGCCGAGCGTGTTTTTTTGGTCGCTGGGGAACGAAGAGCCGCTGCACACGAAAGAACAGGGGCACAGGATCATGCAGTCGCTGGTTTCGTTCGTGAAAAAATACGACAAAACCCGCCCGATCTTAACTGCGGTAAGTTATGCGCCGAACAGATCCACCGTTTACGGCGACTGCGACGTGATCGCGATCAATTATAATTGGAAACTGTATGACGAAGTGCGCGGTTTATATCCGGATAAAGCCGTTATTTCTTCGGAATGCTGCGCCACGGCTTCTACGCGCGGCTGGTATTTCGATGCGGACGAAAACAGGGCGTTTTTACCCGCTTACGACAGGGATACGTCCGATGAATTCAGGTCGCGCCGCAGAAGTTGGAAATTTATAGACGAAAACGACTGGATCTTGGGCGGTTATCAGTGGATAGCGTTCGAACATCGGGGGGAGGCCTGTTGGCCGAGGGTGTGTTCCCAGAGCGGCGCCGTCGATTTGTTTATGCAGAAAAAGGACGCGTTTTACCAGAATCTCTCTTATTGGACGGACGGCAGGCAGAAGCCCATGGTACATTTGCTGCCGCATTGGAATTTCCGAGGGATGGAAGGGGAAAACATACGCGTGGTCGCATATACCAACGCGCAGGAGGTCGAACTCGCGCTCAACGGGAAGTCCTTAGGCAAAAAAGCGATCGAAAAATACGGATACGGCGAATGGAACGTTCCGTATGCCCCCGGGGAACTGAAAGCAACCGCGTATATCGACGGGAAGATCGCGGCGACGGACTGCCGCGTTACGTCCGGAAAACCGTATCGGCTCGCCTTGCGCCTCGATACGAAAGACGTGCGCGCGAACGGCGAAGATATCGCGTTATTTACGTGCTGTGTTCTCGACGAGGCGGGGAACGAAGTTCCCGACGCGGAGGCTTTTGTGAAATTCGTTGCGAACGGCGCGGGCAGGATTTTATCCACCGGTTCCGATATCGACGATCACGGCAGCCTGTTTGTGCCGGAAAGGCGGATGCGTGCGGGGAAAGTTACCGTGGCGGTAAAATTAGGCGAAAAAGCAGGCGCTCTCAGCCTTATGGCGACGGCGGAAGGTCTGCAGAGAGGAATATTGAATATAGAAGTAAAATAGAGAATTTATTTTGCCGTATTTTTTACGAAAAAGGAGGATAACGGAAATGGAAGATATTTATACAATGCCGATTGCGGAATTGGAAAAGAGGAGCAACATTAAACTCAACGTATGCGATCACGAAGTGGATATGTACTGGAAAGTTGCGATCGAGGTTCTGGAAACCATAGAAAAAAACAATCGTTCCGGAAAAACTACGTTTATGATCGTGCCGTACGGTCCCCTCGGCCCGTATTTCAGATTGACTTATTTTATCAATAAATACAAAATCAGCCTTAAAAACTGTGTTTTCTGTAATATGGACGAATATCTGACGGACGAAAAAAAGTATATCGATATAGAAGATCCGCTGTCGTTCAGAGGGGGGATGAACCGGATTTTTTATTCGCAGATCGATGAAGAACTCAATGTTCTGCCGCAGAACAGGTATTTCCCCGATCCGGAAAATCCGGACAACGTTTTGCGGCTTATCGACAAGTACGGCGCGCCCGATATGGTTTTCGGCGGCGTGGGAATAAACGGGCACTATGCTTTTAACGAACCCCCGTACGGCGATGAAAAATGCACGAACGACGAATTTTTGAACAGGCAGACGCGCGTATTGGAGGTATCGAGGGAGACCCGTACCATAAACGGATTTATGAATGCCGGAGGGAATTTCAATGCGATTCCCAAATATTGCATCACCGTGGGCATGAAAGAAATGTTTATGGCAAAAAAGGTGATCATGTGTATGCCCAGAGATTGGAATGCGGGGGCTTTGCGTTCCGTGCTTTCGGGAAAGGAAGACTGTCATGTGCCGTGCTCGCTTTTCCAAAGGCACGCCGACGCCACCCTTTACGCTACGCGCGAAGCGTTAAAAGCGCCCGTTCCGGAAATCAGGGTCTATAATAAGTGATATGAAATGTTTTTACGGCGGAAAAATCCTCTTAAAAGAAGGATTATGCGCCGATAAAGCAGTGATTACCGCAGACGGTATCATTCAGGATATCGTTGCCGCCGACGCCGTTGACCGTTACGCAAATGCGGAAAGGATTGATTTAAACGGGAATTTTCTTTTGCCCGGGTTCATCGATATACACGTACACGGCGGAGGGGGAGCGGATTTTATGGACGGCTCTGTTTCCGCCATGCTTTTGGCGGCGGAAACACATTTGCGTCACGGCACGACCACGATCTTTCCCACCACAATGTCTGCAGGGTTCGATAAGATCGAAAAAACCGTCCTGAATTACAGGCAGCTTTCCGCATGTGAAGAAGCGAGCGATATTTTAGGCGGTCTGCACTTAGAGGGCCCGTTTATCAATCCGAAAATGGGCGGCGCGCAGAGGCGGGATTTAATCTATCCTCCGACGGAGGAAATGATAAAGGCGATACGCCGAAACAGCGACGCGATCGCCAGAATATCGTGCGCTCCGGAAATCGCAAACGTTTTGGAAATGGCGGAAACGTTGGCGCCTTTCGGCATACAGTTTTCCCTCGGACACACCGCCGCCACGTATGAGCAGGCGGAACTTGCCGTTCGGGCGGGATTTACGTCTGTCACGCACCTTTACAGCGCGACTTCCGGATTTCAAAAGATCGATCAGAAAGTACATATCGGCGTGACGCAGGCGGGATACGGAATAGACGAATTGTATGTGGAACTCATCGCGGACGGATGCCATGTTCCAAAAGAATTGCTGCGGTTGGTATACAGATTAAAGGGGGCGGATAAAATATGTTTGGTGACAGACGCCATGCGCGCTGCGGGGACAAACGTAACGGAGAGTTTTTTAGGTGAAATTTGTACGGAAAACCGCGTGATCATTGATGACGGAGTGGCAAAACTGCCGGATAAATCCTCGTTTGCGGGGAGCATCGCCACTATGGATAAGGCTTTTCGGTTTGCCGTATGCGATGTCGGTTTGCCGATAGAGGACGTCAGTAAAATGATGTCGTTAAATCAGGCAAAACTGATGAAGATAGAGCGTAAAAAAGGCAGCATCGCAAAGGGAAAAGACGCGGATTTCGTTGTACTGGACGATGGTTTCAATGTTGCGGGCGTATACGTTCGCGCAGTAAAAAAAGCATAACTCCTTTAATAATGTTTCGAAAAGATTTTTTGCATTTTGTCAAAAGACAGATTGCAAAAATATGAATTTTGCAGATATTATAAATAATCTTGCAGGGTATTTTTTGGGGGAATCGGGCAATACATATACGGACTTATCTGACGAATATTTATTACGGAAAGGAGAGAAATTTATCTATTAAAAGCCGCTTTTTTGATATGGCACCCCAAAAGTTGGACAGACATTTGGAGGTGCATATTTTTATGTCAAGAGAAAAGAAGTTTAACACAAAGTACTCGCCAGAGTTCAAGCTATCTGTTATAATGGATATGCGTGAAAACCACCTGAGTTATCGTGAAACTGCACGAAAATATAACATAGGCTCAAATGAGTCGCAAGGCAAAGACAGACTTCGTGGATGGGAACGCATATACTTGGA
>CALVWR010000006.1 GCA_944367565.1 uncultured Clostridia bacterium
ACTTTGTGTTAAATTTCTTCTTCCTTGACATAAAATATGCACCTCCAAAAGTGTCCAACTTTTGGGGTGCATATCAGAAAGCGGCTTTTTTTTCGATCGTTTTTCTCAATGCGTCATAAAATCAGACGAGCTTCACACCGTCTTGCTGCCATTCATAATTGAATTCGTGGCGGGAAAAGGTAATGATGGAAGAAAAGTCGGTGTCGGAGCTGTAAAATACAAGATAAACGGTGCAGGTGCCGTCCTGTTTCGGCAGGCAGGAGGAAAGGTCGTCGATGACGATCTCGCCCGATTCACCCGAAAACTTACCGTTGTTTACCGTGCGCGATTCCAGATCGCTCTTCGTGAAAGAATAGATCTGCGTCAGATTTTTGTTGTCGGAAAAAAGCGGATCGGCGTCGGAAAACGCGAGATAATATTCGTCGGCGAGAACGGCGGCGCTTTCGTGTCCGTAATTGACGGCGAAGATCGCGTCTCCGTTTTTCCAGACGTCGTTATATTTCAACTGTATGCTGACGCCGTCGTCGGGAACGCTTCCGTCACCGATGCTGATCACCAGTTCGGAACCGTAGCAGCCGCAAAGAAAGAGCAGGGAAAAAATCGTGCAAACCAAAACGGCAATTTTTTTCATCATAAAACTTTTATCTCCTTTTTTGTTTTATTATAAAACAGTCGAAAGAAAAAGTCAACATTGTGGCGAAAAAACATAAAAAACGCAAAATAAAAAAACAGAAAACGGTTCAAAATATAAAAATACCGAAAATCATCGGAAAAAAATTGCAAACAATTTTAAAAAATGATAAAATAATAAAAAATACCGAGGTGAGTTTATGAGTTACGGATATGTGCGATCGGCGGCGGTTACGCCGAAAATCAGGGTGGCGGACATTCAATACAATCAACAATCGATTTTGCGGACGATCGCGGCGGCGAAGGAAGACGGTGTCGCCTTGCTTGTGTTTCCGGAACTGTGCATTACGGGATATACGTGCGGCGATCTGTTTTACGGCGACGTACTGCTGAACGCTGCGAAAAACGCGCTTAAAGAGATCGCGGAAAGCACGTCGGGGAGCGCAATGCTGATTTTTGTCGGATTGCCGTTCCGGAAAGACGGATTGATTTATAACTGCGCGGCGGCGATCAACAACGGTAAGGTTCTGGCGCTGGTGCCCAAAACATATTTGCCCAATTACGGGGAGTTTTACGAAAAGCGCATTTTTGCGCCGTGTCCGCGGGAAAATACGAGAGCGGAATTTTTCGGAGAAAGTATTCCGTTCGGCAAAAAGTGCATATTCCGATCGGAGCGGAACGAAAATTTTACGGTGGCGGCGGAGATCTGCGAGGATTTATGGGCGTTGATGCCTCCGTCGGCGGAGCACGCGGCGGCGGGTGCGAATATCATCGTGAATCTGTCTTGCAGCAACGAAACGGTGGGGAAAGCGGAATTTCGCCGCCGATTGCTGCGCGCGCATTCGGCGCGGCTTGCCGCGGGATATGTATATGCCGACGGAGGGGAAGGGGAATCGACGACCGATCTGGTCTTTGCCGGCAATGATTCCGTTGCGGAAAACGGAAAGATCCTGGCGGAAACGAAACCCTTTGAAAACGCACCCGCGACGGCGGAGATCGACGTGGATTTTCTCGCATATGAACGCAGTCATCGGTTCAATTACGGTTTTACGGCAAGCGGTTACGAAACGGTATCTTTCGTTTCCGACGAGAGTATTCGTATTCTGACGCGAAAATATTCCAAAACGCCGTTTATCCCGGCGGATAAGAACGCGCTGAGCGAACGTGCGGAACTGATTTTAAAAATGCAGTCGGCGGGATTCAGAAAGAGAATCGAGCATACGAAGGCGAAGACCGTCGTGGTGGGACTTTCCGGCGGGCTGGACAGCACTCTTGCGCTGCTCGTCGCGGTGCGCGCGATGAAGGACGCGGGCAGAAGTCCCGCCGATATCCTCGCCATCACGATGCCCTGCTTCGGAACGACGGAGCGCACGTTCAACAACACGCTGAAGCTGGCGCGGGCACTGAAAGTCACATTGCGTAAAATCAGCATTGCAAAAGCGGTGGAACGGCATCTGAAAGACATCTCTCATCCGCTCGACGTGTACGACGCCGCGTACGAAAACGCACAGGCGCGGGAACGCACGCAGGTTCTGATGGACGTGGCAAATTCCACGGGCGGACTGGTGGTCGGAACCGGCGATCTTTCGGAACTCGCACTCGGCTGGGCGACGTATAACGGAGACCACATGTCGATGTACGGCGTGAATTCGTCGGTGCCGAAAACGCTGGTGCGCCATCTGGTGGCGTATACAGCGGAACAATCTTCCGGCAGATTGAAAAGCGTATTGCAGGCGATTCTGGATACGCCGGTCAGCCCGGAACTTCTTCCCGCGGAAAACGGGGAGATCGCGCAGAAGACCGAAGAGATCGTAGGTCCGTATATCCTGCACGATTTTTTCCTTTACCATTTTATCCGTTCCGGATTTTCGCCGCGTAAGCTCTATGCGGTGGCCGTAAGAACGTTTGACGGCGATTTTACGCCCGCGACCGTCGCAAAGTGGCTGAAGATTTTTGTCAGGAGATTTTTCTCGCAGCAGTTCAAGCGCTCCTGTCTTCCCGACGGCGTGAAAGTGGGTTCGGTCGCGCTGTCGCCGCGGGGGGATTGGCGTATGCCCAGCGACGCCGAAGCGGCGCTGTGGCTGCAAGAGCTGGAAGAGGCGGGAATCTGAACGGAAAATCGGAAATCCTTATCGGAAGCGAGCCTGTTTTTATGAGCGATTTGAAAATAAAATACTTATGAGAGACGCCCGCCGCAGATCTGCGGCGGGCGTCTGTAAAAAAATAAAAAAGTTTGGAAAAAAACTTGACATATTTTTTTTAAATGGTATAATAATGATAATCATTACTGATAAGGAGCGTAAGGTATGGAAGAACGGCAAAGGAGGCGATCGTATCCGCGGGAAGTTGTGCTGCGGGTTCTGAAGGCCTGCTACGATCATCCGACGGCTTACGCAGTATACGAGCGGGCGCGGAAGATCAAGCCGGACATCAGTCGGGGAACGGTATATCGGAATCTGAAGCAGATGGAGGCGCGCGGGGAAGTGCTTGCGTTGCCGACGGGCGGTGCGTTCACGCATTATGACGGGCATACGGAAGAGCATGCGCATTTCGTGTGCAGGGGGTGCGGAGCGATCGAGGATATTCCGATGAAGGGATGGATTCCGGAGGAATTGAAAAACGGGCATATCGTGACGGAGAGTCGGAATATTTATTACGGATATTGTAAAAAATGCGCGACGGAAGCGGTTGCGGTTTTGGAAAAAGAAAAAATTTTAAGGAAGGAGAAAGAAGTATGAAAAAGTTTGTATGTTCAGTATGCGGATACGTGTATGAAGGGGACAGTGCGCCGGAGTTCTGCCCGGTTTGCAAAGCGCCGAAGGAAAAGTTCACCGAGCAGGGAGAGATGACGTGGGCGGCGGAACACGTTGTGGGCGTTGCGTCCGACGTTGCGGAAGACATCAAGAACGATCTGAGAATGAATTTCAACGGAGAATGTTCGGAAGTCGGGATGTATCTTGCGATGAGCAGAGTGGCATTCCGCGAAGGATATCCGGAGATCGGTTTGTATTATGAAAAGGCGGCTTATGAAGAAGCGGAGCACGCGGCGAAGTTTGCGGAACTTCTCGGGGAAGTGGTAACGCCGTCGACGAAGAAGAATCTTGAGCTGCGCGTGGCGGCGGAAAACGGCGCGACTGCGGGAAAAACGGATCTTGCAAAGAGAGCGAAAGCGGCGAATCTCGACGCAATCCACGATACGGTTCACGAGATGGCGCGTGACGAAGCGCGTCACGGCAAAGCGTTTGAAGGCTTGCTGAAGAGATATTTCAAATAAGCGATTCAAGACAAAGAACGGACGGCGACGTCCGTTCTTTTTTCATACAGGCAGTTGTCAAACGGAAAAAAGGGTGATACAATAAAGGCATGGAAAAGAAATACGTGCTGAAGATAGAGGATCTTGAAATTGCGGTAGAGCGCAAGAGGATAAAAAATCTTCATTTAAGGGTGGGACGAACGGGAAAGCTGACGCTTACGGCGCCGGCGTATGTTTCCGACGGGGAAATCAAGGCGTTTGCCGTTTCGAAGTACGAATGGATGAAAAAACATCTTCAATCGGCGAAAGCGGAAGATTACCGTTTGTTCATTCACGAAGGAAAGGTCACGATATTCGGGGAGGAATATGCGGTGGTATACGGGAAGGGTGGCGGATGGAAGGACGCGTTATACTTGAAATGCGCGGCGGAAGAAGGGGAGAGATACGCGGCGAAGGAAATGCGCAGAATTTTAGCGCAAAAGATCGCGGAACGTCTGCCGTACTGGGAAGAAAAGACGGGACTGAAAGCGACTTCGTGTCGGATAAGGGACATGAAAACGCGTTGGGGAACGTGCAATGTACAGACGGGGACCATCTGGATTAACCTCCAGTTGGTGAAGCGGCCGACGGAATGTCTGGATTATATCATCGTGCATGAGCTGGGACATCTTCTCAACCGATATCACGACAAACGTTTTTACAATTATATGCGCTATAATTTCAGAGATTACGAGCGGGTGCGGGAAAGTCTGAAAAAATAGCGATGAACAAAAACCGCGGGCGGAACATATCATATTATAACGGCAAAAGAAAGACTACATAAGAAAAGGAGGTTTCTTTATGTCATGTTATAATGGGAATCAGATGAACCGCAACGGTTCGGGAAGATATGACGATTGTTGCAGACGCAAAATCGTATTGGTTCCGCAGCCGGTGATCGGTCCGCAGGGTCCGCAGGGATTTCCCGGGGTACAGGGACCGCAGGGTCCGACGGGACCGACCGGTCCGGAAGGTCCGGTCGGCGCACAGGGTCCTGTCGGCGCGACGGGTGCCACGGGTGCGACCGGCGTAACGGGCGCTACGGGCGCGACAGGCGAGCAGGGCGTTCAGGGTCTGCAGGGCATCCAGGGAATTCAGGGCGATATCGGTCCTACGGGTCCGACGGGGCCTACCGGGCCTACAGGACCTACGGGGCCCACGGGGCCCACGGGCGAAACGGGACCGGAAGGCGCGCAGGGGATCCAGGGCTTGCAAGGTATCCAGGGTGAAACCGGCGCGACGGGCGCAACGGGTCCGACGGGTCCCACGGGACCGACGGGCGATACGGGCCCGGAAGGCGCGCAGGGGATCCAGGGCTTGCAAGGCATCCAGGGCGAAACCGGCGCGACGGGGCCGACGGGTCCTACGGGTCCCACGGGACCGACGGGCGATACGGGTCCGGAAGGCGCGCAGGGGATCCAGGGCTTGCAAGGCATCCAGGGCGAAACCGGCGCAACGGGCCCGACGGGTCCGACGGGAACGGCGGATGCGATTACGGCGGGGAACGCTTCGCAGTCGGTAACGACATCCTCGCAGATCAATCTGACGCAGCTTGCGGCGACGCCGTCGACAACGATGTCGGTATCGGGGAACGCGGTAAATATTCCGGCGGGCACGTATCTTGTGACGTACGATTTCGACGGTACGTCGCAGACGGCGGGGGATATCGTCGTGGAACTCCAGCTTGACGGATCTCCGGTAACTGATTCGTCTTCTACGGTATACGGTCCTACTACGCAATCGGTGAGCGGAACAAAGACCGTGGTGGTGACATCGGCGGGCGGCGGAACGCTGACGCTTGTCAACAATTCGGCGAACACGGTGGATTTCACCAACGTAACGCTAACCGCATTGAAACTCGTATAAACATCGGAAAGCCGGCGATTTATCGCCGGCTTTTTAGATTGCGGTACAAAAGCGCGCAATCGGAATATTTCACTTGATAAAAGAAAATTTAAATGATATACTGAAGTCGTTACGAAACGACGGGAAAACGTTTGCCGACAAAGCGGCAGGCGGAGAAAACGGCCATCGATCCGTGCAGGAAGGAAGAGCATGACAGATATACATATCCATACAAAATTTTCGCATGACAGCAAAGAAATGCCCGAACATTATATAGAGAAAGCGATCTCGTCGGGAAAGAGTGCGATCGGATTCAGCGAGCATTACGATTATTTATATAAGGAAAACGGGAAACAGGTACCCTTACCCGATCCGCAACAGTATACGGATGCGATTTTTGCTTTACGGGAAAAATATAAGGGAAAAATCAAGATTCTGTGCGGTTTGGAAGCGGGGTATTGCAAGGAGGCGTCGGAAACCTATGCCGAGCTTTATGAAAGATATCCGTTTGATTACCTGATCAACAGCGTGCACATGGTCAACGGGCAGGACTGTTATCACAATACGTTCAGCCGCGGACTTACGGCACGGCAGGCATATACGTTGTATTTCGAGCAGGTGTTGGAGAGTATGGACGTACCTTATCCGTTTCAGGTGCTCGGTCATCTCGGATATGCGTCGCGCTATACCGATTTTGCGGACAAGAAAATCCGATATGAGGATTTTTCGGAATTGATCGATGAAATTCTGAAGCGCTGTATCCGATCGGGTGCCGCTTTGGAAATCAACACGTCTGCCCGCGGTGCGGGAAGTTTGTTTTTGCCGGATACGGATATCGTGGAAAGGTATGTCGAACTCGGCGGAAGAAAAATTACATTCGGAAGCGACGCGCACTCCGTAGAAAGATACTGCGAGAACGAAAACGAGGTCAGGTCGATGTTGAAAAACGTCGGCGTCAATACGGTTTATTATTTTGAAAAAAAGAAACCCATCGCGCAAAGCATCGAAGAATAGCGGCAAAGTGCGCGAAAAATGCAAGTTTCACGTCAGCTCGCATCAATAAGGAAAGGAGAACGACAGCGCACGCCGTCGGAGGTTTTTACCTACCGACGGCGTGCGCCATTTTTGTGTTTGCGCCGATCGACCTTGCGCGTTTTTTTCCGTTTCGATCGGTCTTGCGCGCTTGCGCTTTTTTCCGCGGCGACCGCATCTTGCATCATTCTCCGTTGCAATGGATTTTGCGCATCGGTTTCCGCCTTTGCGCCGAACGACCTGACGCATCGGTTTCCGCCTTTGCCGCGTCTTTTTGCAACCGCGCGTTGTCCCTGTTGTAGTCCGCGCCTGTCAGCCGCACACATCCCCGATAAATTCTGAAAAAAATTTATGGTATAATATAAAAAACGCTTTACTTCTTTAGCGAGATAAAGTATAATGATAAAAAAGAAAAAGCGGGAAACGGGAAAAGCAATGGATAAGAAGGAATTGGAAAAAAGGATCGATGAGTTATACGAATTACTGATGAAGCCCGAAACGAAGGAAGATTGGAAAAAACTGCTTGCGGATTTATGCACGTATACGGAGATCGAGCAGATGGCGCGTCGCGCCTATGCGGCGAAGTTATTTTTGGAGGGGAACACCTACAACAGTATCATCGCGGAGACGGAATTGAGCAGTGCAACGTTGAGCAGGGTATCGCGGTGTTTGAATCACGGCAGCGGCGGGTATGCGGAATTTATCGGCAAAGACGGAAGAAAGGAGAGGAAATAGAGGACATGGACTGGAAAGGACTGAGAAAAGAGGAGCGGATTGCGGCGGAGATCGCGATGTATTTTAAAAATCGCGGATATGAAGAATACCGCATGGGAGCGTTTGAAGAATACAGCGTATACATGGAGAACAGGGATTTTCTTCTGAGCGAGAGCATGGCGGTATTTGCCGGGCAGGACGGGAAGCTGTACGCATTGCGGCCGGACGTGACGCTGAGTGTGGTAAAGAACGCGAGGACGGAAGGCGGAACGAAAAAATTTTTCTACCGTGAAATGGTGTGCCGATTGGAGAAAGGGAGCAAATCGTATCGGGAATCGGCGCAGATCGGGGCGGAAATCTTGGGAGAGATCGACAGGTGTGCGGAAGCGGAGATCATTCAGCTGATCATGAAAACGTTAAGTACGGTCAACGAAAAATACTTGCTTGACATATCGCACATGGGGTATGTGAACGGACTGATCGGCGCGATGGGTGCGGAAGGGGAAGAAAAAGAAGAGCTGATGCGCTATCTGAAGGAGAAAAACACGCATGATTTTGAGAAATTTGCGGAGAGGAAGGGGATAGCGAAGGAGAAAGCGAGGATTTTCAAGGAAGCGGCGGCGATCGGCGGCGGCGCGGAAGAAGCGTTGAAGAAGGCGATGGAGCTGGCGCAGAACGAAGAGATGCGGACGGCGGCGGAAGAGCTTACGGCGCTGACGGAGATCATGAAGTCGTTGGGGTTGGCGGAAAAGATAAACATCAATTTTTCGATAGCGAACAACGCGGATTATTATAACGGAATCATATACAACGGATATGTGGACGGGATACCGAAAGCGGTGCTCGGGGGCGGTCGATATGACAAGCTGGCGGAAAAATTCGGGAAGAGGGCGCAGGCGATCGGGTTTGCGTTATATTTCGGGGAACTGACGTCGTATTTCGGAAGGGAAGAGGAGCAGACGGACGTATTGTTGCTGTACCGTGACGGCGGGGAAGCGGCGGCGTTGAAGAGAGCGGAGCAGTTGAATGCGGAAGGCAAGAGCGTGAAGCTGGCGCGCCGGGCGGAAGGAGAAAGCTGCAAAGAGACGGAGGTAGTGGAATGATCAACGTGGCGTTGCCGAAGGGAAGGCTCGGGGAAAAAGTATACGGAATGTTATCGCAGGCGGGATACGCCTGTAAGGAATTCACTCCGGAGAACAGGAAGCTGATATTCACCGATGAAGAGAACGGGGTCAGTTATTTTTGGGTAAAGCCGGCGGACACGGCGAAGTATGTGGAGCTTGGAGCCGCGGACGTGGGTTTTTCGGGGAAAGACATTCTGGAGGAGGACGAACCGGACGTGTACGAACTGCTCGATCTGGGGATCGGGAAATGCAGGATGTGCGTTGCGGCGAAATCGGGGTACAAAGAGGACGCGTACCGATCGGTGAAGGTGGCGACGAAGTTTGTGAACGTGGCGAGAAAATATTATGCAAAGACGGGACGGGACGCGGAGATCATCAAGCTGAACGGATCGATCGAGCTTGCGCCGATTCTGGGGTTATCGGACGTCATCGTGGACATTGTGGAAACGGGGACGACGCTGAGGGAAAACGATCTGAAAGTGACGGAGACGATCTTTGAAATCAGCACGAGACTGATTGTGAATAAGGCGTCGTATAAATTCAAGTACGACGAGATCGCAAAAATGGTAAAAAAGCTGAAGGAGACGATGAAATGATACGGCCGGAGAGATACAGCAAAACCTTGAAAGGCGAAATTTTAAGCAGGCGGCGGGAAGAAAAATCGTCGGTGCAGGAAACGGTGAAAGAGATCATCGAACAGGTCAGGGAGCGGGGCGACGAAGCGTTATACAGGTATACGCGGGAATTCGACAAAGCGGACATCGGCGATCTGAAAGTCGGAGCGGAAGAGATCGGCGAAGCGCTTGCGGCGACGGAAAAAGAATACGTTTCGATTTTGAAAGAGGCGGCAAAGAACATCGCCGCATTTCACGAAAAGCAGAAAACGGAAGGTTTCGAGACGGATTTCGGGGGAAAGGTGCTCGGGCAGAAGGTCACGCCGCTCGGGAGCGTGGGGATTTACGTTCCCGGAGGTACGGCGGCGTATCCGTCGACGGTGCTGATGAACGCGGTGCCGGCGAAAGTGGCGGGAGTCAAAAAGATCGTAATGGTCACGCCGCCGGGGAAAGACGGCAAGATCAGGGCGGAGGTGCTGGCTGCCGCGGCGATTGCCGGGGTGGACGAGATCTATAAAGTAGGGGGAGCGCAGGCGATTGCGGCGTTGGCGTACGGAACGGAAAGCGTTCCGGCGGTGGATAAGATCACGGGGCCGGGGAACAGGTATGTTGCGGAAGCGAAGCGGCAGGTATACGGCGTATGCGGGATCGACATGATCGCGGGACCGAGCGAAATTCTCATTATCGCGGACGACGGAGCGGATGCGGAGCTGGTGGCGGCGGATATGCTGTCGCAGGCGGAGCATGATAGGCAGGCGGCGGCGGTTCTGGTGACGGACAGCGCGCGGCTTGCGGGAGAAGTCGACGCGGCGCTGGAAAGACGGGTCGGCGCATTGTCGAGAGCGGAAATCGCAAAAGATTCGCTGAAGAATAACGGAAGGATCATCGTGGCGGCGGATCTCGACGAGGCGGCGGAAATTTCCGACGCTTTGGCGCCGGAGCATCTGGAGCTGTGCGTAAAGGAGCCGTGGAAGTTGTTCGGGAAGATTCAGAACGCGGGTTCGGTCTTTCTGGGGTACGACACGCCGGAGGCGGCGGGGGATTATTTTGCGGGTACGAACCACACTTTGCCTACGGGCGGCAGCGCGCGGTATGCGTCGGCGCTGGGGGTAGGAGATTTTGTTAAGACGGTGCAGTATATCTATTACGAAAAGAGCGCGCTGGAAAGAGAAGGCGAACAGATCGTGAAGTTTGCGCAATCCGAAGGTCTCGGCGCGCATGCGGAAAGCGTGGAAGCGAGGTTGAGAAAATGAGCGGATATTTGGCGGAAAATCTGAAAAGAATCAGGCCGTACGTTCCGGGGGAACAGCCGCGGGACGGGGGATACATCAAGCTGAACACGAATGAAAATCCGTATTTTCCCAGCCGCTATGCGGTATCGAAGATTACGGACAGGGTCCTTGACGAAACCAGACTGTATTCCGACCCGACGAGTACGGAATTACGGGAAGCGATCGCGGCGCGGTATAAGATCGGGCGGGAAAACGTCGCGGTGGGGAACGGCTCGGACGAGATTCTGGCGTTTGCGTTTCGGGCGTTTTCGGAAAAGGGCGTATGTTTTCCCGACATCACGTACGGATTTTACAAAGTGTTTGCGGCGCTGTTCGGAGCGGAAGCGGAAGAGATCCCGTTGAACGGGGATTTCACGGTCGACAAGAAAAAGTATTTCGGGCGGGGGAAGCTCGTGGTGCTGGCGAATCCCAATGCGCAGACGGGAATTTATTTACCGTTGCCGGAAGTGGAAGAGATCGTAAAGAACAATCGCGGAAACGTGGTGCTGATCGACGAAGCGTATACGGATTTCGGCGGCGAAAGCGCGGCGGGACTGATCGGCAGGTACGAAAATCTCATGGTGGTGCAGACGTTTTCCAAATCGCGTTCCCTCGCGGGGGCGAGGATCGGATTTGCGATGGCGGATCCAAAGCTGATTGCCGATCTTGAGCTGGTGAAGAATTCGTTTAACCCGTATAACGTGAACAGACTGAGCGCGATTCTGGCGAAGGCTGCGATAGAGGACGAATCGTATTTTGCCGACAGCGTGGAAAAGATCAAAAGAACGAGGGACGAGAGCGCGGCGGCATTAAAGGAAACGGGGTTTGAAGTTTTGCCGTCGTCGGCGAATTTTCTGATGATCCGTCATCCCGACGTCGGGGGCAGAGAGTTGTATGAAAAGCTGAAAGAACGCGGCGTACTCGTGCGGCATTTCGGGGACGAGCGCATCAGAGAATATATCCGCGTAAGCATCGGAACGCCGGAGAATATGCGGATATTTACGGAGAAAGTAAAGGAGATTGTCGATGGAAAGAAAGGGTGAGATCAGGAGAAAGACGAAGGAAACGGAGATTGAACTGACGCTCGATTTATCGGGAGGAGAACGGGCGATCGAAACGGACAGCGGATTTTTCAATCATATGCTCGAACTGTTCGCGGTGCACAGCGGATTCGGATTGAAGGTACGGTGCAAGGGGGACAGCGAAGTGGACTTTCACCATACGGTGGAAGACGTGGGGATCGCGCTGGGACAGGCGTTTTCGGCGGCGATCGGGGACAAGCGCGGGATCAATCGGTATGCCGACATCCTGTTGCCGATGGACGAGACGCTGATTCTGTGCGCGACAGACGTCAGCGGCAGAGCGTATCTGAATTTCGACGTAGATCTGCCGGCGGCGAAGGTATATGACGGGACGGACGAAGTGAAAGCGAAGGCGGTCGGGATGTTTGACAGCGAACTTGCGGAGGAATTTTTTGCTGCGTTCGTGCGGGAAGCGAAGATCACGCTGCACATCAGAAAGATGTACGGAAAGAATACGCATCACATCATCGAGGGGATTTTCAAGGCGTTTGCGCGGGTCATGAAGGACGCGGTACGGATTGTCGGCGGCGAGATTCCGTCGAGCAAAGGAGCGTTATGATCGGCGTCGTGGATTACGGAGTGGGGAATTTGTTTTCCCTGGTAAGTTCGTTGCGTTTTCTGGGACTGCAAAGCTGCGTTACGTCGGAAAGGGAAGTTCTGGAAAAGTGCGACAGGCTGATCCTGCCGGGAGTGGGTGCATTTCCCGACGCGATGGCAAAGCTGAAAAATGCGGGACTGAAGGAATTTCTCGTCGCACAGGCAAAGGAAAAACCGATGCTCGGGATCTGCCTCGGGATGCAGATGCTGTTCGAGAAAAGTTACGAATACGGCGAATGTCCGGGGTTGGGGCTTGTGGAAGGAGAAATCCGCCCCCTTGCCGACGACGTGCGCGGATTGAAGATTCCGCACATGGGATGGAACAGTCTGCATCTGATCGGGAACGACGCATTGTTCCGATTTAACCGCGAAGGCGAGTATGTATATTTTGTTCATTCCTTTTATGCAAAAGGTTGCGAAAAGTCTCTGACGGCGACGGCAGAGTACGGCGTGGAAGTGACGGCGGCGGTACACAGCGGAAAGGTGTACGGAACGCAGTTTCATCCGGAAAAGAGCGGCGACACGGGTTTGAAAATGTTAAAGGCGTTTTCGGAGGTAGTATGAAAATTTTTCCTGCAATAGACATGATCGGGGAAAAAGTGGTGCGTCTTAAGGAAGGCGACTACGGGAAAGTGACGCAGTATTCGGTCAGTCCGGAGGAAGCGGCGGCGAATTTTGCGCGGGCGGGAGCCACTTGCGTGCACATCGTCGATCTGGACGGAGCGAGAAGCGGCGTTGCGGAGAATGCGGAGCGCATCGGAGAAGTAGTCCGGGCGAACAGGCTGTTTGCGGAAGTCGGCGGCGGAATCCGCAGCGAAGAGAGCATCGAGCGGTATTTATCGCAAGGCGTGGGGAGATGTATTCTGGGAACGGTTGCGGTAAAGAATTTTGCGTTTGTGAAAGAGATGGCAAGGAAGTACCCGGAGCGCATCGCGGTAGGCGTGGACGCGAAGAACGGAAAAGTGGCGGTGAACGGATGGGAAGAGTTGACCGGACTCGACGCGGTGGAATTCTGCAAAAGGGTGCGCGACGCAGGCGTATCGTACGCGGTGTGTACCGATATTTCGAAGGACGGCATGATGGCGGGAACGAATCTGGCGTTTTACGAAGCGTTGTCGAAGATCGAAGGATTGAACGTCACGGCGTCGGGCGGCGTGACGTATAAGGAAGAGATCGTAAAGCTGAAAGAGATGGGCATTTACGGTGCGATCATAGGGAAGGCGATGTACGAAGGAAAAATTTCGCTGAAAGAAGCGGTGGAGGCGGCGCGCTGAAATGTTGGCAAAGAGGATCATCCCGTGTCTGGACGTAAAGGACGGACGGGTCGTGAAGGGAAAGAATTTTCAGGGATTGAAGGATGTGGACGATCCCGTCGCGCTTGCGGAATTTTACAACAGGAGCGGCGCGGACGAGTTGGTTTTTTACGACATCACGGCAAGCGCGGAAGGGCGGAAGTTGTTTACCGACGTCCTGAGGAAAGTGGCGGAGCGGATCTTTATTCCGCTGACGGTCGGCGGAGGGATCAACACGCTGGAGGATTTCGACGCGGTGCTGAAGAGCGGGGCGGATAAAGTAAGCGTGAACAGCGGCGCGATCCGAAATCCGAAGCTGATCGGGGAAGCCGCGAAGAAGTACGGCGATCAGTGCGTGGTGCTGAGCATGGACGTGAAGCGTACGGACGGCAGATACGAAGTATACGCGCGGGGCGGACGGGATCGGACGGGGATCGACGCGAGACAATGGGCGAAGTACGGCGAAGCGAACGGCGCGGGAGAGATCGTGCTGAACAGCATCGATACCGACGGCATGAAAGGCGGGTTTGATCTGGAGATGCTCAACGACGTGACGGGGAACATCGGGATTCCCGTCGTTGCGAGCGGCGGAGCCGGGAAGATCGGCGATTTTACGGAATTATTCCGCAAGACGAAAGCGGATGCGGGATTGGGCGCATCGGTCTTTCATTTCGGGGAAATCGCCATAAACGAACTGAAGAAAGAATTAAAAGAAAAAGGAATCGAGGTGAGAATATGACAGACATCAAGGAATTGAAATTCGGGGCGGACGGACTGATCCCGGCAATCGTGACGGATTATTACACGAAGGAAGTGCTGACGTTGGCATACATGAACGAAGAAAGCCTGAAAATCAGCATGGAAGAGGGCAGAACGTGTTTTTATTCACGGAGCAGAAAGACGCTTTGGCGGAAGGGAGAAACGTCGGGAAATACCCAGCAGATCGTCTCGATCAAAGCGGATTGCGATAAAGACGCGCTGATCGTGGAAGTGATCAAGAAGGGCCCGGCGTGTCATCTCGGCACGGAAAGCTGTTTTAACGACGAGGTATATCAGAGCGAGGAGGTAAAGAGTTTTTCCCTGCAGAAATTATACGAACTGATCAAGGGCAGAAAGACCGACAAGAAGGAAGGCTCGTACACGACGTATCTTTTCGATCAGGGAATCGACAAGATCCTGAAGAAAGTGGGGGAAGAAAGCACGGAAGTCATCATCGCGGGCAAGGGCGGCGACAAAGCGGAAACGATCTTTGAGATCGCCGACCTGACGTATCACGTTTTCGTCCTGATGGCGGAAATGGAGATCGGTCTGCAGGATGTTCTGGAAGAACTTGCGAAACGTCACGTTGTCGATAAGAAAGTCAAGCAGCAGAGAATGCAGTGACTGAAGGGAAAATACAGCAAACGCGCCCGTACCCGGAGAGGGGTACGGGCGCGTTTGCGTATATAAGGCCGACGCGTGTGCATGACACGCGCAAATTAAAGACTTTAAGTCTATAAGACCTGCGCGGATTTAAGACCTCGGGTATGCAAGATCTGCGCGGATTAAAGGCGGATTCTTTTGTCGTTGCCGCCGAGCATGATCGCCGTGGAGAGCCGCTTATCGAAGATGCGGCTGAAAACGCGTTCGCCGTAATGGCGAAGCAGTTCGTCCGGGTTCAGATTTCCGGTGATGAAGGTGGGCAGCGCGTGCAGGTTGCGTTCGTTGAGAAGGGCGAGCAGATACGGCGTCGTGACGTTTTTGAAATTCTGTTCGGCGCCGAGGTCGTCGATGACGAGGAGATCGGCGTGGAGGAGCGCGTTCATGGAAACGGAGCGCGCGTCGTTAAAGAGATCGTGATATTTTAAAAACACGTTGTTCATTTCAAAGGAAGTGAGGAACACGACGCAGTATCCGCGCCGTGCGATCCTCGCCGCCGTATCGCCGGCGAGAAGGGTTTTTCCCGTTCCCGTTCCGCCGCAAAGATAAATGTTTTTCTTGTTTACCGAGGGAAATTTTTCCGCATATCGCCGTAATTTTTCGTGTACTTCGAAAAGTCCCAGCTGTTTTGCCAGCGGTTCGTCCACGAGGGGAAGGGTTTTCGCGTCGGTGCCGACGGAGCCGTTCAGGGACTGAGAAACCGTATAGAAGCAGGAACATAATTTCGTGCCGACGAATCCCGTATCGTTGCATTTTTCGCAGGCATATACGGGGGAAAGATCGCGTTCGGTAAGACCCATGCTTGCCAGAATGGTCCTGTTTTCCTCGCGTCTTCGGGTTTTTTCCCGTTCAAGCGCTTTTTCTTTTTCGCGATCGCCCTCCAGTTCCGCAAAGGCGAGATCCCGCTCCAGTTCCGCAAGGCGGTTGTCGTTTTCTCTGAATTGTCTGTTTTCCCGCGCCCTGGCGGTATTTCGCGCGGCTTTTTCCTGTGCCGCGGCGCGTAGGGACGCATAATAAGTTTTAATATCCATGATCAGAAATCGATTTCATCGATATTGTCGATGAGCTTGTCGAGCTGTTCTTTGTCATAAACGCGTTCGTTATGAAAATGCGCGTTTTGCTGCGGTGCGGAGCGTTCGATCATCTCCTTGCTGAAAATGCCCTTCTGCTTCCAGGCGCCGAGCACCGAATTCATATACGGAAGCGGCGAATTTTTGCCCGCGGCGATCTTTGCCGCCTCCAGAATCATTTCCTCGCTGAAATTCCAAAGCCTCCACTGCTTCAGCAATTCGCGGTCCCATCCGTTGGGTTTGCGGGAGATTCCCGCGGTTTCCAGAACTGAAGAGAGGAATTTGTCGTCTCGGGAAAGGGAAAGGAAATATTCGGCGATGCTTTCGTAACTGATCACACCGATTTTCTGCAGGGCGGAAAGGACTTCGTCCATGCCTTCCGGCGTATTTTTTCTCTTTTTGAAACAATATTTGGCAATGAAGAGCAAAGATTCCTCGTCGAATCCGTTGCTCACCCACGGCGAAACGAAGGCGTCGACCTCGGTGTCGATGACGTCGTAATAGATTCCGAGAGCCCTGTTGATTTTGACGGTAAGGTCGTAAAGTTCGTGTTTTTTCTCGGAATAACTCTGAATTTCCGATTTCGTGAACATTTTGCGATTGTAGAGTTCCAGCATGAATTCGTCGAGTTTTTTCATACTGCCTTTTTTCATGCTTTTCGCCGCGGTCAGAATGCTTTCGGTTTCAAAACCGAGTTCCTTGGTCCATTTGCTGAAGAAATTTGAATCTTCGATCTCCGGTTTTCTGCGGAGAGAAAGCGCTTTGAGGATCTTTTCGAGTTCCGCGGTGCGGAGAATATAGGAAGAAAGTTCCTGTTCCACCTGTTCGGGGGTGCAGATCTTTCTCTGTCCGAAATCCTTGGCGACCGCCGCGATATACCTGTAGCCGATATCCTCGCCCTTGAGGTCCACGCAATACTTGATGATCATCAGGAAGGCTTCCGGTTTGATGCCGAAAGTTTCCATAATGGAATAATATTCCGAATATTCGTTTGTGGAAAGCATCCGTTTGGGGATGAGCATCTGCGCGCTTTCGGAAAACGCGGCGTATTTTTCGGGTTTGATTTTCCGCGGTTTCGCGCCGGAAGCGAGGGGCAGGTAACGGACGGAAAAAGGTTCTTCCGAAAGGATGGAAACCAGTCCGAATTCCTCCCAGTAAAGAAAGGTATCGCGCACTTCCTCTTCCGAAAGGGAAAGTTCCTTGGCAAATGCGGAAACGGACATATCGAATTCGGAATTATGGCATAAAAAGAGACCGTAGAGATAGATCTTTACGGCGTTTCCCGTCGCCTGGGGCAGGTAATCGTAGATAAACGCATTTTCCACCGAAGTATTATGCAGGGCGGAATATTCTTTTGAAAAAGAGCAAAAAGCCATAGTAAGCGCAAATTCCTTGATTTTATCGCTTACTAATAATATAATATATTTTAAAGAAACGCAAGGCTTTTGCGGTAAAATTTATCGGAACGCAAGATGTAGTGGTTGCGTGGCGGCAGGAGCAGAGAGGACAAAAGAGAGATGAAATTTTTGCACACATCGGACTGGCATATCGGAAAGAAGACGGACGGCAGGGAACGGATCGAAGAGCAGCGAGCGGTTCTGAAGGAGATTGCGGAGATCGCGGAGCGTGAGGAAGCGGACGCGGTGCTGATTGCCGGCGACGTATACGACACATACATTCCGTCGGCGGAAGCGGAGCGGCTGCTGTTCGAAACGCTGAAAATGCTGTCGGAAAAAGGCATGGCGGTGATCGCGGTGAGCGGGAATCACGATGATGCCGCGCGTCTTACGGCGGCGAGCGCGCTGACGGAAGGAACGGGGATCCGGCTGTGCGGAGACATTCACGAAGAGATCGCTTCCGGGACGGCCGGCAGGGTAAAGATCGCGGGCGGGAAAGGCTATGCGGTGCTGGAGAAGGGGGAAGAAAAAGTATTCGTCGCGTTATGTCCGTATCCGAGCGAGGCGCGTTTTAAGGAAAGCGTAAGGGAAGAAGAGAGTTTTGAAGAAAAGATGCGGCGCTGGCTGTATGCGGGGCTTTCCGGCAATACGGAACATCTGCCTGCGGTGCTGGTGGGGCATTTTTATGTGGCGGGAGGAACGGTATCGGAGAGCGAGCGACCCATCGATCTCGGGGGAGCGCGCGCCGTTTTGAAGGAAATTTTACCCGAATGTAATTACATCGCGCTGGGGCATCTGCATAAGAGGCAGGTCATGTCGAAGAGCCGGAATGTTTATTACAGCGGCGCGATTTTGGAGTATGCGTTTGACGAAGCGGGCTGGGAAAAGAGCGTGAACGTATTCGAGATCAACGGGGGAAAGACGGAAAATATCCGGCAGATCCCGTTGCGAAGCGGAAAGAAGCTGATGCGTCTGGAAGCGAAAGGGTACGACAACGCGCGGGAACTTCTGGAGAAATACCGCGGATACTATACGGAACTGACGTTGCTGCTGTCCGATCCGCTGACCGATTTGCAGATCAAGACGCTGAAGGGAGAAAATCCCGACTTGCTGACGCTGGCGTTTTTGTTTGAGGGGAGCATAGAGAGGGAGGCGGTATCGCGGAAACATCTTTCCGACGGGGAATTGTTTGCGGGATATTACGAAACGCTGTACGGCAAGAAGCCGCCGGAGGAACTGGCGGCGTTATTCGAGGAGGTGCTGCATGAAACCGATCAGGCTTGAGATCGAAGGGCTGAACAGTTTTACGGACCGGCAGACGGTGGATTTTGCCGCGGTGATGCAAGAGGGGATATTCGGGATCTTCGGCAATACGGGATCGGGGAAGTCGACGATTCTCGACGCGATCACGCTGGCGCTGTACAGCAAGACGCAGAAGAACAACAAAAAGGATGAATATATCAACTGCAAGGCGAAGAAAGCGGCGGTAGCGTTCCGCTTTGAGATTCTGTACGAGGGCAGGCGCAGGACGTTTGAATTCTGTCGGGAGATTTTTCCGGGGAAGAAGGCGGGCAACGCGTACGTATACGAATACGAAGGGGACGGGAAATATCTGTTGGAAGACAAGGCGGATCTCGCGACGCGGCTTGCCGAAAAGATCGTGGGGCTGACGTTTGACGATTTCAACAAATGCATCGCGTTGCCGCAGGGGGAGTTTGCGCGGTTTGCGAAGTCGGCGGATTCCGAGCGGCTGGACATAGTGGCGCGGCTGTTTTCTCTGGAAAAATACGGTATGGCACTGTATGCGAAGGCGAGTGCGAAAGCGAACGCGCTGGAAAGCGAGCGGGACAAATTGCAGGCGGAACTTGCCGGATATGCGGAATACGGGGAAGAGACGCTGGAGCAATACAAACAAGAGATCAAAGAAAAGACGGCGCGGCTCGGCGAAGTGACGGAAGAGAGCGTGAAACGCAGGAAAGAATTGGAGGAAGAGGAGACTCTTTGCGCGGCGGCGAAGGAAGCGGCGCGGCTGAGGACGGAGAAAGAAGAGATCGAAGCGCGGGACGAAGAGACGGAGCGGACGAAGCTGCGGCTGGAGAACGCGGATTTGTTCGACGCGCTGTACGAAGCGGAAACGGAGGAACGGGAAGCGCGGCGGGGACTGAAAGAGAAGGAAGAGGAACTGAACGTCTTACGCGGAACGCTGCGGAAAGCGGAAGAGCGGGAGAAGGAACTGAAGGACGCCGCATGGGAGGCGGAAACGGAGCGACGGGCGGCGGAGCTGACGGAAAAGCGTGCGCTGTTGAAGAATATCGGGTCGGAGGCAGCGGCGGCGGAGCAGCTTGCGGCGGAGACGGAGCGGATGCGCGAAGCATACCGGAAAGCGGAAGCGGAGAGCCGGAAAGCGGCGTACGAGCTGGAGAACGCGAAGAACCGGATGGAAACCAACGCCGCCGTTCTGGCGGCTTTGGGGGAAGAGCGCGATCTTTACGAAGCGGCGACGGCAGGGGCGAGGTCCGCCTGTATCCGGGAAGAATATACGTTTTTAAAAGAGGAGAACGAGAAGCGGGAAGCGCGGGTGGAATGGCTTGCCGGGATCATTGAAGAAAAGCTGAGAGGAGCGGAGCCGACGGACGGCGCGGCGGACATCGAGAAGATCGTCGCGGAAGAAAAGGAAAAGAACGCAAAGCGTCGGCGCGCGGCGGAAGCGAAGGTGCGGTTGGCGGAAGAGTATGCGGAAGCGCTGCAGCGGGCGGGAGAACGGCAGTCGAAGCTGGCGGTGCTTACGGAAAAAGGGACGGTGCTCGCGTCGGAGTTGAGGAAAAAGCGCGCGGCGGTGGAGGAACTGACGGGAAAAGAGGATTATAAAACGCTGCTTGCATCCGTGGAGGACTCGATCGCGGCGATCGGCAAAGAAAGGGAACATCGGCGGCGGGAAGCGGCGGAAAACGGCGGGCGGATCCGGGAGATTACCGCAAAAATCGCGGCGGACGAAACGGAAATCGAAAATTTTAAAAATAAAATTTACGAAAACAGTGAAAAAAGCAAGAAAATTTTGGCAAAGTGTGGTATAATGGACAAAAATGACGCGCTGGCGCAGCGACTGAAAGCAGAGGAAAAAGAGAGGCTGAAAGAGGAAGTTGCGGCGCATACGCGGAAAAAAGCCGTGATCGGAGCGCGCCTTGCGGAAAAAGAGGCGTTTTTGCAGGGGCGGAGCGGAGACGAAGCGAAGGCGGCGCGGCTTCGGCAAGAGGTTGCGGAGGCGGACGGGACGTCGGAACGGCTGAAAGGGGAAATTTTCGCGGCGGAAACGAGGCTTTCGATCTGCGAGGAGAAGAGCGGAAGAAAGCGGGAGCTGGAAGAGGAGCTTGCAAAGACCTTGCGGCGATGCAATACGGCAAAGCAATTACAGTCGATGGTGAAGGCGAGGCAGTTTCTCAAATATGTGGCGAACGAATATCTGGAAGAGATCACATACGCGGCGTCGGCAACGCTGATGAAGCTGTCGGGCGGGAATTACGGGCTGAAGTATCGCGAGGAATTTCTGGTGATTGACAACAAGAACGGCGGAGCGGAACGCAGCGTGAATACGCTGAGCGGGGGCGAGACGTTTCTGGTATCCTTATCGCTGGCGTTCGCGCTTTCGTCGGCGATCTGCGCGCGGTCGGACAGGCCGATCGAATTTTTCTTTCTGGACGAGGGGTTCGGCACGCTGGACGAAGAGCTTGTGGAAACGGTGCTGGACAGTCTGGAAAAGTTAAAGAGCGAAAAATTCAGCATCGGGATTATTTCGCACGTAAAGGAATTAAAAGAGCGGATCGGAAGTAAAATACTGGTTCGCGGAGCCACCGAGACGGAAGGTTCCAAGATAGAGATTGCGTACTGAAGCATGAAGGAGTAAAAATTTTGGCAGGTATGATCTATACGCCCGTCACGTTGTGGGAGGGATTCAGGCTGGATCTCCCCATAGAGGAAAAGCGGGTGGAAGAATTTGAAAGAGACGGAATTTTATTCGAGAAAGTGCAGTTCAGCGGCAGGAGAACGGAGAAGGGGCGGGTGAAAATTTATGCGCTCGCCGCGCGGGACAAGAAGAAGGCGCGGCTGCCGGGATTGCTGTATCTGTCCTCGTACGCGCACGGACCGGATGAGAGTGCGGCGGAATATTTTGCGAAACTCGGATATTATGTTCTGATTCCCGATTACGGCGGTCCGTACGGAGCGGAAGGGCATTATACGGAATATCCGGAGGACGTGGAATATGCGAACGCCACGGAAGAAAAGGACGGGATACACCGCGTCGAGATCGACGCGAAGCACACCTGTTGGTATGAATGGGGCGCGGTCGCGCGGTATGCGGCGTATTATTTAAAGACGAGACCGGAGGTCAGCTGTTACGGTGCGGTCGGCAGAAAGCACGGGGCAACGGTGCTTTGGCAGCTTGCCGCGCAGGATAAGGATCTGCAATGTTTTGCGGCAACGTTTTCCGCGGGGTGGAGAGCGTATCGCGGATACTATAAATTCAGCGACAGATCGGAACCGGAGCTGAACGACGAACTGTATAAATATCTTGCGGCGATCGAGCCGCAGTCGTACGCGCAGTATGTGCGCTGTCCCGTTCTGATGCTGACGAATACGAACAGCCGGTATTATGACGCGGACCGCGCGCACGATACGGTGGCGAGGATTCCCGGGACGATTCCCGCGCGGTTCAACATGGCGGCGCAGAGAGTGCGTACGCTGGATTATAATTGTGCAAAAGATCTGGAACTGTTTCTGGCGAAGTATCTGAAAGGGGCGGAGCTCGAATTGCCCGCGATGCCGGAGATCACGGTGGAAACAAGCGACGGGGCGCTGGTGATCCGCGTGGAAGCGGAGACGGCGTCGCTGAAAGATCTGTGTCTGTATGCGGCGGAGGAAACGGTAAATCCCGCGATGCGGTGCTGGAATTTCAAGGCGGAAAAAGTCGGAACGGAAGGGAACGTAACGACGTACAGATATTTTCCTTACAAGCAATCGGGACAAGCGATGTTTTTCGCGCAAGCGCGGTACGAGAACGGATTTACGGTATCTTCGAGGATCGCGGCGAAGAAATTCAGTGCGGAAGAGATGCTGAACGAGAATAAATCGAACGTGGTGTTTTCCTCGCGGGAGAACAAATATATGATGATTCCTGCGTCGCGGGTGACGGGAGGACTGTTGCCGTGGTTGCAGACGGAAGAGCATGATTATATACAGATCCGCAAAGGCGCGTTTGAGATCGAAGGGATCACGTCGGCGGGGGGGATCAAGAGTCTGAAAATCAATAACGCGGCGGACAAACCGAAGGAAACGAGCATTCTGCTGGCGGACGTGTATGTGCCGGCGGGCGGGAAGATCACGGTGAAACTGATCGGCGGACTTTATACGGAAGAAGAAACGGTCTATTCGGTGTCGGTCAGCGTCGGCGGCGGCGAAGTCTGGCACAAGCTGACCTTTCCCGTTCACAAATTCAAAACGGAAGAAGGAATGATTCTCAAGAGTATGGATAAAATCAATATGATCGAATTCGATTGCGAGAATGAGTATCTTCTCAACAACGTGCTGTGGGTGTGAGATGGAGATCAGGGTCGGAGACAGGATCACGGCGAAGAAGAAGCATCCGTGCGGATCGGATCGGTGGCTGGTATTAAGGACGGGCGCGGAGATCCGGATGAAATGCGAAGGTTGCGGCAGAGTGGCGTTGTTTTCGCCGGACGAAGTGAAGCGAATGAGTAAAAAAACGGAACGGGACGGAGAGCGGAAAGATTGAACGAATACGGCGAGCGGATAAACGAATATAAAGGCGGGAAAGAAAGAAGCGTAAGATTCATGGTAATCTGCGTATTTCTGATCGTATGGTTTGCGGCGCTCATCGCGGCGAACCGTTGCTTTTTTTATTATATCGAAGTGAACGGACCGTCGATGATGAACACGTTGAAAAGCGGCGACATCCTTTGCGTACAGCGCTACAAGAAAGCGGAACGCGGATCGGTGGTGATCATCGCCGGGGAAAAGGGCGACGACACCTGTCTGATCAAGCGCGTGATCGGCACGGAAGGGGATGTGATCGTGATCGAGGACGGGGACGTTTATCTGAACGGCGAGAAGCTGGACGAACCGTATGTGCTGGGGAGGACGTATGTGAACAAGCTGCCCGTCAGAAAGGAATACGTCGTCGGGGAAGATGAGATCTTTTATTTGGGAGATAACCGGGAGAACAGCAACGACAGCAGATCGGAAATGGGATTTTGCACCGAGGATCAGATTGTCGGCGTCGTGCCGGAGTGGTCGATGAGCGATTTTATGAAAGGCGTTCTGAAAACGCGCGCAAGGATCAGCGAGCAGATCGCGTCGCTGTTCGGGAAATGATATGCTGTATATAAGAAATCACCTTATATTCGGAGCGATCCGATCGTTTTTTACGGTGCTGTTCACCATTGCGTACAAGATCGTCGGCGTGTTCCGCTTACAGTTGTTTTTATTCTGCGTGGTGACGGGCGCACTGCTGGAGATCGCGTTCGGATGGATCAGCCGGAGCACGACGGGCTTTGCGGTGTTTCATCTGGCGCTTTGTCTGAGCGTGGCATATGCCGTGATTGCGGGGATCTTTCGGATCCTGCATCCGTTCGGGAATTCGAAAAGGCGGCGGGGTGCGGCGCAAATCCTGAATACGGAAGAAGCGCCGCAGGAAAAAGCCGTCGGGAAGAGCGTCGCGCAGACGGAGCCGGAAGTGCGGGAACGGGAAGCGGTGCGGGAGCCGGAGCGGCCGAAATATTACAGAGTGAGAAAGAATCCGGCATACATCATGGCGGAATACGGCGACAGGGTGGAGCTGTACAAGGAAGAAAACGGCACATTGATTTATGTGCGGACAGATTATAAGAAACGCTGAAAGAAGGAGAGGAACATGGAAAATATATACAGTGAACGCGATTTTGCCGCCATCGGCAGGCAGAAGAAAATCTTTATGGCAGTATATTTCGTGATTCTCGGGATTTATGTGGCTGCGAGCGCGGGGGTATGGGTGTTGTATTTTTTACAGCCGTATCAGTCTCCGAATATCTGGTGGATCAAGCTGATCGTGTTCGTCCTGGCGGCGCTGTTCGTGATATTTTCCTTTGTTTATCTCGGCATTCCGTTTAAGCGGGTGCGGAATTATTATAAATTTCTCAAAGGCGTGGAAGTCGGAACGTCCAACGGGACGGTCGGGGAATTCGACCGCTACGGAGCGGAGCTCGAAATACGGGACGGACTGGAGTTTTCCACGTTGTATTTTCTGGAATACAACACGAAGAAGCAGGAATTTTTCGAACGGAAAGTATGGATGGATACGGAAAAGAGGCCGCCGGAATTCGAGAAAGGCGAGCATCTGAAGATCTACACGCACGGGAACGTGCTGGTGGGGTATGAAAAACTGTAAAAAAACGGAGACGGAACAATGAAAGCGGTAGTAACGGTTATCGGAAAAGACAAGCCCGGGATCATCGCCGGGGTAAGCGGGCTGCTTGCGGAGAACGCGGTGAACATCGAGGATATTTCGCAGACGATTCTGAGCGGAAATTTCACCATGCTCATGTATACGGATCTTTCCAAAAGCAAGCTGAGCCTGTCGGAGCTGAGCGATAAGCTGAAGGCGCTCGGAGAAAAGATCGGGGTGAGCATACACGTGCAGCACGAAGACATTTTCAATGCGATGCATAAGATATGAGCGGGGCGTCGTATGTTAAGTAAGAAAGAGATATTTGAAACGATAGACATGGTGGAAAAGGAGCATCTCGACGTACGGACGATCACCATGGGGATTTCGCTGATTCCCTGCATCAGGGAAAGCGCCGAAGCGACGGCGATTGCGT
This sequence comes from uncultured Clostridia bacterium, assembly GCA_944367565.1. Classification (GTDB taxonomy): domain Bacteria; phylum Bacillota; class Clostridia; order Christensenellales; family Borkfalkiaceae; genus UMGS775. The sequence continues at coordinate 25,251 of CALVWR010000006.1, forward strand.
GTTACGACAGGATCTGCACCTTTGCGGAGCGCATCGTGAAGGTGGGGGAGGATCTGGAAAAGAGTACGGGATTCCGATCGTGAACAAGCGGGTATCCATCACGCCGGCGTCGCTTCTAACGTCGAACTTTGCGGGGCGCGAGATCGTGCTGGCAAAGAAGCTGGACGAAGCGGCGAAGAATGTGGGCGTGGATTTTCTGGGCGGATATTCCGCGCTGGTACAGAAGGGCATGACGGAGTACGAAAGATCGTTTCTCGAAAGCATTCCCGAGGCACTTGCCGTCACCGACAGGGTCTGTTCGTCGGTCAACGTCGGGTCGTCGAAGGCGGGCATCAATCTCGATGCCGTCGCGCTGATGGGGCGCATTGTGAAAGCGACGGCGGAACGGACAAAGGAAAACGACGGATTCGGCTGTGCAAAACTGGTGGTTTTCTGTAACGCGGTGGAAGACAATCCGTTTATGGCAGGGGCGTTTCACGGGATCGGAGAAGCGGAAAAGGTGATCAACGTGGGCGTATCGGGTCCGGGCGTAGTGCATCACGCGCTGAAGAACAATCCCGATGCGGATATCGCGGAGATCGCGGAGATCATCAAGAAGACGGCGTTCAAGATCACGCGGGCGGGGCAGCTGATCGCCACGGAAGCGTCGAAGCGGCTGGATGCCGAATTCGGTATTGTCGATCTGTCGCTGGCGCCGACGCCGGTGATGGGCGACAGCGTCGCGCACATTCTGGAGGAGATCGGCTTGGAGCGCGTCGGTACGCACGGAACGACGGCGTGTCTTGCGCTTTTAAACGACGCGGTGAAGAAAGGCGGCGTCATGGCGAGTTCCAAAGTCGGCGGACTGTCGGGAGCGTTTATTCCGGTGAGCGAGGATTACGGCATGATCGAGGCGGCGCGTTGCGGCGAACTGACCTTCAACAAACTCGAAGCGATGACGGCGGTGTGCAGCGTGGGAATCGATATGGTTGCCATTCCGGGCGATACGAGCGCGTCGACCATCTCCGCCATGATCGCGGATGAAGCGGCGATCGGGATGATCAACAACAAGACCACGGCAGTACGGGTCATTCCCGTACCGGGAAAGACCGTGGGCGAATTTGTGGAATTCGGCGGACTGCTGGGCAAAGCGCCGATCATGGCGGTACAGCATGCGTCCGCGGCAAAGTTTATCGCGCGCGGCGGGAAGATCCCCGCGCCGATTCACAGCAACAAGAACTGAACAGGCTCGCGTAAGCACCGGACGGGATCCGTCCGGTAAAAGCGTTTTAAAAAGGACGGCGCGCGAAAGGAGAAGATGGCATGAAGAGAAAGGAGATCGAAGAAAAATATTTCTGGAATACGGCGGACTTGTATCGGGATGCCGCCGAATGGGAGAAGGCGTACAAGGCGGCGGAAAAGGAAACGCTTGCGCCGTACCGCGGGAAACTGGGAAAAAAGGATACGCTTTTGGCGTGTCTGAAAAAGCAGGATGAAATTTCCCGCAGGCTGGAGCGTATCTATGTATACGCGCATATGCTTTCCGATCAGGATACGGGGGATGCGGAAAACGGCGCGCTGGTGGCGCGGGCGCAGTCGCTGCTGGTAAAGCTCAACGCCGATTCGGCATACATTTTACCGGAGCTGACCGCGCTTGACGAAAAATATTTGCAGGAATGTGTTGAAGACGAAGCGTTTTCCGATTACGACTATATGCTGAAAACGATTCTCAAGGAAAAGCCGCACGTTCTGGGCGAGGAAGCGGAGAAAGTGCTGGCGCTCGGCGGGGACGTATATTCGGGATTCCGCGACGTATTCAACGTGGCGGACAATGCGGATTTTCCGTTTCCGACGGTAAAAGACGGGAACGGGCAGAAGGTGCGGGTGACGCACGGGATGTATTCCGTGTGTATGCAGAGCGCGGACAGGGCGTTCCGTCGCCGCGCGTTCAAGGCGTATTACGGCGGATATATCGGCATGGTCAACACGCTGACGGCAACGTATGCGGGAAGCGTGAAAAAGGACGTGTTTCTGACAAAGGCGAGGAAATACGAAAGCTGTCTTGCGAGAGCGCTTGCGGGAGAAGATGTGGAGCCGATCGTATACGAAAATCTGCTCAGGTATGTGCATAAGGGGTTGCCGGTCCTGCATCGGTACATTGCGGAAAAGAAGAAAGCTTTGCGGCTTGAAAAGATGCATATGTACGATATGTACGTGCCGGTGGTGGAAGACGCGGGACTGAAACTGACCTACGAGGAAGCGTGCGCCCTTGTGAAGGAAGGGCTGTCGCCGCTGGGAGAAGAGTATACGGCGTTATTGCAAAGAGCGTTTGACGAGAGGTGGATCGACGTATACGAAAACGACGGAAAGCGGAGCGGCGCATATTCCACGTCGTGTTACGAAGTGCACCCGTATGTGCTGTTGAATTATCAGCAGACCACGCACGACGTGTTCACGATCGCGCACGAAATGGGGCACAGCATCCATTCGTATTATTCCAACAAGACGCAGCCGTATGCGAAGGCGGATTATAAGATTTTCGTGGCGGAAGTGGCGAGCACGGTGAACGAAGTCCTGTTGCTGAAGCATATTTTGGGGAAAGCAAAGGACGGAAAACTGAAAAAATATCTGCTGTCCTATCTGCTGGAGATGATCCGGACGACGCTGTTCAGGCAGACGCAGTTTGCGGAATTTGAATACAAGGCGCACGAGATGGCGGAAAAAGGTATTCCGCTTACGAAGGAAGCGCTGTGCAGGAAGTATCTGAAACTCAATCGGGAATATTACGGAAAGGCGGTGGAGAGCGACAGGGAAATCGCATACGAATGGGCGAGGATTCCGCATTTTTACACGTCGTTTTACGTATATAAATATGCAACGGGGATCATCAGCGCGCTGTATATTGCGGACAGGATTCTGACGGAAGGCGCTCCGGCGGTCGCGGATTACAAGCGGTTCTTGTCGTCGGGCGGGAGCGGCGATCCGGTGAGTCTGCTGAAGATCGCGGGGGTAGATCTGACGAAGACAGATGCGTTCGACGGGGCGATGCGCGTATTTGAAGACACGCTGGAAGCGTTTGTTGCGGCGAAAGAGTGAGAAGAGAAAGGAAAGCATGGTAAGAGCACGTTACAGAAACACGGAAGAGGACCTGAAGAGATTCATGCGCCACACGGAACTGATCGTAAAGGGAAAGTTATTCAAAGCGCTGATGTTTTTCGGTTGTGCGGCGGCGGTGCTGATCGTGGCGTTTTTCACGGCGCAGGGCGTATTTCTGTTTTGCGCGGCGATTTTCGCGGCGTTCGGACTGTTGATGACGGTGCTGGCGATTTCGGTGGCGAACAGAAACGCGAAGCGGCTGATGAAGGAAGCGAAAGAGTTTACGTCGGTGGAGAACACATACACGTTTACGGAGGAAAAATTCACCGTAGAGAACAAGGTGAAGGGAAAGATCCGGGAAAAGGATGTGGATTACAGCGGGATCGTCCGTGCGGATGAAAACGGCAGATTTATTTATCTGTATGTCAATACCGCTCTCGCATTCATCGTAGAGAAGTCGAAGATCGAAGAAGGCAGCGCGGAAGAACTGAGAAAAATACTGCGCGGGGCGCTGGGTAAGCGTTGCAAGTGCAAAAACGGAGGCAGGAAAAAAGATGCCGCAGAAAAACGAAAAGAAGAATAAGCCGGCGGGAGGAATGCCGTACAATCTGGAGGCGGAACAGTCGATTCTCGGGTGTCTGATGGTGGATCGGGACATTCAGCTCGACGTCCTTTCGCAGCTCGGCGAAGAGGATTTTTATTCGGAATCGCACGGATATATTTATAACGCGATGGCGGAGATCAACAGGCAGAACGTGCCGGTGGATTTTGTCACGCTGATCGACGAGCTGGAGAAGGAAGGGAATCTGGAAGCGGCGGGAGGAATATCCTATCTGACCGATCTGACAAAGATCATGCCGTCCACGGCGAATTACCGGTATTATCTGGAGATCGTGAAACGGGATTCGGTTCTGCGCCGACTGATCAGGAGTTCGCAGGCGATCATTCAAAACGCCGTAGAGAGTACGGACAAGGGCAAGAGCGTGGCTTTTGCGGAAAAGGAGATTTTCGACGTATCGATGACGCTGGACACGTCGTCGATGGTACGGGTGGACGCGGTCGTACCCGAGGTCTTGCAGCGGTTCAACGCGATCAGCAAAGACAAGGACGCGTTTCAGGGCTTGCAGACGGGATTCAGGCAGTTCGATCTGCTGACGAACGGCTTGCACGAAACCGATCTGGTATTGCTTGCGGCGCGTCCCGCGATGGGAAAGACGTCGTTTGCCATGAATATCGTGGAGAACATCGCAACCACGCAGAATAAAGTCTGCGCGGTATTTTCGCTGGAGATGGGAAGAGAGCAGCTCGCGCAGAGAATGCTTTGTTCGATTGCGGAAGTGAATATGCAGAAGGCGCTGAAGGGGCAGCTGAACAAGGAAGAATGGAAGCGGCTTGCGGAAGCGCAGAACAAGCTGAACGCGGCGAAGATCTTCATCGACGATTCCGCGATGATCACGCCGGCGGAGATGCTGTCGAAGTGCAGGCGGCTGAAGCGCAAATACGGATTGGATCTCGTCATGGTGGATTATTTGCAACTGATGAATTCGGGAACGCGCAACAGCAGCGACAGCCGACAGAACGAAATCTCGGAGATTTCGAGGAACATGAAGATTCTGGCGAAGGAGATCCGCGTGCCGGTGCTGGCGTTGTCGCAGTTATCGCGCGCGGTGGAATCGAGAACGGGACACAGACCGCAGTTGAGCGACCTGCGCGAATCGGGCGCGATCGAGCAGGATGCGGATATCGTCATGTTCATCCACCGGCCCGACAAATACTCCGACGCGAAGGAGATGGCGGAAGGCAAGGTGCAGGCGAATGTGGCGGAGATTCTGATTGAAAAGCACAGAAACGGACCTACGGGAACGGTAAAGCTGTATTTCAAGGGCGAGTGTACGAAATTTCTCAATCTGGACGAACGGACGGAAGCGGAAGTGCGGCAGGCGGAGAAAGAGGAATTTACGGAAGAAGAAAGCGGATTAAGAGAGGACGGAGAGCCGGTGCGGGTGAACGCATCCGATGCGGGGTTCACGCCGCCGGACGATGAAGACGTGTGGTGAAAATGGAAACGAAAATACTTCCCGTGACGGACGAGAGCGTGGCGCTGGCAAAGGAGATCTTGCTCGGGGGCGGGCTCGTGGCGATCCCGACGGAAACGGTATACGGGTTGGGAGCGAACGGGTTTGACGGCGCGGCGGTGAAAAAGATTTACGAAGTTAAGGGGCGTCCGACGGATAATCCGCTGATCGCGCACGTAGATCCGGGATACGATCTTACGCGTTTGGTCTATATCGAAAACGATTACGCGCTGAAACTGAAAGAAAAATTTACGCCGGGACCGTTGACGATGGTGTTTTTTTCCAAAGGAAAAATCTGTCGGGAGGCGGTGTGTGGCGGAGATACTCTGGCGGTGCGGATTCCGTCGCATCGGGGGGCGCAGAAAGTGCTTGCGGCGGCGGGAGTGCCGATCGTGGCGCCGTCGGCGAATATATCCAAGCATGTGAGCCCCGTCACGGCGGAACACGTTTATGAAGATCTGCACGGCAGGATTCCTCTGATTCTGGACGGGGGGCGCTGTACGGGCGGAATCGAAAGCACGGTGCTTGACGTGACGGGCAAAGTGCCTCGTATCCTGCGGGAGGGGCTGATCACGCGGGAGATGATCGCGTCCGTTGCGGGAGCGTGCGAGATTGCGCAGCACAAGCCGACGGACAAGGTGCGATCGCCCGGAGTAAAATACGGGCATTATATGCCGCGGTGCGACACGGCGCGTTTCTGCGCGGGGGAGGAAGCGAAAGCGGCGGCGCTGTATGATGAAACCGTAAAGAGCGGCGGACGCGCGTTGATTCTTTGCGGGGAAGAGCGGCGCGGGGCGTTTGCGGGAAGAGACGTGATTTCGCTCGGTATCGGCGGAGAAGCGATGGCGGCGAATCTGTTCGCGGCATTGCGCGAGGGCGAAAAGAGGGCGGACCTGATTATTGCCGTGGAGCCGGAAGAGAAGAACGGCGTATATGCCGGCGTGATGAACCGACTGTGCAAGGCGGTGAAAAAGTACGGGGAAGGCGGTGAGAAGCATTGAAAAGGATCTTGTTCGTATGCACCGGAAACACCTGTCGCTCGCCGATGGCGGAAGCGATATTAAAACAAAAGCTGAAGTGGGCGGGGGTGAAAGGCTACAGCGTTTCTTCGGCGGGGCTTCGGGCGACGGAGGGTGAAAAGATGAGCGAAAACGCGCGGAAGGCCTTACGGCGTCTGGGTGTGAAATACGGCGCGTTCCGATCGAGGCAGCTTACCGAAGAGCTGATAAAGCGGAGCGATTACATCGTATGCATGACGGAATCGCACCGGCTGGCGCTGGACCTTCCGAAAGCGAAGAGCATGGCGGACATTGCCGGCGGCGCGGACATCGACGATCCGTACGGCGGAAGCGAAAACGATTATATAGACTGTTCGCATCAGATCGAGCGGTGCTGTAACGCGATCATGAAGAAGATCATGAACGGGGAAGAAATATAAGGAAGGAGAAAAGGTATGAAAATTGCGATAGCGAGCGATCACGGCGGATACGAACTGAAAGAAGAGTTAAAGAAGCATCTCGAAGAAAGAAAACTTGCGTACCGGGATTACGGTACGGACAGTACGGCGTCGGTGGACTATCCGGATTATGCGGAGAAGGCGGCGGAAGGCGTATTGTCGGGAGAATGTACATTCGGCATCGTGATCTGCGGGACGGGGATCGGAATTTCGATCGCGGCGAATAAGATACCGGGGATTCGCTGCGCGCACTGTCACGACGGGTACAGCGCGAAGATGGCGCGTGCGCATAACGATGCGAATATGCTGGCGTTCGGCGCGCGGGTGATCGGCGCGGGGCTGATGTGCGAGATTGTGGATGCATTTCTCGGCGGCGCTTTTGAAGGCGGAAGACACAGCCGTCGGGTGGAAAAAATAAAGGAAATCGAAAGAAAATACGCAAAATAAGGGGGGAAAATATGAACGGTGTGAAGAAAGCGGTAATCACGACGGCGGGGATGGGAACGCGGTTTCTGCCGGCGACCAAAGCCGTACCGAAGTCGATGCTGCCGATCGTGGACAGACCGATTCTGGATTATATCATCGACGAAGCGGCGGCTTCGGGAATGGAAGAAGCGATTGTCGTCATCGGATCGAATGCGGAAGTGATCGAGAAGCATTTTGAACGGGACGCATATTTGGAAGAGCGGCTGAAGTCGGACAAAAAAGACGGGTTGCTTGCGGCGGTGCGGAAGATCACGGACAGAATCAAGATCACGTTTGTAACGCAGGAAGAGATGAACGGACTTGCGGGGGCGCTGCTGTATGCGGAAAAGGCGGTCGGAAACGAACCGTTCGCACTGCTTCTCGGCGACGAGATCATCTATACAAAGGCGGATCAGAAGCCGTGTATCCGGCAGCTTTGCGACGTTTACGAAAAGACGGAAAAGACGGTGATTGCGACGATGCGCGTGAGCGATAAAGACGTGGAAAAATACGGAAACATCGGGATTGCGAAGGATGGGGCGATCAAAGAAGTGAACGACCTTGCGGAAAAGCCGAAGGCGGAGGAGAAGCTGTCGAATTACGCCATTATCGGCAGATATGTTCTGGCGCCGGGGATTTTCGATGAAATACGCAAGTTGAAAAAACACGGAAACGAGATCATTCTGACGGACGCGTTTTGCTCGATGGCAAAAAGAGGGGAGATCGTGGCGTCGGAGTTTGAAGGAACGCGATACGACGTCGGCGACAAGAGCGGCTATGTACAGGCGAACGTGGCATATGCGCTGCGCGATCCGTCGATCGGGAGCGGGATTGCCGAATTTATCGGAAAGATACGGGAAGAATTATGAATATCAGGCTGAAGAACGCCGTGATCATGCCGAAAGCGGGAGCGGAAGCCTTTCGCGGCGAGGTGCAGATCGCGGACGGGAAGATCGTTTACGCGGGAAAGCAGAACGACAGGATGTATTTTGCCGCGGAGAGGGAAAAGGATTGCAGGGGCAATCTGCTTGTGCCGGGGTTCTGCAACGCGCACGCCCATTCCGCGATGACGCTGTTCCGGGGAATTGCGGACGATCTGCCGTTACGGGAATGGCTGTTTGACAGGATTTTTCCGCTGGAAGACTGCCTGACGGAGGAAGACGTTTACTGGGGAACGATGCTGGCGGCGGCGGAGTATGTCCGCGGAGGGACGACGGCTGTGGCGGATATGTATTTTTTTCACGATACGGCGGCGAAGGCACTCCGAAAGAGCGGGATGGCGGTTGCGCTGTGTTGCGGGACCAACGATATCGGCGGCGGGGACGTAAAGGAACATCTGAAAACGATGGAAAGCAGGTATCATGCGTATGAAGGGAAAGAGAGGCTGAAATATATTCTCGGACTTCATGCGGAATACACCTGCAGCGACGCGTTGCTGGAAGGAACGGCGGATCTTGCGGCGACGCTGGGCGCGCCGACGTATATTCATTGCAGCGAAACGCTCAAGGAAGTGGGAGAATGCAGCGTACGCAGGGGGATGACGCCGGTAGAATATTTACATAAAATCGGCTTTTTCGATTGCGGCGGGATTATCGCGCACGGGACGTATCTGGAAAAGACGGATATCGAATTGCTGAAGGAAAAAAACGTGACGGTGGCGAGCAACCCGTCGAGCAATCTGAAGCTGGCAAGCGGGGTAGCGCCGGTGTATACGATGCTGAAAAACGGCTTGCGGGTTGCGCTGGGAACGGACGGCGCGGCGAGCAACAACGCGTTGTCGATGTTCCGTGAGATGTATCTGATGAGCTGTCTGCAGAAGGAGCGGATGAAGGACGCGGCGGCGGTTTCGGCGGAGAGCGCGTTATCGGCGGCGACCGAAGCGGGGTACGCGGCGCTCGGATTCAACGGGGGAGAAATCAGGGAAGGAAAGGATGCGGATCTGGTTCTCATCGATCTGGACGCGCCGGGTATGCGTCCCCGTGCGGATTTCGGAAAAAGTCTGGTGTATTCGGCGGATACGTCGGCGGTGCTGATGACGGTTGCCGGGGGGCACATTGCCTATGAAGAGGGGCAATACGAAATCGGAGAAAAAATAGAAGAAATTTACCGGAATACGGAAAGATGTATCAAGAGACTGCGGGAAGCGGCGGAGAAGCGCGCATGAACAAAAAGTGCGGCAAATGCGGAACGACGCTGGAACAATTTTATCATACGTCGTTGTTGGGCTGCGAGAATTGTTATCGGGTCTTTGCGGCGGAGTTGGAAGCGGTGCTGCTGAAACTGCACGGCAAGACGGTGCATACCGGCAAGACGCCGAAGATCGGGGATATCGAGAGGCAGTTGCTGTTTGAATATGAAACGTTGCTCGAGGAGAAAGAGAGCGCGATGCTGCGGGGTGAATTCGACGAAGCGAACGCGCTGGGCGGGCAGATCAGGCAGCTGTATCTGGAGTTATCGCGCAGGGGGTTGAAGTAATGGCGTACAGACCGGATCTGATCGACAATAACATTATTCTTACAAGGATACGGCTGGCGCGGAACATCAAGGGCTATCCGTTTTACATAACGGACAAGAGCACGGCGGGCGAGATCGTGAAGCGCGTAGCGCGGGCGGCGAGCCGGGTAGGGGATTTCCGGCTGTATTATCTTTCCATGATGAGCGAAGCAAAGCGCGAAGCGTTGAAGGAGCGGCATCTTGTGAGCAGTGCGCTGATCAGGAATGCGGCGCGGAGTGCGGTTCTGATCGACGGTGAAGAGAGTCTTTCGGTCATGATTCACGAAGAGGACGTTTTAAGAGAGCAGTGTTTCATGCGCGGGCTGGCGCTCAACGAATGTTACAAGCGGCTGGATCAGACGGACGACGAGCTTTCGAAGGCGGTGGATTTTGCGTTTGACGAAAAGCTGGGGTATCTGACGGCATGTCCTACGAACACGGGGACGGGGCTGCGCGCGTCGGTGATGCTTTTTTTGCCCGCGCTGACGGAAAGCGGGAAGCTGAGAGAAGCGATCGGGAAGATCGAAAAGCTGGGACTGACCGTGCGGGGCGCATACGGAGAAGGGAGCGCGGCGGAAGGACATCTGTATCAGGTGAGCAACGAGATCACGCTGGGGATGAGCGAACGCGAGATCGTGAACGAGGTAGAGGACAACGTACTGCGGATGTGCGAATGGGAGCGCGCGGCGCAGGAAAGTTATTATCGGCCGATCTTGTTGACGACGGAAAACATATGCCGTCGGGCGCTGGCGGTGCTGGAAAATTCCGTATTGCTGAGTTACAGCGAATATTTGCAGTATATATCCAGCGTAAAGTTGGGATTATCGTTGGGATTTTTCCGATTTGAGAATCCGCAGGCGATCGACGATCTGACGATCACGGCGCGGCCGGCGAATCTGTCGGAGCGTGCGGGGAGGACACTGAGCGAGCGGGAAAGCGAGCGGTACCGTGCGGAATTCGTGAAGAAATCGATGATAAAGATCAAAGGGAGCGAGTGATGGATAATCTGGAAGACAAATTTTCCACGAATGCGAGAAAAGCGATGGAAGAAGCGGGGCGGATCTCTACGCGGCACGGCTGTTCGTATATCGGGAGCGAGCATATACTCTACGGTTTGCTGAGCGTGCCGGACGGGGTTGCAAAGAGCATACTGGTGAATGCGGGCGTGGATCTGAGGCGGTATGAATACCGGCTGAAAGGATATGCGGACAAAAATTGCGGGATCGTGGGGCTGACGCCGCGCGCAAAGAGTATGCTGGCGCGGGCGGCGGAGTACGCGATGCAGTCGGCGGGCGCGTTCATCATCGGCACGGAACACCTGCTTTTATCGATTCTGAGCGTCAAGGACAGCCTTGCGGTCCGGATTTTGAGCGATTTCGGAACGGATATCGACGGTATGCTGGAGAAGCTGGAAGAGCAGATCAGCGTCGATTACGAGGAAGAGGAAGAAGAGATCGCGCGTCCGGGAGAGCGGCGGAAGTCGGGAAACGCGATGAAAGTGCTTGCGGAATACGGCGTGGACATGACGGAGCGCGCGCGGATGGGGAAGCTGGATCCTGTGATCGGCAGGAAAGAGGAGATCGACAGGATCATTCAGATTCTGACGCGCAGGAGCAAGAACAATCCTGTGCTGATCGGAGAACCGGGCGTAGGCAAGAGCGCGGTGGTGGAAGGACTGGCGCAGGCGATCGTGCGGGGCGCGGTGCCGGAACTTTTGATCGGCAAGACGGTATTTTCGCTGGACATGGCGGGATTGTTGGCAGGGAGCCGTTATCGGGGGGATTTTGAAGAGCGGCTGAAGAAGATCGTTTCGGCGATCCGGGAAGACGGGGACATCGTGCTGTTTATCGACGAGATCCACAACATCGTCGGCGCGGGGTCGGCGGGAGAAGGCAACATGGACGCCGCGAACATTTTAAAACCGATGTTATCGCGCGGCGAACTGCAGACCATCGGCGCGACGACGGTGGAGGAATACAGGAAGTATATCGAGAAGGATCCCGCTTTGGAAAGGCGGTTTCAGCCGATCATGGTGGACGCGCCGACGACGGAAGAGAGCGTGGAGATCCTGAAGGGGCTGAGGGATCGGTACGAGGCGCATCACAAGGTGAGCATATGCGACGACGCGATCGAAGCGGCGGTGACGTTGTCGGATCGGTATATCACGGACCGTTTTCTGCCCGATAAGGCGATCGATCTGATCGACGAAGCGGCTTCGCGGGTGAGGCTGGACAGTTACAATCTTCCGGAAGCGGTACGGGAAAAGGAACGGGAGTTCCGCATGGCTGCGCAGCGGCGGAACGAAGCGTACCGACACGGCGACGCGGCGGGAGCGACGAAATACGAAAAGGAGCTGGATAAAATTTCCGCGGAACTGGATAAGATCAGGGATCGGCAGGAAGAGATCCGTTTAAAGACGAATCTGGAGATTCACAAGGAAGACGTGGCGAAGATCGTCGCGGCGCAGACGGGGATTCCCGCCGTGAAGCTGACGGAAACGGAAGCGGAGCGTTTTCTGCGGTTGGAAGAGGAGCTTGCGAAGCGGGTGATCGGGCAGTCGGAAGCGGTAAAAGCGGTGAGTCGCGCCATACGCCGTGCGCGCGCGGGGCTCAACGACGTCAATCGGCCGCTCGGCAGTTTTATCTTCGTCGGACCGACGGGCGTCGGCAAAACGGAACTTTCCAAAGCGCTGGCGGAGTGTCTGTTCGACGACGAGAGAAACATGATCCGCATCGACATGAGCGAATACATGGAAAAACATTCGGTTGCGAAGCTGATCGGCGCGCCTCCGGGATATGTCGGATTTGACGAAGCGGGACAGCTTACGGAGCGGGTGAGAAGGAAACCGTACAGCGTGGTCTTGTTTGACGAGATCGAGAAGGCGCATCCCGACATATTCAATCTGATGCTGCAGATTCTCGACGACGGCAGGCTGACGGACAGCCGGGGCAGGGTGGTGAGCTTCCGGAACACGATCATCATCATGACGTCCAACGTAGGCGCGAGCGAAGTGAAAGGCGGATCGGCGCTGGGATTCGGCGCGGCGGACAGAACGGCGGAATACGAAAGAATGAGCGAGCGGATCCGGAGCGCGCTGAAAGATCATTTCCGACCGGAATTTCTCAACCGGGTGGACGAGATCGTCATCTTTGAAAAATTGGGAAAAGAGGATGCGGAACGCATTGTGGAGTTACTGCTCGGCGGATTGAGAAAGCGTCTGGAAGGAATGGGAATTCAGTTCTGCGTGACGAAAAAGGCGCTGGATCTGATCACCGCAAGCGGATATGACGACGAATACGGGGCGCGTCCGCTGAAGCGGAATATCCGAAGGCTGGTGGAAGACAGGCTTTCGGAAGAAGTGTTGCGGGGACATATTCGGGAAGGCGAAACGGTCACGGTGGACAGCGACGGCAAAGAACTGATTTTCCGGTCGGAAAAATAAAGGGAAAGAAGTTTGTTGCGGCGAATAATATAATAAAGGACCGACGGTGCGTCGGCCGACGGGGGGAATAAAACACGGGAGGCATCATTGATGAACATTGAAATCATCGAAAGGAACTATGAAGCAAGCGAACATCTGAAACGGATCGTCGAACAGAAGCTGGAGAAGCTGGATAAATATTTTGACGATACGGAAACGAAATGCAAGGTGTATTTCAAGAAGGAAAACATCTCGTTGAAAACCGAAGTGATGCTGGAATATCAGGGAAAGATGATCCGGGCGCAGGAGATCAGCGACAATTTTTACGAAAACATCGATAAGATCCTGCCGAAGATAGAAGGGCAGATCAGGAAATACCGTACGAAGTTCGATAAGGCGCAGAAGAACGGCGCGTTCAAGGAACACAGGATTTATGAAACGGAGGAAGCGGAAGAACCCGAAAGGGCAAAGCGGATCGTGAAGGAGAAGCATTTCAAGTTAAAGCCGATGCTTGTGGAAGAGGCGGCGGAAGAAATGGATATGCTTGGACATTCGTTTTACATTTTTTTCGATCTGAAAACGCAGGGCGTGAAAGTATTATATAAGCGCAGCGACGGGAATCTGGGATTGATCGACGCGGAGGTTTAAGGCATAAAGGTATGCAGATCGGCGTTTCGACGGCGTCGCTGTTCGTGCGGAAGACCACGGAAGACGCGCTGTCTTACATCAGGGAAGAAAACATTCCGTATACGGAAGTATTTTTGTCGACGTACCGGGAATACAACCGTGCGTTCGGAAAGCTGCTGAAGGAACGGCTTGCGGGCGGGAAAACGAAAGTGCATTCGGTTCACACGCTGAACACGCAGTTCGAGCCGCAGCTTTACAGCGTGAACCCGCGCGCGGCGGAAGATTCCTTCGACATACTGGAAGGCGTCATGGAAGCGGCGGAAGAGATCGGCGCGAAGTATTACACCTTTCACGGCGTGGCGAGGCTGAAGAAGACGCCCTTCAGAATGGATTACGATCGGGTCGGAAAGATCACGGAGAAAATTTTTTCCGCCTGCGCGGCGCACGGGGTAACGCTCAGCTACGAAACGGTGCATTGGTGTTACTATAATTACATCGGATTTTTCAGAGAAATCAAGAAGCGGTGTCCCGGTCTGAAGGGGACGCTGGACATCAAACAGGCGCGGCAGAGCGGGGTGTTTTACGGCGACTTCATCGACGAGATGGGAAGCGACATCGTCACGGTGCATCTTTCCGATCTCGACGAAAACGGAAAGATGTGTCTGCCGGGGAAGGGTTGTTTTGATTTTGCGGAGTTGTTCCGGCGGCTGAAAGACGTCGGGTTTTCCGGTGCGATGCTGATTGAAGCGTATCAGGGGGACTACGGGGAGTTGTCGGAACTGAAAGAATCCGTGGAATTTATATCGGAACTTTCCGAGAGAATATTTTAGCATGACGGGCGGCGGGACTTTTTCGGATAAAAGTCCCGCCGCCCGTTTGAAAAAAACCGATATATGACAAAAAAATACAAAATTAGTATTGACAATAAATGGAAATTATATTAAAATAATACTAAGCAATTTATCAGTAAACAAAAGGAAAAAAAGGAGATTGGAATGAAGGCGAAATATCTTCACGCGAAATGGCAGAAAGCCATGCGCTTAAGGCTTGATTATAATAACATGATGACGGAGTTCGTCGGAGAGGAGCAGGGGATCTCGCAGGGGGATCTCCGGGCGAAGAAGGACGTGATCACGGCGGCTTTTGAAGCGGTGCGGGCAAAGCGCGGAACGGGTATGATGGGCTGGACGGAGCTGCCGTACAATCAGAAAGAAGTGGTGGCGGATATACTTGCCACGGCAAAAGAAATACGGAAATCGTGCGACGCGTTTGTCGTTCTGGGGATCGGCGGATCGGCGTTGGGGCCGATCGCGGTGATGCAGGCGCTGAAGCATCTGCATTACAATGACCTGTCGAAGGCGCAGCGCAAGGGTCCGAAGTTTTATGTGGAAGACAACGTGGATCCCGAACGGATGAAGGCGCTTCTCGACGTGATCGACGTAAAGAAGACGGTATTCAACGTGATCACGAAGAGCGGATCGACGAGCGAAACGATGTCGCAGTATCTGATCATATACGATCTGCTGAAAAAAGCGTTGGGAGACGACGCGGCAAAGCACATTGTCGCCACGACGTCGGAAAACAAAGGGAATCTGATCAGGCTGGCGAAGCAGGAAGGGTTCAAAACATTTTATATCCCGGACGGCGTGGGCGGCAGATTTTCGGAATTGAGCCCGGTGGGGTTATTGCCGGCGGCGGTGGTCGGGATCGATATCCGGCAGATGCTTGCGGGCGCGGCGTTCATGGACAAGCTGTGCGGGGAGACGCGTCTGAGAAAGAATCCCGCGCTGATGTCGGCGGCGCTGTCGTATCTGGCGATGGAGAAGGGCAAGAACATTTCGGTGATGATGCCCTATGCGGATTCGTTGCGGTATATGTCGGACTGGTACTGCCAGCTCTGGGCGGAAAGTCTGGGAAAAGCGGAAAACGTCGCGGGAAAAATCGTGAACGTCGGGCAGACGCCCGTGAAGGCGCTCGGCGTGACCGATCAGCACTCGCAGGTGCAGTTATACAGGGAAGGTCCGTTCGATAAGGTGGTGACCTTTCTGGCGGTAGACGGATACCGTACGGAGTGCGCGATTGCGGACGGATGCGAAGAGATTCCCGACGTGAATTTCCTTTGCGGTCATACGCTGAACGAACTGATCGACGCGGAGAGGAAGGCGACGGAATACGCGCTGACGGTATCGAAGCGGCTGAATCGGACGATCTATCTGCCGGAAGTGAACGCGTTCACGGTGGGAGAGCTACTGTATTTTTACGAAATGGAAACGGCGTTTTGCGGCGAGATGCTGGGGATCGATACGTATAATCAGCCCGGCGTCGAAGCGGGGAAAAACGCGACGTATGCGCTTCTGGGAAGAAAGGGATACGAATCGACCAGAAAAGAGATGGAAGCTGCCAAAGCGAAAAAAGACGAATATATCTGTTAAAGGTATTTTTGCCGCAGCTTGAAAACAAGCTGCGGCAAAATTAAATTGATAAGCCGGAAGGGAAAAAAGATGGAAGAAAATTTACCGTTATATCTGTTTCATCAGGGTACGAATTTCCGCGCATACGAATATCTGGGCGCGCATCCGGAGAGGAGGGGCGGCAAGAAGGGCGTTTGTTTCAGGACCTGGGCGCCGGCAGCGGAAAGCGTATCCGTCGTGGGGGACTTCAACGGCTGGGACAGCGGCAAAAATCCGATGGAGCGCATCAGCGGCAACGGCGTGTACGAAACCTTTATCGCGGGATTGCGGGAATACGATAATTACAAATTTGCGGTAAAATCGGAAAAAGGGACGGTATATAAAGCGGATCCGTACGCATTTCATGCGGAAACGCCGTCGGGCACGGCGTCGAAGATTTATGAACTGAGCGGATTTCGTTGGGACGACGGCGCGTATTGCGCGGAGAGAAAGAAGAGAAACATTTACCGTTCTCCCGTCAATATTTACGAAGTCAATCTCGGAAGCTGGAAGAAGAAAGAAAACGGGGATTATCTGAGTTATACGGAACTCGCGGAGCAGCTGGTGCCGTACGTCAGGGAAATGGGATACACGCACGTGGAATTCATGCCGGTATCGGAGTACCCGTACGACGGGAGCTGGGGCTATCAGATTACGGGATATTATGCGGTGACGTCGCGGTTCGGCACGCCGCACGATTTCATGAAGCTGGTGAACGAATTTCACAAAGCGGGGATCGGGGTGATTCTGGACTGGGTGCCGGCGCATTTTCCGAAAGACGAACAAGGCTTATACGAATTCGACGGAGGTCCGTGTTACGAATACAGCGATCCGAAGAAGATGGAAAACAAAGGCTGGGGAACGCGGGTATTCGATTGGGGCAGGAACGAAGTACGCAGTTTTCTGATCTCGAACGCGATGTTTTTCTTTGAGAAGTATCATATCGACGGACTCAGGGTAGACGCGGTGGCGTCGATGCTGTATCTGGATTACGACAGGAAGGACGGGGAATGGACGCCGAACGAATACGGCGGGAATTACAATCTGGAAGCGATTTCGTTTTTTAGGGCGCTGAACGAAGCGGTTTTCGGTTCGTACCCTTATGCGATGATGATTGCGGAGGAATCGACGGCGTTTCCGATGATCACGAAGCCCGCGTATCTGGGAGGGCTCGGGTTTAATTTCAAGTGGAACATGGGCTGGATGAACGATACGCTTTCGTATATGCAGACCGACCCGTATTTCAGAAAAGACCATCACAACAAGATGACGTTTTCGATGTATTATGCCTTCAGCGAAAACTTCATATTGCCGATCTCGCACGACGAAGTCGTACACGGGAAGAAGTCGCTTTTGGACAAGATGCCGGGGAATTACGAGGACAAGTTTGCGAATCTGAGGGCGTACCTCGGGTATATGTACTCGCATCCGGGGAAGAAATTGCTTTTCATGGGTGCGGAATTCGGGCAATTCAAGGAATGGGCGTACAAAGAAGGGTTGGAATTTTTCCTGTTAAGATACGCGCAGCACGCGAAGCTGCACCGTTACGTGAAGGAAATCAACGAAACGTATAAAGGCACGGCGCCTTTATATGAGATCGAGGATTCCTGGGAAGGATTCGAGTGGATCTGCGCCGACGAACGGGACAGGAATATTCTGGCGTACAAGCGGTTTGCGAAGGACGGGACGCCGTTATATGTCGCGATCAATTTTTCGGGATGCGACGCGGTGAATTTCGAACTGAAAGCGGACCGCGGACGGTACAGGATTCTGTTGAACAGCGACGCGGCGAAATACGGCGGCGCGGGCAGGCTGAAGCAGCGGATATTTCCGGCGAAGCGTACCAGGAAGGGCGACGTGAACTGTTATATGAAATTCACGTTGCCGAGGTTGAGTTGTGTATATCTTGTCAAGGAATGAGTAAAGAAGGCGAAAGACGGACGCTAAGATAAAAATATTATGAATGGAAGGGGAACTGCAATGGTAAGAAAAAAGAAATGTGTGGCAATGCTGCTCGCCGGAGGACAAGGAAGCAGGCTTTACGCGTTGACGAATAAGATTGCAAAGCCTGCGGTTTCGTTCGGCGGGAAATACCGGATTATCGATTTTCCGTTATCGAATTGCGTCAATTCGGGGATCGATACGGTCGGGGTACTCACGCAATATCAGCCGCTTTTGCTGAACGACTACATCGGCAACGGGCAGCCGTGGGATCTGGACAGGGCATACGGAGGGGTTCATATTCTGTCGCCTTATCAGGGGAAACATTCGTCGGACTGGTACAAGGGGACGGCGAACGCGATCTATCAGAACCTGCATTTTATCAAGCAGTTCAATCCGGAGTATGTCCTGGTGCTGTCGGGAGATCACATCTATAAAATGGATTATTCGAGGATGCTGAACTACCATATTCTGAACGGCGCGGACTGCACGATCGCGGCGATCCGCGTATCCATCGAAGAGGCGTCGCGGTTCGGGATCCTGAACGTGGACGAAAACGACGTGATCTACGAATTTGAAGAAAAACCGAAGAAGCCGAAGAGCACGCTGGCTTCGATGGGGATTTATATATTCTCGGCGGCGAAGCTGTACCGGTATCTGGAAGAGGACGCGGCGAAAGAGAAATCGAGCAATGACTTCGGAAAGGACGTGTTGCCGGCGATGCTGGCGAACGGGGAGAAGATGTGCGCCTATCTGTTCGACGGGTACTGGAAGGACGTAGGAACCATCCAGTCGCTGTACGACGCGAACATGGATCTTCTGGGCGACACGCCGAAGCTGAACGTGAGCGACGCGTCGTGGAAGATTCAGTCGAGGAGTCCGCTGTCGCCGCCGCACTATCTGTCCGACAAGGCAAAGGTAAACAACAGCATCGTGCTTTCGGGGTGCGAGATCTTCGGAACGGTGGAAAACTCCGTACTGTCGAGTAACGTCATCGTGAAGGAAGGCGCGATCGTGAGGAACAGCATCGTGATGGAGGACAGCGTGATCGGTGAGGGTTCGGTCGTGGAGTACTCGATCGTCGACGAGAACACGAACATCGGGAAGAACGTGAAGTTCGGAGAAGCGAAGGAAACGGGAAAAGGGATCGCGGTGATCGGGAGGGATCTGCACGTGGCGGACGGTGCGGAAGTCCCGGGCGGCGCGATGATAGAAAAGGACATAACGAAGGGGGAGGAGAAAGAATGAAAGCACTCGGCATCGTTTTTTCCAATATACACGACACAAATCTTCCCGAACTCGTGCGGATGCGGACGCTCGCGTCGATCCCGTTCGGGGGAAGGTACCGGCTCATCGACTTTGCTCTTTCCAATATGGTCAATTCGGGGATCGACAAGGTCGGCGTGATCACGAAGAGGAATTACCGTTCGCTGATGGATCATGTCGGGAGCGGAAAGGACTGGGATCTTGCGAGAAAAGACGGGGGGCTTATCATTCTTCCGCCGTTCGGAGACCGGGACAGCGAAGGACTGTACAATTCCCGCCTGGAAGCGCTCAAGAGCATCACGGATTTTTTGGGACATTGCGACGAAGATTACATCGTAATGACCGATTGCGACAATGTCTGCCGTATCAATTATAACGACGTGATCGAATACCATCGGATCATGAAAGCGGACATCACGCTGGTTTACAGAAAAGGAAAAGAGGAAGAAGAAAACGCCGTGGAGGTGGAAACCGACGGAAACGGAAGGGTGACGAATCTGAAATACGAGCGGGTATCGGAAGGCGGGAAGCAGATCTTTGCGAATATTTATGTGATGAAACGATCTCTGCTGATGAATCTGATCATGGATTCGCTTGCGTCGAACTACACGCATTTTACGACCGATCTTCTGGTATGCAATCTGAAGGCGATGCGCGTGATGGGATATGCGCATAAGGGATATTTTGCGGCGATCACGTCGATGCAGTCGTATTACGAGCGGAACATGGATCTGCTTGACGAAAAGAACCGGCACGAATTATTCGGGGATCGGAGCGTATTTACGAAGATTCGGGACAGCGTGCCGACGAAATACGGGGCGAGCGCGGTGGCAAAGAACGCGTTGATCGCGGACGGATGCATCATCGAAGGAACGGTAGAGAATTCGGTGCTGTTCCGCGGCGTAAAGGTGGCAAGAGGCTCGGTGGTAAAGAACTGCATACTGATGCAGAACACCGTGTTGGGAGAAAACGTAACGATGAACTGTATGATCACGGATAAAAACGTGGTGGTGCGGGACAGGCGGGTGCTTTCGGGAAGCGAAAATCATCCGTTTTACATTCCGAAAGGAAGTATAATATAAGAGAGGAGAGGAAAAATGAGCGAAAAAAAGACGGCGGGTACGGAAAAAACGAGCGGAGCGAAAACGAGCGCGGCAAAGACCGTGAAGAAGAGCGAGACAAAGACGGCGCCGAAGAAGGCGGCGAAGAAGAGCGCGCCGAAAAAAGCGATGCCGAAAGTGGAAGTGGTAAAAAAGCGCCGGGTGATGATCGCGGCGTCGGAATGTAATCCGTTTGTCGCCACGGGCGGGCTGGCGGACGTGATCGGATCGCTGCCCAAAGCGTTGGCGAAGAGCGGAAATTATGAAGCGAGCGTGATCATGCCGTTATATTATTCGATCAGCCACGATATCAGGAACAAGATGGAATACGTAACGAATTTTTACGTACAGTTGTCGTGGCGGCGGCTGTACTGCGGGGTATTCCGTCTGATCGAGAACGGCGTGACGTATTATTTTCTGGATAATGAATATTATTTCAAGAGGGGCGGCGGCATTTACGGATTTTACGATGACGGAGAAAGGTACGCGTTTTTTTCCAAAGCGGTTTTGGAAACGATCGGCAATCTGGATCTGTTTCCGGACGTATTGCATTGTAACGACTGGCAGACGGCGGCGTGCATCATTTATTTGAGAACGCTGTACAACTGGAGCGTGGATTTCAGGAAAATCAGAACGGTATTTACAATTCACAACATAGAATATCAGGGGAAGTTCGGTACGGAAACGCTGGGCGATCTGTTCGGATTTCCGACGAACATCTATTCCACAGTGGAATTTGACGGGTGCATCAATCTGATGAAGGGAGCGATCGAGCTGGCGGACGCGGTGAACACGGTGAGCCCGACGTATGCGGAAGAGATCAAGACGCCGTTGTTTGCGCACGGACTGGACGGAATCATCCGCCGCAACGAGCAGAAAATTTCGGGGATTCTGAACGGGATCGATACGGACAGCTACAATCCGGAGACGGACAGAACGCTGTTTGCGAATTATTCGATAAACGATATGAGCGGCAAGGCGATATGCAAAGCGGAGCTGCAGAAGCTGCTGGGACTGCCGGTCAGGGCGGACGTACCGATGGTATCGATCATCTCGCGGCTGGTGTCGCATAAGGGGCTGGATCTGGTCACGGCGGTGATCGAACAGTTCCTGACGGAGGACGTGCAGGTTGTGATTCTCGGAAAAGGGGACGCGTCGTACGAAAATTATTTTTCGGCGATTTCCCGTCATTATCAGGGGAAGTGTTCGGCGGTGATTGCGTTCAATCCCGATCTTTCGAGAAAGATCTATGCGGGGAGCGATTTGTTTCTGATGCCGTCGAAAGCGGAGCCGTGCGGACTTTCGCAGATGATCGCGGCGCGGTACGGAACGGTTTCCGTCGTGAGAGAGACGGGCGGACTGAACGACAGTATCAAGGCGTTTAACGGCGAAAGCGGAAACGGATTTACCTTCCGCGATTACAACGCGCACGATATGCTGTATGTCTTGCGTGAAGCGGTGCGCGCCTATCATAGCGACGGATGGAGCGAATTGCGGCGTCGGGCGATGGCAAGCGATTTCAGCTGGAAGGTATCGGCGGCGGAATACGAAAAATTATATGCAAAAATAACAGGCTGAATGCAAAACGGGCGTCGGCGACACGAGGAGAAGAAAATGAATATGAATTTTACGGAAAAAGACGCGGTTACACTGATCAAAGGGAAACTTTCCCGTTATTTCGGCGTTTCGATGAAGGAAGCGACGAAAGAACAGTTATATAAAGCGGTGGTCATGTCGGTACGGGACATTCTTCTGGAGAAACGGGATAAGTTTTACAAGAAATATCGTTCACAGGAAGGGAAGCGCGTGTATTATCTGTGCATGGAATTTCTGCTCGGGAAGTCGCTGAGGAACAACCTTTACAATCTGGATGCGGAAAAAGTCTTTTCGGCGGCATTGGCGTCCACGCCGGTAACGCTGGAAGAATTATACGAAATGGAACCGAATGCGGGACTCGGGAACGGCGGACTCGGCAGACTCGCGGCATGTTTTCTGGACGGGCTGGCGACGCAGGACTATCCCGCGATGGGATATTCGATTTTATACGAATACGGATTATTTGCGCAGAAGATCGTGGACGGGTGGCAGACGGAACTGCCGGAAGTCTGGTTGCCGAACGGAGAGGTGTGGCTGACGCAGAGGACGGATCTGACGTTCAAGGTGAAGTTTGACGGATACGTCAAGGAACGCTGGACGGAAAACGGATTGATCGTGGACCACGTCGATGCCAAAGTCGTGGAAGCGCAGGCGTACGACATGATGGTATCGGGGAAAGATTCGGAAGCGGTGTCGGTACTGCGGTTATGGAAGGCGCAGAACGTGCATGATTTCGACATGAAGTCCTTTTCGCAAGGGGATTATATGCGCGCGATGCAGGACGACAACGAAGCGGAACTGATCTCGAAGGTCCTGTATCCGTCGGACGATCATTACGAAGGAAAATCGCTGCGGTTAAAACAGCAGTATCTGCTGGTGTCGGCGTCGTTGCAGAATATTCTGAAAGACCATATCAGAAGGTACGGCTCGCTCGATCTGCTTCCGTCGATGGCGGCGATTCACATCAACGATACGCATCCTGCGCTGTGTATACCGGAGCTGATGCGCCTTCTGATGGACGAACACGGATACACGTGGGAACGCGCGTGGGACATCGTGACGCGTACGGTCGCATATACGAATCATACCGTGATGAGCGAGGCGCTGGAAAAGTGGAACGAAGATCTCGTGCAACGCAGATTGCCGCGGATTTATTCGATTCTCAAGGAGATCAACCAGCGGTTTTGCGGGGAGATGTGGCAGCGGTTTCCCGGCGATTGGGATAAGATCGACAGGATGTCGGTGTTCTCGCACGGTCAGGTGAAGATGGCGAATCTGAGCGTGGTGGCGTCGCACAAGGTAAACGGGGTTTCTGCGTTACATTCGGAGATCATCAAAAAGAGCATCTTCAAGGATTTTTACGACGTATGGCCGGAGAAATTCACGAACGTCACCAACGGCATCGCGCATCGGCGGTGGCTGTGCCAGGCGAATCCGGAGCTTAGCGAACTTCTGAGCGACTGCATCGGGAACGGGTACGTTGCGGATGCGGAACGGCTTGCGGATTTCAAGAAATTTGAAAACGACAAGAGCGTACTGAAACGGCTGAACGAGATCAAGAGGATCAAGAAGGAGCAGTTTTGCGCGTATGTCAAGAAGACGTCCGGAAAAACGCTCGATCCCGATTCGCTGTTTGACGTACAGGCAAAGCGGCTGCACGAATACAAGCGGCAGCTGATGAACGCGATGCATATCATTTCGCTTTATAACGAACTGAAGGAGAATCCGGAACTCGACGTCCAGCCGAGGACGTTTATCTTCGGCGCGAAAGCGGCGCCCGGGTATTATTTTGCGAAAGAGATCATCAAGCTCATCTGGTTTTTGGGGGAAGAGATCCGCAAAGATCCCGTAATTCAAAAGAAGCTGAACGTGATATTCATGGAAAACTATTCGGTATCCATGGCGGAGCAGATGATGCCCGCGGCGGAGATCAGCGAACAGATCTCGCAGGCGGGAAAGGAAGCGAGCGGCACGGGAAACATGAAATTCATGATCAACGGCGCGCTGACGGTGGGGACGCTGGACGGCGCAAACGTGGAGATGCAGGAGGCGTGCGGCGCGGAAAACATCTTTATTTTCGGACTTACGGCGCAGGAAGTGGAAAACCTTTGGAAACGCGGATATAACGCTACGGAATATTACAGTTTAAATCCGCGGCTGGAGAAAGTGCTGGACAGTCTGAACAAAGGATTCAACGGGAAGTCGTTTGCAAACATCTCTTCGTATCTGGTGAAGGGCAGTCCGGTTGCGGATCCGTATATGTGCATGGCGGACTTCGGCGCGTACTGCGACATTCATCAGAAGGCGCTCGAACAATACAAAGACAAAATGAAATGGGCGAAGATGTCGCTTAACAACATCGCGGCGGCGGGCAGATTCTCCGCAGACAGAAGCGTCCGCGAATATGCCCAGAATATCTGGGGACTCAAACAGATCAGATAAAAGGGAAGATTATGAAATACTATTTCAATCCGCTGGACGTGCGTTGCAAAACGGTAACGGGCGGGGCGGAACGGAAAACGCCGGTCGGGTTCCGGGTATACAGCGACGCGTCGACGTGTGAACTCGTGATCCGCAAGGACGGGGTAAACGACAGCTGTTATTGCGAAATGACGGGAGAGGGCGGAAGTTTTCGCTACGAACTTACGCTGAACGACGCCGGGTTGTATTGGTATTACTTCCGGCTGGATAAAAAATATTACATCGGCGCGGGGGAGGGGCTGAACGCCGTCGCGTCGGTGAATCCGCGGGCGTATCAGCTGACCGTTTACGCGCCTTACGAAACGCCGGAGTGGATCCGTGGCGGCGCGGTATACCAGATTTTTCCGGATCGGTTTTTCAAGAGCGGGAAAATCGTCAGGAAAGCGGGAAGGATCTATCACGAATCGTGGGACGAACTGCCCGTATACGCGCCGAACAGGGACGGAAAAGTGCTGAATAACGACTTTTTCGGCGGCAATTTTGCGGGAATCGCGGAAAAGCTCGATTATCTCGCGTCGCTCGGAATCACGGCGATCTATCTGAATCCGGTTTTTGAAGCATACAGCAATCATCGTTACGATACCGGCGATTTTATGAAATTTGACGAAACGCTGGGTACGGAAGAGGAATTCAGAACGCTTTTGCAAGAGGCGGCGGCGCGCGGGATTCGCGTCATTCTGGACGGAGTCTTCAACCATACGGGATCGGACAGCCGGTATTTCAACAAATACGCAACGTATGATTCCGTCGGGGCGTATCAGAGCAAGGATTCGCCGTATTACGGCTGGTATCAGTTTATCGAATATCCGGACAAGTATGCGTCGTGGTGGGGGTTCGACACCTTGCCCGGCGTCAACGAGAGCAATGCGGGGTATGAAAAATTTATCACGGGCAAAGACGGCGTGATCGCACATTATCTCGATATGGGGATTGCGGGCTGGCGTCTGGACGTTGCGGACGAATTGCCGGACGAATTTTTGCAGAAGATTCGCGCTGCGGCGAAGAGCGCGAAGGCGGATGCCCTGTTGCTGGGCGAAGTCTGGGAGGACGCCTCCAACAAGGTTTCCTATAATGTCAGAAGAAAATATCTGCAGGGCGGCGAGCTGGACGGGACGATCAATTATCCGTTCATGCGCGCGGCGATCCGGTTTGTGCGGGACAAGGACGCGCGTGCCTTTGTCAATCATATCAGAACGCAGATCGATCATTATCCGAAGCAGAGTCTCGACGTCTGCCTGAACGTGCTGGGCACGCACGATACGTTGCGAATTCTGACGGCGCTGGCGACGGGAACGCCCAAGACGGAAGACAAAGAGACGTGGGCGGCGTTCCGTCTGGAGGGAAAGGAATACGCCGAAGCGAAACGCCGGCTGAAGATCGCGTCGCTTTTGCAATATACGGTACCCGGGGTGCCGTGCCTGTATTACGGGGACGAAGCGGGGATGCAGGGATATAAAGATCCGCTCAACCGAATGCCGTATCCGTGGGGAAAAGAAGATGCCGAACTCGTGCAGTGGTATGCGTTTCTCGGCAGATTGCGCAGACTTTCGCCGTTTGCCGGAGGGGAATACCGCGAACTGTATGCCGACCGCCGCGCGGTGGTGTACGAGCGGAGAAAGGACGACGAAGCCGTGATCGTTGCAATCAACATGGGCAACAACGAATACGCGTTGCGCTTTGACGGCGAGATTTATGAGCTGATTTCGGGAAAGAAAAAGAAAAACCGTGCCGTTCTCGGTCCGGGATCGTTCGGCGTATACGCGGCGGAAAAGATATGACATACGAGGAAGTCGTATCGGAAATTGCCGCGATTTCGAGCGGGGAAATGAAACGTTTTACCGAAAAACTCACGCCTACGCAGGACTATGTCTACGGGGTGCGCGTGCCCGATCTGCGGGCGCTGGCAAAGAGGATCCGCGAAGAGAGCGAAGCGTTTCTGGCGCATGAAAAACACTCTCTGGAAGAGAAAATGCTTCACGGTTTCATTCTCTGTTACCGCAAGCGGGATTTTGCGCAGTTCAGGAAGGATATCCTTGCATTTGTACCGATGATCGACAACTGGGCGGTCTGCGATTGCGTGGCGGCGACGTGCAAAGCGGTGGGCAGAAACAGGGACTTATTTTCTGCGGACATAGAGAGGCTTGCGGAAAGCGAGCAGCCGTTTGCGCGGCGGTTTGCGTCGGTGTTGCTGTTGGATTATTATACGGAAGAAAAATATGCGCCGCTGATTTTTTCGGTTTGCGAAAGGATAAAGCGCGGAGAATATTATGTGGATATGGCAATCGCGTGGCTGTTGAGCGTATGCTATGTCAAAATGGGCGATCTGACGGGGAAATATCTGGCGGAATGTACGTTGGAAGAGAGCGTTCTCAAGAAGACGGAGCGTAAGATTCTGGAAAGTTTCCGCGTGAGCGAAGAAGAAAAAAGAAAAATCAGGAAAGACGGAGTGAGGCATTTGATATGGAGATAAGCGCAAGGCTTGCCGAAGAATTTAAAATCAAACCCGCGTATGCGGAAAATATCGTGAAACTGATCGACGACGGGAACACGATACCGTTTATCGCGCGATACAGAAAGGAGATGCACGGGAATCTGGACGATCAGATTCTGAGGGAATTTGCCGACAGACTGACGTATTTAAGGAATCTGGAGAAGCGGAAAGGAGAAGTCGGCGGCGCGATCGAAGAGCAGGGCAAGATGACAAAAGAGATCGCCGCGGCGCTGGCAGAGGCGAAGACGCTGACGGAGGTGGAAGATATTTACCGTCCGTACAAGCAGAAAAAGAAGACGCGCGCGACGGTGGCGATGGCAAAGGGGCTGGAGCCGCTTGCCGACATCATACAGGCGCAGACCGTCACGGAAGGGACGGCTCAAGAGCTTGCCGCGCCGTATATCAGTGAAGAAAAGGGCGTAAAGAGCGCGAAAGAGGCGTTGGACGGCGCGAAGGACATCATCGCGGAACGGATCTCCGACGAAGCGGAATTGCGGAAGAAATTGCGGCGGATCATGCTGAAGCAAGGGGAAATTTCCACAAAACTTTCGGAGGATAAGGAAAACGCCGGGACATACGAGATGTATCGCGATTATGCGGAGCCGGTATCGGAGATCAAAAGCCATCGCGTTCTGGCGATCAACCGCGGGGAAGCGGAAGGCTGCCTGAAGGTAAAGATCGAATTCGACAAGGCTTTCGGAACGCGGATCTGCTGCGCATACGCGGTGAAGCCGGGGTCGGTGACGTCGCACTTGGTGGAAGAAGCGGCGGCGGACGCGTACGAGCGGCTGATTTTTCCCTCTCTGGAACGGGAAATCCGCGCGTATCTGACGGAGCAGGCGTCGGAACAGGCGATCAAAATGTTTGAAGTCAACCTGCGCCCCTTACTGATGCAGCCGCCTCTCAAGGGGAAGGTGGTGCTCGGGTACGATCCGGCATACAGAACGGGGTGTAAACTTGCGGTGGTCAATCCGCAGGGGACGGTGCTTTATAAGACGGTGATTTATCCCACGCCGCCGCACAATAAAGTGGCGGAATCGGCGGAAATTCTGAAGAAGATCATCCGGCAATACGGCGTGGAAGTGATTTCCATCGGGAACGGAACGGCGTCGAAGGAATCGGAGATTTTCGTGGCGCAGACGCTGAAGGAGCTCGGCATGAACGTATCGTACATCGTCGTGAGCGAAGCGGGGGCGTCGGTCTATTCGGCGTCGAAGCTGGGTGCGGAGGAATTTCCCGATTACGACGTTGCGGAGCGGAGCGCGGTATCGATCGCGCGGCGCTTACAGGACCCGCTGGCGGAGCTGATCAAGATCGATCCGAAATCGATCGGCGTGGGGCAGTATCAGCACGATATGCCGCAAAACCGTCTGGACAGCGTGCTGGAAGGGGTGCTGGAAGATTGTGTGAACAGCGTCGGCGTGGATCTGAATACGGCGAGCGTATCGCTTTTGAAATACGTCGCGGGACTCAATGCGGGGATTGCGAAAAACATCGTCAAATACCGCGATGAAAACGGGAGATTCCGTACGCGGAAGGAAATTCTGAACGTGAGCAAGCTCGGGGAAAAGGCGTTCGAGCAGTGCGCCGGATTTCTGCGGATTTCCGACGGGGAGAACATTCTCGACAACACGGCGGTACATCCCGAATCGTATAAGAGCGCGGAAGCCTTGCTTGCTCTGTTCGGGTATACGGACGAAGATGTGCGTGAGGGAAAAATCAAGGATCTGCCGGATCGTATCCGTCAGAAAGGCGAAGAGAGCGTTGCGGCGGCGTGCGGAATGGGCGTACCTACGATGCGCGACGTCGTTGCCGAGCTTCTGAAGCCCGGCAGAGACATCCGGGACGCGTTGCCGAAGCCGGTATTGCGTGCGGACATCATGAATATCGGAGATCTGAAAGTCGGCATGGAGCTGACGGGAACGGTGCGGAACGTGGCGGATTTCGGGGTATTTGTGGATATCGGCGTGCATCAGGACGGACTTGTGCATATATCGGAGATCACGGATAAATTCATCAGGCATCCGAGCGACGTGCTGAAAGTGGGGCAGATCGTGAAGGTCAGGGTGATCGGCGTGGATCTGAAGCGCAACAGAATCGCGCTTTCCATGAAGAGTATGGAGAAACAGAAGAAAAACGCTTGACAGGAACGCGCAATTATATTAAAATCTATAATATATTCTGGAGGTTAGGATAGATGGTAGGAATAGATAAAGTCAAGGAGCTTCTGGCGGCGCAGCTGAATATTCCGGCGGAGAGCATCGATGAAGGGAAAGAAATCGTGAAGGATCTCGGGGCGGATTCGCTGGATATCGTCGAAATGCTGATGACGTTGGAAGAAGAATACGGGATTACCATTCCGGATGAAGAGACCGTGGATATCAAGACGGTAGGGGACATCGTGAACATTCTCGGCAAATACGTAAAGTAAAGAAAAGCGGCGGCGCGAAGCTGCCGTTTTCGATTTTAAAGGAGCGGCGGAGAGGAGCGGCCGCAATTTTGATTTTCAAGAGGAAGTAGCATAAAAGCGGAGAAACGGCATATATTGAATTAAGAAACGAAAAGGAGGAAAACAATGTCGTTTTTTTGCAATTTCAAATCGGATAGATGTCCGGGACCGATCAACGGCAACCCGATGAACGGACTTTGCGAAAAGGTCTGCATACAGGCAAAGAAAGTATTTGACGCGTGTATGCGTCAGACGCAGGAAACGGGATTGGTGCTGAACATAACCAATCTGAATCCGGCGAGTCCTACATATCCGCTGACGTTTGTCAGTGCGAAGAGTACCACATCGGCGGGCGTGATTTCCAATCTGCTGGTGGAGCCGCTGACGGAGCGCGATCGTTCATCGCGGGTGCGTGCGGATATCACGATACCGGTGTCCGTGGCATATACGGATGCAAACGGCGTGGAAGGAGCGGCGACGGCAAACGTGACGATCACGGAGGATGTAATTCTGAACATTCCCGCGCCGAGCATCATGCCGTACATGGTGGAAGCGGTTGTATCGTTGGTGTCGACGAAGGGCGTATACAGCGACACGAATCAGTTTACGATCGACGCGTGCGTGACGATCATTCTGAAAGTGGTCATGGAAGTGGAACTTCTGGTACCGTCTTACGGATATTCGGCGATACCGCCGTGCCAGGAATACACGCAGGAAGTCTGTGCGGGATTTTTTGAACTGCCGGTATTTCCGCAATAGGGGAAAAGCAGCGGATGCGCCGCGACGGAAGTCGCGGCGCATAATTTTTGCGGCGGGCGGAAAATACTTGCTAAATCGTCATGAAAATGCTAAACTATAAAGGATCTATAAAACCACGGGGAGCTTCGGATGAAGATATACGCGATAAGCGATCTGCACATTTCCGCCGACGGCGGCAAGCCGATGGAAGTTTTCGGCGGCAACTGGATCGGATATCTCGAAAAGATCGTGGCGGACTGGAACGCGCGGGTTCGGGAGGAGGACGTCGTGCTGATCGGCGGGGACATCAGCTGGGCGATGAAACTGGAAGACGCGATGAAAGATCTGTCCGTTCTCTTTCCGTTGAAGGGAAAGAAGGTTCTGATCCGCGGGAATCACGATTATTGGTGGAGCGGGATCGGAAAGATCCGGGAAGCGCTGCCGCAGAACGTGTACGCGTTGCAGAACGACGCGATCAGAATAGAAGACGTCGTGATCTGCGGGTCGCGGGCGTGGAGTGTGCCGGGGAGTCCGGATTTTACGGAAGCGGACGAAAAGATATACCGAAGGGAAACGGAGCGGCTGAGGTTATCGCTGTACGAGGCGGGAAAACTTCGCAAAGAGAAGGACAAGCTGATCGTATTGGTGCATTATCCGCCCTTTAATGCGAGAAGGGAGAATTCCGCGTTTACGGAACTTTTTGAAAAGAACAAAGCGGACGCCGTGGTATACGGACATCTGCACGGGTCGAATTCGCGGGGGGACAGGCTGGTCAGGAAGAACGGGATCGATTATTATCTCACATCCTGTGACATGGTGGAGAACAGGTTGGTGGAAATAAAAATACGGGAGATATAAAATGGAAGAGAGAGAAGGGCTGGTTGCGGAGGAGGAAAAGAAGCCGACCGCGGGAGAAAAGGTGAAGGCGTATCTGAAAGCGCTGCCGAAGCGTTATTTCATCACGGCGTTTTCGGGAATGGCGCAGGGACTTTTCTGTACGCTGATCGCGGGGACGATTCTGGCGCAGATCGGCGGCTGGATCGGCGATAACGCATTCGGAAACATGATCACGGCGATCGCGAACATTGCGAAATCTCTGATGGGCGCGGGGATCGGCGTCGGGATTGCGAACGCGCTGGGAAAGAGCAAGCTGACAATCTTTTCGGCGGCGGTCACGGGGTTCATCGGCGCGTTTGCGAACACGGTGATGGACGGCACGTTCGCGCTGAAGCTCGGTGCGCCCGGCAATCCGATCGGCAGTTACGTCGTGACGATGTTCACGGTCGAGATCGCGTCGCTGTATGCGGGAAAAACAAAACTCGATATTATCCTGATTCCATTGGGAATGATGATTCTTTCTCTTGGGGCGATCTATGTCGCATATCCGTTTATCTGGCTGATCGATCAGCTGGGATATCTCATCGCCATTGCCACGAAGGCTACGCCTTTCGTGATGGGAATCGTGATTTCGGTGATCATGGGGATCTTGCTGACCATGCCGACGTCCAGCGCGGCGATCTGGGTGGCAGTGGCTTCGCCCGTCCTTGCGGGCGCGGCGGCGGAACAGGTCGACGCGATGCTGCTTGCGGGCGGCGCGGCGGCGGTCGGTTGCGCCTGTCACATGGTCGGGTTTGCGGTTTCGTCCTTCAAAGAGAACGGCGTCGGCGGTCTGATCTCGCAGGGGATCGGAACGAGTATGCTGCAGATTCCGAATATCATGAAAAAGCCGATCATCATGGTTCCGCAGATCATTTCGAGCGCGATATGCGGACCGCTGTCCACTTGCGTTTTCGGTTTGCGGTGCGACGCGACGGGCGGCGGCATGGGAACGAGCGGCCTCGTGGGTGTTTTTTCCACCATTTCTTCGTCGGTATCGAGCGGCGTGGAAGGCTGGGTGACGGGAATCGGCGTCGCGCTTCTGATGTTCGTGCTGCCGGCGTTGATCGGTTGGTTTTTCACATGGCTGTTTGCAAAAAAAGGCTGGATCAAAGACGGGGA
This sequence comes from uncultured Clostridia bacterium, assembly GCA_944367565.1. Classification (GTDB taxonomy): domain Bacteria; phylum Bacillota; class Clostridia; order Christensenellales; family Borkfalkiaceae; genus UMGS775. Next base: position 57,373 of record CALVWR010000006.1, read on the forward strand.
TATGAAACTCGACGCATAAGAGAAGAAAAAAACGCTTCCGGGCGTTTTTTTTGTTAGAAAAAGCGAGATAATAGAAAAGGAAAAAACCGCGGTTATTTTGGCGAGGCTTCGGACATATACTTTTTTAGAAGAAAAGGAGGTCGCTATGCAGGAAACGGAAGGTTTGCAGAAGCTCACGCTGGACAATCAAAGGAAGTTATATATGAGCGGTGTGGAGTCGGTAGACGCATTTTCGGAACGGGAGCTGAAGCTCACGCTGAACGGAAGCAGAGCGCTGATCGGAGGCGAAGGCATTAAAATCAGCGCGTACGATAAGGGGAACGGAACGCTTTCCGCAGAGGGAAAATTCGCATATATCCGCTATGACGTACAGAAGGCGCCGTTTCTCAAACGGATGTTCAAGTAATGTTTGTCAGCGCGGGACAGTTTTACGTTTTTTTCGGTTCGCTGGCATACGGCATTTTAGGCGGAACGCTGATTGATCTCGTCGCGCTGATCGTGTTTCCGTGCAGGAATCGCCGGGTCCGTGCGGCGGCGGATATCGCGTCTTATATCGTGTTGGCGGCGGGGTATGTTGCGTTTAGCTGTTTTTACGATTTTCCTTCGGTAAGGGCGTATATGATCGCGGCGGTGTTTGCGGGAATCTGGCTTTACGAGAAAAGTTTTGCTCGATCAGTTGCAAAACTCGCGGAAAAAGTGTACAATAAAAGGAAAGAAAAGAAGAGGAAAACAGCCGATGAACGAAAGCAAATTCAAGCGGTTGGTCGCGGCGGCGACGGCGACGGCGGTGATTCTGTTGGTTATTCTGATCGGGGTGCTGGTTTATCAGCTCGCGGCGATCAACAGAGAACGGACGTTGCAAAGAGAGTACGACACGGCGATCGCGGAATATCAACGGATGATCGACGACAAAGAAGAAATAAACGACATAAAAAAGCAACGCTGGTACATTGAGAAGATCGCGCGGGAGCTCGGATACTATTATCCGGAGGACGAAAGACTTTAAAAGAATATGAAGTATGCGATTTTCGATATAGGGTCCAATTCCGTACGGATGATGCTTTGGGAAGGAAAAACGCTGGAAAAGAGGGTCAGAATAACGGGATTGGGAAAAGGATTGAACGCCGGCAAAGTGCTCGACGCGGCTGCCATGGCGCGCACGCTGGAAGCGATAAGCGAATTTAAGAAATATGCGGAAGAGAAGGGCGCGGAAGGGTATTTTGCATACGGAACGGCGGCGATGCGTCGGGCGGAAAACGGAAAGGCGTTTGCGGAACGCATAGTGCGGGAGACGGGCGTCGAGACGGAAATTATCGACGGAGAGGAAGAAGCGGCGATCGGATTGAGGGGCGCGCTTGCCGGAAGAGACGGCGGGATTGTGGATATCGGCGGCGCGAGTACGGAGATCACGGTTGCGTCGGGCGGACGGAAGATTTATTCTTATTCGCTGGATCTCGGTACGGTGACGCTGACCGACGCGTGCGGACAGAACGCGGCGGAGGCAGAGCGGTACTGTGCGGAAAAAGTGAAGGAATACGGAGAGATTCCGAAGGCGGAATATTACGGGATCGGCGGAACGGCAACGAGTTTGGCGGCAATCGATCTGGGAACGGAGCCGTATGATCCGGCACAGGTGAACGGGCATAGAATCGGACTGAAAAGAATCGGGGAAATTGCAAAAACGTTATCGTCGATGCGCGTGGAAGAGCGTAAAAAGCTGAAAGGATTACAGCCCGAGCGGGCGGACGTGATTGCAAACGGGGCGATTCTGCTCAGATCGATCATGGAGCGGTACGGCATAGAAGAAATCACGGTGAGCGAGAGCGACAATCTGGAAGGATACGCGCTTAGCCGTTTCGGGAAAAAAGAGGACAAGCGATGAACAGGAAAATCAATCTTATCGACAACATCGTGCTGTTGGTTCTGACGTTGGCGGGGATATTGGCGGTAACGCTGATCGGGAACGGCGAATATTCCGAAGATCTCGGTTTTTTCGTGCTTTACTGTGTGATCGGCGCGATCGTATGGGCGTTGGTCAACGTCTGCGTGCATGAATGGGGACACGTGCTTGCGGCGAAGAGAAACAACTTTCGCGTCATATCGGTGAGGTTGTTGTTTTTTTTGTTTACGAAGGAGAACGGGAAACGAAAGATTGCGCTGACGCGGTATACGGGCGAAGCGGGGGCGACGGAACTTGTACCGGAAAGCGGGGAAAACCTTGCGGAACGGTTTGTAAAGGTGACGAAAGCGGGCATTTACGGAAATATAATCTTTTGTGCGGTGACCGTGATACCGTTGTTTCTGGCGTCGTTTTTGCCGTTCTGGGTTTATTCTCTGTGGGCGATCGGATTGCCGGTTTCGCTGTATTTCGCGCTGGAGAACGGACTGCCGATGACGACGGACGGGATCAAGAACGACGCCGCCGTGGTGCAGGGCGTGAGGAGCGGTGCGGATTCCGAAAAGGTGCTGCTTGCGCTGTTGCAGATCCACGCCGAACTGGTAAAGGGAAAAACGCCGGGGGAGATCGGGGAAGGGCTGTATTTCGACGTGCCGCAGCTTCCCGAAGATGACATCAACTATTTATTTTTGCTCAATGCAAGGTATGCATATTATCTCGACAGAGAGGATTACGAGAATGCGAAAGGCGTATCGGCGCGCATGAAAGGTCTGCTTGACAGCGTTCCTAAATTTTACCGTCCGGCGATCCGTGCGGACTTATTATATAACGCCTGTACGTTTGACTTTGACGAAAGCGAAGCGGATAACCTTGTCGAGGATAACGAAAGTTATCTGAATCAATCGACGGATGTGACCGTTTTGCGGATCAAAGCCGCCTATCTTCTTTATGTATGTAAGAATACGGCGGAAGCGCAGCGGTTTCTCGGACGGGCGGAGGAATCCCTTGCGGATTGCACCGTGGAGGGACAGCGGCGGATGGAAGAAAAACTGCTCAAGAAAATGGAAGCGGACGCGGATGCGGCATTGCCGCCTGCGGGCGCAGAAGAAAAGGACGCCGAATAAGCGTCCTTTTCTTTTTTTGTGCACAGACCCCGCATCGGCAAGAACATACACACCGCCGCGGCGACGGAAACTGCGCACCGAAAAACGCGGCGACGGAAACGGCTTGTTTGTTCATATCGCCGGGGTGGCAGACCCCGCATCGGCAAGAACATACACACCGCCGCGGCGACGGAAACTGCGCACCGAAAAACGCGGCGACGGAAACGGCTTGTTTGTTCATATCGCCGGGGTGGCAGACCTCGCATCGGCAAGAACATACACACCGCCGCGGCGACGGAAACTGCGCACCGAAAATCGCGGCGACGGAAATGCCAAAATGAAAAACGCGGCTCAACCGAGCCGCATTTTTTTATACCGGGAAATCGAGCGTTGAATAACAATACGGGCAAATTCTGTCCGTGGCGTTCGCACAGGTCGTGCAGATGTTTGCGCCGCAATTCGGACAGATAAGCATCGTCATATCCGCGATCCCGCAATTCTTACAATGCATCATGATTTTATCTCCTTACTTATATCATCCGCAAAATACGGGATTTTATGTATCGGTTTAATTTTTCGCAAAAGCAAAAGGGAAGATTTCCGCTTTTAAAACTATAAATAGTTTTAATGTGAGAAAAACAACTTAAAATCGCTTTTCAAAAAGGAAAAAATATGGTATAATTTTTATGTAAAAAAAGCAAAAATCGGAGCTGAAAATGGAAGAGAAAAGAAAGGTCGAACAAAATTACGGGGAAGGGCAGATTCAGGTACTGGAAGGGCTTGATCCCGTAAGAAAGCGGCCCGGGATGTATATCGGGTCAACGGACGCGCGGGGACTTCATCATCTTGTTCAGGAGATCGTGGATAACAGTATAGACGAGGCGCTGAGCGGATATTGCGATACGATCGACGTGACGATCAACGCGGACGGATCGTGTACGGTACGCGACAACGGGCGCGGAATTCCGACGGCGTTGCATCATACGGAAAAGGTATCGGCGGTTGAAGTCGTACTGACGAAGCTGCATGCGGGCGGAAAGTTCGGCGGAGGGGGATATAAGATCTCCGGCGGATTGCACGGTGTCGGCTTATCGGTAGTGAACGCCTTATCGGAATGGCTTGAAGTGGAAGTATTTCAGAACGGCAAGCATTACAAGCAGGTATACAACCGCGGCATTCCGCAGGCGCCGCTGAAAGTGATCGGCGAGTCGTCGGAAACGGGCACGAAGGTCACGTTCATGCCGGACGACGAGATTTTTGAAAGCGTGGTATTCGTGTACGACACGATCAAGACGAGATTGCGGGAGCTTGCGTATCTGAATAAGGGCCTCACCATTCATATGGAAGATCGTCGGGAAGGGCAGGAAAAGAAGGATACGTTTTATTACGAAGGCGGGATTGCGCATTTTGTGGAAGATCTGAATAAAAATCGGGAGACGCTGTTTCCGAAGCCGTTCTATTTTGACGAATTCTTCGGGGATAACGAAGTGGAGATTGCGATACAGTACAACGATTCTTATTCGGAAAATATTTATTCTTTTGCGAACAACATCAATACGGAAGAAGGCGGCGCGCATCTCGACGGGTTCAAGAATTCGCTGACGAAGATCATCAACGACGCGGGGAAGAACATCGGGGTGCTGAAGAACGACGAAAAGGTATCGGGAGAGGATGTGCGTGAAGGCATCTCGGCGGTCGTATCGGTAAAGCTGACGGAACCGCAGTTTGAAGGGCAGACGAAGACGAAGCTCGGAAACAGCGAAATGCGAACGCTGGTGGCGCGGGCGATGACGGAAAAGTTCGGCGCGTATTTAGAAGAAAATCCCGCGATCACAAAGGAACTTTTAATGCGCTGTCTGATGGCGCAACGCGCGCGTGAAGCGGCGCGACAGGCGAGAGAGAGCACGCGGAGAAAGGGCGCGCTGGAAAGCACCACGTTGCCGGGAAAACTTGCGGACTGTTCGGAGAAGAATCCGGAACTTTGCGAGATTTATCTTGTCGAGGGCGATTCGGCAGGCGGAAGCGCAAAGCAGGGGCGTGACAGACGGTTTCAGGCGATTCTGCCGCTTCGCGGGAAGATTCTGAACGTCGAGAAGGTCCGCATCAATAAAGTGTTGGAAAACGAAGAGATCAAGAGCATGATCACGGCATTCGGCGGCGGGATGCTGGACGAATTCGACGAAAGCAAACTCCGTTACGACAGGATCATCTGCATGACCGATGCGGATGTGGACGGAAGTCATATCCGGATCCTGCTGCTCACGTTCTTTTTCCGTTTTATGCGGCCGCTGATCGAACACGGTCATGTATATATCGCGCAGCCGCCGCTGTACAAGGCGACAAAGGGGAAGACGGAGAAATATCTGTATTCCGACAAGGAGCTCGAAGCGTACCTTGCGGAGGCGGGAAAGTGCGATATACAGCGTTATAAAGGTCTCGGAGAAATGAATCCGGAGCAGCTTTGGGAAACGACGATGAATCCCGAAACGCGGACGATGCTGAAAGTGACGATGGAAGACGCCGTGGACGCCAACGAAATGTTCTCGGTGCTGATGGGAGAGAAGCCGGAACTCAGGCGTGCGTTTATCGAACAGAACGCGAAGCTCGTTGCGGATCTGGATGTATAAAGGGAAAGAGAGAAAATGGCGAAAAAAGAGAACAATGCGGAACTGAGCGCGGCATTCAAGGATACGCTGGCGAAGAGCAACATCATCAACAGGGAAGTCGAAGAGGAATTAAAGAAATCGTTCATCGCATATGCGATGGCGGTCAACGTTTCGCGCGCGATCCCGGACGTACGGGACGGGCTGAAGCCTGTGCACCGCCGTATTTTATACGCGATGCACGATATGGGGCTATACAACGACAAAGGGTATAAAAAGTGCGCGAAGATCGTCGGGGAAGTGCTCGGTAAATTTCACCCGCACGGCGACAGTTCGGTTTACGACGCGCTGGTGCGTCTTGCACAGGATTTTTCCATAAACTTTCCGCTGGTGGACGGGCACGGGAATTTCGGGTCGGTGGACGGCGATCCCGCGGCGGCGTACAGATATACCGAAGCGCGTTTATCGAAACTTTCGGCGGAGATGCTCCGCGACATCGAAAAGGAAACGGTGGATTTTTATCCCAATTTCGACGATACGGAAATGCAGCCGGTGGTTTTGCCGTCGCGGTTTCCGAACATTCTCGTCAACGGATCGGACGGGATCGCCGTCGGGATGGCGACCAATATTCCGCCGCACAACCTTGCGGAGTGTATTGACGGGTGTATTGCGGTGCTGGACAATCCGGAGATCACGGTAGACGATCTGATGCAGTACATCCCCGCGCCGGACTATCCTACGGGCGCGGTGCTGATGGGGAGAGCTGCGATCCGTCAGGCATACAGGACGGGGCGCGGGGGGATCGTGCTTCGCGCAAAGAGCGAGATCGAGGAGTTTGCCAACGGCACGAGGGAACGCATCGTCGTTACGGAACTTCCATATCAGGTCAACAAGGCGCTGCTCATCAAGAGCATCGCGGATCTCGTCAAGGATAAGCGGATAGAAGGCATTTCCGACGTCAAGGACGAATCCGACCGTGCGGGGATGCGGATTGTCATCGACCTCAAAAAGGACGCAAACGCGCAGGTCGTGCTGAACACGCTGTACAAGCATACGAATTTACAGGTAAAGAACGGCATCATCATGCTTGCGCTGGTGGATGGCGAACCGAAGACGCTGAACCTGAAGGAGGTGCTCGAGCAGTATCTTGCGCATCAGGAATCGGTGATCGTGCGGCGCACGAGATACGATCTCGTCAAGACGGAAGAGCGCGAACACATCGTAAAGGGACTTGTGATCGCGCAGGCGAACGTGGACAGAGTCATTGAGATCATCAAGACGAGCAAGGATTCCGCGGAAGCGATGGCGTCGCTTATGCGCGAATTTGAACTCAGCGAAAAGCAGGCGAACGCCATTCTGGAAATGAAGCTGCGCCGTCTGACCGCTCTCGAAGTGGACAAACTGAAAGAAGAGCTGCTCGAACTCGACAAAACGATCGCCGATCTGAAAGATATTCTGGCAAACGAAAGCAGGGTGAAAGAGATCATCAAGGCGGATCTTCTCAACATCCGCGAGAAATATCCATCGCCGAGAAAGACGGAACTTTCCTACGATTACGGCGAAATCGACATTGCGGATCTGATCGAGAAGGAAGATATCGTGATCAGCATGACGCATTCGGGATACATCAAACGTCTGCCGGTGGCGGAATATCATACGCAGCGGCGCGGCGGAAAGGGGATCACGGCGCACAAACCGAAGGAAGAAGACTTTATCGAGAATATGTTCGTATCCTCCACGCACGACGATATTCTGTTCTTTACGAATAAGGGAAAAGTGTACAGCATCAAAGGCTACGAGATTCCCGAAGCGCAGAGGACGGCGCGCGGCAGAGCGATTGTCAATCTGATTCAGTTGGGAGAAAACGAAAAGGTGCAGGCGGTTGTGCCGCTGAAAGAAGGGACGGAAGGATTCATCGCGATGGCGACCAAGCGCGGACTGATCAAGAAAACCGCGCTTACGGAATTTGCGAGCATCCGAAAAGTCGGGAAGATCGCCATCAGCATCGTGGAGGGCGACGAACTGATTTCCGTGCAGCTGACGAGCGGCGAAGATGAGATCATCATGGCGTCGCACGAAGGGAAATGTATCCGTTTCAGCGAAAAGGACGTGCGTCCGATGGGGCGCGATACGCAGGGCGTCAGGAGCATGAATCTCGGCGCGGACGATCGGCTTGTGGATATGGCGGTCATCAAACCCGATTGCGAGGTCATCACCATTACGGAAAACGGCTACGGAAAGAGATCGGATATCGAAGATTACCGTTTACAGCAGCGCGCCGGGAAAGGAATCAAGGCGGGCATATTCAATGAAAAGACGGGAAAACTCGTGAATCTGAAGCTGGTTCATGAGGACGAAGACGTCATGATCATTGCGGACAGCGGCATCATCATCCGCGTGGCGGCGAAAGATATCAGCAAAATCGGACGCAACACGCAGGGCGTACGGGTCATGAAGCTGGGAGAAGGAAAAGTCGCGGTGGTTGCCGTAACGCCGCACGGAGAAGAAAAGGAAGAAGAGGACGAAGAAGGCGCGGAAGAAAACGCGCAAACGTCTGCGGAAGAGGAGAGCGGAACTTCCTTGCACGAAGAGGCGGAAACAACAGAAGAGGAATAAAAACAACGCCCCGCGCCGGATCGGCGCGGGGCGAAATTTATTTTGGAAAGGGAACTTGTCAATCGGATATTTTTACGATCGTGTCGTAGATTTTTTCGTTTTTATCCAGTCTGTCTGCCATGGAAGCAAAGACCTGCGGGACCTCGGCGTAAGTACATTCTTTGGTTTGCAGCTTTTTCAGATTACACGCTTTGTTCGCGATGAGGTTGATGCTGGAAGATATGTAACCGTATCCCGTATTGATAAAATGGATGATGAGTTGTTTTTTAACGGCGCTCGCATAGGAAAAAGATGTATTTTTTCCCGAAAGACCGGCGAAAGCAACGTGCGCGTTATAGCTGGCGAGGTTAAACGCGGTTTTCGGAGCGATGTCGCTGTCGGAGATATAAACCACGCTTTTAGCCATTCTGCCGCCGGTAATGGAGAAAACTTCTTTCTGCCAGTTGTCCTCTTTGCCGAGGGTATAATAGATGCCGCAGTTTTTCGCGCACTGCAGATTTTCTTCATCGATATCGAGCAGGATGGGCACCGCCTGATAATAGATCAGAAGCTGGGAAAAGATATTGCCGAAATTGTTTGCGCCGATGACGGCGATATGGTCGCCTTTCTGGATGTCGAGCTTGTCGATGATGGACAAGGACAGGGAGATATGTTCGATGAACAGCGCGTCGTTGTCGGAAACGCTTTCCGGCAGATAGTACAGGTTGGAAGATTCCGTGGTGACGAAATTCCGCAAAAAGCCGTTAAAGTTCTCGCCGGCGATCTGTACGTCGGAACATTTGCCGGAATCGTTGATGCTGCAATTGAAACATTTTTTGCAGGCGACGATGGGGCTGATATAGACACGCGTACCCTGTTTGAGATCGAACAGGTTCTGACCGGGTTCGCTGACGATGCCGATGCCGTAAGAGCCGGCAACGAGTTGCGGTTCGCCCTTTACGAAGCGGAGCGCGTCATTCAGCGTGACAAGCGCTTTGGTGACCATAACTTTGGTTTCCGTGGTCACGTCGAACGATTCTTCGATATTTTTGTCCTCGATTTTTTTGGGGGCAGTGATGTGCCAGCCTTGCATAAGACCTCCCGAACGGCGGGCAATCCGAAAAGGAAAACCGACCGTTTCGCAATAATAAGTATACTCTAAAAGGAGAAATAAAGCAAGCAAAACGCACAAGGAAAAAATTTTTCGGCATGGGCGCTTAAATTGTTGACTAAAAGAAAAAAATATTATATAATCTTTAAGAAATCGTCAAAGGACGGCCCGTAGGGTTGTTTTGTTTAAAGGAAGGAAAGGAGTGATCTTATGAAAAAAGACGTACATCCCAATTATCATGAGGTGACGGTAGTGTGTGCGTGCGGCGAAACGTTTAAGACCGGCACAACGAAAAACACCGATACCATCAAAGTTGAAATATGCAGTAAATGTCATCCGTTTTTCACGGGCAAGCAGAAACTTGTAGACACCGGTGGTCGTGTGGATAAATTCAATAAAAGATACGGGATTGAACAGCAATAACCACGAAACAGGATCGGCTTTGAGGGTAAGTTTTACGCTTGAAGCCGTTTTTTTTAGCCGAAGCGGGAGTTAAGATTCGTTGAAAAAAGGAAAAGGGAAGAAGACGTCGGTCGGCGGGCAGGCGGTCATGGAAGGAGTGATGATGCGCGGCAGAACGGCGATGGCGACGGCGGTGCGCGATGCGGACGGCGTGATCCGGATTGAAAGCGAGAGGCTTACGCCGCCGGAAAAGCGCAGCAAGATCGCGAAAGCGCCGGTCATACGCGGCGTCGTGAGTTTTGTTTCCTCCATGGTGACGGGAATGAAAACGCTGATGCGTTCGGCGGAGGTTTTCGGAGAAGGAGAACCGAGCAAATTTGAAAAGTGGCTTGCAAAGAAATGCAAGATCAACGTCATGAACGCGGTAATGTTTCTGTCGGCATTGATCGGGATCGCGCTGGCGGTCGGGTTATTCATTGTGCTGCCGCAGCTGGCGCGTCGCGGAATCGAGATGCTGGTCGGCGGCGGGTTTACGTTCGGCGTGCTGGCGAAAAACTTTATCGAGGGCGGCTTCAAGATTCTGATATTTGTGGGCTATATTCTGATCATATCGCTGATGAAGGATGTGAAGCGTCTGTTCATGTATCACGGAGCGGAGCATAAAACCATTTCGTGTTATGAAAAAGATCTGGAGCTGACGCCGCAGAACGCGAAGAAGTGTTCGCGGATTCACGATCGGTGCGGCACGACGTTCATGGTGTTCGTCATCGTCATATCGATCCTTGTTTTCGCGTTGGCGGAATCGCTTTTTGCGCTGTACGGAATGAGCGTGGAGCGGATCTGGCGGGTATTGCTGAAGCTCGCGCTGTTGCCGTTGGTGGCGGGGATTTCGTACGAATTGCTGAAAGGGCTTGCAAAGACGGATTCGAAGTTGGTTTTGCCGTTGAAGTGGCCGGGGATGCTGCTGCAGCGGATTACGACGCGGGAGCCGGACGACGCGATGCTGGAGGTGGCGATCGCGGCATTTGAGAAGGTGATGGCGATGGATGCGGATCCGACGATTCCCGCCGAAAAATTTGTCGTGCCGAAGAAGCGCCGCGAGGTGACGGAAGAATGTAAACGCCGCTTGCAGGAAGGCGGGATCGACGAAGCTGCGGAAGCAGAGTGGATTGTATCGATCGTACTCGGCATAAAGCGGAGCGAAGTTTACAATGAAGGGCAGGTTTCGCCGAAGAATATAGACAAAATCGAACAGCTCACAAAAGAACGTCTGAGCGGTCGTCCGTTGTGGTACTGCGTCGGGGATACGGAGTTTTACGGATATAAAATCAAGACGGACGAACGGGCGCTGATTCCGCGGCGCGAAACGGAAGAACTCGTCGAACGCGCGTTGAAACGGATCGCGCCCGAAAGCGCAGTGCTCGATCTTTGCACGGGCAGCGGCGCGATCGCCGTCGCGGTGCAAAAAAAGAGCGGGGCGAAGGTTACCGCCGCCGATATTTCGCCGGACGCACTCGCGCTGGCGCGGGAGAACGGCGCGGCAAACGGGGCGGAGATCGAATGGATCGAAAGCGATCTTTTTTCCGCGCTGGAAGGCAGAAAATTCGACGTTATCGTCAGCAACCCGCCCTATATCAAAAGCGGAGATATAGCGGGGCTGCAGCGGGAAATCAGGGATTTCGAGCCGCTTATCGCCCTCGACGGCGGCGCGGACGGGCTGAATTTTTACCGCCGCATCGCAAAGGACGCGCCCGCGCACGTCAAGGCGGGCGGCGCGCTGTTTTTGGAGTGCGGGGAAACGCAGGCGCAGGCAGTCGCCGCGCTGTTTGAAAACGCCGAGATATTTACGGATTTAGAGGGTAAGGAGCGCATCGTAAAGGCGGAATTTTAATGTTTAAGAAACTCGACAAAATGCTGGAAAGATACGAAAAACTGACGCAGCTTACCGGCGATGCGGAAGTCATCGCCCGCATGGACGAATGGAAGGGTTATTCCAAGGAACTTTCCGACATGCAGGAGACCGTCGATAAGTATCTGGAATACAAGAAGGCGCTTGCCGATCAGTCGGCGGCGAAGGAACTTCTGGAAACGGAAACCGACAGGGAAATGCGGGATATGCTTTCCGAAGAGGTCTACGCCTGTAAGGATCGGTTGGAGAAGATCGGAGCGGAACTGAGGATGCTGCTGGTTCCGAAGGATCCGGATGACGACAAGAACGTCATCGTGGAGATCCGCGGCGGGGCGGGGGGCGAAGAAGCGAGCCTGTTCGGATATGAGTTATACAGAATGTATCTCAAATATGCGGAGAGGAACCGTTGGAAGTGCGAAGAGCTTGACAGCAACGCGACGGAACTCGGCGGGATGAAGGAAGTCGTCTTTTCGATCACGGGAAAGGGGGTATACAGCAAGCTGAAATACGAAAGCGGGGTACACCGCGTACAGAGAGTGCCGGAAACGGAATCGCAGGGGCGGATTCATACGTCGACGGTGACGGTGGCGGTTTTGCCGGAAGCGGAAGACGTGGAAGTGAATATCGACGAAAAGGATTTAAAAATCGACACGTTGCGATCGAGCGGCGCGGGCGGACAGCACGTGAACAAGACGGAATCGTGTATCCGGATGACGCATCTGCCGACGGGGATCGTGGTGCTTTGTCAGGACGAGCGTTCGCAGACGAAGAACCGGGAAAAGGCGATGCGGATCATGAAGAGCAGGCTTTACGATTATTATCAGAGCAAATATCAGAAGGAATATTCGGACAATCGGAGATCGCAGATCGGCACGGGAGACCGTTCCGAACGGATCAGGACATATAATTTTCCGCAGGGAAGAGTGACCGATCATCGGATCGGACTGACCTTATACACGCTGGAATCGTTTATGCTGGGGGATCTTGACGAAATGGTGAACGCGTTGCAGATAGCGGACAGAGAAGCGAAACTTGCCGCCGGAAATGACGAAGAATAAAAAACGAGAGAAGGAGAAAAGACATGGAAGCAACAGAGAGAGTGAAGAACATAGCGCCGTCTTTGACGCTGGAGATCACGGCGAAAGCGAAGAAGATGAAAGCGGAAGGCATATCGGTCATCGGCTTCGGGGCGGGAGAGCCGGATTTCAACACGCCGGATTATATCAACGATGCGGCGAAAAAAGCCATCGACATCGGGTTTACGAAGTATACGGCGGCGTCCGGGATGCCGGAACTCAAGCGCGCGGTCTGCGAGAAATTCAGAAAGGACAATCATTTGGAGTACACGGAAGATCAGATCGTGATTTCGTCCGGCGCGAAGAGCTCGCTGTTCCATGCGATCGAGGCGATTGTACAGGAGGGCGACGAAGTCTTATTGCCGTCGCCGTATTGGCTGACGTATCCGGAATTGGTAGCGCTTGCCGGCGGAAAGACGGTCTATGTACCGGCGTCGAAAGAGAACGGATACAAAGTGACGGTAAACGATCTTCAGAAGGCGCTCACGCCGAAGACGAAAGCGTTGATTTTTAATTCTCCGAACAATCCTACGGGGGCGGTTTACAGCGAGGAAGAGGTGAGGAAGATTGCGGCGTTTGTGGAAGAAACGGGGATATACGTGATTGCGGATGAGATTTACGAAAAGCTGGTATACGGCGGTGCAAAGCATTATTCCATCGCGCAGTACAGCGAGAAAGTGAAAGAGCAGACCATTGTGATCAACGGCGTATCCAAAACATATTCGATGACGGGCTGGAGGATCGGCTATCTTGCCGCGCCGAAGAACATCGCCAAGGCGATCGGGAGTATGCAGTCGCATACGGCGAGCAATCCCTGTTCCATCGCGCAGTACGCCACGGTGGCGGCGCTTTCCGGCGGGGAGGATTTTATCGAAAAAATGATCAAAACGTTTGACGAACGCCGCAGATATATGTATGACAGGCTCACCCATATGAAAGGCGTGGACTGTGCGAAACCGGAGGGCGCGTTCTATGTATTTGCGGATGTATCGGCGCTTTACGGAAAGTCGTTCGACGGCGAAAAGATCGAAGGGTCGTTGCAGTTTGCGTCGGCGGCGCTGAAAAAGGGCGTGGCGTTGATTCCGGGGATTGCGTTTGGCGACGATAAATCGATCCGTCTGTCGTACGCCATATCGATGGAAGACATCAAAGAAGGTTTGAATCGTTTGGAACAGTTTATCAGCGAACTGAAATAAGGAAGAAATATGATAGAGTTCAATAAAAACAAGAATGTTTTGCAGGAAAAAACATACGAATACACATTGCAGGACGTTTCGGAGCCGCAATTATTCAGAGATATGTTTGAATACACCAGCGTGCCGAAAGTCATCTTCAATTTCCGTAACGTACCGATGAATCCTCCCTCTCGGATCTGGATCACGGACACGACGTTCCGCGACGGACAGCAGTCCACATCGCCGTTCACGATCAAGCAGATCGTGGATCTGTTCAAGCTGATGTCGCGTCTCGGCGGCCCGAAAGGGATCGTACGGCAATCGGAATTCTTTTTGTATTCCGAAAAGGACAGAAAGTCTGCGGAAGCGTGCATGGAGCTGGGACTGGAATTTCCGGAAGTGACGAGCTGGATCCGGGCGAACAAGAAGGATTTCGAGCTGGTGAAGCAACTGAACATCAAGGAAACGGGCGTGCTGGTGAGCTGTTCGGATTATCATATTTTCAAGAAGATGAATCTGACGAGATCGCAGGCTTTGGATAAGTATCTCGGGATCGTGAAAGACGCGCTGGATGCGGGTGTGCGTCCGCGCTGTCATTTTGAAGACATTACGCGTGCGGATTTTTACGGATTTGTGGTGCCGTTTGCGTCGGAACTGATGCGTCTTTCGAAGGAAAGCGGAATCCCCATCAAGATCCGCGCGTGCGACACGATGGGCTTCGGCGTGACGTATCCCGGCAGCGCGCTGCCGCGGAGTGTGCAGGGAATCATTTACGGACTGAATTATTATTCGGGCGTACCTTCCGAATTGCTGGAATGGCACGGACACAACGATTTTTACAAAGTGGTGACCAACGCGACGACGGCATGGTTGTACGGATGCTCCGCCATCAACTGTTCGTTGCTCGGCATCGGGGAAAGGACGGGCAACTGTCCTCTGGAAGCGATGGCGATCGAGTACGAATCGATCCGCGGAACGAACGACGGCATGGATTTCACGGCGATTACGGAAATTGCGGAATATTTTGAAAAGGAGATCGGATATGTGATCCCGCCGCGCACGCCGTTTGTCGGCAGAAGTTTCAATTCGACGCGCGCGGGAATTCACGCGGACGGCATGCTGAAGGATGAAGAGATCTACAATATTTTCGATACGAAAAAGATTTTGAACCGTCCGATGCACGTTTCCATCAACAATTCCAGCGGACTTGCCGGCATCGCTTACTGGATCAACGAATATTACGATCTGCCGGAGGAGCATAAGATCAGCAAATCGGAACCGATCGTCGCAAAGATCAAGGAAATGATCGATAAGCAGTACGAGGACGGTCGCAGCAGCGTGCTCGGCGATGAAGAGCTGGACGGCATGGTCATGATGGTGGATAAAGAATTTCATAAAAAACTCATGATCTGGGGTCAGTAAAAAAGCATTTTGAAAAAACGCGGTACAACCGCGTTTTTTTTGTTTTTTTGTAAAAACCTGAAAAAGCCTATTGCAATTTGCAGAAGGTTGTTTTATAATGAAAACAGTTTATGTAAAAAGGGGAAAATCATGAATTTTTCTTTTTTTTACGGCGGCAGGTTTGTGGAGAAACGGGATCTGAAGGCGGTAAAGGAAGAGAAGACGCAATCGGTTTACGCGTATGGCTGTCTTCGCATCACGGAGGAAAGGAAAAGTCTGCGTGAAGGCGCGAAGTATTCTTTGCTGTATTTTGAAAACACGGGGGAGAAAGACAGCGAAATCATATCCGAGATCTGCGACGTCGACGAAGTTGTGCCGATCGGGTTCACCGACGGTTTTCTGCCTGCGGGATACAAGGACGTTTCAAAACCCGGCGTTTCCAAGCTGACATATACCCGCGGGGCGATTTGCGAAATGCTGGAATACGAACATGTGAGCGAGCCTCTGTACGAGCACGGCAATCGGTTTACGCCGACGGGCGGGCGATCCTGCCGGAACATTGCGCCGTTTTTTGAAGTCGACAACGGGAACGGGCGCGGCGTGCTGTTGGCTGTCGGCTGGACGGGACAGTGGTTTGTGTATTTCCGGAAGGAAGGCGAAAACCTCCGCGTCCGCGCGGGGGTGGACGGACTTGCGTTTTATCTGAAGCCGAAAGAAAAGATCCGCACGGCGTCCGTTTTGCTTTTGCCGTACGAAGACGGCACGATCGCGGCGCACAATGCGTTCCGCCGCGTGATGGCGGAGAGTTTTTCCGTATATCCGGACGAAAACCTCGGAGATCCGCCGCTGAGTATGCAGTCGTGGGGCGGTGCGAAGAGTTCGTTTTTAAAAAACCAGATCCGAAAAGCCGACGCGGAACAACTCGGCTTTGAATATTTCTGGGTAGATGCGGGCTGGTACGGGGATTACGAAGAGTATTCGCCCGATGAATTTATCGGGACATGGGGGAATTATACCGGCGACTGGCAGGTGAACCGACGCGTTCATCCCGATGGGCTGAAGGATGTTTTTGCGCTGGCGCAAGAAAAGGGGATGAAAGGGCTTTTATGGTTTGAGCCGGAGCGCATCTGCAAAAATTCCGGATTTTATAAGAACCACAGGGACATGGTGCTGGAATGCGCGGAAGACGGGTGGAACGCCCTTCTGAACATTGCGGACGACAAAGTGAAGGCATATATGCTGGAAACGGTTTCACGATATATCGAAGAACTCGGTTTATCGTGTTATCGGCAGGATTTCAATTTCGATCCGCTTCCGTTCTGGAATGCCGCGGACGAAGCCGGCAGAAAGGGGATCACGCAAATAAAGTATGTCGCCGCGCTTTACGAAATTCTCGATACCCTGCGGGAACGGTTTAAGCATCTTGTGATCGATAATTGCGCGTCGGGAGGGAATCGCATCGACATCGAAATGTGTTCCCGTTCGATTCCGCTCTGGCGCAGCGACACCAATTGCGGTTTTGATTTCAATGCCGATTTTGCGCAGAATCAGCAGATCGGGCTTTCCGCATGGATTCCCTATCACGGATGCGGGACGTCGCGTTATGCCGACGATACGTATCGTTTCAGAAGCTGCCATGCGGCGGCGATTGCGAGCAACTTTTTAGGTTACGAAGCGTTCGGGGAAGAGGAATACGACTTTGCGCGCGTGCGGTTTCTGATAGAGGAATATAAGTCGGTCCGCCATTTTTTCACAAAGGATTTTTATCCGGTTTTCGGCGCGCCGCTCGACGCATATTCCTGGTCGGGCTGGCAGTTTCACGATCCGCAGACGGATGAGGGGATTGTCGAGGCATTCCGCAGACCGAAGGCCCTGCAGGATCGCGTCAGGGTATGTCTTTGCGGCTTACGGGAAAAAGCGCGGTATGAACTGATCGATTCCGACAGTGGCGACCGTCGCGTGACGGACGGTAAAACCCTGATGGAAGACGGGTTTGAAATTGTGTTGAAGGACGTTCGTTCTTCCGCGGTTTTCAGATACAGATCGCTGTGATGAGGAGATAAGATAAATGGATATCAGGCAAATTGACAAAAATTTTCTGCAAAACGGAACGGTACCGGAAAACAGTGTGTTTTACGGGGTAAACGAACCGCCGTTTTCCCTGCACGGCATTTTTTACAATCATGAAGAGGGCCTTTTTTTGCGTATGCCGCAGGAAATTGCGCTCGGCGTGAGCGAAGGCGTGGCATATCTCAATCGTCACACGTCGGGAGGACGGGTCCGCTTTTCCACCGATTCGCCGTGGCTTTCGCTTGCGGCACAATACGGAATATTGGAAAAAATGGCGCATATGCCGCTTTCGGGGTCGTGCGGGTTTGCGCTTTGCGAGAATACGGAACAGGGTGAAATTTTCCTTACCTCATTGTTTCCGGGATTTACGGAGGAAAAAGGATTTGTCCGGACGGTCCCGTTGCCGGGAAAGGGAATGAGAAATTATACGATTTATTTTCCGCTGTATAACGAAGTGCAGGATGTATTGCTCGGCTTTGCCGAGGGATCGAAGATCGGCGCGGGAGCAAAATACCGTCCGATCAAGCCGATTTTATATTACGGATCATCCATTACGCAGGGAGGATGCGCAAGCCGTGCGGATACGGATTATCAGGGCTTTATCTGTAAGCGCAACAACGTGGATTTTATCAATCTCGGATTCAGCGGCAATGCCAAGGCGGAAGAGAGTATGGCGGATTATCTGGGCGGAATCGATTGCAGTATCGCCGTGGTTGATTACGATCACAATGCGCCCGACGCAAAATTTCTCAAGGACACGCATTATCGTTTTTATCTGGGGTATCGGAAACGGCGGCAGGACGTGCCGATCGTTTTCCTGTCGAAACCGAATTATTATCGGGACGCCGCCGCGCCGGAGCGCTTGCGGATCATACGCGAAACATACCAAAAGGCGCTGGCTGCGGGGGATAAAAACGTATATTTTATCGACGGCAGGAAACTTTTCGGAAAAGAATGGATGAATTGCGAAGTAGACGGTTGTCATCCGACCGATTACGGATTTTATCGGATGTCGTTGCCGATCGGAAAAAAGATCGATGAAATTTTAGGGAAATAGAGAAAGCAGCGCCGCGCAAAATGCGCGGCGCTGCTTTTTTCGGGGTAAAAAGTCGACGCAAGGAGAAAAAACGTCCGCCGATAAATCGGCGGACAGAAAAGGACGATCAATTTTGTTTTTCAAACTGTTTCGGCGTAATATTCGTATGTTTTTTAAATTGACGGATAAAATGGAAAACGTTCTGATAACCTGTCATCTTTGCGACTTCCGCCACGGTATATTTGTGCGTGCCGAGCAAAGTTTTTGCAATGCGCACCCGCAGGGAAATGATATCCTGAATGGGGGAAATGCCGAAAAGTTTTTTATAAAGTTCAAAAAAGCGCGCTTTATTCAGTTTTGCGGCTTTTGCGAGATCGTCTACGCTCCAATCCTTGTTGGGTTGGGAATAAATGGATTTTCTGATGTCGCAAAAGGTGTTCACGATTTTGTCGCCGTATTCCGGCGATTCCCTGTTGACATCTCTGCAGAGGCTGAGAAAAATCTGTTCGGCGTAAATCCGAACGGCGTTGCCGGCAAATTTTCTGGGACGGAAGAATTCGTCGTCGATACAATCGAAAAGGCGATAAATTTCCCGGATGCAGGCGTCGGAAGGATAGTAAAGGTGATCGGTGGCAAGGCCGTAAACTTCGAGAAGGTGATTGACGGCGTCGCCGTTAAAGGTAAGGCGTTCAAAGTAGAGGTCGCCGACGTTGCAGTCGATGGCGTGCGGGGAGTGGGGGCCGAAAATCACGAAAGCATTTTCTTCGGTGGTGACGTTTGTGCCGTTGATCAGAACCGTTGCCGGAGTAATAAAATGGATCAGATCGAATTCGCCCCTGCCTTTCATGAGCGTATAGCGGACGCCCTGTTTGACTAAACTTTTTTTTCTGACATTTGTAACGATCATTTTTTAAGCCTTTGAAAATGGAATAAAAAAATATAGAATTACAAAATAATTAAATCACGCAATTACAGTATATCATCATTTTCCCGAAATTTCAATAAAAATACAAAAAATTTGCGAAAAATTTCAAAAATAACGTAAAAAAAGGGCTTAAAGTCCGTTTTTCAGGAAATCGTCGTCGGTGACGGCGTAGAGATTGACGTCGACGAAATGACCGGTATTGTCGATTGCGCCTTTCCGAAGCGTTCCTTCTTTGAAAAATCCGCATTTCACGAGGACTTTTCCGGAATTCGGATTTGCCGTGAAATGCGTTCCGGTAACGCGCACTGCACCGAGAACTTTGAAAAAATGTTGCAAAACGGCGCGTAACGCTTCGGCGACGATGCCTTTTCCCCAGAAACTTTCGGAAAAGCAATAGCCGATTCCGACGGCGCGCAAGCGCTCGTTTACGCTGACGGCGCCGATGGAACCGATCGGGTCGCCGGTTTTCTTCCATTCGATACACCAGTCGTAAAAATCGGGGGAGCGGTAATTTTCTTGAAGCTCTTTCAGGTATGTCCGTACGCCTTCGACGTCGTCATAATATTTCCATGGAAGGTAACGCGTAACATTCGGGTTACCCGCCCAGTTTGCAAACATTTTTTCCGCGTCGGCATCGGTGAAACGGCGCAGGCGCAGGCGATCGGTTTCAAGAGAAATCGTTCCGGTATGATTCATGATGCCACCTGATTTGTTTTTTCTTTTATCATACAATATTTTTTATAAAAAATAAAGCAAATTTTCCGAATATAGGTTGACAAAAATCAATTTAACGACTATAATAATTAAGGATCGGACGGGGTGTAGCGCAGTTTGGTAGCGCGCTTGAATGGGGTTCAAGAGGTCGAAAGTTCAAATCTTTTCACTCCGACCAGAAAGCACTTTTTTAGTGATTTATTTGCTAAAAAGGTGCTTTTTTCATTTTAAAATTTTCTTAAAAGCAATTTTATTTTTAAAATTTTGGGACTAATTTGGGACTAATTTGGGACTAAATCAGCAAATTTCATAGTTATAATCTACCTTTTTTATTTCCCTTAATTGATACTCATCGGAATAATGCATATAAACCGATTCGTTTACGTCTTTTTTAGGCGGTTTATGGCCGCACCATTTTTGTACAAGTTCTTTCGGAACTCCGCACTCCCTTGCGCGGGTTGTAAACGTATGCCTTAATTCGTGAAGATTATGCATCGGGCAGATTTTTTTAAACGCTTTTGTTAATGTTAGATCGGTAACATCGGGGAATTTATTCAAAGGCATAAATTTACGAAGCATAGGAGAAACGGGGATTTTCCGACGTTTAACAGGCTGTCCGCGCCGTTGTTTTGCACACTGTACAATAATCCACTCATTTTCAATAACCGCCGTTTTAATTTCCGATCGTCTTAATCCCGTAAATAAAGAAAGAATAAACATATCTTTATACGGGTTATTCTGCCGTATAAGTTTGTCGATAAATTCTTTTTCTTCTTGTTTTGTTAAAGGCTTTCTTTCTTCCGTAAAATGAATAGGCTTGCTGATTGGAAGCATGGGGGATTTTTCAATTATATTGAAAAATTCAGCTTAAAAATATTTACGTTTAAAAGTGACAAAATTGTGATTATTTTTAACATTTTAGTATTTGCAAGAATATAATAAAATTGTAATTGTTAAATTAGCACCGATAAAACGGTATTATTTTGATAAAATTTATCAAAATAAGAAAATTTTGTTAAATACAAAAAATTTTTTTGAAATTTTTTAAAAAAAGTTTCACAAAATAATTGACAATTATTTTATTATGATATATACTATGTGTGTCCAAAAGAGATAAGGACCGTGAAGCAAAAAGCGCGGTTACAGGATAATAAAACAGGCTCAGTAGGAAGCCAAAGGAGCGCAGTATGAAGAAGTTAGGTAGCAGAAAACATCATGGAAGTATTTTTGATCCGGAAAACATCGAGAACATCGGAGATCTGATGTTGTTCGGGTTGTATCTTGAAGGACTTCGCGGCGGGTTGAGCGGAAGATAAAATACTTTCGGCAGCGGAACGTTGTTTCCGCAAAAGCGGTCGTAAGACCGTAAAAAATTCAATAGTACAAAACAAATGTTAAAAAAGGCGTCTGAGAAATCGGGCGCCTTTTAGTTGTTTTAAAAGGCGTATATGTCGAAAAACGCAAAAGGGTGTAACATTCATAAGGGGAGGGATGAAATGCGCACGTCGCAAAGATAATGCATTCTCGAAACGGTCGATGCATGGCGTAGATAATGCATTCTCGAAACGGTCGATGCATGGCGGAGATACGAGTTCTCGAAACGCGACGCATAGTGGAAACGAAATCCGGCGTCAGACGTACGGAAAGTTTTTATCAAACGAATCTTCCGTACGTAAAGACGTGACGGAACGGCTTAAAAAATTTGATGAAAACTATAGGAAAAAGCAAAATAACTTGCTGTAAAACGGAAATAAATCAAAAATAGGCGACGGAAAAAGGAATCCGTCGTTTTTATTTTCAAGTGTGTTTTTTGCAGAGCAAACAAAAACGGCAACGCAGAAAAACAGCAGAAAAATTTTGCATTCAAGAATAAGGAAATCGGGAGAGCAAGTCATCGTCAGAGAGAGCCGGTTTCTGATTTTGTGTTTAACAGTTGAAGAATGTACCGGGTCGCAGAATGTTTAAATTGCCGACATTTCGCAATTTTTGAAATACAGCGGACAACTATACGCGTTGACGAAGCCCCTGCGTCGTCTTATAATGAAGAAAAACGGGGGCGGAAACGGCAATGGAAATGAAGTCTGCGGATAAAAATTTCGATTACACATATGGAGAAAAAAGGATTGGCATGCGTGAATATCGGATTCCTTGCGAACCTTTCGATTTATACGGAATAAAGTATTGTGAAGAAAGCGGATGCTTTCTGCGGATGCCGCGAAAAATCGCGCAAAACATCAGTGAAGGGGTGACTAATTTCAGCGCTTACACCGCCGGCGGACGGTTGCGATTTTCCACAAACTCGGTTTATTTCGGGATAAAAGTGCGTTACGACGGATTAAATTTTATGAGCACGATGCCGCTTTGCTCCGCCTGCGGGTTCGTTTTGCTGGAAGAGACGGAAAGACGTCCGCTTTTTTTGCACGTTCTTACGCCTGAAAGAACAGAGGAATGCGGGTTTGAACGGACGGTTCGCTTACCGGGCGGGAAAATGCGCCATTATATTCTGTATTTTCCGCTGTATAACGGCGTAAGAGATCTGCGCATTTTTCTGGATAACGACTCGGCTGTCGCCCATGGGAAAAAATATCGTGATTTGCCGCCCGTCGTTTATTACGGTTCTTCCATAACGGAGGGCGCATGCGCTACGCGCCCGGATAACGCGTATGAGGCATTTATCTGTAATTGGAATAAGATCGATTTTGTAAACCTGGGATTTGGCGGGCAGGCGCGGGGAGAAAAGGCTATGGCGGAATATCTCGCCTCGGCGGATTGTTCGCTGTTTGTTTGCGATTACGATTATAACGCGCCCGACGCGTCATATCTGGAAAGAACGCATTATAAATTTTATGAAGTTTATCGTCGTAAAAAACCGAACGTGCCGATATTGTTTCTCACAAAACCCGATACGGATACTAATTTCTTCGATGCGGAGGAAAGAAGAAACGTTGTTTACGAAAGCTATTGCCGAGCGTTGAGAACCGGGGATAAGAACGTATATTTTGCCGACGGAAGCACATTGTTCGGAAGAAAAGATCGTTCGCAATGTACGGTGGACGGCTGCCATCCGAACGATGTGGGTTATTATAAGATGGCACAAAATATCTATAAAAAAATGATTTCCGTAAATAAAGCGTTCAGATAGCGAAAAATTTCCGACAGGAAAGGTAGATTTCATTGTAAAAATACGATAAAGGAGTGTTTGCTGACCGCAAATTATGAAACATATACCGCAAATTTTCGGTTGAACGGCGTTTGCGGGGCATTTATAATAAAAACGTACTTTCTAAAAGAAATCCTTTGGCGAACAGTGATGAACTTCTTCAAACGCGCGGTAAAAAGAAGGCATGGAATTAAATCCCACGTTGTAAGCGAGGTGCGTAATATTATCATTTTTGTGATATGAGCGCACGAACAGGTGAATGCGAAGATTATTGATGTAGTTGCGCAGGTTGCAGCCGACATGCGCGTTGAACATTTTGGAAAAGTGGTAGGGACTGTAACCGAATTGTCCCGCAAGAGAATCAAGCGTGAGATTTTCCGTAAAATGGTCGTCGATATAAGTAAGAATATTAACCAACGTATCGAGTTTATTTTTTTCGGAAGGGATTGTGGGATAATGTTCTAACATTCTGCCGAACACTACGGTAACCAGCCCCTGGCGGGTCAGTAAGCTGTCGTTGTCGTCCAGCTTCGTAAGATCAAGTAAAAGCGGCAGCAGGACGTTTTTATTATAGGATTTATCGTTAAACGATATGGAAGCGAAGGAACGTTTTCCCATGGCGGACAAAAAGTTTTCGCAAAGAGACTGATGCGGAAGAAAAATCAGACGCATCGCGTCGTCGGAAGTCGCATAGGAATGTGCGTAAAAAGTCGGTACGAAAAGAATATCGTCGGCATCGGAATGATAGTCTTTTTCGTTCACTCTTGCATTCATCGAACCTTTCAGAACGTAAGTGATTTCGATTTTTCTATGGAAATGCGAAGGGTAACAACTCGGTCCGTGAAATTGAATTAAATTATCCAGTTTTGCGTCCTGTTCGGGTTCGTAATAAGAATAAACGTTTTTCATAATAGGGTTACCGTCAAAATTTGTGATTTTAAGATCATTTTATCATAGAGCGGAAAGGAAATCAACAAAAAAATGAAAAAAGCAAATTTTGCGCAGAAAACTCTACGATACGCCAAACGCGAATTGGAAAAATATTGTCTTGCGGTAACGGGAGAAAAGCCGCAAATCGAACTTTGTTGCGAAACTACGGAAAACACGTTCGACGACGGTTATCTGATTTCCGTGAAAAAGGGAATCGGAACGATCACGGGGAAGAATCCGCGTTCGGTGTTGTTGGGCGTATACGGATATTTTTACGAGTTAGGCTGTCGGTTTATCCGTCCCGGGAAAGACGGCGACCTGCTTGTGAAAAAAAATAAAAAACGCTGCAACGTCACTAAACGTTTTGTTCCCGCGTATCGGCATCGCGGCGTATGCTCGGAAGGCGCGATCAGCGAAGAGAACGTGACGGATATGATCCGTTGGCTGCCGAAAATCGGCATGAACAGTTATTTTATACAGTTCAGGGACGGGCATTTATTTTTTGAAAAGTGGTATCGGCATAAAGGAAGTTCCGTTTTGGCTCCGGAAGAGTATTCCGTGACCATGTCTGAGAAACATTATGCCGCCGCGGTGGACGCCATCGAGGAATGCGGGTTGGAATTTCACGCCGTCGGGCACGGGTGGACCACCGAACCGTTCGGATACGTTACATACGGAGAAACGGCGGCGAAGGAAGAGGACATTTTGCCCGAGCACCGTAAATTCTTTGCGGAAGTAAACGGAAAAAGGGGATTTTTCTCATCGCCGGGCGACACGCAGTTGTGTTACGGAAATCCCGAGGTGCGGGAAAAGATCACCGATGCGGTCAAAGAGTATTTAAGAGCACATCCGGAAGTAGACGCCCTGCATTTTTGGCTTGCGGACGGAATGAACAATCACTGTGAATGTGCACTTTGCCGCGACACGCTGCCTTCCGATTTTTATGTGGAAATGCTCAATCTTTTAGACGAAAAACTGACAAAAGCGGGGATCGATACGAAAATCGTTTTTCTGGTTTACTGCGATCTGCTGTTTGCCCCGCGGAAGGAACGTTTCCATAATCCGGACAGATTTATTTTGATGTATGCGCCGATCGGGAGAAATTTTTTCCGACCGCTTTATACGAAAGGGTTTTCGGAAAAGTGCGATCCGCCGGAATATGTGCGCAACCGAAACAGACACCCGAAAACGAACGGAGAATACCTCTATTATCTGAAAGGCTGGCTCGATACCGTCCGATGTGACAGTTTCGCTTTCGATTATCATCTGATGACGTTTCCGTACGGCGGAGATCTATCGGGCATACGCATTGCGCGGACGCTTTATCAGGATATGGGTTCGCTGAAGAAGGTGGGGTTGAACGGGAATGTCAGTTGTCAGTTGCAGCGCATTTTTCTTCCGTCGGGATTGCCGATGTACGTTATGGCAAAGCGGTTGTGCGGGGAGGGGCGTTCTTTCCGAAAAACAGAAAATGAATATTTTTCCGCCGCATTCGGCAGGCAAAGTTCCGCCGTGAAGCGGTTATTGCATGAAACGGAAAAATTTTTTGTTTCCGAAGAAATGACGACTTGCTGCACGGGAAAAAAGCGAGAAAAGGCGATTTGTTTATTTGCGCGGAAGTTTTCTCGAACAAAAGAGAGAATTTTCTTCGGCGACGCTGATCCTGCGATCGATCTCGGGCTGGAAATAATGAGATTTTTTACGGAGATCATCGAAAAATTGCTGAAAATTTTGGAACTAAAAAACAAAGGGGAAGAGTATCTTCCCGAAAAGGAGGCGTTTTTGAAATTTCTGGACGAAAAGGAAACGACGTATCAGCCTTATGCAGATATTTTATTCTTAAAAGAAGGCGTGAACGCATGGATATAATGAATTTCCGTTCAAAAAGAAAAGTATAAACGGCCGTTTAAGTTGCGATCGCAAAAGCGCGGCAAATATAGATAACGGACGACAGGGAAATATTTACGATCCGAAAATATAAAACAGGAGGCAAAAGGATGAGGAAATTTTTTAGTGTGTTGCTGGCATCTCTCGTGATGGCACTGCCGTTTTTCGCGGCGGGATGTAACGAGACGGGAGCGGGCGATCAGGCGATTGTGTGGAGCGCGTTGAGTACGGAAAAATATATGCTCGACAAAGCGCCCGCCGCTTATACGAAGGCGGAACTCGATTTCACGGGCATGAAAGGGGAAACGCAGTCGGCGCAGCTGATGATAACCGCAAAAGAAGATATCAAGGGATTCAATCTTACGGCGGGAGAACTTTCCGGTGCAAACGGGGCTAAGATTGGCGTTTCCGATATCGATATTTATGCGGAACGCTATGTGGAAATTTATAATCCCTATCTCAACTGGCATCACGGCGGCGAGTATTATGCCGATGCGGGATTCTATCCCGATGCGCTTATTCCCATCGAAAAATACCGTGCGAAGAGGGAAGATCGGATTGCCGAGGGCAATAATCAGGGGATTTGGATCGATATAAAGATACCTGCCGATGCGGCAGCCGGCGATTACAGCGGGGAATTTACCCTTACGCTGGAAGAAAAGACCATGAAGATCCCCGTAACGTTGAAAGTTTACGATTTGCTGATGCCGGAAGAGGTGCACGCGGCGTCGTGTTTCAATATCTGGTGGGATCAGCTCGGTTTTGGCGAAGGGGAAAATTTTGACGGAAACACCAACGAAGTTTATTATGAATATCTTTTGAGTAAACGGCTTTGCAGCGGTGACGTCAATCCCGATTACACCAAAAATATGGAGGCGTTCATCGGGCATATTACCGAATTGGCACAAAATCCCAAAGTAACTTGTTACCGTATTCCCGACAGTTTGGCGCATTTCGATAAGGAAGTGATCGTTCCGCAGGACGAAACGATGTATACCTCCGAACAGATCGAAGCTGCGCGCGATCAGTTGCAGCAGGGGTTGACGAATCAGCTGGAAATGATTTTGCAGACGAATTTGGATCTCAGGGAAGAACAGGCGACGAAAGATATCGATTTATTCAAGAAAGCCATCTATTATTTTGAAGACGAACCGACGATCGGCGTCCGTACGAATCGCGTGCGCGTATTCTGCGAAAGGCTGACTGCGGCAAAAAGAGACGTGCTGACCAGATATGAGGCGCAGCTTGCCGAACATCCCGATTTGAGAGAAAGTCTGGAAAACGTACAGAACGTCACGCCGTCCAACTATGTGAAAGACGTGCTGTTCGTATCGTCGAAGAATCCGGAGGGAGAACCGTACGAACCGGACTATGAAAAGGGCGACGGGTTGCAGCATTGGTGTCCGGAAATGTATAAATGGAGTGAAACGGCGTTCCGAGCCACGGTACGCGAGCGGCAAAGCTACGGCGAGGAATTCTGGTGGTATACCTGCGTGGTAAATTCGCCCGCACCTTCGTATTATGTGGAATCCATGCCCATCAATATTCGACTGGCAAGCTGGATGCAATATCAGTACGGCGTTACGGGTACGCTTTATTGGGACGTCGTGCATTGGAAGGGAATTCAAGGCGGCGATCCGTATGAAGACGTGCAGTACAACGAATACGGCGGCGGCGAAGGACTGTTGTTATATCCGGGTGTAAAATACGGACAGAAAACGCCCATCAGTTCCATTCGGTTGGAGCAGATCCGTGCGGGGCAGCAGGATTACGAATATTTCTATATGCTCGATACATATCTTGCGGAAACCGACTGCGAGTATACCGCGGCGGACATCATTGCGGAAATGGGAAAGACCTTGTACAACGGCACTACCACTTTGGAAACGGCGTCTTACACGGAGTTTGAGGAAAACCGCATTTGGATGCTCGACGTATTGCAGGATTTTGCCGACGGCAACGAAACTGCCGCGCTGGAAAAGATCAACGCGCTCTTTTAAGGAAAAACGGGAGGATAAAAATGAAGAAAAAACATATCAAAGCAGTCGGGATAGCGCTGGCGTCGTTGTTTGCGTTTTCGGCGGCGGCGTGCAACAACAATACGCTTCCCAACGAACCGGAATCGAATGTCGCCGAGGTAAAGGCGGTCGTTGCGGGATACGGAGTGGATTGGCTTACCGCGGCGGCGGCAAAATTTAATGAAATGTACGCGGAAGAGGGCTATGAAATCAGGATCACGCTTACCGATACGGAGATCAATGCGCAGAACGAGATCACCACTCCGAATAAAAATACGACCGATCTTTACTTTGAATATAACAACATCGACAATCTGATCGACCGTTCGAGAAATATTCTGAAAGAAACAGGTGCGTCTTTGCTGGAAGATCTTACTGACGTATATACCGCAAAAGCCATAGGGGAGGACAAACAGGAACAAGGCAAGCCCATCGGAGAGAGGCTGGATTCCCGTGCGGAGGACTTCTGTTCGTATACGGGCGTGCTTTCGGGATACGACGGCGTATACGCACTTCCCACGCAGGGAGGAACGACGGGACTTTACGTCAACATGAAGACCTTGAGAGAAAAGGGGTATACTTCCGACGATCTGCTGACGACGGATGCCCTTCTGAACATGGTGGAAGAGCTTGCTCCCGCAGATCCGCTGGATACGACGGCATTTTTCCCCGTGGCTTGGTCGGGATTGAAAGCGCCGGGATATTGGAATTATCTGTGTCAGATTCTTATCGCGCAATATACGGGGGCGACTCGTTATGAGAACATCTGGAACTTTGTTCCCGCAAACGGAACGGTGGTCGATCAAGGGTATACCGTGTATCAGGAACGCGGGATTTATGAAGCGCTGAAAGTTACGGAAGAGCTGGAAAACAGGGATTACGCCGTACCGGGGACGACGTCGCTGACGCATACTGCCGCGCAGGCAAGGGTTTTCAAGGGCGAATCGCTCATGATGGTCAGCGGCGATTGGATCTACAAGGAAATGGAAAAGGACTATCCCGCGTTGCTCGATGACGTGATTGCGGTGAAAACGCCCGTGATCAGCGCCCTCGGCGTAAAGTTGGGGCTGTGCGGAACGGCGCATGCGATGCCCGACAAGACTTCGGACGACGTGGAGATCGCAGACGTAAGCTGTGACGCGTGCGAAACAAAACTTCGCGCTATCGTAAAAGCGGTGGACGAAGGGACGATGACCGATGCGGAGATCGGTTCCGCGCAGGGCGTCGGCGCCGATAAGGTGGCGACGATCCGCGCAAGCCGCGGTTATTATCAGGGCAGCACGTGTAAGGCGGTAGCGTTTATTCCCTCGTACAGCAATGCGAAAAAAGTAGCGAAACTTTTCCTGCGGTTTTTGATGTCGGACGACGGAAACGCCATTTACAACGAACATACATACAGTTATTTCGACATTCAGCATATCACGCCGCTTGATCCCGCCGAAATGAACGAACGGGAAAAGGCCGTGTACGACAAGATGTACGACGAAAATTCTTCTCCGGTTTACGAAGACGAAAGCAGCCGCCTTCGTTCCGTGGCGAACGTAGCTTTTTATCCGCAGGAAGGTACGCTTGTAAACGCATATACGGGGCTTTCGTATTCTCATTCCAACGGGAAACCTACATTTACGGCGAAGAGCATATACGAAGGCAATATAAAGTATGCGAGATTGAATTGGCAGGATTGGTTGCAGGCGGCGCGCCTGATATAGTGAACTATGGTCAGACTGAATAAAAAGAATAAAGACCGCGTTTTTATTGCCTGTATGCTGATTCTTCCGTTGACGCATTTTGCGGTTTTCTGGATCTATCAGAATTACAGTTCCATTCTTCTTGCCTTTCAGGACGAATTTACGGGAGAGTATACGCTTTATAATTTTCAGAGATTTTTCAGTCAGCTTTCCCGAGAATGGAGCATGCAGAACGGCACGCTGCGGTATTGTATAGAAAATACGCTGATCACGGCGGCAATGCGGATGTTTATCAGCATGCCGCTGGTGGTGTTTGCCTCGTTCGTGCTGTTCAAAAAGTATTTCGGGCATATGTTTTTCAGAGTGGTTTTTTATCTGCCCGGGATTTTCGGCGCGGTAATCTGCGTTACGATGACCATGTACATTCTCGACGCGACCGGGCCGATCGTGAAACTCGGCACTCTTTTGGGGGCGAATTGGGATTTTGAAATTCTGCAAAGCGGGTTGCTTGGGAATTATAAGTCGGCAAGGATCACGTTTTTCCTTTCCGATCTGGGGATTTCCGGGGCAACGGTGCTTTTGATCACGGGTGCGTTGCAGAAAGTGCCGAACGATTTGTTCGACGCGAGCAAAATCGAAGGAGCGGGGCTTTTTAACGAATTCTGGCATATCGTCATGCCCTGTTGCTGGTCTACCGTTGGGATCATGTGGCTGATGACTTTCGCGCAGGTCTGGGGCGATTTTTCCCGCGTGCAGCTGCTGACGGGGGGAACGTACAATACGAATAACTTTGCATATTATCTTTTTGCAAGCACCCTTTCGGCAACGAGCGGGGAAACGAGTTTTAATTTTCCTGCGGCAATCGGTCTGATTCTGACCGCGTTTGTCGTGCCGGTGACGCTGTTCTTGCGTTGGCTTTCGGATAAACTCGTTCCGCCGGTGGAGTTCTGAGGAGAGAAACTATGCATAAACAATCGAGTCTTCGGGCACGGTATAAAAATTTTACTCGCCAGGAAAAAATACTTTTGCCGATTTTTCACGCAATCTTGTTGATCTTTGCGATATGGATGATGTTGCCGATTTTCTTTGCGCTGCTCAATTCGCTGAAAACTGTGGACGAATATTATGTAAACTCCATGGCGTTTCCGACAAGTTTTGCGTTCTCCAATTATGCGAACGCTTTTGCGCTGACTTATCGCAACACCGGCATTTTGATGATGTTTTTAAACTCCGTCGTGTTCGTTATCACATTTTTGTTCGGGAACATGGCGTCGAGCGTGATGACGGCATATGTCCTTTCCAAATTCCGTTTTTTCGGAAGGAGGTTTTTATATGCGCTTGCCATCGTAACGCAGTTGATCCCCATATTCGGAACGCAGGGCGCGGGGTATCTGATTTGCACGAAACTCGGACTTGTGGATAATATCTGGTTGTTGTGGCTGACGGGTGCGAGCGGGTTCGACTATACGTTCCTCATCGTATATTCGTATTTTCAGAATGTAGACAGCGCTTATTCCGAATCGGCGTATATCGACGGTGCCGGCAATTTTACGGTGTTTCTCCGCATTATGATTCCCATGGTCATGCCGTCCATTCTTATCATGGGGCTTTCCACCGCCGTCGCGCTGTGGAACGATTATGCAACGTCGCTCATATTTTTGCCGAACAATCCCGTTTTGGCGGCGGGCATTTATAATCTGCAAACGCTATCTTCCTACATTCAAGGGGGAGCGACGACGTATTTTGCGGCAGTGGTGATCGCCATGCTGCCGATGCTGTTGGTGTTTATCGTGGCGCAACGCTACATATTCAATATCAATTTGGAAGGAGGAATTAAAGGATGAGAAAATGGCTTGTCGCAATTTTTGCGGCGATCGCGGCGCTTTCGTTATTCGGATTTGTTGCTTGCAACGACAATGTGCCGTTGGAGATCAAGCTCGTGGAAGAAGCGTTCCGCCCGGATGCTTACGTCAATCGGGAATACGACGCGATGAGTGTAGTGGATCAACCGGACGAAGAGTTGACCTATTCGCTGATTGAGTGTTTTTATCTCGATAAGGAATTCGAACGGCAGGAAATTACCGTAAACGGCACAAAATTCACCGTTTCCGTCCCCACAACCGTCTATTGCACGCTGAAAGCGGAAAACAAAAAAGGGAAATCGGCGGAAGCGGAGTTTGAAGTTGAAGTGAAAGTGCCTTCTACCGCCCTGCAGCAGGAGTTCATCGTTTCTTGGAATGACGAAGGCGTTGCAAAGGTGATGACCGCCGATGCGAAATATGTGCACGGCGGGGAAGAAACCGCGGTAAAAGTGAGTTACAGCGGCACGTATAATCCCGTAAACGACGGCGTATGCATCGGATCCGGGTTCCAGAAAGGCAAGCAGGACCTGTCGATGACGAGTTGGGCAAATGCCGTCATCACGATGTGGATTTATAACGATAACGCTTTCGATATGACCGTGGGGATGCAGTTTGTCAAAGACGGAGAGTGGTATAATAATCTCAATTTTGCAAACGTGGCGCAATTTAATCTTCCCGCGGGGGAATGGACGCACGCGCAATGGTCGTTGCGGCGTATGGGCTTTACGGAAGATATTTGGGCGCAGGGCATTGATTTCAGTCTGAAAGTGCGCGTCAACGATCCTGAAACGCAATCGCTCAGCTATACGCTCGCTTTCTGCGAAATGGACATTGCCGACTACAGCGCGGAAAAATTCCCGGATCTCGAAACGAGGACCGACGAAGAGATTTTCCAGCAGATGCCGGGAGACGCGGATGATAAATATCTTTATACGCATACCGTTGCCGCGAGTGAAACCATCAACGCGAACTATGCGAAGACGCACGTCGAATCTTCCGTTGAACTTTACGGAGAGACCGAAAAACCCGCGGATCTGAGCGACAGCACGTCTTACGTCAAGTACACGGTCACGCCGACGGCTTGGTATCAGGAATATTGGGCGATTCCCGTCAGTTTTGCGAACGATTCTATCGGCATTGAAATGCAGGATGAATATCTTGCCATGTTCGACGTTGAAGATTGGAACAACGCATATCTCGGTTTCTGGGTATACAATACCTCCGATACGGCTTTAAGTTTCTTTACCAGTAAGGCGGAAGCGCCGAATTTCTGGGGCGGCAGCAGCATTGCGGTTCCCTCGAAAGAATGGAAGTACGTTGAGTTTTCACTTTCGGGAAGCTACGGGGTATCCGGTAACGTATTTGAAACGGACGCCTACAATATCAAAGTATTCACGCTGTATGACAGCAGCGCGATGCAGGATACCTGGCAAGATTTTGCAGGTACGTTTTATGTGGACGGCTTCCGTTTTTACAGTAAACCCGTGGATAAAAACACCAATCTTGCGGAACTCGCTTATTGCGACGGCGTAGGCGGCAGCACTTACGCGAAGGAAGTAGATGAAACGTTATATTACGGCGATGCGCAGCGGT
The DNA here is from genome assembly GCA_944367565.1 of uncultured Clostridia bacterium. Lineage (GTDB taxonomy): Bacteria > Bacillota > Clostridia > Christensenellales > Borkfalkiaceae > UMGS775. The sequence goes on from CALVWR010000006.1 coordinate 90,528, forward strand.
CGGTGAAATACACCTTTACGCAGGGAACGGGTGCCGGAGCGATGCGCGGCAGAATGGCGTACGTTGCTTCCGATGCGGGCGGCGCGCTCATGAATACGTTTAAGCTCGATAGCTGGAAAAGGGTCAAGGTGGAATTCTGGGTCTACAATAACAGCGGAAGGAATGTGGAATTTAACTTTACGGCGCGTGCAATCTCCGTTGCGGACGATACATTGTACGGCGATCCGGATCTCGGCTTCTTGTATAACGGAACGCAAATAGTTCCGTCGAACGCCGAGTGGACGAAGGTGGAATTTGACTTGTATAACAAAACGGGCATCGACTTCAATTTCTTCGATTCTTCCCTGTATAAGAACTTCGGTTTCTGTATCGGTACGGAAATTGCGGGAGAAGCGGGTACGGTTACAAGTTTCAACGTTTGTGATTTTACGGTTTATTGCGAAAAGGGAGACGAAGCCGATCTCGTCTTGCGCGATTACGCCGCAAACGGCATCGACGTTGTCGCCAGCCTTTATACGACGACGGATAAAGTTTCCGTGGACGGAAAGTTTTGTCCGGAAGTCAGCGGATCCACGACGTCCGTCAGACATTCCGTTACGTATACGGGCGGCGCGCAATGCACCGCAACGCCCATCAGATTGATGAATTGCGGCGAAGATTTCATCGAAACGCTTTCCATCGGGAAGGACGGCGATTGGAGCAATGCTTATCTGGGATTCTGGATCTATAACGATTCCGATTATGCGGCGACGATCGGTTGCAGTCGCTGGATCACAAACGGGAACAGAACGCTTAACGATTATCTGAATCCGAAGAACGCCGAAAAGGACGTGTGGACGTATGTGGAAATCAAGCTGAGTAACGTGAAAGTGCAGGGCGGCGACGAGACGGGTATTTCAACGAATCCGTTCGAGCTGGAAAACTATGAATTTTATGTATATGTCTGGCTGGAAACCGTTCCGACGGGCGCGGAATACGCGTTTGATTTTTACATCGACGGTTTTGATCTGTACGAAGGCAGCAGGCTTGCTTAAGAAGGTGTAAAAACGGGGCGACCGAAGGAATCGGTTGCCCCGTTTCAAGGAGAAGAGATGAAAAAAATTTGTTTTGTCGGCGAGGAAAAATTTCTGTTCGGATTAAAGGAATTGGCAAAAACGTTCGGATACTCTTTGGACGAAAAAGGAAAGAAATATATCTGCGAAAGAACGGGAGATAAAATCGAGATCGACGCAACCAGAGGCGAAACGCATATCCGTTACCCGAAAGACGATCAGTTTTTCAGAGCGTTTTCCCTTGCGTTGCAATGTGACGGGCAGGAAAAAAAGATCGAGGTCAGAGGTTTGTTTCAACGATTCGGAACGATGCTGAACTGCTCCAATAAACCGTTAAACGTCGGGTTTATAAAGAACTTTATCCGCAAAAGCGCGTTAATGGGATACAATTATCTGGAATTATATACGGAAACGACTTATGAAATCAAAAGCGAACCGTATTTCGGATATAAGAAAGGCAGGTATTCGCAAGAAGAACTCAAAGAACTCGTCGATTACGGAAAAAAATTCAACGTCGAGCTGGTACCGTGCATTCAGACGCTCGGACATATGCAGGAGCTTTTCAAGTGGAACGAATATGCCGACGTTTACGATATCGAAAGAGTTATGCTGATCGATTATGAAAGGACGTACGAACTGATCGAAAAGATGCTCAAAAGCCTTTCGGAGTGTTTCGAAACAAATCGCATCAATCTCGGAATGGACGAGGCATATTTTGCGGGGTTCGGAAGATACAACTGGTTTGTCGATCCTACGAAACCAGACCTTTCCGAACTTTTTATCCGTCACTTGAAAAGGGTGCTGTGTCTTGCGGAAAAATACGGATTCACAAAGCCCGCGATCTGGTTTGACAACCTGTTCGGGATCAATTATAAAGGATATATCGTTCCGCCCGTGTGGCTGTTTAAGGATTTCAGTAAGGAAATAAGGGAATCGTTTCCGAAAGTGCAGATGATCTTTTGGAATTACGTCTTAACGGACGAAAGCGATTTCTCGCGTTACGTCGGCTATATAAGGCAGCTTTCAAAGGATATTTCCTTTGCGAGCATGGCGCACGGATATACTTCGTTTGCGCCCGATAATCTGACAACGGCAAAACTCGTGGAGACGGCAAAAAACGGGTGTCTGAAAAACGGGATCGACGATATCATGATCACTTGGTGGGGACAGATGATCTCGCCGCTGGCGCTGACTGCGGGGTTGTACGATTACATAGAACGCTGTTCGGAGACCTGCGGCTACGATTTCAACGAAAGATGTGCTTTTTTGTTCGGATATACATATGACGAATTAAGAGAACTCGATCTTCCCAACTATCCCGACGACGATCCTTCTTCGACGGGAATGGCGGAAGGAAAAAACCCGCCTTTTTACATTTTGGCAAACGATCTGCTTCTCGATCCGCTCGGAAAACATATTCCCGACGACGCCGAAACAAAGTACGCCGCATTTGCGAAACGCTTGGCATATCTTTCCGAAAAAGGAGGAGAATACGGAAAAATTTTTGCTTTTGAGAGCGAGCTTTGCAAACTTCTTTCGTTTAAAAGCCGACTCGTACGGGAGATTCGTTCCGCTTACGGCGCGAAAGAGTTAAACAGATTGAAAACCGCGGCAAATACTTTGCCCGAATTAGGTACGATGACGGAAAATTTCCATGCTGTATACAGAGAATATTGGAAGACCTTCAATAAAAGTATGGGTTGGGAAATATTTGATCATCGTTTGGGCGGAGCGATCCTGCGCATAAAGACGGTGAAAAAAATACTCGAAGAATATCTTGCCGGGGATATCGGAAAAATCGAAGAATTGGAAGAACCGGTGTTGCCGTTGAGCAAAGATACTGCGGGAAAAACGATTGCGATGGGGAATTGGGATTTTGCGTCGACCACGGGTTTATAATGCGAGGGAAAAGAAAATGGAAAAAATCAGGTTAGGCTTTTTGGGATTGGGACAGCGCGGAAACGGTTTGTTGAGCAACGTTTTGGAAAATTTTAAGGAAATCGACGTTGTCGCCGTGTGCGATGTTTATGAAGACAGGACCGATTCCGCGGCGGAACGCATCGAAAAAGAGCGGGGCAATATGCCGAAAAAGTATCGTAAATACGATGACTTGCTCGGCGATGCCGAAGTAAATACCGTTATTATTTCCGCCTCGTGGGAAGCGCACGTTCCGTTGGCGGTCGCGGCGATGCGCGCGGGAAAAATCACCGCGTTGGAAGTAGGCGGCGCCTATTCCGTGGCGGATTGCAGAAAGTTGGTGGAAACATACGAGGAAACGGAAACGCCGTTCATGTTTCTTGAAAACTGCTGTTTCGGAAAGAACGAGCTGTTGGTCACGAGTATGGTGAGAAAGGGATTGTTGGGAGAGATCAGCTATTGTCACGGCTCTTATTGTCACGATTTAAGGAGCGAGATCTGCGGCGGAGTAAAAAACCGTCATTACCGCTTACGGAACTATCTTTCGCGCAACTGCGATAATTATCCCACGCACGAACTTCTGCCGATCGCCCGTCTGCTCAACATCAATCGGGGCAATCGGATGTTATCGTTGGTATCCATGGCGTCCAAAAGCCGCGGACTTTCCGAGTACGTGAAAGATAAAGAGGAATTTGCTTTTCTGAAAGACAAACATTTTGCACAAGGGGACGTGGTGCAGACGATGATCACGTGCGCAAACGGTGAATTGATCACTTTAAAATTGGATACATCTTTGCCGAGAGCATACAGCAGGGAATTGAGCGTAAGCGGAACAAAAGGCGTGTACAACGAACAAGGCAATATTCTTCTGACGGAAGGAAAATTCGATCATGAAAAGGGCATGAACGAATACATAAACAGTGCCGACGATTATGCAAAATACCTGCCAAAAGTGTGGAAAGAGATTACGGAGGAGGAAATCCGCGCCGGACACGGGGGAATGGATACGATCATGTTAAAAGCGTTTTTCGACGCCGCGAAAAACGGAAAAGAAATGCCGATCGACGTATATGACGCCGCATCGGCAATGGTTGTATCGTGTCTTTCGGAAGCGTCCGTCGCGGGGGGCGGCAAAGTGATGGAAATACCCGATTTTACAAACGGAAAATGGCTGCTCAGGGAACCGAAAGACGTAGAAGCGCTGTAAATTGAAAGTTGCGGAAAAATTAGGTTGAAAAAAGGAAAAAACAATGCTCTGATCGATGAAAATGGTTATTGAAACATGCAGGTATTTACGGGGAAACGGATCTTATAAGCGCACTGCGGGAAAAAACTTGCGCGGAAAATTTGCTTTTACGAGAAAAAACTGCTATAATAAATACCGATATTACATTCCGAGGAAGAGGAAGAATGAGTTTTGCGCTGGTGCTGAGTTTGTTGGGCGGTTTGGCATTGTTTCTTTACGGTATGCAGATGATGAGTTCGGGGCTTGAAGCCGTTGCGGGCAACAAGATGAAGCGGGTCCTGGAAAAACTGACGACGAACAGACTGATCGGCGTAGGCGTCGGCGCCGGGGTTACGGCGGTGATTCAGTCTTCTTCGGCGACGACCGTTATGGTTGTCGGTTTTGTAAATTCAAAGATGCTGACTTTGAAACAGGCAGTATGGATTATAATGGGGGCAAACATCGGAACGACGGTGACCGGACTTCTGATTGCGCTCGACGTAGGATTGATTGCGCCGCTTCTGGCTTTTCTGGGCGTAGCGGTGGTGGTGTTTGTCAAGCGGGCGAGTCTGCAGCATTGCGGACAGATTCTCGCAGGGCTGGGAATACTGTTTATCGGAATGGAAATGATGAGTTCGGCGATGCTGCCGCTGCGCGATTCCGAAACGTTTATACGGCTGATGACGAGTTTTTCCAATCCGCTTCTCGGCATTCTCGCAGGCACGCTGTTCACGGCGGTGATCCAGTCTTCCTCCGCGGCGGTCGGGATTTTACAGGCGCTGGCGATGAGTGAGCTCATTACGCTTTCCAACGCCGTCTATGTGCTTTTCGGAATGAATATAGGAACGTGCATCACGGCGGTTCTTGCTTCGATCGGAATGAGTCGGAACGCAAAGCGTACGACGATCATTCATCTGATGTTCAATATTATAGGGACCGTCATCTTTACGGTGATCTGTCTTGTAACGCCGCTGACGTCTTTCATCGAAACGCTTGTTCCCGATAACGCGGCAATGCAGATCGCAAACATCCATACGCTGTTCAACGTCACGACAACGCTGATTCTGCTTCCGTTCGGCGGGTATCTCGCCGCGCTGGCGGTAAAGATCCTTCCGGAAAAGGAATCCGAAAAAACGGAAGGTTTTGTCCTGCAATACCTCAAACCGATCAAATCGTCTGCCGAATACCGTATGGGGAACGCCGCGATCGCGACGAACGGAATTGTCAACGAAATGACGAGGATGTCGGATTTTGTCGGCAAGAATGTGGAGCGTAGCTTCGACGCGGTATTGTCGGCGGAAACGGAAAACGTCGGTTTCGTGACGGAGGATGAAGAGTACATCGATTTTCTGAACAAGGAAATTGCAAAATATATTTCCAAAGTTCTGGCATATGAAAGCAATCCGGACGACTGCGCGGCGGTGACGGCATACTTTAAGATCTGCGGCGATCTGGAAAGGATCGGCGATCATGCGATGAATATCTGCGATTACGGAAAATTGCTTAAAGATAAAAAGATCTCTTTTTCGGAAAAAGCAAAATCGGAAATTCTGAACATGAAGGAAGTAACGATCGGTGCGCTGAAATTGTTGGGGGAGTTCAAGGGAATCAACGGAGAAAAGCTGGAGGATATTAAAAATTCCGAACAAAAAATCGATGACATGACGAGAGAATATCGCGCGAATCAGATCACACGTATGCGGAACGGGGAATGCAGCGACGAAGCGTGCGTGCTGTATTCTGAAATGCTGACGGATTTTGAAAGAATGGGCGATCACATTCTCAACATCGGCGAACAACTTGCGGTTGTGAAAGGTTGAAAGGCGGTGTCATATGATCGGAGCAGGGAGAAAAGATTTTCACAAACAAGGCGTTTTGCGGATAAACGCCTTGTTTTCGTATTAAAAATCGGAGTTTTACGCGGATTATTCGGCTGAAATTCAATTTTTGAATAAAAATTTTATGTCTGTATATAAAAAATGCAAAATTTATGCTATACTAAATAAAGAAAGAAAATAAGAACGGGAGGAGATAAAATGATCAGAGCAGCGGTTATCATAGCGGACGGAAGCGAAGAGGTCGAAGCGCTTACCCCTGTAGACGTATTGAGAAGAGCGGGGGCGGAATGCGTGCTGTTTTCGGTGTCGGGAGAATACATCTGCGGTTCGCACGGGATCGTCGTCAAGGCGGACAAACTCGTTGAAGCGTTACGGATGGAGGAATTTGACGCCATCGTTATTCCGGGGGGTATGCCGGGAGCAAAGAATATTGCCACAAACCGTACCGTAAAGTCTGCGATTGCGAAAGCAATCGAGGAGGGCAAAATCGTGGCGTCGATCTGCGCGTCACCTGCCGTGGTCCTGGCGGAAAACGGGCTGCTTCATGCGGAAAAAGCGACGTGCTATCCCGCGCCCGGATTCATTGCCGCAATCGGAAGTCGGTATGTTGAGGAAGAGGTCGTATTGAGCGGGAATTTCATTACGGCGAACGGACCGCGTGCCGCGATGAAATTTGCCTGTGAGATATGTGATAAATTGGGAATTACGCCAAGATTTTAAATAAAATCATGTCCGTAAAGTCTCATCGTTGTGCAAAACGGACGGAAAAGTGCAAATTTCACATCGAATTATTGACGAAAAAACGGCAAAGTGATACAATAAACATAACAATAAATTCTGTAATATTCGAACGAATATTGGAGTTATTCATGTTGAATAATATGTAATTTTGTCCGTAAAGAGATTCATTGGACGAAAGGAAGAAGCGCATGTTTCAATCGGAAAAGAAATACCAGGCATTCAAGAAAAAAATATGGCTTTCATCACCTACGATGCACGGTGAAGAATTGCGTTATATGACGCAGGCATTTGAAACAAACTGGATGTCCACGGTCGGAGAAAATGTTGATGAAATCGAGAAAGGCATAGCCGAAAAAATCGGATGTAATTATGCTGTTGCTTTATCATCGGGGACGGCTGCATTACATCTTGCAATGAAGCTGGCGGAAGTAAAAAGAGGGGAAAAAGTCTTTTGCTCGGACATGACGTTTTCCGCCACGGTAAATCCCGTACGTTATGAAGACGGTGATCAGATATTTATCGATACGGAACGCGATACTTGGAATATGGATCCCGAGGCCTTGGAAAAAGCGTTTTGTTTATATCCGGAAGTCAGAATCGTAGTGCTTGCGCATTTATACGGAACGCCGGGAAAACTCGATGAAATACGTGCGGTATGTAACCGACACGGGGCGATCATTGTTGAGGATGCGGCGGAGTCATTGGGTGCAACATATAAGGGAATACAGACGGGGCGGTTCGGAAATATCGGAGCGATCAGTTTTAACGGGAATAAAATTATCACGGGGACGTCGGGCGGTATGTTGCTGACAGATGACAGAGAGCAGGCGAACAAGGCGAGAAAGTGGTCTACGCAAAGCCGGGAAAATGCTCCTTGGTATCAGCATGAAGAGATCGGTTACAATTATCGGATGAGTAATGTCATTGCGGGTGTGGCGCGCGGACAGTTGCCGCACTTGGAAGAACATATTTCTCAGAAAAAAGCAATTTATGAGCGTTATAAAGCAGGATTTAAGGATCTGCCTGTAAAGATGAATCCTTACGATGAAAAAAACAGCGAACCGAACTTTTGGTTGTCTTGTATTCTGATCGATGAAGAAGCAATGTGCCGACAGGTGAGGAGCGACAGCGATGCATGCTATATAGCGGAACACGGAAGAAGTTGTCCGAGTGAAATTTTGGAAACGCTTGCCAGATATAACGCGGAAGGACGACCGATTTGGAAACCGATGCATATGCAGCCGATTTACAGGATGAATGAATTTATAACGCGAGAAGGAAGCGGGCGTGCCAGGACAAACGCTTATATAGCGGGGAAAGGTATAGACGTCGGAATGGATATATTTAATCGGGGGCTTTGCCTGCCGAGCGATAATAAGATGACGGAAGAGGAACAGAGTATAATAATCGACATTGTAAGATCCTGTTTCGATTGATTCTGGAGGGGGAATGTACGCAAAATTTTTTAAACGATTTATAGATTTCTGGCTGGCATTTTTTGCTTTAATCGTATTTGCGCCGTTGTTTTTATGTTTGAGCGTTATCGGATCGATCGCGATGAAAGGGAATCCGTATTTTATACAAAAACGCCCCGGGAAAAAGAAGAAAAACGGCGAGGAAAAAATTTTTGCACTGATAAAATTCCGCACAATGAGCAATAAAAAAGATCAGGACGGGAATTTGTTGCCGGATGAACAGCGTCTGACCGGATACGGTAAATTTTTGCGGAAGACTTCGCTTGATGAATTGCCGGAGCTTGTCAATATCGTAATCGGGGATATGGCAATCGTCGGGCCGAGACCGTTACTTGTAAAATATCTGCCGTTATATACGGAAGAACAAAGAAAACGGCACGAAGTACGTCCGGGGCTCACGGGGTTGGCGCAGATCCACGGCAGGAATGCGATATCGTGGGAGGAAAAGTTTACTTTAGATCTGGAATACATTCAAAAAATCACGTTTTTCGGCGATTTGAAAATTATATTCGGAACGGTAAAAAAAGTTTTCCGACGGGAAGGAATTCATTCTGAAACAGCCGCAACGATGGAAGAGTTTTCAGGCACAAATCAATCTTCGGAGGATAAATAGGTATGTCGCAAAGAAAATTGATTATAATCGGCGCAGGCGGTCATGGGAAGGTAGTTGCTGATATAGCAAGGAAAACAGGATATCGGAATATATTTTTTGCAGACGATCATGAGAGCGGAACTTGTGTGGGGTATCCGATCGTTACGACAAGTGAAAAAATTGAAAAATACAATGACGGAGAAACCGATTTTGTGATTGCAGTCGGGAATAATCAGGTTCGCAAAACCATTGCCGAAAAATACGACGTAAATTGGGTTTCACTGATTCATCCTGCGGCGCAGATCGGAATCAACGTAAAGATCGGCGGGGGAACCGTTATCATGGCGGGTGCGGTTGTCAATTCTTGTGCGACAATCGGAAAGCATTGCATCATCAACACTTGTGCAGTGGTGGAGCACGATAATGTTCTTGAAGATTATGTGCATATTTCTCCCAATGCTACTTTGGGAGGGACGGTTCACATAGGAGAATGTACGCATATCGGACTAAGCGCCTCTGTAAAAAACAACATAAATATTTGTGAAAATTGCATTATCGGTGTCGGCGCGGTAGTTGTGAAAAATATTATAAATGAAGGAATATATATTGGCGTACCAGCAAGAATTTTAAAGAGGTTTATATGAATATTTGGATGTTAAATCATTATGCGTCAAATATGTATTTTGATAAAGCGGGAAGGCATTATTTTTTTGCAAAAAAATTAGAACAACTAGGTCATGTGGCGACTGTTTTTTGTGCTTCGACTTTATTGAATAAGGATCAAACTGTTGATACCGGGGCAAAAATTTGGAGCGAGGAAAAGGCAGACGGAACGTCCTTTGTATTTATAAAATGTCCTAAATATAAAAGTAATGGCTTTGACAGGATAAGGAATATGATAACATTTTATCGTAGACTGAAACCTGTGGCTAGACAGTATATCAGAAAGACAAATAAGCCCGATGTGATAATAGCGTCTTCGGTACATCCGCTTACGTTGGTCGCGGGTATACAAATTGCGAAAAAGTTAAAAATTCCCTGCATCTGTGAAATTCGAGATTTATGGCCGGAATCAATATTTGCTTTTGGCAAGGTGGCGGAGACAAGTTTTTTAGGCAAAATATTATTGAGAGGGGAACACTGGATATATAAAAAAGCCGATGCACTAATATTTACCAAAGAAGGGGATACTGATTATTTAAAAGAAAAAAAGTGGACAACAGATCAAGGCGGAGATATAGATTTAAAAAAATGCTATTATATAAATAATGGTGTCGACTTCCAAACTTACCAGAAACAAATATATAACAATATATTTGCAGATGAAGATTTAAATAATGATTCATATTTTAAAATAGTTTATGCTGGAACGATTCGTCCGGTAAACAATGTTGAAATTTTAGTAGATTGTGCAAAATTAATTCAATCATATAAAGGACTTGAAAATGTCAGAGTTTTTATTTTTGGAGAAGGAATAGAATTGCCTAAATTGTGTAAAAAAGCGCAAGAAGAAGGGATTAAAAATATTATATTTAAGGGATTTGTCGAAAGAAAGTATATTCCTTATATTTTAAGCAGGGCATCAGTCAATATATTAAATTATTCACAAGAACATTACAATTGGAAGCGTGGAAACAGTTCCAATAAATTATTTGAATACATGGCGAGTGGAAAACCCGTTATTTCAACTGTAAAAACGGGATATTCTATAATTAATAAATACCAGTGTGGGATAGAACTTGACGAGTGTACACCGGAATGTTTGGCAAAAGCTATTTTAAGATTTCGTGAAATGCCCAAGTGTGAATATGAAGAGTATTCGAAACATGCTTATGAGGGAGCAAAGGATTTTGACTTTAATATTTTAACGGAAAAATTAATGTCAGTAATACGGAGCGTTAAAGATTTATGAATTCATATTTATGTTTAATGAAAGAACGGGGACTGGCTTGGGTAATCAATCGTGGGGCATATAGTCTGAAACTGAAGTTGCTTAAACATTTTAGTTTTTTTGAAAAAGTTTTTGAAAAAAAAATACCTAACGTAAAAAGAATAAATTTATTTACCCCGAATGTAAAAGAAATAAAAAAATTTCTTTTATCTCTGCCGGAGGATTGCAAAAAAAACATTATTTCCGAGGCAGATAACGTATGTATAGGGAAAATTAAAGGATTTTCTTCTATTGATTTAGATTATGGATATCCCGTACAATGGCATTATAATCCTTTAACAAAAAAGACGTATAATCCGAAAGTTAAATGGTATAAAATTTCGGATTTTTCTCCTGATTCGGGAGATATAAAAGTTGTTTGGGAAGCATCGAGATTTTCTCATTTTTTTGTGTTAGCACGAGCTTATCTTATTACTGACGAAGAGAAATATTATAAAGCTTTTTCGGAACAGCTTTCAGATTGGTTAGAAAAAAATCAGTACTCTTATGGCGTTAATTTCAAGTGTGGACAAGAATGTGCAATAAGAATGATGAGCTGTTTGATAGCTTATTCTGTATTTTCGGAGGTAGCTGCGGAAGAGGATTGCGAGAATATCCGCGAATTGGTTAAAAGGTGTTACAAAAAAATTTTAAGTAATTTTTTTTATGCGTATAGATGTCAAAATAATAATCATACCTTATCAGAACTTGCAGGAATGATAGCGGGATCATGGTGTTGTAACGATAACAGAAGAATGAAATATGCATATCGTATCCTTGATAAGGTAATCAACAAACAGTTTTTTCCTGATGGCGGCTACATTCAACAATCATTTAATTATCAAAGAGTAGCATTACAAGATATGGAAGCGGTATTCTGTATGGGGTTAAAAACCGGATATACGCTTTCAGATGTATCTAAAAAGAAAATATTGAACAGTGTTCGGCAATTATATCAATGTCAAGACGATTCCGGGAAAATGCCCAATTACGGTTTAAACGACGGATCTCTGATTTTTCCTTTGAATTCATGTGATTATAACGATTTTACGCCATGTATGAATACAGTATTTACATTTCTTACAGGGAAAAAATTGTACGACGGAGGATGGCATGAGGAAGAATTGTTATGGTTCGGGTTAGACGTAAATATTCAAAGGGAAATAATATTGAAAAAATCTTCGGAATATCCTGACTCTGGAATTTACACCTTTAGAAACAAAAATTTTTGGGCGATGGTAGTTGCAAAAAAGAAAATAAACCACATGGATCAAAATCATATAGATTTATGGGTAGACGGAGAAAATATTTTTTGCGACAGCGGGACATATTCTTACGCTGATTGCTTAGGTGAAAAGTTATCGGCATCAGAATCGCATAACACTTTACATTTTATAAATAAGGAGCAGGCATACAGATTTGGTCCGTTTGCGATTTATGGTCAACCTGTTTTGAAACAAGTACAATGGACGCCCCGATCGTTTTATGACGAAATAATTTATAAATCCGGATACGTTCATAAGCGGAGGATAGATGTTGGCGAAGATTTTATAATTATTGAAGATCAAAGCGATACCGCTCGGACGGATTCGGTTGAAGTAATTTATCATTCGCCATGCAATATAGAAGAAACGGAAGGAGGACTTAAAATAGGAAATAAAATTTTATTTTATACAGACGCAAAAATAAGTTTAGGCAAATCTTTGAGAAGTACGCATTATATGAGTACCGATGAGATAAATTGTATTTCGTTATGTAGTGCCGATAAAAGAATAAATACAAATATTAAATTATTACGGAGTGAAAAAACAAATGATTAATGTGATTGGGTTAGGGTATATCGGACTTCCTACTGCGCTAATGATGGCATCGCATGGTGTAGAAGTAATCGGAACAGATTATGATCATAATTTGGTGTCGACATTAAAAAAAGGAAAAACAACGTTTAAAGAAAAAGGGTTAGACGAACTTTTTCAAGAGGCATTGAAGGCCGGAATAAAATTTTCAACAGATTATCAGGTTACGGATACATATATTGTATCTGTACCGACACCTTATAATAAGTTCAGTAAAAAGATAGATCCGACTTTTGTAGTGAAAGCTGTTCAAAGTGTACTTGAGGTATGTCCTAAAGGCGCAACGATAGTTATTGAATCAACCGTTTCGCCGGGAACTATAGATAAATACATTCGACCGATAGTAAAAGATAAAGGTAAAAAATTAGGCGAAGATATTCATCTTGTCCATGCCCCGGAAAGAATAATTCCCGGTAATATGGTATATGAATTATTGCACAATAATCGTACGATCGGCGCCGATGACAAAATCATTGGAGAGAAGATAAAAAAGTATTATGCTTCTTTTTGCCAGGGCGAAATTATTATAACGGATATACGAACGGCAGAAATGACAAAAGTCGTAGAGAATACTTTCCGTGCCGTTAATATTGCTTTTGCAAATGAATTGGCAAAAATTTGCCGTTATGACAATATGGATGTTTATGAAATTATCAAAATCTGCAATATGCATCCGAGAGTAAATATTTTACAACCCGGACCGGGAGTGGGCGGACATTGTATATCGGTTGATCCGTGGTTTTTAGTAGGTGATTATCCGAGTCTTGCCAAGGTTATCGATGAATCGATGAAAACAAATGACAAAATGCCGGATTTTGTTTTAAATCGAATATATGAAATTATGGAAGAAAACGGATTAACCGATTTAAGTCGAGTAGGTTTTTACGGACTTACTTATAAAGAAAATGTTGATGATATGAGAGAATCCCCGACACTTCAGATGCTTGAGTCCATGAAGAGACATCTTTCCGGGGATCTTGTAAAGGTATATGATCCGTACATTAAAACGGACAAGGTGCCTAATCAAATGCATGATTTTGACGATTTTTTAGATTCCATTGATATGATTGTATTGCTTGTAGGTCACGATGAAATTAAACAAAATATGATAAAACTTGCAGGAAAGATCATCTTTGATACGCGCAATATTTGTCCTTTAGTTGGGACATATCGACTCTGATAAAATATTTAATAACAGAAATGAAACGACTGTTAAGAAAAATATGCAGCGGCTTTTATAGTATTGTAAAGCATTTTCCTAGTTCCTCTTCTAGATTTGGCGGAGGTATTAGCAATTTTTTAAGACGCCTTGCGATTCGCGGTATTGTCCGGAAATGTGGGAAAGGTGTTACAATCGAAAAGAATGCGGAAATTCCTGCAAGTTTAGAAATAGGTGATTATTCCGGCATAGGGAGAAACTGTCGTATAAACGGACAATGTTATATAGGAAATTATGTAATGATGGGGCCGGATGTTCTGATATTTACTCGAAATCATTCGCATGAGTCAACCGATGTACCGATGGCGAAACAGGGAAATGAGGAGGAGAAACCGGCAATGATTGAGTCTGATGTTTGGATTGGAGCAAGAACTATAATACTACCCGGCGTAAAAATTGGCACAGGATCCATGATCGGAGCCGGTTCGGTTGTAACAAAAGATGTGCCGCCTTTTTCTTTAACGGCAGGCAATCCTGCAAAAGTTATTTCTTATAGGAAACAAGGTTAGAATTAAAGGATTAATAAAAATGAAGACAATTATGTTAGTATTTGGCACAAGGCCGGAAGCGATAAAAATGTGTCCGTTGGTCAAAGAACTTAAAACAAGGCGTGAAATTAAAACCGTGGTATGTGTAACCGGACAACATCGGCAAATGTTGGATCAGGTGTTAAAAGCTTTTAAAGTAACACCGGATTATGATCTTTCGGTTATGAAGGATAAACAAAATTTGTTTGACATTACCGGAAACATACTGTTAAAAATAAAAGCTGTACTTGAGCAGGTAAAACCGGATATCGTATTAGTGCATGGGGATACATCTACCACGTTTGTTACGGCACTCGCCTGTTATTATTTGCAGATACCTGTTGGGCATGTTGAAGCCGGTTTGCGTACTTATAATATATATAGCCCGTATCCGGAGGAATTTAATCGTCAGGCCGTAAGCATAATAAGCAGATATAATTTTGCACCGACAGAATTATCTAAAAATAACCTCATACGGGAAGGAAAAGACCCATCAACGATTTATGTTACGGGGAATACCGCCATAGATGCACTAAAAACAACAGTTCGTAAAGATTATACGCATCCTGAACTTGAATGGGCAAAAGATAGTCGGTTAATTATGATAACTGCACACAGGCGAGAAAATCTCGGAGAACCAATGCATCATATGTTTAGAGCAATTCGCAAAATAATGAATGAACATGAGGATGTAAAGGCAATTTATCCTATCCATATGAATCCTGTCGTAAGACAGGCCGCACAAGAAGAATTGGGCGGGTGCGACAGGATAAGGATTATAGAACCGCTGGACGTTATAGATTTTCATAACTTTTTAGCGCGTTCGTATCTTATCTTGACCGACAGTGGCGGGATACAGGAAGAGGCCCCGTCGTTAGGAAAACCTGTGTTGGTGATGCGCGATACAACAGAACGTCCCGAAGGAATAAATGCGGGCACGTTAAAACTGGTCGGTACAAATGAAGAAATCATATACACAAATTTTAAAGAATTATTAGAAAATATGACGGCGTATGACAAAATGGCGCACGCTGCTAACCCTTACGGGGATGGTTTTGCATGTAAAAAAATAGCAGATATACTTATTAAGGAGCAGTAAGGTGAAGAACTTTGGAAACGCAATCAACGGATACCGATTTTCAAGATGGTTATATTTGCATAAATTAACATTTTTAGCAAAAATTGTAAGAAGCTGGATTTATCTTATTCATAATTGTTACATACCCTATACGGCTAAAATAGGAAAAGGAACAATTTTAGGATATAAAGGTATAGGTGTTGTGATTCATACGAATGCAGTTATCGGGGAAAATTGTATTATCGGGACAAATGTAACGATAGGTGGCAGAGGAAGACCAAATGTCCCTGTTATTGGAGACAATGTATATATAGCAACGGGTGCAAAAGTATTAGGAGATATACATATAGGAAATAATGTCGTAATCGGTGCGAATGCGGTTATGATTTGTGACGCTCCGGATTATTCTGTATGGGCAGGTGTTCCGGCAAAGTGTATTAAGAAAAAAGATTTAACAAACGATAGCGCAAGGAAAGACAGCTGATTGATAGATGTTTATTTTATAAGAGTTTGCAGATAAAAAATTTTTTATTGACCTATTTATATGCAAAAAATATATTTGCGGGATATATTTGCACGTTTTAAATGAAAGGTGAGTTTAATATGGAAGTTCTTTTTTTAGGAACGGTTGTGCCTCAAGAAACTTCAAAATTATGTTTTAGTAAAGGAATAAAAACATCAGCTGCCGATATCGCTCAAAGGTATATGTTACACGGCATTGAATGTGCGGAAGCTGTAAATGCGCTTGACGTCATTAGTTCCGTAAGAATAAAACCGTGGCCGAAAATTCCTCTTTTACGTATTCCCGCATTGAAGCAAGAGGTTCATAAAGGAGAAATTATATCAGTAGGATATTTTAATTTGCCATTTGTAGGATTTTTTTTGAGAGAGCGCTCGTTGATGCGGGCGGCAAGGAAATGGGCAAGGGAACATAAAAACAAGGCGGATAT
Organism: uncultured Clostridia bacterium; assembly: GCA_944367565.1. Lineage (GTDB taxonomy): Bacteria > Bacillota > Clostridia > Christensenellales > Borkfalkiaceae > UMGS775. The sequence continues at coordinate 106,928 of CALVWR010000006.1, forward strand.
AATAATATTTATCTATTCTATGCATTCTCCCTTTTTAAAAGTTGCCGAAAAAATTAAAAAATTACTTCCTGAAGCAAAAATTGTTTTAACCGTTGCGGATCTTCCTCTTTTAATGGACATGAGAGGTACGGTCAGGAAGATTATAAAGAAAATAGATTGGAAAAGAATAAAACGCCTTATGCCGATCGTAGATAAATATTTATTATATACGAAATACATGGCGGATTATTTACATTTATCTTTTGATAAATGGATGTTGTTTGAAGGGTTGATTGATGAAAACAAAATTGTAACAGAACCTCAGGAAAAATATAAAGATAAAATTTGTGTTTATGCAGGAAATTTGGACGCACGGTATGGAATTGATATGCTTATCACGGCGTTTTGTCAAATAAAAACTAATGCAAAATTATTTATTTACGGGGCAGGGTTTGACGGTGATAGAATAAAAAGAATGGTTGAATCATTGGATAATGTAGAATATAAAGGGCAAGTGCCGCCCGATGAAATGTTTGAAATTATGAAAAAAAGCACATTATTGATCAACCCTCGGCCGGCATCAATAGGACTTGCTAAATATTCTTGTCCATCTAAAACGTTTGAATATATGGCGTCGGGAACTCCGGTCATAATGAATAAATTGCCTGGATTGCCGGAAGAATACTATCCTTATGTGAATTTTTTTTGCGAAGAAACGACAGATGGTTTTGTACAAGGAATTGATGAATTGTTATCTCGGCCGGGCGCTGAATTAATAAACATGGGACTAAAAGCGGCAAATTTCTTAAAAAAGGAAAAGAACAGTCGTAAAGTAATGGAAAAAGTTTTAAGATTTATATAAACGGCGGTGGTCTTGATGGTAAAAAAGGTCTTTTTACGCGGATAAAAAAGAGTTATTTTGAAGGATATAATTTTATTGGTAATTGTTCGCATGTGTATCATTGTTACATCGGAAAAATGATATATATTGGTTCTCACAGCAGTCTGCTGTACGCGTATATCGGCAAATTTTGTTCTATTGCCAGTAATGTGCGGGTTATAACAGGACAGCATCCTTCTCATTTCTGGATATCTACACATCCTGCATTTTATTCAAAAAGAACTCCTAACGGAAAAAGTTTTGTATCTTCTGATCTGTTTGAAAAAAATAAATTCGCTGAAAAAGAAAAAAATTGTTTGGTAAAGATCGGTAATGATGTATGGATAGGGGCTAATGTTTTACTTATGGAAGGAGTAGCGATCGGCGATGGAGCGATTGTTGCGGCTGGTGCGGTGGTTACAAAAGATGTTCCGCTTATCAAATCGTAGGCGGAGTTCCGGCAAAAAAAATAGGACAAAGGTTCAGTGATGAAGAAATTGAATATTTATTACAACATCCTTTTTGGGAATTAGATGAAGAAATTCTGAGACAGAATGCAGATCATTTTAAACGGTTTGAGGATTATAAGAAAATATTTGATTGACTTTCAATAGTAATTTAAGGAGTAGAATCGAGTGAAGGTATTATTTATAACATTTAGCGATATCGAGGTGTGCAGTTCAAGTAATATAAGAAACGTTTCGTTGATAAAAGGACTGATTGACACCGGTAATACTGTTGATATAATATCTTATAAAACAAAAAACAGTCAAGTTTTAAAAGATTTAAGTTTTCAACCAATTATAAATCAATGCAGAATAATTAATCTGACGGGGGAAGTAATAACTGAAAAAGTATCTTCAACTTTATTGTCAGGGAAAAAGAGTAAAATTAAAAAAACAATATATAATTTAGCTAAAAAAATTTATTATTCCTTTCAAACAATAGATTCTTATTATAAATTTGCAAAAACAATCAGCATTGACGGTTTAGAATTGGGAAAATACGATATTATGATTTCATCGTCGAATCCTTATTCTGTACACATTCTTGCGCGTCGTATTTATGAGAAATATTTTAATAAAGATATAGATTGGATACAATATTGGGGAGATCCGCTATATTATGATAATTTAACACGTCATCCGTTTTTTCCGAGCAGATTAAAAAGGGCGGAAAAGAAATTGATGGAACCATGTGACAGCATTGTATATACGAATGGTGTTATTTTACAATTACAGAAAAATTTATTTCCGTCGTTGGCAAAGAAAATGAGTTTTATTGAAACGCCGTATGCTTTTGTTAGGGAAGAGGATGTTGAAATTACATATCAAGTCGGATATTTTGGAAGTTTTTCTACAACAGTGCGTGATATAAGAAGTTTGTACCATGTTTTAAGAAATGAGGAATATTCATCTGTCATTATCGGTAATGGGGATATTGAATTACATTCGGAAAATAATTTAACGGTCTTGCCGAGAATGACTGTGGAAGAAGTAAGTAATTTTGAAAACAGGACAAGAATCTTAATATGCCTTTGTAATAAATTTTCTGCTAAAAATAAGGAAAACGGGCTTATTCCCGGAAAGGTTTATCATTATGGCAGTACGGATAAAGAAATCTTAATAATAGGAGCAACTCCGAAAGTTCGGGAATTTTTAAGTCAATATGATAGATTTAAATTTGTAGATAATAACGAAAAATCCATAAAAAAAGTTATATTAGATATTTTACAAAAACCGCAACAAAAGCAGCACCCGCTTATTCAAACATTACCGGTATCAGCTGCTAAACATATTTTAGCTTCTTTGAGGAATGTATATGATAAAAACTAAATTAAATATATTAGAGCAAAAATTCATAAGAATACATATAATTATTTTTAATTTAATATTAGCTTTTGTTTGTGTTGTATTAAGTGCTCGAGTAAATGTAAAAGAAGGGCTAAAATTATTGCCATTACTTCCATTTGCTTTTTCAATTAGTTTTATTATTTTTAATAGGGCGTATTCATATTGGAAAGACAATATTGCCCTAACTATCCTTTTTGCAACAATATATGTAAGATATTTAATAACACCTGCCTTAATCGGAATAACAAATACTTGTCTTTCAACGGTAAATCCATCTGATTCAAGTTTTAGAAATGCAATATTATTGCAGATTTATGAACTTTTTATAACATTATTTGCTATAGATTATTTATGGACTAAACATTTACATAAAAAGAAAAATAAAACGCGAAATGAAAAGATAGCTTTGTCCGAAAATTATGCTACATTCAATTTGTCGTTTTGGGGTTTAGGATTTATAGTTTTATTGATTGCGCTTATTGTTGTAAGAGGGCGCTTTTCTAGTGTAATTTCTCATTACTCTACATGGTGGTCGGTTTCAGAGGCAACATCCGTGTTAGATACTTATGATCTTATGGCGATTGATGTAGTGAAAAGCGTACTAACAGTTTTTATTATTTCTTGTTTTGCAAAAGCATATCATAAAACAAAAAATACTACTAGCCGATTTATATATTTATTTTTGTCAATTGCAGTTGGATTATGTTCGACAATGTTTTATCAATATACGCAGAGAACCGCACTTGCACAGCTTATTTTAAGCGTTATGATAATGTTAATAGCGTTCTTTCCTAATAAAAAGAAACTTTTTGTCATAATTTTTGGTGTAGGCGGAATGATCTTTTTATTTTATGTTTTTACAAAGGGATCTATGCAACTGGATTTAGGTTCTTCAAACGATGATTTTTTAGAATCGCTAACAAAGATGGCGGAACTTTATGTCAGCGGACCGACGATGGTTGCCATTACTCAGCAAAATTACGGATGGGTTGCTTCGCAAATGTCGCTCAATACTCTATTTAGCGATATCATTAACACAACGCATATTTTTGGATTGTTTCCGTTTTTACGAGGTATTCATAATTTAGTCGCTGAAATACCTACGTCTAATCAGTTATTTGTTGAATCATTAGGCGGTTTAACATATATTTTGCCAAATATAAGTTTTTGGACTTATTATTTTACACCGGCATTTGGGTGGATTGCATGCGGTGTTGCAATATTTATTACAGTTAAGTTTATTTGTATCTGTGATGAACATAAAGAAAAAAGTAATAATGCATTTCTTTATTACGCAATCGCATATACGGAAATATTATTAGGACAAGCTTTTTTTATTAATAATACTTTTTTATTATGGCATGCATTTACAAATATGCCGTTTTGGTTGTTAGTTTTTTCTTATGTTAATTCATTAGGGGGAAGAATCCGGAAAAAGCGTTCTGAAAAATTGTTAGGAGAAAACAAATCGGATTTTATGTAAAATAAATTAAATATGTTTGTAAGGTGATATATGAAAATTTTAATTATCGGTGATATAGGTATTGTATTTACATATGAATTTATTATAAAAATTGCTTTAAAAATACCAAATGCAAAAGTTGATATATTAAACTTTTCACCTCGTAATGATAAAAATAAGGAACGTGAAAATAAATTAAAGCAAGCCGGATGTAAAATATTTTATCAACCTAAGTATAAAGGATTAAGATCTTTAAGAATATTGCATCCTTTCATTCGAATTTTTGAATTTATCAGATACCGTATATGTAAAAATTATGATATCATCAATATACACTATATCGGCATTGATGCATGTAATGTTTTATATTTTGCTCAGAAGAATGCAAAGATTATAGCAAGTATATATGGTTCGGATTTGTTTCGTGCGGGAAAATTGATGCAGAAAGTTTTATTAAAGGTTTTTAACAGAGCAAATGTTGTAACGGTCGCAAGTAAGTATGTATATGCATACATGTCGAATCAATATGAAGGCAAATATGACAGCAAAATTATTTTAGCACGTTATGGATCCGTTGCCGCTGAATATATTCATAATCATATTAAAACATTAGATCCGATAGCTTGCAAAAAGGAAATCGGTGTGCCGGTCGATAAATATGTAATACTTTGCGGATATAACGGCAGCAAAGCGCAAAGGCAGATCGAAATTATTGATGAACTGAATAAATTACCTGTTTTATATAGAGAAAAGATTTTTTTATTATTTCAATGTTCGTATGGAGCTTCGCCGGATCACCTAAGTGCAATTGCCGAAAAATTGAAAAATTCTGGATTTGACGGGAAAATTGTTACAAATTTTATGAGTGGTATAGAATTGGCAAAATTCCGAAAGTGCGTTGATATTTTTTTGAATATGCAGCCTACGGACGTTCTTTCCGCAACGATGATAGAAGAACTTGAAGCCGGTGCCATAGTTATTAATGGGAAATGGTTAAGATATCCTGATTTAGAAGACTTGGGTGCTTATTTGTTAAGCATACAAAAAATTGAAGATTTACCCTATACAATGATTGAAATTTTAGAAAATTATACAGTGCATAAAAAAATGACAGCAAAAAACGAAGGATTGTGGAAATTACTTTGTTGGGAAGAAGAATATCCTAATTGGAAAAAAATAATAACTAATTAAAAACTTTAAGGAAATTTAAAATGCACGGTGCAGGTATCAATAAAATTTTTTCAAAGCTAAAATCAACCGGCTTTTTTCACATTTTCGGATCGTCAACGATTAATAAAATTGTAACTTTTGCGAGCAGTATCGTTTTAGTTCGGATAGTCAGTAAGGCAGAATATGGCGTTTATTCATATGCGTATAATTTATTAAGTTTTTTTATTTTATTAAGCGGTTTTGGACTTTCATCGGGAATATTACAAATATGCAGTGCGACTACAGATGAAATTAAGAAAAAAGATATCTATACGTATGCTTGCCAAAAAAGTCTGATAATAAATTTTTCTTTATCGGTTATTATATTACTGACTTCATTGTTTGTCCCTTTTCAAATGCAGGGGGTAAATTACTGTTTGGCGATTATGGCATTTGAACCATGTGTAATGATACTATATGAAATGCCAATTATGATGTTGCGCATAGATTTAAGAAACAAAGAATTTTCATACGCAAATTCTTTGTCTACCATAGCAGTTTTTATTCTTTCCTGCATACTTGCTTGGTTTTTTTCCGTCAACGGATTAGTAGCTGCTCGTTATATCGCATCAATTATTACTTTTTTAGTTATTTTTTGGAGATTCAAAGTTTCATTTTCATTAAGTAAACGTGCACCGTTAGACCATGGAACTAAAAAGATTCTTTGGCATGTTAGTATAATTTCCATGTTTAATAACGGATTATCCAGATTGATGTATTTACTGGATATTTTTGTGTTGGGTTTGATCAACGTAAGCGAAATGATCATTGCTTCCTATAAGGTTGCAACAATTATTCCTACAGGGCTTTCTTTTATTCCGGGTGCTGTTGCTACATATATATTTCCATATTTTGTTCGTAATAAAGATAATAAAAAATGGGTATTAAAACGTTATAGCCAATTAATGTTGGCAATGTCAGTCGGAGGATTAATAATTTCGCTTCCCTTAATAATTTTTGCACCAACTTTTATAAAATTGATATTTGGCGAAACGTACTTAGATGCGGTTCCGGCATTTCGTATTTTAATGATAAGTTTTATTTTTTCAAGTGCATTGCGAGTGTTGGCCGGGAATGTATTAGTTACGCAAATGAGATTAAAGTTTAATCTTTTTATCGCAATTTTTTCTAGTGCGTTAAATACAACATTGAACGTTTTCTTTATTCAAGCTTTTAATGCAGTAGGTGCTGCGTATGCTACTTTATTGACAGTATGTTTAACCGGAGTGATAAATGTCTGCTATCTTTTTTATGTACTGCTGCATAAAGATAAAGAGAAGAATATCGAAAAGGAAGGTTAATTATGCCCGGATTTTTTATAAGCAATATAAAAGAGAATTTTAAACTCAATAATTTGAATGAGGAAAATTTAACATACAATTTAATAAAAAATAATAAGTATACCATTGAAAGAAAAACTTTGAACAAGTTTTTAAATGATAAACTTTTTTATGAAAATGATGAAAATATAATCATTCTTGAGGGTATTGTTTTAAATAAAAAAGAATTATGTAATTTGTATAATAATACGTGGGAATCGGTCGTGAATCAATTAATCGTTGATGAACCTTACTTGTATTTTGATCAATTTCGAGGGAATTTTTCAGGCGCACACTATAATAAAAAAAATGATGAATGGATTATATATAACGACGCATTAGGGATGAAGCCTGTTTTTTATTATAATAAGAATGGCGTTTGGATAATTTCCTCTGATTTACATTATATATCAAATGCGTTTCAAAGCATGCAGATTCATTATACGTTCAATGAACGAGCGGCATATGATATTTTGACATATGGCTTTATGACGACCGATGGGACAATGATAGATGAAATAAAGAAATTGCCATACGGTTGCTATATTCATATTACGAATTCATCATCATTTACGATTAATAGGTACTTTGATTTTAATTATTACGATGATATCTGTTTAAATAAGGACAAGCATTTAGATGAAGACGCAATTATTGAGAAGTTAGATATGCTTTTTCGCCGTGCTGTTTCCTTAGCGTTCGAGAAAGATAATGAGTATGGATATAAACATCTCGTTACTTTAAGCGGAGGATTAGATTCCCGTATGACAACTTGGGTGGCTTACGATCTTGGGTATCATAATCTTATAAATCTTACATTTGGGGAATCTGATTGTATAGATGAACAAATTGCGAAAAAGGTCGCAAAAGTATTAAATAATGATCTAATAATCAAAACTTTAGACAGCGGTTCTATGTTAACAAAATGGCAAGATGTGATTCGCATGAATGCAGGGCTGTCAATATATTCAGGAATTTCTCATTCACTGACAACTTTGTGCTTAATTAACTGTAACGCATTCGGAGTGTTGCACACCGGGGATCTGGGCGATGCCGTTTTGGGTTCTTATGATAATGGAAACGAAGGATTGTATCCGGGGGCATATTCTTTAAGTCTCTCATCACGTGTTCCAAAAGTAATAAATATCAATGTTGAAAAATTTAAAATGACGACACGTGGGTTCAATGGAGTGGGAGCAAGCAAAATAGTTTGCGAAAATTATATTGATTGCTTTTCTCCATTTTTAAATCGAGATTTTTTTGTATATTGTTTAGAAAATATACCTAAAGATTTACGGAAAAGTCATTATATTTATAAGAAATGGGTAATTAAAAAATATCCAAATGCTGCGAAAATTCCTTTGCAGCGTTATAATAACGGATTGTTAACAGAAGGAAAATTTTTGCAAACTATAAGAAAATTAAAAAGGATCGGATTCCCGACGGCTTTTTCATGGCTGTTGTGGAAATTGAAAATTAAAAAATCGTTGAGTAGAAAAATTGTAAATACAAGCATGAATCCAATGGATAAATGGTATGAAAACATATATTCAGTTAAATCAAAAATGGACACTTATTATGACAATATGATAAAAAAACTCCAAAGCGAATCAATTGTTTCCGAAACTCTATTAAAAGATATTATATTTTTATTTACAAACGGGAATGTAACTGAAAAAGCACAAGTTATAACGTTGCTTGCCTCAATAGATGATTTGTTTATAGAAGAGAAAAATCATGTAAAATATTCATAAAAGCGTTTTTTTATTTTGATTATTTTGGGTTCTAATTGATTCATGATTTCGCCTTGAATTCGGAGGTAAACTTGGCGAACGCGGCAAGCATCGTTAAAAAATATCGGGTGGTGTGCAAAGATAAGTCGACGCCTTAGGACGAAGCTATGAGCTGATTTGCTTGCAAATTCGTTGATTTTTTCTTTACTTATAGAGAATTCATTTGTTACCCCTATATAAGGCTATTTTCTTATATTTGGTTATTTTTATTAAAACCTTTTATTTTCAGCCGAGCAGGTTTCTTCCTGTTCGGCTTTTGTAATATCAAGAAAAAACACGGAATCGAAGGCGGTTGGTGATCAGTATGGAAAAGAAAGTGTAGGAAAAGCAAACCGACTTGTCTGTCGGAAAAGAATCGGAGCGAAGAACGTTTCTCTATACGAAAAAAGTCATAAAATGTCGAAAAATCGCATAAGTTATAACATTCTGAAAGGGGGTTAAAACAAATGCGAGAATATCTGAAGCAACGTATCCTCGAAGAAGCCCGATATATAGCGGAAACAAAATCCACCGTCAGGCACACGGCGAAAGTTTTTTTATCGAGCAAATCTACCGTACATAAAGACGTCACCGAAAGGTTAATCGAAATTGATAAAAAACTTTATGATGAGGTGAGAAAGGTTCTTGAAATCAATCTCTCGGAGAGGCATATTCGCGGAGGACTTGCGACAAAAAGAAAATACATGAAGGAAAAAAACGGCGGGAAATAGTTCCGTCGTTTTTTCTTCGATAAAAATTTATCCTTGGCAGATGCATCGGTTCCCGCGGGAGGTTTTTCTTCTGCGGGTGAAGTCTAACTCGTGCAGACCGGTTCTTCGGCACGTATATTCACTCCGGGGTTTATAGCATATAAAAAATACAAATAACTTGCAAAAAAATCAAACTTTTTAAAAATTTAAGTTTTATAAAAGGTTCGCATAGTAGAATAAGAGTGTCAGGAGAGGCATCGGATTCCCTGTTGCAGGATGGCGCAGACTTCTTTTGCGACAGATTCGGCTGAGGCGTCGGGTGCGTTGAGAAGCCAATGTTTGACGAGGGCGATGCATCCGCTGGAAACAAAGAGATAGTAAGCGTTCAGGCGTGTTTCGGAAGCATTGGGAAAGAGTTTTGCGTACGTATCGAGAACGAGGTCGCGGCTGACTTTGATGAACTTATCGACGATTTCGCTATCGGAATTGAGCAAGATAACGCACTGTTCGGAGTTTTCGCGCAGGAGGGAAAATACTTTTACGAACAGTTCTTCGGAAGCAAGAGAAGGATCGAACTCGCGGAATGCGTCGATGAACACCTGAGAAAACGACGCGAGAAGTTCGTTTTCGAGTTGTTCTTTGAGGTCATAGATGTCCATGTAATGGGCGTAGAAAGTAGCGCGATTGATCTGTGCTTTTTCACAGAGTTCGCGGACGGTGATATGGCGCACGTTTTTTTGTGAAAGAAGACTTAAAAAAGCGCTTTTGATCAAATTTTTTGTTAGTCTGACGCGTTGATCGCAAGATTGATTTTTCATAAAATTCTCCTGAAAAACGACAGATAGAAGCAAAGTGTATATTTACTGTATAAAGCAAAAAAGATTGACGGTTGCAAATTCTGTCAAAATGTAATAGAATAATAACGGAAAAAAATTATATCTTTTTGAGTATATAATAGCACAAAGAAGGAAAAAATACAACACATCGGAAGGAGGTGAAGACAGATGAGACATATTTATTTGGTAACGGGGGCAGCAGGACATCTGGGCGGAGCCGTATGTTCATTATTGAAGAATCGCGGAGAAACGGTGCGCGGTCTGGCGCATTATAAAGACGATACAACGTTCATCGAATCGCTCGGTGTAGAAGTCGTGCGCGGGGATGTGACGGATAAAGAAAGTATGCGCGAATTATTTGAAGGAAGCGAAAACGCATATTTGATTCATACGGCGGCGATCGTGGATATCAACAGTAAGGAAAATGCGTATATGCGGGAAGTCAACGTGGAGGGGACGAAGAACGTAATCGCACTGGCGAAGGAATACGGCGTAGAAAAGACGGTGTATGTAAGTTCGGTGCATGCCATTCCCGTATTGCCGCACGGAAGAATGATGCGGGAAGTGACGGAATTTTCTCCGGACAGCGTAGAGGGTGCGTACGCCAAAACGAAGGCGGAAGCGGCGGCGTATGTGATGGAAGAAATGAAAAAAGGGTTTGACTGTCGCATCGTGCATCCTTCGGGGATTATCGGACCGTATCCGGCGAAGGGAAATCATCTGGTGCAGATGATCAAGAACTATATTAAGGGGATTTTACCCGGCTGTATCAAAGGCGGGTACGATTTTGTGGACGTACGCGACTGCGCGCTGGGGATCGATGCGGCGTTGGACTACGGAAAAGCGGGCGAATGTTATCTTTTAACGGGCGGATATTACAGCGTGATCGAGATGTTGAATTTGCTTAAAGAGATCACGCAGGGAAAGAGTGTGCGCGTATGGCCTACATGGATGGCAAAAATGGTTGCGCCGGCGATGGCGAAGGCGGCGATCCGGAAGGGGATGAAGCCGATCTTCACGACATATTCTTTAGAGACACTGAAGGTAAACGGACGTTTTTCGCACGATAAGGCGACGAGGGAGCTCGGGTTTATGCCGAGGGAACTGTACGAAACGCTGAAGGATACCGTCAACTGGCTTTATACCAGCGGAGAGTGCGAACGGAAGCAGAAGAAGGTTATCGGGAAATATACGGCAAAACGCGTACAGCTGGGAATGTAACAGATTCGGACATGAAAAGCAGGTTCCGAAAGGGAACCGTGAGGACCCGTACCCGCTTTTTTCTCGCGGAAAAAAGCGGGTACGGGTATTTTTTCGGATAATTTTTAAAACGCTTGTAAATTTCTTGACAAAAAGGCAGGGAACGTATTATACTGTTAAAGCAAGTTTGAGAGCGCTACTGTGGCTCAGTCGGTAGAGCAGCTGATTCGTAATCAGCAGGTCGGCGGTTCGAGTCCGCCCAGTAGCTCCAA
>CALVWR010000007.1 GCA_944367565.1 uncultured Clostridia bacterium
TGCGCGGACGTCAAAGAGGAATCGGTGAAAATCCGCGACGAGCTGCTCGTCAAGATGAACGCGCTGCGCGTCGGCGCGGACGAAGCGGAAACGCTTTGCGCTTCGGAATACTGGCCGTTCCCGACGTACGGAGATTTGCTGTTCGGCGTGAAATAACGAAAAAGGCGCGGCGGCGTAAACGCCGCCGCGTTAAAATAAAGGGTAAGAAATATGTGTACGATCATGTGTTACTGCGGGAAAGGAGCGGATGTGTCGTCTTTTCGGGAGCATCTCGAAAGGACGCATATGCGCGGACCGGACGATATGCGCATTCTGGAACTGGAAGACGGCGTAATGGGATTCGGCAGGTTATCGATCATGGGGCTGACGCCTTCGGGAATGCAGCCGTTCGGTCTGAACGGAAACCATGTCGTTTGCAACGGAGAGATCTACGGCTACAAGGAGATCCGGCGTCGGCTGGAAGAGTGCGGGAAGTACGTCTTTGAAAGCGGGTCGGACTGCGAAGTGCTTTTGCCGCTTTACGCGGAATACGGAACCAAGATGTTCGCCATGCTGGATGCGGAGTATGCCTGCGTGATCTACGACGCGAAAACGAGGGAATTTATCGCCGCGCGCGATCCCATCGGGATTCGTCCGCTGTTTTACGGCTACGATAAAAAAGGCGTGCTGATCTTTGCGAGCGAAGCGATCAACCTGGTCGGAATGGTGGAAAAAATATATCCGTTTCCGCCGGGACATTATTACAAAGGCGGAAAATTCATCCGTTACGCGGATGTTACGCGGGTGCGCAAATACTGTCGGGACGATCTCGACGTGCTTTGCAAAAATATCCGCGAGAAACTGATCGCGGGGGTGGAAAAGCGGCTGGAATCGGACGCGAAAGTGGGATTTCTTTTGAGCGGCGGTCTGGACTCCTCTCTTGTCTGCGCGATTGCGGCGAGGAAGAGCGACAAGCCGATCCGGACGTATTCCATCGGCATGAGCAGGGACGCCATCGACCTGAAGTATGCACGGGAAGTAGCCGATTATATCGGGAGCAGGCACACCGAAGTGATCATCGACGAAAGCGACGTGCTGCATTCTCTGAAGAAGGTCATCGGCATACTGGGAACCTACGATATCACCACGATCCGGGCGAGCATCGGGATGTATCTCGTATGCAAGGCGATTCATGAAGAAAACGACGTGCGCGTGTTGCTGACGGGGGAGATTTCCGACGAACTGTTCGGATATAAATACACGGATTTCGCACCTTCGGCGCGGGCGTTTCAGCAGGAAGCGTGCAAGCGGGTAAGGGAACTGTATATGTACGACGTACTGCGTGCCGACAGGTGCATTTCCTGCAATTCGCTGGAAGCGCGCGTTCCGTTCGGGGATCTGGATTTTGTAAAATATGTGATGGCGATCGATCCGGAAAAGAAACTGAATCGTTATAACAAAGGAAAATATCTTCTGAGGAAAGCGTTTGAAGGCGATTTTCTGCCGCATGATATTCTCTACAGGGAAAAGGCGGCGTTCTCCGACGCGGTGGGACATTCGATGGTCGACTGTCTGAAGGCTTACGCGGAAAGAACGTATACCGACGAAGAGTATGAAGAAAAGCGGAAGAAGTACGATTTTGCGCAGCCGTTTACGAAAGAATCGCTTCTGTATCGGGAAATTTTCGAGGAAATTTATCCGGGACAGGTGCAGATGATCGCCGGGTTCTGGATGCCCAACAAGGCGTGGAAAGGTTGCGATGTAAACGATCCTTCGGCGCGGGTGCTGTCCAACTACGGCGACAGCGGGAAGTGAGCGAGGAGAATGAGGTATGGCTAAATACATCTTTGTAACGGGCGGGGTCGTGTCCGGACTCGGAAAGGGCATCACCGCCGCGTCATTGGGACGGTTGCTGAAATCGAGAGGGTATAAGGTCGCGGCGCAGAAGCTCGATCCGTATATCAACGTCGATCCCGGCACGATGAGTCCGTATCAGCACGGCGAAGTATATGTGACGGAGGACGGTGCGGAAACCGATCTCGACCTGGGACATTACGAACGGTTTATCGACGAGGATCTCAATCAATATTCCAATCTTACGACGGGGAAGGTATACTGGAACGTACTGAACAAGGAGAGACGGGGCGAATATCTCGGATCCACGGTACAGGTGATCCCGCATATCACGAACGAGATCAAGCAGTTCGTGTACAGCGTGGCGGGAAAGACCAATGCGGACGTCGTCATCACGGAGATCGGGGGAACGACGGGGGATATCGAATCGCAGCCGTTTCTGGAAGCGGTGCGGCAGATCTCGCTGGAAGTCGGCAGGGAGAACAGTTTGTTCATCCACGTGACGCTGGTCCCGTTTCTGCGCGGGAGCGACGAGCATAAATCCAAGCCTACGCAACATTCGGTGAAGGAATTGCAGGGAATGGGCATCAGTCCCGATATCATCATTCTGCGGTGCGACGCGCCGCTGGAAGAGAGTATTTTCGACAAAATCGCGCTGTTTTGCAACGTGAAACGGGACTGCGTGATCGAAAACAGAACGATCCCCGTGCTTTACGAAGCGCCGATGATGCTGGAAAAGCAGAATTTTTCCAAGATCGTCTGCCGTGAACTGGGATTGGAAGAACGGGCGTGTGACCTGGAAGACTGGCAGAAGATGATCGATCGGATCAAATCGAGAAAGAAGGAAGTTACTATCGGGCTGGTCGGCAAGTATGTAAAACTGCACGACGCTTATCTTTCGGTCAGCGAAGCGCTGGCGCATGCCGGATATGAAACGGATGCGCGGGTAAAGATCAAGTGGATCGATTCAGAACTCGTGAGCGCGGAAAACTGCGGGGAAATCTTTTCCGATACGGACGCGATCATCGTTCCCGGAGGATTCGGCAACCGCGGCATACGCGGCATGACCCTCGCCGCGCGGTATGCGCGGGAGAACAAGGTGCCGTATCTGGGCATTTGCCTCGGAATGCAGATTGCGGTCATCGAATTTGCACGGGACGTCGCGGGGATTCCCGACGCCGATTCGGGGGAATTCAACGAAACGTGTGAAAACAAGGTCATCGACTTTATGCCGGGACAGAGCGAGAGCATCGATAAGGGCGGCACGCTGCGGCTGGGGAATTATCCCTGCGTCGTGAAAGAAGGAACGCTGCTGGAACGGTGTTACCGGCAGCCGGTCATCGGGGAAAGGCATCGTCATCGCTATGAATTCAACAACAAATACCGCGATGTTTTGCAGAAATGCGGACTGATCGTCAGCGGGACTTCTCCGGATAACCGTCTGGTGGAAACGGTGGAAATAGCCGATCATCCGTTTTTCATCGGCGTACAGTATCATCCGGAATTTAAAAGCCGTCCGAATAAAGCGCACCCGCTTTTCAAAGGGTTTATCGAGGCGGCGATCGCTTTTAAGGAAGACAAAAAGAAAGAAACAAGAGGCACAAAATGAAGCGTAACAGGAAACTGATCACGGAAACGGGAGAGGAATATTACGGAGAGGGCTTCGGTTCGGGAGAGGATCGGCTGTGCGAGTTGGTTTTCAACACCTCGATGGCGGGCTATCAGGAAATCCTTTCCGACCCTTCCTATGCCTTTCAGGCGATCGTCATGAGCTATCCGCTGATCGGGAATTACGGAATGGCGGCAGACGATTACGAAACGGCGCGTCCCGTTGCGGGAGCGATGATCGTGAGAGAATACAACGATTATCCTTCCAATTTCAGGAGCGTGGCGACGCTCGGCGAGGTGATGGAGCGATACGGGATTCCCGGCATCGCGGGGGTGGATACGCGCAAGCTGGTGCGTTCGATCCGCGACCACGGGAGCATGAAAGCGCTCATCGTCGACGCCGGCGTTTCCCTTGCGGAAGGACTCGATCGGATCCGTAGGGGCGAAATTCCGAAGGACGCCGTTTCCGCAGTCAGCCGGAAGGCGCGGGAAGATCTGCCGGCAAAGGAGGGGCGTTTCCGGGTAGCGGCGATCGATTGCGGAATGAAGAACAATATCGTGCGCTGTCTGAACCGCCGCGGATGCGACGTCATCGCCCTGCCGTGGAATACGAGCGCGGAGGAGATTCTCTCCCTTGCGCCGGACGGCGTATTTTTGTCGAACGGCCCCGGCGATCCGACGGATGTGCCGGAGGTCATTGAAACCGTCGGGAAATTACGGGGAAAATTTCCGATATTCGGGATCTGTTTGGGACATCAGATCCTTTCGCTTGCTTACGGAGCAAAGACATACAAACTGAAATTCGGTCATCGCGGAGGAAACCATCCCGTCCGCGATGTGAGAACGGGCAAGATCGAAATCACGTCGCAGAATCATTCTTACGCCGTAGACGCAAACAGCCTTGCGCAGACGAGGCTCACGGCGACGCATTTCAATCTGCTGGACGGAACGGTGGAGGGCGTGATGTGCGAAGAGGACCGTGCGTTCGGCGTACAGTATCATCCGGAGAGCGCGCCCGGTCCGCAGGACAGCGGTCGGTTGTTCGATGCGTTTATCGCATGGATGGAAAAGGAGAAAACGCATGCCTAAGAGAACGGATATCAAAAAAATTCTGGTGATCGGATCGGGGCCGATCGTGATCGGTCAGGCGGCGGAGTTCGATTATGCCGGCACGCAGGCGTGTATCGCGTTGAAGGAAGAAGGGTATGAAGTAGTGCTTTGCAATTCCAACCCTGCGACCATCATGACCGATACATCCATCGCGGACAAAGTCTACATGGAGCCGCTCACGCTGGAATACGTGGCGCGGATTATGCGCTACGAACGTCCCGACGCGATCCTGCCGGGGATCGGGGGGCAAACGGGACTGAACCTCGCCATGCAGCTTGCGCAGAAGGGCGTGCTGCGGGAATGCGGCGTGGAACTGCTGGGCACGGACATCGCGAGCATCGCCAAAGCGGAAGACCGCGAACTTTTCAAAGAACTTTGCGAAAGCCTGGGGGAACCGGTGTTGCCGTCGCAGATCGCCTGCAGCGAAGAAGAAGGATTGCGCGCGGCGAAGGAAATCGGCTATCCCGTCGTGCTGCGCCCGGCGTTTACGCTGGGAGGAACGGGCGGCGGCTTTGCCGAAAACGAAGAAGAATTTTCGGCAATCATCAAGCATGCTCTCGCCCTGTCGCCGGTAGGGCAGGTGCTGGTGGAAAAGAGCATCAAGGGCTATAAAGAAATCGAATATGAAGTCATCCGCGACGCCAACGATACGGCGATCACGGTCTGCAATATGGAAAACGTAGATCCCGTCGGGATTCATACCGGAGATTCTACGGTGGTGTGTCCGTCTCAGACGCTGACCGACAAGGAGTATCAGATGCTGCGGACGAGCGCGCTGAAAATCATCCGCGCCTTGGGAATCGAGGGCGGCTGTAACGTACAGTTTGCCCTTTCTCCGACTTCTTTTCAATATTATCTGATCGAAGTGAATCCGCGGGTTTCGCGTTCTTCCGCGCTGGCGTCGAAGGCGAGCGGATATCCGATTGCAAGGGTTTCGGCGAAGATCGGCGTGGGACTTCGTCTTGACGAGATCAGATTGGCAAATACGCCGGCTTCCTTTGAACCTTCCCTCGATTACGTGGTCACGAAGATGCCGCGTTTTCCTTTCGATAAATTTACCGATGCGAATCATAAGCTCGGCACGCAGATGAAAGCGACGGGCGAGGTGATGAGCGTAGGGCGGACGATGGAGGAAAGTTTTCTCAAGGCAGTGCGGTCCTTGGAGATCGGCGTCGATCATCTGTACATGCCGAAATTTGACGGCAAGGGAAAGGACGAACTTCTCAGATACGTTGCCGCGGGAACCGACGATCGGCTGTTTGCCGTGGCGCAGTTGCTCAGGATCGGCGGAAGCGTCGAGGAGATTGCCGCCGCAACGCAGATCGACAAGCTGTTTTTGAAAAAGATCGACAACATCGTCAGGACGGAACGGATCCTTGCGGAGCGGCCCCGGGACGCCGACGCGCTGACCGACGCCAAACGTTCGGGCTTTTCCGACAGGGAGGTGGCGCGGCTTTGGAATTGCGACGAAGACGCCGTGCGCGCTTTCCGGAAGAGCCGGTCGATCTGTCCGGTTTACAAGATGATCGACAGCTGTGCTTCGGAATTTGCAAGCTACATTCCCTATTTTTACTCGACGTACGAACAGGACGACGAATCGACGGTATCAAAGAAAAAAAAGATCGTCGTTTTGGGAAGCGGGCCGATCCGCATCGGACAGGGCATCGAATTCGACTATTCCACCGTCCATGCGGTAAAAACCATCAAAAAAGCGGGCTACGAAGCGATCATCGTCAATAACAATCCGGAAACGGTTTCCACCGATTATACGGCGGCGGATAAACTGTATTTCGAGCCGTTGTGTGTGGAAGACGTGATGAATATCGTCGAACACGAACGCCCGGACGGCGTGATCGTTTCCCTCGGCGGGCAGACCGCCGTGAATCTGGCGGAACCGCTTGCGCGTCGCGGCGTGCCCATCATCGGTACGGGGTGCGATGCCATCGACAAGGCGGAAAACAGGGATTCGTTTGAAAAATTACTCGAATCGCTGTCCATTCCGCAGCCGAAGGGCCGTGCGGTCACCGAGATCGGCGAAGGACTGCGCGCGGCGAAGGAGATCGGTTATCCGGTTCTGGTGCGCCCGAGTTTCGTTCTCGGCGGGAGGGCGATGCAGATCGTGGCAAACGAGGAATCGCTGAGCCGTTATCTGAAAACAGCCGTCGAGATCGACGCCGATAAACCCGTTCTCGTCGACAAATACATCCGGGGTAAAGAAGTAGAGGTCGACGCCGTTTGCGACGGGAAAAACGTATTCGTTCCCGGGATTATGGAGCTTGTCGAGCGGACGGGGATTCATTCGGGGGATTCCATCAGCGTATATCCGCCTTACAGTCTTTCCGCCGCGGTGAAAAAAACCATTCTGGATTATACCCGCAGACTCGGCACGGGGATCGGGATCGTCGGTCTTTACAACATCCAGTTCATCGTGGACAAAAAACAGAACGTTTACGTCATCGAGGTCAATCCCCGCTCGTCGAGAACGGTGCCGTTTCTCTCCAAAGCGACGGGCTACGATCTCGGAGAGATCGCCACGCTGGTTATTCTCGGCAAAAGTCTGGAAGAACAGGGGATCGCGGAGGAATATCCCGAAGAAGGGGAACGTTGGTACGTCAAAGCTCCGGCGTTTTCCTTTGCGAAGCTCAACGGCATGGACGTCTATCTGTCGCCGGAAATGAAATCGACGGGCGAGGCGATCGGGTATGACCGATCTCTTACGCGGGCGCTGTATAAAGCCTTACAGGCGTCGGGCGTCAAGGTGCAGAATTACGGGACGGTCTTCGCCACCATCAGCGATGAGGACAAGGAAGAATCGCTGCCGTTGATCCGCCGTTTTTACAAACTCGGCTTCAATATCGAAGCGACCAAGGGCACGGCGGAATTTCTGAAAAAGAACGGGATCAGAACGAGGATGCGGAAGAAGATCAGCGAAGGTTCGTCGGACATTCTGAATCTGATCCGTCAGGGTTGCGTAACATATATCATCAACACGCGGGACGTGTGTTCGGAGCACCGCATGACCGACGGTTCGATCATCCGGCAATGCGCGACGGAAAATAACATCAACGTATTTACGTCGCTGGATACGGTGCGGGTTTTGCTGGACGTGCTGGAAGAGATCACGATGAGCGTGTCGACCATCGATAAACGATAACGGAGAAAAGAGTATGCATTTTACCAAGATGGAAGGTTTGGGAAACGATTACCTGTATGTTTACGGGGAACCGGAAAACGCGGCGGCGTTGTCGCGCCGGCTGTCGGACAGGCATTTCGGCGCGGGTTCGGACGGCATGATCTGGATCGGAAAATCGGACAAAGCGGATTTCTCAATGCGTATTTTCAATGCCGACGGCAGCGAAGCGAAGATGTGCGGCAACGGCATCCGCTGCGTGGGAAAGTACGTATACGATAAAGGATACACGAAAAAGACGGACATCACAATCGAAACGCTGTCCGGGATCAAGTCGTTGCACCTTTTTGCGGAAGGCGGAACGGTGACGTCCGTAACGGTGGATATGGGAAAGGTAACGGTATTTCCCGAGACGGTGCTGTCGGTGGACGGCAAGGAGATTCACGGCTACCGCGTGGACGTCGGCAATCCGCATTTCGTCACGTTCGACGAAGGACTGTCGCCCGAAACGGTCGGGGCAAAGATCGAAAAACACGAGATGTTCGACGGAGGAATCAACGCGGAGTTTGTCCGCGCGGAGGATAAAACGCATTTGCGGATGAGGGTCTGGGAACGCGGAAGCGGCATTACGATGGCATGCGGAACGGGCGCGTGCGCCAGCGTGGCGGCGGCGGTGTATTGCGGACTGTGTCCGGAAAACGAAACGGTTTTCGTACGGCTGGACGGAGGCGTTTTGTCCGTGAAAATAAAAGACGGCAAAGCATATATGACGGGACCTGCCGTGACGGTGTATGAAGGAGAGGTAAAAATATGATCAGCGTCAATAAAAATTATGCGAATTTGAAAGATTCTTATTTGTTTTACAAAATCGCGCAGAAGATCAAGAAGTATACGGAAGAACACGAAGGGGCGTATATTTACAGACTGGGGATCGGAGACGTATCGCAGCCGCTCAGCGCGTCGGTGATCCGCGCGCTGCACGAAGCGGTGAACGATCAGGCGGAAAAAAAGACCTTTCACGGCTATATGCCGGAATGCGGCGCTCCCTTTCTGCGGGAGGCGATCGCGGCGCACTATGCGAAAAAAGGCGTAAATTTAAAGACGGAAGAGGTTTTCGTTTCAAGCGGCGCGAGCGACGAGCTCGGCGATATTCTGGATCTGTTCGATAAATCCTCGGTCGCGTTGGTCACGGAACCCGCGTATCCCGCCTATGTCGATGCGAACGTGATGGCGGGGCGGAAGATTCTGCATCTTCCTTCTTCGGAGGAAAACGGCTTTCTTCCGCCGCCTCCGTCGGAAAAAGCGGATCTGATTTATCTTTGCTCGCCGAACAATCCCACGGGCGCCGTTTACACGAAAGAGGGGTTGCGGCAGTGGGTGGATTACGCCAACGAAAATAAATCGGTGATTTTGTTTGACGCGGCGTACGAGGCGTTCATCGAGGACCCGTCTTTGCCGCGGAGCATCTTTGAAATCGACGGGGCGCGCACCTGCGCGATCGAGATTTGTTCGCTGTCCAAGACGGCGGGATTTACGGGTACGCGGTTGGGATACACCATCATTCCCTCGGAACTGAACAGGGAAGGCATGAATCTGAACGCCATGTGGGTGCGGAACCGCACGACAAAGACCAACGGCGTTTCGTATATCCTGCAGAAGGGAGGAAGCGCCGTCTTCACCGAACAGGGGCAAAAAGAAGTCCGGGAACTGATCAGCGTATATAAAAACAACGCGAAACGGCTGATGCGCGCGTTCGACGAGATCGGCTTACCGTACTTCGGCGGAAAGAATGCGCCGTACGTCTGGGTGAAATGCCCGCAGAATCTGACGAGCTGGGGATTTTTCGATTACCTTCTGGAAAAGATCTGCGTTGTGGGAACGCCCGGATCGGGCTTCGGTCAATGCGGGGAAGGATATTTCCGTTTTTCGTCGTTTGCCTCCGAGGAAGATACCGAAGCGGCGGCGAAAAAAATGGTCGCTTTGTTAAAAAAATGAATTTCCGAGAAAAAGTCCGTCGCATAATTGCGACGGACTTTTTCTCGATGCAGAATGAAAATATAAAGCACGGTCGTCTTTTACGGCTGAGGAAATCCTCTTGCTTCCAAGATTCGGCGCATCTGATGCCGACGCCCGTCGGCGGAATGTTGCGCGCCCGCTTTGTTCAGTGTCGCTTGCGGTATGCCAGGGGCGTGCAGTTGTAAAATTCCTTGAATTTTGCGATAAACGCGCTTACGGAATCGTATCCGATCTCATAAGCGATATCGAGAATGGACAGATGCGTGGAAGAAAGCAGCGATACCGCGCGGTTGAGCTTTGCCTGCAGAAAATAATCGTGCAGAGTATGGTCCGTATATTTTTGGAATAATACGGAAAAATACGAGTAGGAATACCCCGATTTTGCCACCAGTTCGGAAAGGCTTTTCTGTAAATTTTCCGGAATCTGCAGCAGATCGAGAAAATCCAGCACCGCTTTGGGAATGTCGTTTTCGGAAAAATATTCCTGTTTTACGGCGAGCCCGAGAAGATAGACGATGGTGGAATATGCGATCTGACGGAGAACGGGGGTGTATCGGCCGACCGATTGCAGGGATTCCACCAGTTTCATATCCTCCGAGATGGTCTGCATCGTGTTGGCGGGAAGGGGAAACATCAGGGGCTCCGTTTTTCTGCACAGCCTGGAATAGAGCTTCATGTCGAGAATCTGCAGGATATTTTTCAGTTCGGCGTCACTGATGTAAAGATCGCGGTGTTTACTGCCGGGACGCTGGTGTAAGAGCGTATGGCTGTGCATGGGTCCGAGAACCATGACGAAATTCGCCTGGGTTTCGATGTCGACGTCGTTGACGCGGTTGAGAAACGAACCGGAGGGAAAAAGTACAAATTCCCACTGCGCGTGCTGATGCGGCAAGGCGTTTACGTCATATTCGGTTGTGAATGTCGTGGAAGGGACGGCAAGTTTCAGTTTTTTCACGGAAATCTCCTCAAAATAAAAGAACAAAAAACGTTTTTTATCGGATCGACAAAATAAGATCATAATAAAAAAGCAAAAAAATGATAATACGGATTGTTCTGTTTTTTATAAAAAAACGGGATTTTAAGCGTATTTTTTAAAAAAATACGCAAAAAAGCACCGTATAATAAAAGTATACTCTCAATTTGCATAGGCGTCAAGCGCCGGAAACAAAAAAAATGAAAAATCGATATTTTTCGATCATTTTTAGATAGAATACGGCGTAAACCTATGGTACAATGAAAGAACGAATTGATAAAATGAGGTAGATATCGATGCAAAGAAAAAAGAAAAATGCGCTTCGGATCGAAAACGGACTGAAATGCGGGACGGCGTGGTTTCCGCTGCTGCTGTTGTTGCCGGCGCTTTTCAATTTCTTTTTGTTCTGGCTGTATCCGAATTTCGATTCGATTTTGCTGTCTTTTCAGGACGTGAACGGAGAGTGGACGATCGGGAATTATTCATGGGTATTGGAAGAACTGTTTGCTTCGAGCGACGGGGTTTTCGCGATAGCGATGAAAAACACGCTGTTGTTTTTCACGGAAGGGTATTTCATCACGCAGACCTTTAACGTTGTTCTTGCATACTTTATCTATAAAAAGATATTTCTGGGCAAATTCTTCCGTTTTATCCTGTATTTGCCGAATATGCTTGCGGGAATCATTCTGGTCAGCATTTACAAAAACATGATCGGGCCGGAAGGACCGCTGGTGACGACGTTGCTTAAAATGGGGATCATCGATCAGCCGATCATGTTTCTCAATACCACCAAATACGCCATGGCGGCGAGCCTGGTATACAGTTTATGGCCGTGCGTCGGCGGCGTGTTCCTGTGGGCGTCGGGGGCGATGGCTCGGATTCCGAAGGATATGCTCGAGGCGGCGTCTCTGGACGGGATCACGCCCTGGAAGGAATTCGTCTATATCGTACTGCCGATGATCAGCGGCACGTTGTCGACGCTGTATATCATCGGGATTGCGGGAATTCTGGGCGCAGGCGGAGCGACGCTCTATCTGACGTTCGGCGAATACGGAACGATGACGCTTTCTTTCTGGATCTTCAAGCAGGTTTACACGGGCGGAGGTACGGGAACGAGTTCCGCGCTCGGAATTCTGATGACGTTGGCCAGCATTCCGCTGATCTTTGTCGTGAAAGCGCTGGCAAAGAAATTTTCCGCGGAGGTATCTTACTGATGAAACGCACGCGAATCAAACGGACGCGCGGGGAGCAAGTCGTGTTCAGCATCATGTTCGTGATTCTGGTTCTGTATACGCTTACGTTTATTTATGCATACGTCATTACGCTGATCAACACGCTGAAGGACCCCACGGAATACGCGTTGGGCAATTCGTTCGGACTGCCGGAAGGAAAGTGGTATTGGAGCAATTATCTCGAAGTATTCGATCTGCTCGTGGTCAACGGAACGGGATATTTCGGAATGATCTTCAACAGTATATGGGAAACGCTGCTCGGGACCACGCTGCCGATCATCGCGACGGTAATGTCGTCTTACGCATACGCGCGGTATAAATTTTTCGGAAGAAAAGCGGTGTATATGGTCGCCATCATTCTGCTGACCATTTCGCTGCCGGGATCGCTGCCCGCCACATATAAACTGTACGGCGATCTGGGACTGCTGAATTCTCCGTTGTTTTATGTCGGCGCAACGGCGGGGCTGAGCTCCACGTTTATCGTGATGTGCGGCTTCTGGAACAGCGTAAGCTGGGAATACGGCGAAGCGGCGTTTGTGGACGGCGCAAACGACGTGACGGTGTTTTTCAGGATCATGGTTCCGCAGGCGCTGCCGCTTGTGGGGATCATGTTTCTGCTCGGATTCATGGGCGGCTGGACGGACGCGAACACGTCGATGCTGTATCTGCCGGAATATCCGTCGGTGGCATACGGACTTTATGAATACGAAGCGTCGACGAAGCGCAACATGAATTATCCCGTTTATTTTGCGGGGTTGGTGCTGACGGCGATCCCGAGCGTGATTCTGTATGCGATCTTTCAGGATAAGATCATGACGTCGATGAACATCGGCGGGTTGAAAGGATAGAAATGAAACGGGAAAGGCAAAATCAAAAATGCTTTTTTGAAGATATCGTCAAGGAGGAAAATTGTCGATGAATAAGATTTGGAAAAAAGTGATGGCAATTGCGATGTGCGCGGTATGCGCGCTTCCGGCAGTCGGTTGCAAAAGACCGGTGGACAATTCGGATCAGACGGTAGAGGTGTTCGCTTACAACGCCGGCTACGGTCTGGATTGGCTGCGTGCCGCCGCCGAGATCTTTGAAGAGCGGACCGGTTACAATATGGAAATCAAGGAACAGGGTTCCATGGCGCTGGAATCGAAGATCCGTTCCGGACCGAACAACAACACGGCAGACCTTTTTATCGTCGGGGAATACTGGAATCGCTATATCTCGCTCGGATCGAAAGCCGTATCGGGATACGATTATATTCTCGAACCGCTTGACGACGTATACGCTTACACGCCGGAGGGTGAGGACAGAACCATCGGCAAAAAGATGTGGGAAACGGTCAAGAACTCTTACACGATGGAAGTGGAAGAAGGCGGAGAATATGTTTCGCATCAGTACGTCATGCCCTGGGCGGCAGGTATGGGCGCGATCTTCTACAATCAGGATCTGTACGAACAGGCGGGACTGACGCACGAGCCGCGTACGACGGACGAACTGATGGAATACTGCGCGACGCTGAAATCGAACGGGATCACGCCGTTTATTTATTCCGCGGCGGACGATTATTTTTCTTATATATTCAACATCTGGTGGGCGCAGTACGAGACCATCAAGGGCGTGGATAATTTCTTCAACGGAAAGATCAGCGACAACGCGATTCCCGACGCGACGACCTCGATGGGAATCTTCGATCAGGAAGGGATCCGCGAAACGCTGAAAGTGTTTGAAGATATGCTCCACAAATCGAAGGGGTATGTGGATCCGCTGTCGGAATCGTACGAATACACGACGGCGCAGGCGAAGTTCCTGAACGGCGACGCCGCGATGCTGCCCGCCGGCGACTGGCTGGAAAACGAAATGAAAAATTCCAGTTCGTCTTTGAGTATCGGGAGCATACTGCCCATGCGCACGCCGATCATCAGCGCGCTTTCCGATAAACTTTCCTACTGGGATAAAGCGGTAAATTTCACCGAAGCGTCGAAAACGATGTCGGCGACGGAGCGGAACGGCTACGATGAAAAGCTCGCGCAGCTTGTCGATTATGTGGACGGCGTCGTCACGCAGAAGCCCGACTGGGCGACCGACAAGGACGTTTCGATCGTGACGGCAGCCCGCCGCGTCAATAACAACGTAGCGCAGTCTCATTCCATGGTCATTCCGGTTTACGCCACCGCGAAGACCGCGGCAAAGGAATTCATGAAATTTATGGCGTCCGACGAGGGCATCGAACTTTTCATGGAAAATACGTCGGGTTCGGTATTGCCGTATTATTACGATATCGAAAATTATGAAAAATACGACGAACTTTCCGATTTTGCGAAGAAAAAATGGGAAATCATGCTGAATTCGGATTATGTGGAACAGTGGCAGACGTATCCCACGCATTATCTGGGCAGTCTGTCTCCGAGATACGGCATTACTCTGCTGGGGGTGACGTTCGGTTCGCAGGATTCGTCCGTATTAAAGACGGCGGATCAGATAGTGCGGGAGAACAAGGATTACTTCCGGAACAGACTGGAAACGATTCTGAAAAACGCCGGATTGATTTAACGGAAACGAGCCGTAAGGAGGAAGAAAAGAATGAGGTTGAGAAAAACGGCAAAAACCGCCGCATCGCTTCTGCTGTCCGCCGTTATGCTTACGGTGGGGGCGGCGTGTAACCAGAATCCTGCAACGAACGGCGGGAATGCGAACGCAGCCGTCAAGGTGGCGCGTTCGAGCGATAAGATCCTGCAATCCTACGCGGCGCAGACCGAAGGCATGATCGCGCTGAAGGAAAAATTCATGGGTTCGCTCGTCGATACGTTTTCCATCACCGCGGTGCAGAACGAATACGAAAGCAAACAGATCATCATCACGCCGGAAACGGACGTGCAAAGTTACGACGTGACGGTGGGCGACTTCAAGAGCGGCGCAAATACGCTTGCGGCGAGCAATTTTGAAGTAAGGCATCAGTATTATCATCTCGTGGAGACCATTTACGATTCTCTGTCGGAAATGCAGCCCGGGATGTATCCCGACGCGCTCTTGCCGATGGCTACGGCAAAGGCGTACGGGCTGAACACCATCAAGGCGGGAGAAAATCAGGGCGTATACATCACGGTGAAGATCCCGAAAGGGCAGCCGGCGGGGGTTTACGAAGGCGAGATCAGCGTCACGCTGGACGGCGTGGTGAAGAAGATCCCGGCGAGCGTAACCGTTGTCGGATACGAATTGCCCGATACCGTCAGTCTGGCGAGCTGCGTTCCCTTGCAGGTAGGATATCTGATGCAGGGCGAACTTTCCGATACGCAGGAAATGTACGATAAATACAGCGACGCGCTCAACGAATACCGCCTTGCGGTACAGTATCTCGGTTCTTATTACGTTTCGAGTCCGCAGGATACCGATTACGTCGAATTCTGTCTGGGCGTTGCGGTAGACAAGGCGGTGGAGGCGGCGCAGGATCCCAGCGTTCCGTCTTACGCGATCAAATGCTATGAGCTGGCGGACGCTACCTATAATTATGTACTCAACGAAGATCTGTTGCTCACGTATCTGCGCGGTTACATCGACAAAAGCGTGGAAACGGGCGTCAATCTTCTTAAGAAAGCGTACGTTTATATGGGAAATATCATCGACGAACCCGATCTCGGCGGATCGTTTGCGCAGGAACGCGCAAACTATGTATGCAGACAGTATGAAGATGTCCTGAAAGAAGCGGCGCAGTATGCGAGAAACGTCGGCGCAAGTCAGGAAGTGATCGACGACGTTATGTCTATCCCGCACGTTGTGACCGGTGCGTATTCCGAAAAACTTCCCGAAGTGCAGACGTACTGCCCGACGGCGGATACGTTGTCTTCTTCGGCGATCATCGAGGATTACCGCACCTTGCGCGAAGAGGGAAAGGATTATTGGTGGTATACCTGTACCGTTCCCAAAATTCCCTATCCCGGCTATCATATCGACGACAACGGCGTTTCTTCCCGCGTGATGTTCTGGATGATGAAGGAATATGATATTTCCGGATATCTCACCTGGGAAGCGGCATACTATATCAACGGCGCCGATCCGTCGCAGGGCTATTCTCCCGTATACGGCATGGAGAACTATACGAACGTACATCGCTGGGGAGACGCGTACGGCGACGGTTGGTTCTTCTATCCCGGCGCACCTTTCGGCATCGACGGACCCGTTCCGGCAATGCGTCTTTTCACGATGCGCGACGGGCTGGAAGATTACGAGATCATGCACGACATCGAAACGACTTACGCGACGATGAGCGCGGCGCACGGTGCGACGATCACTTCCGACGGGATCATGACGGAACTCTACGCAAAGCTGTATAACGACAACCGCGTATATTGCAGCAGCGAAGACGTCGATCTTACGAGAGATCTGCTCACGTCGCTCGCTCTTCTGGCGGAAAAAGGCGTGGCGATCAGCGATTACGCCATCGGCGAAGACGGAAAGATCAACGCGAAGATCTATGCGCCGCTCGGCATGGAGATCAGGCTGAACGGGCAGTCGCTGAGCGGCAGCAGCACCAGCGGCGGAAAGGTTTATGAAGTTTCAATGGCGGCCGATCGGTTCGAGGTGACGGCGGAAAACGTGAGCTTTTCTGTGTCCGGAGCCGTAACGGCGATTTCCGAACCGGAGGTTTCCCGTGTGAGCGTTTACGATCAGCAGCAGAATCTGGACGAAACGGCGGTGATCACCGAGGTCGGAGAAGAGGGAAATAAGAGCGTGCGCGTGGAATTGAAGTCGGACAATGTCCGTTTCGATTACCGCCTCGATCAGAACGACATCACGTCGTCGACGAAGTCCGTGATCTTATATATCAATTACGAAGAAAGCGAGAAGGTAAAGGTCAATATTTCTCTGTACGGAACGGGGATCCGGCAGCTCGATTCGGTATACCTGCACGAAGGAATGAACGTCATCCGTTTCGACAGGATCGGCGATTTCGACTGGACGGCACTTCGTAAAGCCAACGCGTTGGTATTCATGCTGGACGGCGGCAGAGCCGTAACGCTGGATATCTGCGAAGTTCTTACGTTAAACTGACGGAGGGGAGCGATGAAAAACAGATTTTTGATCACGATGTTATCGGGTGTGCTTGCGGCAGGCGCGGTGTGCGCTTTGCCCGCATCGGCGACGGTGCAGGGGAACGCGGAGGGCGTTTCTATGTATGAAGCGGTCAGCGGTTTTGAAAGTCTGGATGAATTTTATACGATGAAATTCGCCAACCGTTTCGGAGAAGTAAGGCTCAACGACGATACGCAATTTATCAGCGAGGGGCAGGCTTCCGCGAAGCTGGAAGTGTGGGGGTATATCAACAAGAACGCGGCAAAACCCGTCATGACGGTACCGCTGACGGGAGAAAATCAGAAAAATTTAAAACGGCTCAGATCGGTCACGTTCGATCTGTTCAACCAGACGGGCGAAGCCTGTGAGATCTCCGTCGCGTTGCAGGTGGACGGCTTCACGACGGAATATCAGACGGTTTCCGTGAACGCGGGAAAGAACGAAGTGGAAGTCGCGTTTGACATGGTCGGCGTTGCGCTTGCCGCCGATCTGACAAAGGGAGAAGCCGTTCTGATCGAATTCCCGCAGGCAAAGGATTACGCCTCGGCGCAAACGAACGTGTTTTACGTCGACAACCTGGGGCTTACGATGTCCTTGAAAGAACCCGATCCGATGACGATCGTACTCGATGAAAACGAATTCTGTTCGTTTGACAAGGATTATCAGAAGTACATGATCGCCGTGGGCGGCGTGGGACCGACGATCGGAAGTCAGCCGATTTTATCCATCAACGAAGATCTCAACTATGTATCGGGCGGAACGGGCAAATCGCTGAAAGTCGTATTGCCTACGGGATTGCCGCCGATCAACGACGGATGGCCGTATTTCACGTTTATCGACGCGTTGTTTGAAGAAGTGGATTTCGCGCGGTACGCGGACGAAGGGTATTCCTTCTGCTTCGACGTTTACAATACCGGCGCCGCGTTCAATTTCGGTTTTGAGATCCATGCGCGCAATACGCAGTCCAACAATTACAGCGTGGCGTTCACCTGTGAGAAGGGTTGGAACAGCTTTTCGTTCAGACTTTCCGATTGGAACAACGTGACGGAGGAAAAACCCGTAAAACTGACCGATAACCTGAATGACTTCTTCATCTCCTACGGAAAGTTTGCAACGTCGGAAAAAACGTTCTATTTTGATAACTTCAGATTTGTCAAATAAAATTCATGAATGAGGAGGAAACTATGAGAAAACAATCGAAAGGCAAACGGCTGATCATGTTGGCGCTCTGTCTGGCGATGGTGCTGTGCGTTGGATTTGCCGTTGCGTGCAACAACAATCCGGGCACCGAGAATCCGGACGAGACGAATCCCGGGGGCGGCGGACAGACGGAAGCCACTTTCGTGGCGGATATTCCCGCCGACGCGACGTTGGAATACGGCAGTTCGTATTCTTTCGGCACCGTTGCGGGGTTGTATAACAACACCGAGATTATCGATCCGGTGGTTACCGTCATGCTGGGAGAGACGGCAGTGCAGGTGCTTGAAAACAAGATCATGCTCAATGCGCTGGGCGTTTACGATGTGACGTATACGTTCACGCTTCCGAACAGCGAAGTGAAGAGATATGAGCAGACTATCACCTGCGTCGACACGAAGGCTCCGTCGGTCATTCAGGAGGGAGAGCTGAACGGCAAATATAAACTGGACGATATCGTTACGCTGCCCGTTTTCACCGCTACGGATCTTGTCGACGGGACGCTGACGCCGGAAGTCAAAGTATATTGCGGAGAGGAAATCGAAGAAAATCTCGTCACCGTAACAAAGGAAAATACTTTCACCATCTCCAAGTACGGCGATTACAGCATTGTGGCGACGGCGACCGATGAAAGCGGAAATACGGGTGTGCGTCGCATCGACGTCAACGTTTTTGAAGAAAACGAAATCGAATTTTTCAATTCGCAGGAATATGTGGAATCCAACGTCGCCACGTCCGGCGGCGGGCAGATGAACTATAACAGCAATGAAAAATACGTCATCGAAGGCGAGGGGTCCGTGCGGTTTTACACGACGAGAGACGGATTGTGGATCTCTTTGATTCTCGATTCCACGTCGAATCTCGATTTCAGCGATGTCGCGGGTGTGAGCTATTGGGTTTACAACGACAGTCCGCGGGCATACAATCTCGATCTGATGACCACGGCCAAACCCGCGGAAATGATCAAGCGCACGTCGATCGAGCCGGGCAGATGGACGAAAGTTTTCATTCCCGCGGCGGACATCAATAAAGTCTACACGCCGGAAACGGATAAACTGCAGTTCTTCTTTAACGGCGACGATTTCCGCGATAATTACTGGGAATTCAATATGTATATCGATTGCTTCAGAATCGAACCGAGCGAACCTGCGATGAGTATCGAACCGGAAGAACTCTTTGTACAGGAATCCGATGAAGCCGTCGTACTTCTTACCGCCGACAATTACAGCGGGATCGACGCTTCGGACCTGCAGGCTACGCTGATCGACGCAGAGGGGAACAAGACCGTGCTCACCGTTGAAAACGGAGAGGTGAAAGGCACCCTTACGATGGGCAAATATACCGTGCATTATGTTTATATCGACGGATCGGAGGGCGTGAGCGCCGAACAGAGCGTAATCGTCTACGGCGATCTCACGATGCCGAAAGGTTACGTGGACGATATGAGCAAGGATTATACCGCGTATTTCTATGAAGGGCAGAAAGCGGTAGGGCAGGCGGTGACTCCCGTCTATGTCGCAGGCGACGCAGACCAGCCGAACCGCATTGTGGTGGAAAGCTCCGGGGACAGTATGTTCGGCGTGATGATGCCTGCCGAGTTATTCGCCGTGGTTTCGACGGGAGATGTCGTTACCATCCGCTATAA
Organism: uncultured Clostridia bacterium; assembly: GCA_944367565.1. Lineage (GTDB taxonomy): Bacteria > Bacillota > Clostridia > Christensenellales > Borkfalkiaceae > UMGS775. The sequence continues at coordinate 19,806 of CALVWR010000007.1, forward strand.
AATCAATATCACCGCTCCGCAACAGGGCATAAACGGCGTGGCGAGCGGAAAGACAAGCGATTTTAACCTGAGATTGAAATACGGCAACATAGACAGTACCAGATTCATTGATGACGGCTATCTCAATAACATCTCGTTCGGAGAATGGACGGAAGTTTCCTTCGTATATGACGAAGATCTCGCGCAGACTTTCGGAGCACCTTCGCTGTATGTGGAATATCCGTGGGCGGAAGACTACTATTTAACATACGGATCCATGGTCGGCAGTATCGAGATCTCCTCCGTTACCTACGAAGAATCGCTGGCGCATATGGGCTTTGAGGAGGCAACGCTCGATCCGCAGAAATACAGTCTGGAAGCGTCGCAGCCCGACTCTTCGATTTCCTTTGCGGCAGGCAAGCATGGCGGAGAGCAGGTATTGATGTTGCATAACGGGGTATGGGAAGGCGGCGCGTATCTGACGGTGAATCTCGATCCGACGGTGGTCGGCGCGCTCGATGAAAATACAAAACTTATTTTCTTCGTGAATGTGGTAAAGGACGGCTCGCAGGATTCCTTTAATCTGAGAACGGGTACGGCAAAGGGTCCGTGGAACGTCGTTTCCGACATGAACGACATTGCGACGAGGACGTGGATTAAGGTGGAAATCGAGGATGCGGAGATCATCGCTTCGATCAAAGAGGCGGGCAAGCTGGTATTCTGGGTAGAACAGGTGAATTCTGCGCAGAAAGGTTTTTCATTTAATTTCATGCTGGACGATATCGGCGTATATAAAAAGTAAAGCAATTTTCCCGCGAAAGAGCAGGACGAAGAAACAAAGATTTTATAGATACAACGGGAACGGAGGAGGAACATGAAAACAGGGAAATGGATATGTTACCCGGGCGATTTTGAAATTATGCTCGCGGAAAAAGTGATGACGAGAAGATACCAGCGCGATTTTCCCATAGGTCCTTTTTGGAGAATGGACAGTCCGTGGCACAACGTGAAATTTTACAAGGAATTTCATTTGGAAAAAAGTGCCACGCTGTACTTCTCCTATGAGGGGCGGATCAGCGTATTTTTCTACGGAATCGATCGATATTCGTACGAATTCGACGGGACCGTCACTTTACCCGCGGGCGATTATCAGATGGAGATCTGGGTCTACAATCCGCACGGATTGCCGTGTTTGAAGATCGACGGGGACAATCTTGTCAGCGACGAAACTTTTTTAGCGGCAAACAATCAATTTCAGCTGAAAAAGTGTTTTGTCTGTCCCTGCGGCGAGTTGACGCCAAACACATATGCATTGCCGGTAAAACCGGTAACGGGGTATGAAATCCGGCAGAAAAACGGCGTAAACTATTACGATCTCGGCAGAATGGTGTTCGTTTTTACCACGGTGAAGGGCAAAGGAAAATGCAGATTGTATTTCGGAGAGACCCTGGGCGAGATCATGGATACGGAACATTGCGAGCAGGTGGAATTTTTCGATCTCGGCGCGGGGGGCAGTCATCGCAGCGAAACGAGCAAGGCGTTCCGGTATCTGCGGGTTTGCGGGGAGATCGGCGAAGTCGGCTTTGAAGAAGAATACGATCCCTCGCCCGTGGCAGCGCATTTTGAGAGCGAAGATAAACAGCTGCAGAAAATTTACGAGATCGCGCTGTATACGTTTTCGCTTTGTTCCAAGGAGTTTTATCTGGACGGTATCAAACGCGACCGTTGGCTGTGGGGCGGCGACGCATACCAGGCGAGCAAGATCGAGGATTATTACCGTTACGATACGGCGATGATCAAACGGAGCATCATCGCGCTTTTCGGGAAACCGCCGGTGGTGACGTACATCAACCACATCATGGATTACACGCTGTACACGATTCTGTCGGTGTGGGAATATTACGAAAAGTCGGGCGATCGGTCGTTTCTGGAATATATCGAACCGATCATGACGGAACATCTCGGGTTTGTGCTGTCGCGTACAAACGGGGACGGGTTCTTATACAAGCAGAAAAACGACTGGGTTTTTGTAGACTGGGGTTTATCGGATACCGACGGCGAACAGAGCTTTGAACAGATTCTGCTTCACATCACGCTGTGCGCCGTCGCGAAGGTATATGACGTTCTCGGTAAGGACGGCGCCTCCGTACTCAAGCGCGCAGCCGCGCTGAAAGAGCGCATAGATGCGGTGTTCTGGGACGACGCGCGCGGGCTGTATCTTTATTCGCGCGTAAACGGCGTCGTAAAAGAGAAAGCCAGCGTGCATGCCAATGCCTTTGCGATCCTTTACGGTTTTGCGGAAGAAAATAAAACGGAACGCATCAAAAAGGCTTTGCTTGCGGGAAAGGCGGAAGAATCCATCACGCCGTATATGCAGATGTACAATTTCGCGTGTCTGTTTGAATCGGGCGCGGGGAAAAAGGCGGACGGCATGATACGGGCGTACTGGGGCGAAATGGTGGATGCGGGCGCCAGCACATTCTGGGAAACGTTTACTCCGGGAGAGACGGAAGAGACGTCTGCGGCGATGTACGGCAGACCCTTTGGCAGAAGCCACTGCCACATCTGGGGATCGGGACCGCTTTATCTGATTCCGCGCTATTATTTCGGCGTACGCAGCGAAGCGTTCGGGGAGACGTTTACCGTCCGACCCGATCTGTCGCTTTTGAAGGAATCGAAGATCACCTTACCGCTCAAACGGGGCATTCTGCAGATCGAAGTCGGCAAAAAGTTTGTTTCCGTTTACGCGACGGAACTCGACGGAACGTTGCGGTTGCATGACAAAACATATCGGGTAAAGAGAGGAGAAAAGGTTCATGTCGAATTTTAAAATGCCCATTGTTGGGTTTACGCCGCCTCCGAACGGACATTTGGAAATAGACCATGTATGCAGTGAGGTCGGACAGGATTTCCGTACGGTAGAGCGGTATACGGAGTACAAAGAATGCGGCTTTTCGGAAATTTTATTTGCCGGCGAAGATAAATATCAAGGGGAGGATTTTGCCGCAAGCGATCTGAAAATGATGCTCGACAATGCGGAAAAGAGCGGACTGAAAGCCATCGTTTTCGACGAGCGGATCATTTCGCTGACGTTTCATTGCAATTCTTCCGTGATCGAAGAGCGGTTCGGCGGCGACGAAAAGGCGTTTCATACATACGTTAAAGAATGTCTTGCGCCATATCGCGATCATCCCGCGTTTTACGGCGTAAGTATCCTCGACGAGCCGCGCGTGAGTAAAGCGAACGTGATACGGGAAACGGTTTCCGCAATACGGGCGGCGGTGCCGGACGCGTTTGTCCACACCTGTTTTCTTCCGTGCATTCAGGATCTCGGTCTTGCGCCCGGCGCCTTCGGAGAAGGTTTTGCCACGGTGTGGGAATCGTATCGCAATTACATCGATCAGATGAGCAAAACGGGACTCGGCTATTTTGGCTACGATGCCTATCCTTTCGGGATGTGGGAGGGGAAGAACGTCATCTGTCCCAAATTTATCCGCAATATGCAGGAAGCGGCGCTCGGCAGCCAGAAAAACGGCGTTCCCTTTCACATGACGATCCAGTCGTTCTCCTCGGGCGAGTTCGACGAGATCCGCCGCGTGGACGAAAGCGACCTGAACTGGCAGGCAAATATGGCGATGGGCTTTGCCTGTAAGAAAATTTATTATTTCACATATTGGAGATTTACCACGCGTACGGGGTTCAACAATACTTCCGCGATCATCGACGACGACGGCTCGCGCACCATCTACGGGGAAGCGCAGCGCAACAATGCGCTGATCCAGAAGACGTTCCGCTATATTGCCGACTGTCAATACGTCTGCTCTGAACGCTTCGGTAATGCGCACGATAATCCCGCTACGGAAGAGCTGATGACATCCGATACGGGTTTTGCGGAAAGCTGTACGGCGGACGCGGTGATTCTTTGCAATAAACTGCAAAGAAAGAACGGACAAAATGTCTATATGATCCTGAATCTTCGGGACTCTTTTGAAAAATCGATCAACAGAGTTACGTTGCGGCTGAAAAAGAAAAAAGATCTTTATACGGTGATCGTCGACGGGGAAGAGGTAAGTCTCCCTGCGGAAAACGGAACGATCTGTCTCGATCTGAAGCCGGGCGAAGCGGTGTGGTTCACCGACGTCGATTAAAGGAAAACGGACGGCGTGCCGATCAGAACGGGAAAAATGCGCTTTCGGATGACGGAGAAACGCAGTATGCCGCGCGTTGGTTTAAACGCCGGTTCGATACGGTGTGCGCGCGTTTTGCGCGTTGTCAAAGCCAATGCGTCGTCGGCAAATCGCGGCGCAAGGCGAAACACAAGCGCAGAAACAAATAGAGAAAAAGAGGCTGCGGCTTGTCCGAAAGGACAAGCCGCAGCCTCTTATCGTAAATATGAAAACTGTTTGAGGACGATGAAGAGCTTTGATCGCCGTACTTCGATTCAAAGGGTCCCACGGTGCCTTGCGCTTCGGCTTCTGCCGCTCAGAGATCAGTGTAATTCCGCCTTGATACGCCGTACGCCGCTCGAGGAGCTTTGTTCCTTTGTGATGACGAACTTACCGAGATCGCCGGTGTTGGCGGCGTGCGGGCCGCCGCAGATTTCCTTGCTGTAACCGGGGATGGTGTAGACCTTTACGCGATCGCCGTACTTCGATTCAAAGAGTCCCACGGCGCCTTGCGCTTTGGCTTCGTCCACCGTCATTTCCTCGCAGATAACGTCCACTTTTGCCTCGATCGCTTCGTTGACGAGTTTTTCCACTGCCGCAATCTCCTCTTTGGTCATGGGACGGGGGAAATTGAAATCGAAACGCAGCCGTTCGGCGGTGATGTTGGAGCCGCGTTGGCTGACGTCTGCGGAAAGGACCTTTTTGAGCGCGGCGTGCAAAAGGTGCGTAGCGGTATGCAGGTTGACGGTCTGCGCTTCGGTATCGGCAAGTCCGCACTTGAAGCGCTGCTCGCTTCCCGCTTTGGAGTTTTGCTGATGTTCGTTCAGGGCCTCTTCAAAGCCCTTTTCGTCAATTTTGATGCCCTTTTCCGCGGCGAGTTCTTTGGTGATCTCCACGGGGAATCCGAAAGTGTCGTACAGACGGAATGCCGTTTTGCCGTCGATGGTGTCGCCTTCCAGACGGGAGAGGACTTTTTCAAATTCTTTCAGACCGCCGACCAGCGCTTTCGAGAACTTCTGTTCTTCTTTATCGAGTTCGGAAAGAATCCGTTCACGGTTTTGTTGCAGTTCGGGATAGATGTTCCCGTATTTTTGAATGAAACATTCTGCGATTTTGCCGAGCGCTCCCTGGGGAAGATCGATATTTCTGCCGAAACGGACGGCACGGCGGATGATCCTGCGCAAAACGTAACCCTGATCCACGTTGGACGGGGTGATGCCCCTCGTGTCGCCGATCATGAACGTCGCGGTGCGTACGTGATCGAGTATGATGCGGAACGCGCGGCGGACCTCGTCGCTTTCGTCGTATGTTTTTCCGGTCAGCTCTTCCACCTTTGCCTTTGCGGCGTCGAACAGGTCGGTGTCGTAAACCGATTTCACGCCGTTCAGAATACAAAGCGTCCTGTCAAGCCCCATACCCGTATCCACGTTTTTCTGCTTCAACGGTTCGTATTTGCCTTCCGCATTCTTGAAATACTGCATGAAAACATCGTTCCAGATCTCGATGTATTTGCCGCAGTCGCAGGCGGGCGAACACGTTTCACAACATTTTTCGTATCCGCGGTCGATAAACATTTCCGTGTCGGGTCCGCAGGGCCCCGTCAGTCCGGCAGGTCCCCACCAGTTATTTTTCCGAGGTAAAAAGAAAATGCGTTCCCGATCGATACCCGCTTCTTCCCAAAGCCGCGCGCTCTCTTCGTCGCGCGGGGCGGTCTCGTCGCCGGCGAACACGCTCACCGCAAGGCGTTCTTTGTCGATGCCGAGATATTCGGGGGAAGTCAGAAATTCAAAACTCCACGAAATCGCTTCTTTTTTGAAATAGTCGCCCAGGCTCCAGTTACCCAGCATTTCAAAGAACGTGCAGTGAGAATCGTCGCCCACTTCGTCTATGTCGCCGGTGCGGACGCATTTCTGCACGTCGGTCAGCCTCGTTCCTTCCGGATGCTTCTGTCCCAGCAGATAGGGGACGAGCGGATGCATGCCCGCCGTGGTGAAAAGCACCGTCGGGTCGTTTTCGGGGATGAGGGAGGCAGAGGGAATGATCTTATGCCCCTTGCTTTCCATAAACCGTAAAAATTTTTCTCTCAGTTCTTCCGATGTCAGTTTATTCATGTCTTTCAATCCTTTCGTTATTGTTTATCTCTTGCCCGGGCCGATCGCACGGCATATCGGAAACAACACTTCTATCCGCCGCTGACGCTCATTGCCGATTTTTCGTCAGCGTATACCCGTCTTTCGCGTCCTTTATCGCATACCCCATCTGCGCGAGCCGTTCCCGCAGAGCGTCGGATTTCGCCCAGTCTTTTGCCTGCCTCGCCGCCAGACGTTCTTCCGCGATCGCCTTCACATCGGCGGGAATTTCTTCCTGCTTTGCGCCGTACGCCGCCAGAAATGCCGCGGGATCTTCCCGGAACAGTCCTAAAAGGGCATAAGTCGTTCTGATCTGATTGAGGTCGGCAAGCACGCTTTTGTCGTTCGCGGCGATCTTCGCGCGCGCCGCCTTGAAATATCCGTACAGATTGCCGATGGCAAGCGCCGTATTGAAATCATCGTCCATCGCGCAATCGAATTCGGCGTCGATTTCCTTGTTCTCACCCGCAAGCGCGCCGAATTTTTCCGTTGCCGCCTGCAGAGTGGCGTAAAATTCCGTAAGATGTTTTTCCGCTTCGGGGAACAGGTCGTCGGTGACGTTGATGTCCCCGCGATAGTTGGTCTGCAACAGCGCAAATTTGACGGTTTCGGCGGAATACCGATCGAGCAGATCCTTCAGATACAGGCTGTTTCCGAGAGATTTGCTCATTTTCTGTCCGTTGACTTTAATGAGTCCGTTATGAATCCAGTAACGGGCAAACGGTATGCCGGTCAGCGATTCGGTCTGGGCGATTTCGTTTTCGTGATGGGGGAAGATCAGATCCCTTCCGCCTCCGTGAATATCGATCTGATCTCCGAACGCCTTGCGGTTCATGGCGGAACATTCGATGTGCCAGCCCGGACGGCCTTCGCCCCACGGAGAAGACCAGCTCGGTTCTCCCGGCTTTGCCGATTTCCACAGCGCAAAGTCGAGGGGATTTTTTTTCATCTCGTCATTTTCCACGCGCACGCCGTTCATGGCGTCTTCGAGATTGCGGTGGGAGAGTTTGCCGTATGCGGGAAAACTTTCCACCGAAAAATAAACGTCGCCTTTTTCCGTGACGTAAGCGTGTTTTTTCTCGATGAGGATCCGGATAAAATCGATGATCTCGTTCATCGTAGCCGTGGCCTTAAGCCATATCGTGGGATCGTCCACGTGCAGGCGCGCCATCTGACGGTCGATCTTTTCGATCATGTCCGCCGCATACTTATCGGCGGGTATACCCGTTTCGTTGGATTTTGCGATGATCTTGTCGTCCACGTCGGTGTAATTACGGGCATAGGTGACGTCAAATCCTTTCTTTTCGAGATATTTACGGATGATGTCGTAAATCAGAGCCTGATACGCGTGTCCGATATGCGCTTCGCCCGATACCGTGATGCCGCAGGCATACATCTTTACTTTTCCCTTTTCCAAAGGAACAAATTCCTGCTTTTTTCCGGTGAGCGTGTTATAAATTTTCATGATGATTTCCTATAAATTCCTTGAGCTTTTTAAGTTCTTCCTCGAGGAGGTGCGTTCTTTCTCTGAGGTGGCACAGTTCTTCCGCCACGGGGTCACATTTTTCCTGCTCGAGATCGGGGATTTTTTCTCCGTTGATACGGACGACTTTCCCCGGAACGCCGACGACGGTGGCGTGGGGAGGCACTTCTTTCAGCACCACCGCGCCCGCGCCGATCTTCGCATATTCGCCGACGGTGAATCCGCCGAGAATCTTCGCGCCCGCGCTGATGGTGGCGCCTTTTCTGATGGTGGGATGGCGTTTGCCTTTTTCTTTTCCCGTACCGCCGAGGGTGACGCCCTGATAGATGACCACGCCTTCTTCGATGACGGCGGTTTCCCCGATCACGACGCCCGCGCCGTGGTCTATGAACACGCCGGGCGCGATCTTTGCGGCGGGATGAATCTCGATGCCCGTCAGCCATTTTGCGAACTGAGAAGTCATTCTCGCAAGCAGTCTGAAACGGATGCGATATAAAAAGTACGCCCACCTGTGCCAGGAAAGAGCGTGTACGCCGGCATACGTCAGCCAGATTTCGAATTTGCTGCGCGCGGCGGGATCGTTACGTTTTGCGGCGGCGATATCCGCCCTTAATTTTTTAAACATAAATCTGTACTCTGTTGCGGATTGCCGTCCGATAAGTATTTTACCACACCGCCGAAAAAAAAGGCAAGCGTTTATCGCTAAATGACTTTGATATTACGGCTTTCCAGCTCTTCTTTGATTTTTTTCGGAAAGTTTTTGTCGACCACCAGATAGTCGATATGGTCGAGATCGGTGAAGATGTAAGGCATATTCTTGTTGACCTTGGAGCTGTCCAGCAACATGATTACTTTCTTCGCCTTGGCGATCACCGCGCTCTTGATGGCGGATTCCTGTTGCGCACCGCAGGAAAATCCGCCTTCGAGGGAAAATCCCGTGGTGCTCATAATCGCCGTTTCGATGTTGATCTCGTCCAAAAACCGCAGCGTGGAGGAACCGATGGTGACGAGATTGTTTCTCGAAACGTCGCCTCCGAGCAGGACGACTTCCGGGGAGTGTTTGCGTAAAAGCTCCGTGGCAACGTTCAGCGAATTGGAGATCACGCAATATTTGTCGTCCGGTAACATCCGCGCAAAATAAAGCGTGGTGGAGCCGCTGTCGATAAAGATGCATCCTCCGAAATCGATGAGCTTCGTCGTCTTTTCCGCAATTTCTTTCTTCTCGCTTACATTGTACGAAAACCGCTGTACGAACTGTTCCTCCGTCTTTTTCCCGATCTCCGCAACCGAGTACGCCCCGTTCCTCACGCGGATCACCACGTTTTCCTCTTCCAGCATACTCAGATCCCTGCGGATGGTCATGTTGGATACGTCGGGCAGAAGTTCCTGTAATTCGTCATAGGTGGCTTTGCCGTGCTTTTCAATGTACTCTTTAATTTGTTCTAACCTTGAATTTTTCATAAACTGTCCTTTCTGATATTCTGTTACATATCTATTTTAACACCGTTTTGTGAAAAAGACAACAATTTTGACGTAAAAATTTTACATTATGTTAAAAATGAACAAACCGATACAAAAAGCGCGGGGGGAAGGAAGTGAAAAAAAAGGATTATGCGCATAAAAACTTGCATTTATCCGATAAAGAGAGTATAATTTCTGCGAAAGAAAACGAAGGCGGTTTTAACATGCTGGATATTAAAAGGATACAGGCGAATGCCGAGGAAGTAAAAAATGCCCTGAAAAAGAAGGGGTGCGACGTGGATTTTGCAGAACTTCTCGCGTGGGACGCGGCGCGTCGCAAGCGGATCGCGGAGGTGGAGCGGCTGAAAGCGGAGAGGAACAAAGTTTCCGCCGAGATCCCGAAGCTGAAGAAGGAAGGGAAAGACGTTTCGGAAATTTTCGTCAGGATGCGCGCTTTAGGGGCGGAAGTGGAGCAATCGGATCAGGAGATTGCGGCGCTGGAAAGTAAGATTTTCGACTTTCTTTCGGGATTACCCAACATTCCCGACGACGATCTCGTCGCGGGGGAGAAGGAGAACAACGCCGTTGTACGCGTGGTGGGGGAAAAACCGCAGTTTTCCTTTCAGGCGAAAAATCACGTGGATCTTTGTACGTCGCTGGGGCTCATCGATTACGAGCGGGGCGTGAAACTTGCGGGAGGCGGTTACTGGCTGTATCGCGGCGTGGGGGCGCAACTGGAGTGGGCGCTTCTGAATTTTTTCATTTCCGAACATCTCAAGGACGGTTACGAATTCATTCTGCCGCCGCATATGTTGGGATATAACTGCGGATTCGGTTCGGGACAGTTCCCGAAATTTCTGGACGAAGTATACTGGATTGCGGGGGAAGAGGACAAGAAGAAGGGACATTTCATGCTGCCCACCGCGGAAACGGCGCTCGTGAATCTGTATGCGGGGGAGATCATCGACGAAGCGAACCTGCCCATGAAATACTTCGCGTATACACCGTGCTATCGGAAAGAAGCGGGATCGTACAGAGCTGAAGAGCGGGGAATGATCCGGGGGCATCAGTTCAATAAAGTGGAGATGGTGCAGTACGTCACGCCCGAAAATACAAGGAAGGCGTTTGAAGAGCTTGTGAACAAAGCGGCGTCGCTGATGGAAAAACTCGGTTTGCATTTCAGGGTGAGCAAGCTCGCCGCAGGCGATTGTTCGGCTTCGATGGCGAGAACGTACGATATCGAAGTGTGGATTCCGAGCATGGGAATTTACAAGGAAGTCAGTTCGGTTTCCGACGCCAACGATTATCAGGCGCGCAGAAACAATACGCGTTATCGTGACGCAAAGACGGGAAAACTCGAATATGTGCATACGCTGAACGGTTCGGGGCTGGCGACCAGCCGCGTGTTCCCCGCGCTCGTCGAGCAGATGCAGAACGAGGACGGATCGATCACCGTTCCCGAAGTGTTGCGGCCGTTTATGGGCGGGTTGGAAGTGATCCGCTGACCCGAAGGATAATCAAAAACCGACAAATACCCGCCGCGCCTTTGTCGTGAAGAACGACAAAGGCGCGGCGGATGATTTTTACGAAGAAATCTTGATGAAATCTTTTTACATTATAAAAGGGCGAACGCGTTTCGGGCGTTCGCCCTTTTGTTTGTGCTTGGATGAAAGCCGCGCAGCACGGGGGCGCGTTTTATGCTTGGAACGCAAGCGGAAGCCGCGGTGCGGTACGGGACGTCGGGGCGGTTATACTTCGATACACATTCCGAAAGCGCAAAGACGATTCAGGTCTCGCTAGAAAATCTGAGCAGGCGTTGCGCGGAAAATACCGAGACGTTTGTTTTGGCGGCGAGGGCGGCGAGCGCCGCGCCCAGAGCCGCTTCTTCGGAAAAGAGGGGCGTGTGGAGCGCAAGGCAAAACCGATCGGAGAACAATTTGGAGAGCAGGGGGTTTTTTCTGATGCCGTTGCCCGAGCCGACGAGCGCGCGCGGCGCGGGCAGAAGCGGAGAAAAGGCGCTGTAAAGATCGAAAAGCTCCTCCGCGATCCCGTCGAGGACGGAGCGCGTGAGCGCCTGCGGCGTAAAGTTCGTTTCGGTGATGCCCTCGATGAACGCCGTCGCCGCGGGGTTCTGCCGCGTGCCGCAGAAACGGGGGACGGTGTGCGGGAAAACCGTTACGCGCTCCGCCGCTTCGTTCATGCGGGGATAGAGTTGCCCGGGCGGCGTTACGCCGAACATACGAAACGTTTCGCGGAAAAATTTTTCGAGCAGGGAATAGGCGTATCCGCCGGCGAGGGCGCACCCCGTCAGCAGATATCTGCCTTCAAAATACGGGCGAACGTCCGCGAGGGACGTTTTGATATAACGATCCGCCACGGCGGAAACCTGACTGCCCGTCCCGACGTTGACGAGTACGCAGTCGGGGGGCGCGGAGCCGAGGACGCTTGCCTGGTTGTCGCCGATCGCGACGGATACGGGTACGCCCTCCGCCGTTTCGCCGATCATACGGTTTTCCGCCGTCACGTCGGGAAAGAGCGAAAGATCGAGTCCGGCGCGGGCAAGCGCCGCGCCGTCGAAGCGGAGGGCTTTCAGATCAAACGTGCCGAAGCTCGCCGCGTCGGAAGCGTGCAGAACGGGTCGGACGGCATTGCAGAATTGCATGGCGACAAACGCGTGTACGGTACACACGGCGCGCGCCCCGCGGGGAATGCTTTGCCGCTTTGCCATGGCGTACATCGTCGCCGTCCCGTAGCCGGGACTGACTTGATAGCCCGTTATGCGCGACAATTCCTCCGCATAACTGCCGTTTTCGGAAGGGCAAGCCGCGATCTTATGCTGCCATGTGTACAGCGGGGAAAGAGGATTACCCTGTTCGTCGAGAAAAACGACGCCGTGCATTTGCCCGGTAAAGCCGACGGCGTCGAGAAAAACGCATTTCTGCAACGCGGCGGCATAGATGTCCCGGCAGACGGAAAGGATTTTCCTGACGTCCTGCATATGAGATAACGCGTCGTTTGCGGCGATCGTGGCGTCGTTTTTTCTGTTTTCGGTGAAGAGGACGTCTCCGTTTTCGTCGAGCACGACGCCGCAGATCGAACTTGTACCGATGTCGATTCCTAAAAATTTCATGATATTATGCGCAGGTGGACGCGGGGTCCAGACGTTTGATGATATCCTGCTGAATCTCCGGCGAAAGATCGAGGAAGTTTACGAACGTGCCGTGGATCCGCATGATATAGACGCCGTTGGGGGCGTATTTTTTCGGATTTGCAAGGACTTTTCTCAATGTTTCCGGAGTCGTTATGTTGAAATACACATAAAACGGCGCGACTTTTTCTCCCGAAGAAAAGAAGAGGGGGCGGAAAATCTTATTGCAAAATTCCAGCCCTTTTTCTTCGAAGGACTCCGCCTTGAAGTAGGCGGGATTAAGTCCGAGGTGGGACGCGTAGCCGCCGTTGAATTTTTCAAAGGGAAGTTTCAGACAGGACAGCATACGGAATCCCAATCCGTTGGTCGCCTCGCCGAACAGAGGATCGACGCCGTATCCCAGCATTTCCCGCGCGTGTCTGCCGTCGGGGGTCGCCCCGACCCAGTAACCGTACAAAAGGTGCGTCGTGGGGCTGCTCCAGTCCGCGCGGAAAGGATTGCCGAGATAGTTTTTCGCATTGCGCACCATATCGGAAACCTTTGCGGCGACGCGGACGGCTTCGCCGTCGGGCGCGGGCAGATTATTGCCGTATTTGGGCAGGGAAAGAAGATATTCCCTGAGTTCCTCATCGCCCTTGAAGTCGTTCTGCAGGGCTGTAAGCAGGCGTTCGCACTGATCGGGACGTTCCTTCAGGAAACGGTCGATCGCAACGAAGGAATCCGCGATGACCGCAAGACCGTGAATCAGACAGCCGCTTCCGTTGTATTTTGTGCCCTGCTCTTCCGTGTCGCGTACGTCCGTGCCGCTTTCCATGCCGCCCATAAATGCGGAAAGAAAGGGGACGGGTAACGTCGCCACCGCTTTCGACGCGTTGTTCGCCGCTTCCGCCATGCGGTCGATGTAGTATTGCAGATTGTCGTAGAAGAGTTCGCGCAGACGGGATAAAACCTCGCGGATCCCGCCCGTCACGCCCATTTCGGCGTAGGAGCGGCCGATTTTTTTGCCGGTGATAAGCGATTTTCCGTCGTTGAGAGTGAGCTCCAGAATTTTCGGCATATTGAGCCAGCTGTTGGTGGTGTTGCCGTTGTCCTTGCCCATGATCAGCGGTTCCTGGCAGCCCGCGATCGAGTAGTTTTCGAGATCTTCCTTCTCCGTTCCCGCTTGACGGAGCACCTCAAAGACGGCGTCGTCGTTGAAGATCGACGGCGTGAGACATCCCGGAGTGAAGAAGAATCTGCCCATCTCTTCATACAGGCGGGCGGGCGTGTTTTTATGAAGTTTGACCGATAAAATCGGCTGCGGCATATTCATTTCGTAATAGGCGTCCAGCAGGGCGTAGGAACTCGGGTTGGTGAGATCGCGTCCGTCGTTGCTCTTTCCGCCGACGATGAGATTTTGCGAGATCGCCCAGCTTCTGTCGCCGACGTTGTAAAAGACCAGCATATGCTTGAACAGTCCCGCCGCCATCGCGCGGTCGGCGTCGGTCATCGCGCGGTACGGCTCGAAGATTCTGTCGGCGTTCCCCACGGAGAACGCGAACGGGTTCGGCGCCTGTTCCAGACACATCACCTGCCACAAAAGCAGAAAGCTCTGGATCGCTTCATAGAGATCTTCCGCGCCGCGGGCGGGAACTTTTTTCAAGGTGGCGATCAGAAGATCCAATTCCGCCCGGCGCTGTCCGTCGGCGGTTTCGCGCTGTTTTTCCGCCAGCGCGGCATAGCGTTCCGCCAGAAGAAGAGCGCAGCGCAGAGAGGTGATCATCGCCGCATAGAAATCGGCTTTTTTTCCGACAGCGCCCGCTTTCTTTTCTTCCGCTTCCGCGATGAGAGCGCGCAGCCCCCGTTTTAACGCAGGCTTGAAATCGGGAACGAGATGTCCCGTGACCTGTTCGATGAAATATGCCACCTCTTCGGTGTCGGTTTCCGCTTTCCGATACGTTTCGGAAAGCAGTTTCACATAGTCGGTCTCCGCCTGTTCGCGTTTGACCTTTTCGATGCGTTCGGGCGGGAATTCCGCATTGGGTTCGATGTCGCCGTAGACGGCGGTGGGATCGCAGTAGCCGTTGAAGGTGCTTACGCGGAAATTCGGATTGATCAGCGCGTAGCTTTTCGCAAACGCGTCGCGTTCGGTTCCGGCAAAAACGGCGTTTTCGTCGATGGAAAGCGGCAGAATTTTGCACGCCGCATACAGGGCGTTCGCTTTTCGCACGACGTTCGGTTCCTCCGCATGCGCGCGTTCATAGGCGTTTTCCGCTTCTTTGAGAAGAAACCACCCGTCCAGCCGCTTGATCGCCCGTTCGGCGGCAAAGAGTTTCTGCGCCTTTTCGTGCAGGCGTTCGGGCGTGTATATATCGTTAAAAGTCATAATTGATCCTCCTTTAAGTCCGGACGACTTTCAGATTTGCTTCTTCATAGATCCGACGGTACATTTTTACGGTATCCCCGCTGACAAAACCGTCGCGCACGGCATACGGCATACCGCATTGTTCCCATTTCTTTTTTCCGTATTCGTGATAAGGCAGAAATTCAAACGCCGCGCGGGAAGTATCACACTCCTTGTAAAACGCCGCAAACGCCCGCGCATATTCCTCCGTATCGTTGAATCCGTGCACGAGAACGGTGCGGATCAGAACGCGCCCGTGCCGGGCAAACGCTTTGCGGAGATTCGCCTTGACGGCGGCGTTGGATAGCCCCGTCACGTTGCGGTGAACTTCGTCGTCGATGTGCTTGAAGTCCATAATCAGGTTGTCGACGAGGGGAAAAAGTTCCGGCAAACGCGGATGAGTGGCATTGGTTTCCATGGCGGTGTTGATGCCGTTTTCTTTCAGAAGGCGCAGGCTTTCTTGCAGCGCGTCGAACTGCAAGGTGGGTTCTCCGCCCGTAAAGGTCACGCCGCCCCCGTCGAAAAACATCGGCTTACAGGAAAGCGCTTCCTGCACGATCGCTTCCGGCGTATAGGGCAATCCGTCGGGAGAAAGAATCTCCCGCCCGCCGTCTGCGGACAGTCCTTCGGGATTGGAACACCACGGACAGCGCAGGTTTCATCCGCAAAGGTGATAGACGAGACGGTTTCCTTCCCCGTCCTGCGAATAGTTAAATCCTTTTTGAAAAATTCTGAGTTTCATCAAAACGTAATTATACACGCGTGAGAAAAAATTATAAATCTATTTTTATGACACAAATCATGAATTTAATGACGTGTGCGATTGCGCCTTCGGTTGACAAGATTGCGGCAAAGCGTCTATAATAAAAAAACGGCGGACAAAAAAACGGCGCGGGAGGAAAAGGCGGATGAAGAACGAAACCGGGAAATCGAAATACAAACTGAATTTTGAATTGGTTCCCGACGGATGTTGGGGGAGCAATCTGAGGAACGTTCTGCGTCCGGCGGCGTGGAACGCGGTGCGGAAGGCGGTGTTGGCGCGTGCGGGAGGGAAATGCGAGATCTGCGGCGCGGGCGGACGGCTGGAAGCGCACGAGCGATGGGAGTATGACGAAGCAAGGGGGATTCAGAAACTTGTCGGGATCGAAGCGCTTTGCCGCAAGTGTCATGAAACGAAGCACATCGGGCTTGCGCAGCTGCGCGGCAGAGGGGAAGCGGCGGAGGATTGGTTCATGAAGGTAAACGGCTGTTCGTACGCGGAGATGCGCTCGGCGCTCGGGGAAGCGAATGAAGAACAACGCAGAAGAAATACCGTTCCGCAATGGACGCTCGATATCGGGTATCTGAAAGAATTTTTTCAAAAATAAGAAATCTTTACGGCGCAAAATGCATAAAACGGGGAAAAATTGCGCCGTATTTTGCGATTTATCGGATAAAAAAAAGAAAATGCGGCAAGGAGACGCCGTCCGGACGGATCGGTTGAAATTACGCCAAAAGCATTGCAATATAAAAAAGAATATGGTATAATAACCCGTATAAAGCAAATGCATATGCGGAGACGCGTGTGCTTTTTTGCGTTGTTTTCAATGTTTATTCAATATCACGATTCTATCTTTTAAAAGGCACATATTTTATCGGATATGTATTCATAATCCGGGAAGATATGCGGGATCCGGAAGTACAGTGCGGGATTTACGGGAGAAGAACGTCGAGAGTTTGGGCTTATGTATAAATATTTTTTGAAAAGATTGTTCGATATCATATTTTCTTTTTTAGGATTGCTTTTGTGTTTCGTGCCTTTTCTGATTCTTGCGCTGGCAATCAAAATCGATTCAAAAGGTCCGGTTTTTTTCACGCAGAAGAGGATCGGGAAGAACAAAAGAATTTTCAAGATACATAAATTCCGTACGATGCGGATCGATACGCCGCACGACATGCCCACGCATCTGCTGCAGGATCCGGATGCGTATATAACGCGCGTCGGCGGATTTCTGAGGAAGATGAGTCTGGACGAATTGCCGCAGGTATGGGATATTTTTATCGGAAAAATGAGCATAATAGGACCGAGGCCGGCGTTATGGAATCAGGAAGATCTCGTTGCGGCGCGGGACGAATATAAAGACAAGCGCGGAAGAACGGTCAACGACATCCGTCCCGGGCTTACGGGCTGGGCACAGATCAACGGAAGGGACGAGCTTGAGATTCCGGAAAAAGCGAAGCTGGACGGATATTATCTGCAGCATCTGAGTTTCGGTTTGGACGTACGGTGTTTTTTCCGCACGTTCACGCACGTTCTGACGCGGAAAGGCGTTGTGGAAGGCGGTACGGGCGCGATCAGGAAAGGGGAAGAAAAAGAAGAGAACAAGCCTGAAGAAAACGGGAAGGACTGATGCGGATGATAAGAATTCTGATCGCCGGTAAGAACAGTTATATCGGCACATCTTTCGAACGGTATACGGAAAAATTCCCCGAGATCGAGACAAAAACGGCGTCTTTAAGGCAGGAAGCGTGGAAAACGCTTGATTTTTCCGCATACGATACGGTATTTCACGTGGCGGGTATCGCCCATTCGGACGAAGGTAAAATTTCGGAAGAGAGAAAAAAAGAATATTATGCCGTCAACAGGGATCTGGCAATCGCCGTGGCGAAAAAGGCGAAAGCGGACGGCGTGAAGCAGTTTATTTACATGAGTTCGTCCATCGTTTACGGTGCGGCGGCTCCCATCGGAAAGGAAAAGATCGTCACGGCCGACACCCCCTTGCAGCCGGAAAATTGCTACGGGGACAGCAAGGTGCAGGCGGAAAAGGGGCTGCTCCCTTTGGAAGATGAAAACTTCAAGGTTGCGATTCTTCGTCCGCCCATGATTTACGGAAAAAACAGTAAGGGAAATTATCCTCTTCTTGCGAAGCTGGCAAAAAAACTGCCGGTTTTTCCCGATATCCGAAACGCCCGTTCCATGCTCTATATCGAAAATCTCTGCGAGCTGGTCCGCCTTCTGGCGGTCAACCGCGATTCCGGCATTTTTTTCCCCCAGAACAGCGAGTATTTTTCCACGACGGAGCTCGTGCGTTTTATCGCGCGCGCGCACGGGCGGGAAATACGGGTCACGAAACTCCTGAATCCCCTGGTCCGTTTTGCGGGATTGTTCACGAGGAAGGTCAACAAGGCCTTCGGCAGCTTCTGTTACGAGCATGAGCTGAGCGTATATAAACAGGAATATCGGCTTGTCGGCAAGGAAGAATCGGTAGAGCGCACCGAACGGTGAGACGGAAAAGAAAATGAAGATTCTTGTATTTTCACAATATTTTTATCCGGAGAACTTCCGCGTCAATACGCTTTGCGCCGAACTTGTTTCGCGGGGAAACGAAGTGAAGGTGGTGACGGCATATCCGCAATACCCTTTCGGAAAGATCTATGACGGCTACGGCTTCGGCGTGCCTTACGAAAGGGAGTGGAAGGGCGTGAAGATCGAGCGGCTGAAAGTTCCGCCGCGCGGCAAAACGGCGTACGGATTGCTCAGAAATACCTTTTCCTATGTCGGAAAAGGCAACAAATGGGTAAAGCGGTGCCGGGAAAAATTCGACGCGGTGTATGTGTTCGAGGTCTCTCCCGTGACGGTGGGTCTGCCTGCGATTGCGTACGGAAAAAAATTCAATACGCCGGTGTTTTTTAACGTACAGGACCTCTGGCCGGAAAACGTGGAAGTCGTGATGGGCGTGAAAAACAGAACGGTTCTGCATCTTATCGATAAAATCGTCGATAAAATATACGCGGGAAGCGACACGATCCTGTGTGCGACACGCAGTTTCATGAAAAACATAGCGGCGCGCGGCGTGCCGGAAGAAAAACTCCGCTATTGGCCGCAATTTCACGTCAAACCGGATTACGCAGCGCTGAAAAAACCGAAAGAATATGAAGAGGACGTCTTTAAAGTCGTGTTCGCCGGCAATATCGGGGACGCGCAGGGATTGGATCTTCTTGCGTCAACGGCGGCGATCATGAAGGGAAAGGGCGTAAAGTTCTTCATCGTGGGAGACGGACGGGCGCGGGATTCGCTGGAAAAGAAGATCGTGCGGCTCGGTGCGGAAAAGGAAGTGCTGTTTATCGGAAAGGTCAGCGAAGAGGCGGCGGACGCATATGTACATTATGCGGATTGCGCATATCTTTCGTTTTGCGACAACAAGCTGTTCGATATGACGCTTCCGGCGAAAATGCAGACGTATCTTGCCTGCGGAACGCCGGTTCTGGCTGCGGCGGGAGGAGAGAGCGCGGCGGTTGTGCGGGAAGCGGAATGCGGCTTTGTTGCGGAACGGAAACCGGAGAGCGTGAAAAACGCGTTGGAGAGATTTATGACGGCGGATCGGGAGACGATGCGGCGGAGAGCGGAAGCGTATTTCGACGCGCACTTTCTGCCCGACAGACTGATCGGGGAGCTGGAAAAAATGATGAGAGAAAAGAGCGAGCGGGAGAAGAGGAAATGAAGAAGCGGGAATTTCAGCGTTGCACCAACTGCGTGATGGATACGACGGACAGCGCCATTACCTTTGACGAAAAAGGGGTGTGCGATTTCTGCAACGATTATTATAAAAACATTCTGCCGAAATGGCATGTGGACGAGAAGAGCAAAGCGGAACTTCTCGAGATTGCAAAGAAGATCCGGAAGGCGGGACGGAAGGGCAAGTACGACTGCATCATCGGGATGAGCGGCGGCGTGGACAGTTCTTATCTTTGCTATATCGCAAAGGAAGTGATGGGGCTGCGTCCTCTTCTGTATTCGTCGGATACGGGATGGAATCTGAAAATTGCCGACGATAACATCAGGAAAATCGCGCAGGGGTTAAACCTCGATCTCGTGACGGAACAGGTCGATTGGGAGGAAATGAAAGATCTGCAGCTGGCCTTTTTTAAGTCGCAGGTGCCGTATCAGGATCTTCCGCAGGATCATGCGATCTTTGCCGGATTATACAATTACGCCGTAAAGCACAAGATCCGGTATGTGCTTACGGGGGCGAACAATGCGACGGAATGTATCCGTCCGCCGGTGGAATGGGTTTATCAGAACGATCTGAAGTTCATTTTGGATGTGCACAAAAGGTTCGGGAAAAGGAAACTGAAGAATTTTCCGAAATGCAGTATGCTCAGATACAGGCTGATTTACCCGTATTTTTACGGTATGAAGCGTGTTGCGCCGCTCAACTATGTGGAATACGACAAGGAAAAGGCAAAGGCTTTTTTGCAGGAAAGATTCGGCTGGGAAACATACGACAACAAGCATTACGAAAATATCTTCACGCGTTTTTACGAAGGGTATTATCTGCCCCGCAAGTTCGGCTACGACAAACGCAAATGTTATTTGTCGAATCTGATCCTGACGGGAGCCGTCACGCGGGATGAAGCGCTCAGAGAACTGGAAAAACAGCCTTACGACGAGGCGACGATGCAGGCGGATAAGGCGTACATTGCGGAGAAGCTCGGAATCGGCACGGAGGAATTCGACGCCATCATGTCGGGAGAGAACAAGACGTTCAGAGATTACAGAAATTCTTACAATTTCATTCGTTTTTGCACGAAGATTCTGCGCGCGGCGGGAAAAGAAAAAAAGATGTTCAGGTAACGGACCGGGATGGAAAGGCGAATGAGGGTATTGCAAATCGACGTGAACTGCAAGCAAGGCAGTACGGGGAAGATCGTTTATGATCTCTATTCTTACGGAAATTCTCACGGAGCGGAAATGGCGGTATGTTACGGAAGAGGCCCCGCGCTCAGAGAAAAAAACATTTATAAATTCGGTCTGGACGGGGAAACGTATCTGCACGCACTGCTGACCCGTTTGACGGGGCGAACGGGATGCTATTCCTTCTTTTCGACGAGAAGGCTGCTGCGGTTCATAAAGAGATTCCGCCCCGACGTGATTCACCTGCACGAACTGCACGCGTATTTCGTCGATTTCAAACCGCTGTTGCGTTTTATCGCGGAAAACGAAATCCCCGTCGTATGGACGTTCCACTGCGAATTCATGTATACGGGCAAATGCGGATACGCGAACGATTGTATGCGGTTTACGGAAAATTGCGGCAGATGTACGGAGTTGAGAGAATATCCGAAAACATTGTTTTTCGATCGGACGGCGAAGATGCTGGACGAAAAGAAAAGGCTTCTTTCAAAGCTGCAAAGGCTCATCGTCGCAACGCCGTCGAAATGGCTTGCAGACCGGGTAAAACTTTCGTTCCTCAAAGATCGCCGCGTCGAGCTGGTCTACAACGGGATCGATACGACGGTTTTTTGTCCGAGAAACGCGGATGCGCTGAGAAACGAACTGAAGATCTCCCGGGAGGAAAAAGTGATCCTTTCCGTCGCGCCCGACATTATGTCCGAAAGAAAAGGCGGAAGTTTCGTGCTGCAACTCGCGGAGCGGTTCCGCGGGGAGCGTGTGAAATTTGTATTGGTAGGCGTGAAAAACTGCGCGGTGCCGCATGCGGACAACGTGATTCTGATTCCGCCCGTTTCGGATCAGATCCGCCTTGCTCAATTCTATTCCATGGCGGATCTGTTCGTCATCTGCAGTCATAAAGAGAATTTCCCGACGACGTGTCTGGAAGCGCAATGCTGCGGCACGTCCGTTTGCGGGTTCGCAACCGGCGGGACGACGGAAACGTGTATCGACGGCACGGAAAATTTTGTGGAATTCGGAGATGTCGGCGCGCTGGCGGACGTCCTGCGGAAAAATCTGTCGGAGCTGCCGGACAGAACGGCGACGGCTTCGGAAGCAAAAAATCGTTTTTCTTACGATACGATGAGCGAAAAATATTTCGCTTTCTATCGGGAACTTCTGGCAAAACAGGAAAAAGACGATCGGGGGGATTCGTCAAAATTATGAAAGTTTTAGTTTTAAGCAACGTGCCTTCTCCGTATTTCGTGGATTTCATGAATGAACTCGGAAAATTCTGCGATCTGACGGTTGTTTTTGAAAAGAAAACGTCCACGATCAGGGATAAAAGCTGGCTGAATTTCCGTTTTATAAACTTCAAGGGCGTCATTTTGAAAGGAATCCCGACGGGCGAGGCGAACGCGTTCAGTCCCGGGGTGCGAAAATTTCTCAAAAAAGGGATGTTCGATCAGATCATCGTCACGAATATGTGCACGCCCACGGGAATGTATGCTGTTTCCATTCTCAAACGGAGAAAGATTCCGTATATGCTGCAAAGCGAAGGCGGGATCGCCAAGGACGGCAAAGGCTGGAAGGAACGGCTGAAAAAGCATATCATGCGCGGCGCGGCGGGGTATCTTTCGACCACAAAACTCGGCGCGGAGTATTTTCTTCAGTACGGAGCGACGAAAGATAAATTGCATAAATTCATCTTTCCTTCGCTCTACGATAAAGAGGTTTTGAAAGAACCGGTGTGTATGGAGGAAAAACGTCGGCTTCGGGAAGAGCTCGGAATATCGGAAAACAAAGCGATTATTTCTGTCGGACAATTTATTTATAGAAAAGGGTTCGACGTGTTGCTGAAAGCGGCGGAAGGCTTTCCCGAAAGCGTAGGGTTTTATTTTGTAGGCGGAGAACCCACGGAGGAATATCTCGATCTACAACGCAAACTCGGTTTGAAAAACGTGCATTTTATCGGATTTAAAAACAAAGAATCGCTTTTGAAATATTATCGGGCGGCGGATTTGTTCGTTCTTCCCACGAGGGAAGATACGTGGGGACTGGTGATAAACGAAGCGATGGCGCAGGGCTTGCCCGTGATCACCACGACGAGATGCGTTGCCGGGACCGAGTTCGTACAGGACGGCGAAACGGGATATCTGGTTCCGCCCGACGACGTGGGTGCGCTGCATGACGCTATGGAAAAAGTTATTTTTGACAATGCGCTTTTGGAAAAGATGTCCGAAAACAGTTTGAAAAAAGCGCAGGGATATACGTTTGAAAAAGCGGCGGCGCGGCATATGGAAATTTTGAACGAAAGATGATTTTATATTTGAGTTCGGCGACTTCGCGCGCCGTTTTTGAAGAAAAATTCTTAAAAGGCGAGATTGTCGGCGTCAATCCGGCGCAGAAGTTCAATTACAATCTGATCCGGGGTCTTTCCCTTTTCACGCCGGTGACGGCGATTTCCGCTCTGCCCGTCAGATCGGATGTGAAAAGCGAGCGTATCTGCGTCGGGGAGGACGGCGTGCAATATATCTGCATTGCCGCCGTACGGGGAAAGACGAGGAAGATCTTCAATATTATAAATTACAAAAGAGAATTGAAGCGCATCGTGAAACGGGAAAGACCGGAATGGATCGTCTGCGACGCGGTGAGCCTTTCCTCTTCCTGGGCGGCGCGGTATGCGGCGCGGAAATACAAGATTCCGTGCGCGGCGGTCGTGACGGATATTCCCGGACTGATTTCCGGAAAACGGGGGATCTTCGAAACGCTGTCGCGGAAATTTCTCGAACGTTACGATGCGTATATTTTACTGACGGAAGCGATGAACGACGTCGTGAATCCGCGGCGCAAGCCTTATCTGATTATGGAGGGATCCTGCTTTCCGGAACCAAAAGAGGCAAGGGAAACGCCGAAGGAAAAGATCTGTCTGTACAGCGGCGCGTTATGGCGTAACGCGGGGCTGGAAACGATGATGCGCGGCTTTGTCGCGGCGGGGATTGCGGACGCACAGCTGCATCTCTACGGGGACGGAGCGTTCCGTTCCGGGGTGGAAGCGTTCTGCTCTTCGCATGAAAATGTAAAATACATGGGGTGTGTTTCCTCGGAGGAAATCGTGAAAAGACAGCGGGAGGCGACGCTGCTCGTCAATCCGCGCCGGACGGATCTTCCCTTTACGAAATATTCCTTTCCGTCGAAAACGCTGGAATATATGCTTTCGGGAACGCCGGTGCTGATGACGCGGCTGCCGGGAGTCCCGGAAGAATACGAACCGTACGTATATTTTGTGGAAGAAGAAAGCGTAGACGGGTTTGCCGCCGCTTTTCGTGAGATTTTGGGAAAAAACGAAGCGGAACTTTGCGAAAAGGGAGAAAAAGCGCGTAAGTTCGTAGCGGAAAAAAAATCGTATGCCGTGCAGGCGGAAAGAATAGATCGCTTTCTGAGCGGGTTGAAAGGAAAAAATTGAGAGTTCATCTGAAAAAAAACAACCTCGATAAAACGGTGCTGATCTTGTGGTTGGCGTTCACTTATTTAGGTTGTGTAAGCAAATTCATCGTGACCTTGACGGGCGGATTCGGCTATGTAACGATCTCCTGGGCTTTTTTCCTGTATTTCGCCGTTTTTTATCTGGACGGGCTGAAATCATGGAAAAAGTCTTTGACGATGTTTCTGCCTTTTTTGGTGTTTGCCGCGGTTTATTCGATTCAGTTCCAGTTTGTGTTCCGAAGCGCCCCCGTCACGGAAAACGCGGTCAGCGCAATCTTGGGGAAAGGCGTAAAAATCGATGTCTGGAATATGTTTTTGCTGTTACCTTTTGTGGGGAGCTGTGTTTTTCTGCTGATCAAATCCGATGCGCAGATGAAATACATCGTCAAATATGTGACGCTCATGATTTTCGGCGTGGCGAGCGTGTACGGATTCATCATGGGACTTATCGATCCGAATTTTATCCGCAATACGGCGGCGGGAACATCGGATTCTTTCGTAACGTACGGCACCATCTATGCGTTGGTAATCCTCATTCCCGTGGTGCTTTACCTTGCGGTGCGGGCGCAAGGTAAGAAAAAAGCGGCGTTCGTCGCGATATCGTTGCTGTATATCGGCTGTGTGATGGTCGTGGAATTTTTTATCGGGATCATAGCTACCGTCGTCGGGATCGTCTTGTTTGTCTTCGGACTGATCAAGAATAAGCGGCTCATGATCACGCTTGCCGTCGCCCTGTTTGTGCTGGTTTTGTTTCTGGCCGTGACGGGATATTATGCAGACCTGCTTCGCGGGATCGCGCGGATCGTTCCGCTCGATTACATCGGGGAAAGGATCGAACAGACCATTCTCTTTCTGGAAACGGGGGAGCTTGAAGGATCCGGCATACGTTTTGAAATGTATTTCGATACGTTTCTCATGTTTTTGAAGCATCCGTTTTTCGGCAATATTATCTGGTATCCCGACGCGACCGATTTTTTTGTGAACGAAGCGGGAAAAACGGCTATTTATTGCGGACATTCTACAAATCTCGACGTACTTTCCTGTTGCGGAATTTTAGTATTTTCCCTTTACGCGTATTTTTTCGTAATCATGTATAAAGAGGGGCTGCGGGGGAAAACGGGACTCGAAAAATATACGGTTTTGATTTCTGCCGGGCTATATATCTTTATTTCGTCGGTCAATACGGTGTTCGGCGTTGCGCAGATTTTGCCGGCGATCATCTTTCTTGTTCCGTGTCTGATGCAGAAAGATATCGAAATCGGAATGCTTACGGGGGAAGAACTTTTATGAAAACGCTCTGGCTTTGCAACGGGATCCTGAAAAGAGTTGCGAAAGCGCTCGATATTGCGGAAAATCCTGTTTCCGGCTGGCTGGACGGCGCGGCAGAGGGGTTATTGACCGACGGCGCGTATACGCTGACGGCGGTTTTTCCGTATTCGAAAAATCTGCGCGGTACGGCAGACGGAATCGGATATGTCACGTTCGGCGAAAAGGATCGTAAAAAAATGCGCGCGATGTTCGTTGCGGTATTGAGAGAGATCAAACCGGACATCGTGCATATTTTCGGCACGGAATTTTATCATTCCAAGGCAATGGCGGAAGCGTGCAAAGGGGAAAACATCCCGTTTGTCGTCGGGATTCAGGGGCTGGTAAGCGAGTATGCAAGACATTATTTTGCGTTTTTGCCGGAAAAAATCATACGCAAAAATACGTTCCGGGATCTGCTCCGGCGAAACAACATAAAAAGACAGGCCGATGTGTTTAGAAGGCGCGGAAAATGGGAAATCGAAACGCTTTGTATGGCGGAGCATGTTATCGGCAGAACCGACTGGGATAAAGCGTGCGTGTATGCGATCAATCCGAACGCAGACTATCATTTCTGCAACGAAACGCTGCGGCCGGCATTTTACGGGCAGGCATGGTCGGCGGACAATTGCGAGCGGCACAGTTTGTTTGCGAGTCAGAGCGGTTATCCCATCAAGGGGTTTCATCTTTTGCTGGAGGCGGCGGCGATTTTAAAAAGAGCTTACCCCGATCTGAAGATTTACACGACGGGCGCAAGCGTGTTCAATCCGACGTTTTCGCAGCGGTTGCACAGGACGTATTACAAAAAATATCTCGCCGATCTTATCGTCCGGTACGGGCTGCAAGACAGCGTGGTCTTTCTCGGGTCGCTGAAGGAAGAGGAGATGTGCCGGCAATATTTGAAGGCGCACGTATTCGTGTTGCCGTCGAGCATCGAAAATTCCCCGAATTCCGTGGGCGAGGCGACGATGCTCGGGGTGCCGACGGTCGCTTCGGACGTGGGAGGGGTGAAAAATCTGATGACTCACGGCGAGGACGGGTTTGTGTATCCTTACGACGAACCGAAAGTGCTTGCCTGGTATATCAAGAAAATTTTCGACGACGACGAGCTGGCGTTGCGTTTTTCCGAAAGCGCGCGAAAACGGGCGGAAAAGATTTACGACGTGCAGAAAAATGCGGACAGGTTACGGGAGATTTATAAAACTGTGACGGGAAAACGGGAGAACGGGTCATGATCGTAACGTTTTATTCCAATTTTCTGAATCATCATCAGTTATCGTTTTGTCTGGAAATGCAGAGACTGACGCGGGGAAATTTTTTTTTCGTTGCGGATATCCCGATTTCTGCGGATCGGTTACGTCTGGGGTATGAAGATCTGAATCATCTGCCCTTTGTGATTCGTGCCTATGAAAGCGAAAAAGAGAGAAAACGGGCGGAAACGCTTTGTCTAAAAAGCGATTTCATCATTCACGGATCCGCTTCGGAAGAATATATCAGAATGCGGATGAAAAACGATAAAAAACTTGCGTTTCGGTATTCGGAAAGATGGCTTAAAGACGGGATATGGCATATGTTCAGTCCGCGGGCGCGTTATTTTGTCAATCGGGATC
Organism: uncultured Clostridia bacterium; assembly: GCA_944367565.1. Classification (GTDB taxonomy): domain Bacteria; phylum Bacillota; class Clostridia; order Christensenellales; family Borkfalkiaceae; genus UMGS775. The sequence goes on from CALVWR010000007.1 coordinate 46,606, forward strand.
ACGGAGTCTACCGCAAGGAACCGTTGTATATGCTGTGCGCAAGTGCGTTTGCCGCGGCGGATCTGAAGCGTTTCGGGGTGTATTGCGGAAAAACCTATAAATGGGGATATTTTCCGGAAGCGAAACGGTACGAGGATCTCGACGGCTTGCTTGCGAAAAAGGAAACGCATACGCTTCTTTGGGCGGGACGATATTTGGAATGGAAGCATCCCGAAAGCGCGCGAAAGCGTGCGGCGGCGACGTACGACGCAAAGAACAATCTGCGTACGCTGACAAATATTTACCGTACGATTCTTCAAAAAAGCCGGGAAGGCGGAATATGCTGAAAAACAGGGTCGCAAAAAATTCCGCGTGGCTGATCGGTTGCAGGATCGTGCAGACGTGTATCAGTTTTGTTGTCAGCATGCTGACCGCGCGATATCTCGGTCCGTCGAACTACGGACTGGTCAACTATGCCGCGTCGATCGTGGCGTTTGTCGTACCGATCATGTATCTCGGGATCAACAACATTCTCGTACAGGAACTGGTAAGCGAACCGGAAAAGGAAGGCGAGATCGTAGGGACTGCCTGTACGTTGAGTTTTCTTTCCTCGCTTTTGTGTATCGGCGGGGTCGTTGCGTTTTCCGCGGTAGCGAACGCGGGCGAAAAAAACACCCTGATCGTCTGCGCGCTTTACAGCGTACTTCTGATTTTCCAGAGTTTCGATATGCTGCAGTACTGGTTTCAGTCGAAACTTCTTTCAAAATATACTTCGCTCGCCGCGTTGGGGGCATATGTCGTCGTTGCGGCATACAAAATATTTTTGCTTGTTACGGGGAAAAGCGTCTACTGGTTCGCCGTATCCAACGCGCTCGATTATTTTCTCATCGCCCTGATGTCGTACATCATCTATCGAAAAATAGGCGGTAAGAAATTCCGTTTTTCCCGTTCGGTTGCGGTAAAACTGATTGCAAAAGGAAAGTATTATATCGTTGCGGGATTGATGGTGACGGTTTTTGCCGAGACCGACAAGGTCATGATCATGCTGATGATCGGGGAAACCGAAGTCGGATATTACGGAGCTGCCGTAACCGTGGCAAGCATCACTTCGTTTGTTTTTTCCGCATTGATCGATTCTTTCCGTCCGCTGATCCTGATCGCGAAAGGCAAGGATGAGACCGCTTATCGGCTGAACATGAAGAGACTGTACGGTCTTGTCATTTATCTTTCTTTGTTACAAAGTCTGGTCATATCGCTGTTTGCCGGATTTATCATATCTTTCCTTTACGGGGAAGCGTACGCACCTGCGGCGGGGGCTTTGCGGATTATCGTATGGTATACCACGTTTTCTTACGTCGGAGCGGTGCGCAACATCTGGATTCTGGCGGAGAACAAGCATCGTTTTCTGTGGATCATCAATCTTACGGGTGCGTTGTTCAACGTCGGATTAAACGCGTTGCTCATTCCGCTCTGGGGAATCAACGGTGCCGCCGCCGCTTCTTTGATGACGCAGTTTTTCACGAACGTCGTGCTGGGATACATCATCAAACCGATATGGGGCAACAACGCGCTGATGCTGCAAAGTTTAAATCCGAAAATTCTTTTCGATCTGGTCAGACAGGAGAAAGGGAACAGAAAATCGAAGCGAAACGAGAAAAATACAGAGCAAAAAGGAGAGTAATATGTTCAAAGGCAAAACGTTACTGATCACGGGGGGGACGGGAAGTTTCGGAAACGCCGTTCTCAGAAGATTTATTTCAACGGACATCGGGGAGATCCGAATCTTTTCGCGCGATGAAAAGAAACAGGACGATATGCGTCACGAATTTCAGGCAAAATATCCGGATTTTGCGGAGAAAATCAAGTTTTACATCGGAGACGTAAGGAATCTCGATTCAATTTCGTCGGCGATGATCGGCGTCGATTACGTCTTTCACGCCGCGGCGCTCAAGCAGGTGCCGTCCTGCGAGTTTTTCCCGCTGGAAGCGGTCAAGACCAACGTTCTCGGAACGGACAACGTCCTGACGGCGGCGATCAACGCGGGGGTCAGAACAGTGATCTGTCTTTCCACCGACAAGGCGGCGTATCCCGTCAACGCCATGGGCACGAGCAAGGCGATGATGGAAAAGGTGATCGTGGCGAAATCGCGCACCGTCGATCCCGCTAAGACGAAAATCTGCTGTACGCGTTACGGAAACGTGATGTGTTCCCGCGGGTCGGTGATTCCGCTGTGGATCGAGCAGATCCGCGCGCACGAACCCATTACCGTAACCGAGCCGGACATGACGCGGTTCATCATGTCGCTGGACGAAGCCGTCGATCTGGTGCTGTTTGCCTTTGAAAAAGGCGTATCGGGGGATATTCTGGTGCAGAAAGCGCCGGCATGTACCATTCAGACGCAGGTGGAAGCGGTTTGCGAACTCTTCGGCGGGGATAAAAAGGACATCAAGGTGATCGGGATCCGCCACGGCGAAAAGATGTACGAAACGCTTCTGACCAACGAAGAATGTGCGCACGCCGTGGATATGGGGAATTTTTACCGCGTTCCCTGCGACAACCGCAGTCTGAATTACGATAAGTACTTCAAGCAGGGCAATCCCGAACGCAACACGCTTACGGAATTCAATTCCGACAATACCGAACGGCTTACGGTGGAACAGGTCAAGGAAAAACTTCTGAAACTCGATTATATTAAGGAAGCGCTTAAAAATCAATAAGGAGCAGGAAACATGAAAAAAATACTGATCACGGGAGCGAAGGGATTTGTCGGGAAGAATCTGACGGCGACGCTCAATGCGATCCGGGAAGGAAAAGATAAGAGTTTTTCCATTTCTCCCGATTTTGAACTCTTATGTTACGATATCGACAGCGACAAGGCGCTGCTCGACGAATATTGCCGCGAATGTGATTTTGTGGTGCATCTTGCGGGGATCAACCGTCCGCAGGATCCGGCGGAATTCATGAAAGGGAATTTCGGGTTTACCGACGAGTTGCTGGATCTGCTTTCGAAGCACAGAAACAAAGCGCCGGTCATTTTAAGCTCGTCGATCCAGGCGGAGCTTGCAAACGATTACGGAAAGAGCAAGAAAGCGGGGGAAGAGCGGCTGTTTCAGTACGGGGAAGAAAACGACGTAAAAGTGTACGTTTACCGTTTTCCGAATCTGTTCGGGAAATGGTGCCGTCCGAATTATAACAGCGTGGTGGCGACGTTCTGCAACAACGTGGCGCGGGGCATCGACATCCGCGTGAACGACAGAAACACGGAGCTGACGCTGGTCTATATCGACGACATCGTGCGCGCGATGATCGAACTGATCGCGGAGGACGGCGCGGAGGAAAGCGGGTACGTCTTCGTACATAAGGAATATCACGTCACGCTGGGGCGGATTGCCGATCTGATCATGTCGTTCAGAGCGTCGCGGGAGACGGGACATATCCCGGATCTTTCCGATCCGTTCATCAAGAAACTGCACGCGACGTATACGAGCTACCTGCCGGAGCACGAATTTTCCTATCCTCTGACGTCGCATGCCGACGAGCGCGGAAGTTTTACGGAAATTCTCAAAAGCAAAGCTGCGGGGCAGTTTTCCGTGAACGTGATCAAGCCGGGAATCAGGAAAGGCGAGCATTGGCATCATACGAAGAACGAAAAATTTCTCGTCGTCAGCGGAAAAGGCGTCATACGGTTGAGGAATATTTTTTCCGACGAGGTGTTGGAATATTACGTATCGGACGAAAAATTTGAAGTCGTGGACATCCCCACGGGATATACGCATAATATAGAAAATCTCGGTGATGCCGATCTTGTGACGTTCATGTGGAGCAACGAATGTTTCGATCCCGCCCGTCCCGACACATATTTTCTGAAGGTGAACGAAAATGAGTAAAATAAAACTGATGACCATAGTGGGAACGCGTCCGGAGATCATCCGGCTTTCGGAGGTCATCAAGAAATGCGATCGGTACTTCGATCAGATTCTGGTGCATACGGGGCAGAATTACGATTACGAACTCAATCAGGTGTTTTTTGAGGATTTGGAGCTCAGAGCGCCGGATTACTATCTGAACGTCGTGGGAAAGGATCTCGGCGAAACGATGGGGAACGTGCTCGCGAAATCGTACGCGTTGATGGCGGAAAAGAAACCCGACGCCGTTCTGGTGCTGGGGGATACGAATTCCTGTCTTTCCGCAATCTCGGCAAAACGGTTGCATATTCCCATCTTTCACATGGAAGCGGGAAACCGTTGTTTCGACGAATGTCTGCCGGAAGAGACGAACCGTCGCATCGTCGATCATATATCCGACGTGAATCTGTGCTATTCGGAACACGCGCGGCGGTATCTGAACGCCGAGGGAACGGCAAAGGAACGCACCTATGTGACGGGATCGCCCATGGCAGAGGTGCTTCGGGCGAATTTTAAGAAGATCGAAAAGAGCAACGTGCTTGCCGAACTCGGATTGGAAAAGAAAAAATATTTTCTTCTTTCGGCGCATCGGGAGGAGAACATCGACACGGAAGAAAATTTCTTTTCTCTGATGAATGCGGTGAACGCGCTTGCGGAAAAATATCAGATGCCCATCGTGTACTCCACGCATCCGCGCAGTGCGAAATTCATCGAAAAGCGCCACTTTACCTTTCATCCGCTGGTGCGCAGCCTGAAGCCCTTCGGCTTCAGCGATTACAATCATTTGCAGATGCACGCGTATTGCTGCGTATCCGACAGCGGCACGTTGCCGGAGGAGAGCGCGTTTTATCATTCCGTCGGAAGGGACATTGCCGCGGTATGCATCCGCACGAGTACCGAGCGTCCGGAGGCGCTCGACAAGGGCACGTTCATCCTTGCCGGCATCACGACGCAACAGGTTTTACAGGCGGTGGACGTGGCGGTCTCCATGTTGGAAAACGGCGACCTTTGCGAAAACGTTCCCGTCTATACGGAGGACGTGTCGAACAAAGTCGTCAAACTCATACAGAGTTATACCGGCGTTGTCGACAGGATGGTCTGGAGAAAATTCTGAAAAGGTTCCCGGGCGTCGGGCTTTTCGGGAAGCGAATTACGGGAGAAAAACATGAATGAATTGCAGTCGGTTTCCATGGACTTGCTGAAGGAGTTCGTGCGGCTTTGCGAGGCGTTGCATCTGAGATATTTTGCCGTCGGGGGAACGTGTCTCGGTGCCGTACGTCACGGCGGATTTATTCCGTGGGACGACGATATCGACGTCGGAATGCCGCGGCGCGATTATGAGATTTTCATCAAGGAAGCGCCGGCGATATGTAAGGAATATTATTACATTCAGAATTTCAAAAGAGAAGAAGAACCCGATCTGATCTATATCTTCACGAAAATGAGAGACAGCCGTACGGCGTTTATCGAGAAGGGATGTCGGGACAAGTCGTTCAATCAGGGGATCTTCCTCGATATTTTTCCGCTCGACGGAGAAAACCGGGATCCCGGATTCTGGTTCAGGAGTAAGTTTCTCGGATATAAAATCGCGGGCGATACGCTGAAAAACGGGCGGCCGATTCATAAACTCATCCGCCTTTTCTTGAAATTTTATCCGATTTCCCTGGAAAAGGCGCGCAGAAAGCTGGATAAGATGTTTTCAAAATACGATTATGAAACGTCGGAAAAGGTGGCGAATTACTGCGGCGCGTGGGCGAAGAAAGAGGTCATGAAACGGGAATGGATCGAGCCGGTAAAAACGCTTGCGTTTGAGGATATTACGGTGAATGTTCCGGGCAATTACGACGCGTATCTGAAGCGGATGTACGGAAATTATATGCAGTTGCCGCCGGAAGAGAAAAGACAATCCCACCACGATTGCGAGATCGTGGATGCCGAAAAATCGTTTACGGAATATAAAAAGGAGAAACAGCAATGAAATATTCCTGTGTACTGCTTGCCGGCGGGAACGGCAAAAGGATGCAGAACACCACGCCGAAGCAGTATCTGCTGCTGGCGGGAAAACCCATCATCATGCACAATCTGGAACGGGTAGACGCCGTGGACGACATCGACGAAGTGATCATCGTCTGCGAACGCGGATATATTCCGTATATCAAGGATCTGCTCGTCAGTTACAATCTGAAAAACAGGTATGTTTTTGCCGAAGCGGGAGAATCGAGACAGCAATCGGTGTATAACGGGCTGAAGGAAGTGAGCAATGCGTCGGTGCTGATTCACGAGGCGGCGCGACCGTTTGTGACGAAAGAGGATTTTCAGAGGATCATCGAGGAAGAAGAACCGAATGTAAGTTATTCCTATCCCATTCCGTTCACGGTGCTGAAGGGAAAAGATTATGTGGAGGAGATCCTGAACCGGACGGAGCTGGTCAACATTCAGCTGCCGCAGAAATTCGATACGGCGCTCATCAGAGAAGCGCACAGGAAAGCGGCGGAAGAAAATCTGCATTTCACGGAAGACGCGGGATTGCTGAAACAGATGTGTCCGGATGCCAGAATCAGGCTTATAAAAGGATCGGCAAACAATATCAAGATCACCGAACCGATCGATCTGCTGGTTGGCGAAATCATCTATCGCGAATACATTGCGGGGAGAAAATAATGGCGACATGTATCATAACCGGAGCGGCTTCGGGGATCGGGAGAGCGACGGCAATCAAATTAAGCGAAAACGGATATTATAAAAAAATCGCGCTTGTGGGAAGAGACGGCGACAGGCTGGAAGAAACAAAACGCATGATGAGCGGAAACGTAGACGCGAAGGGCTTCGTCATCGATCTGAAGAATCTGGACGCCATTCCGCAGCTTGTGAAGGGAATATACGAGGAATTCCGGAGCATAGACTGTCTGCTCAATATCGCGGGGTATACCGATCCGCAGCCGCTTCTCAACACGTCGATCGCGAGTGTGAAAGAAACGTATGAGATCAACGTATTCGCGCCGCTGATTCTCTCGCGGGAATGCGTAAAACACATGAAGAGGAAAGGCGGAAAGATTCTCAACGTGGCGTCGACGGCAGGGCAGACGCCCCGTCCGGGCTGGATCAGCTATGCTTCGTCGAAAGCGGCGATCATTGCGGCGTCGCAGACGATGACGGAAGAACTTGCGGAATATAATATTCAGGTTTTCTGTGTTTCGCCCGGAAGATGCGCCACAAAATTGCGCAAACGTCTTGCGCCGGACGAAGACAGCTCCACGATCATGCAGCCCGAGGAGGTTGCGGATATCATATCCGATCTGATCTGTTCAAAATACAGCTGTCTCGACGGACAGAATATCGTGATACGCAAAAAAATCAAGAGATAAAAAAGGTGTGAAAATGTTAGAGAAATATTATGAGAAGGATCAAAGTGCGGGAACGGAACCGCTGCGGGCGTATTATATCCCGTTCGAGGCGGGACAGGAGAGAAGCGAGGATCGCAACCGAAGCAAGAGGTTTCTGTCCCTGAACGGAAAATGGAAGATCAGAGCATACGAAACCGTATACGACGCCGACGGGTTCTGGAAAGGAGAAGGGAGCGACGAAATCGACGTTCCCGGATGCGTGCAGTATTACGGATACGATTATTTTCAGTATACCAACACGAGTTATCCTTTCCCGTATGACCCGCCGCGCGTTCCGAATCGGAATCCGGCGTATCATTATACGCGGTATTTTTGTTGCGAAGAAGCCATCGAAAAGGGCGAAAAGATCTACATCGATTTTGAAGGGGTGGACAGCTGTTTTTACCTGTATGTAAACGGATGTTTTGTCGGGTTTTCGCAGGTATCGCACCGCATCAGCGAGTTCGACCTGACGCCGTATGTCCGAAAAGGCGAAAACAAGCTGGACGTTCTGGTACTGAAATGGTGTTTCGGCAGTTATCTCGAAGATCAGGATAAATGGCGGTTTACGGGGATTTTCCGCGACGTATATCTTCTTTTCAGAGAAAAAAAACATATCGGAGATTACAAGGTCACGACGAAAATTTTCTCCGGCGACGGCGAAGTCTGCGTCGAAAACAGGGGAGAGACGGCGTTTGAAACGATCTTTGCGGGAGAAAAAAGAACGATTCCCGCGGGATCTTCGACGAAATATACCGTCAAAAATGCGCGGTTCTGGAGCGCGGAGGATCCGTATTTATATCCGCTGGACATCCGTTGCGGCGGGGAGGTCGTTTTCGAACGCGTGGGTATTTGCGAAAGCAAAGTGGAAAACGGCGTGTTTTATTTTAACGGAAAACCCATCAAGCTGCGCGGGGTGAACCGTCACGATTTTCATCCGGAAAAGGGCGCGGCGGTTTCGGAAGAGGATATGAAGAGAGATATCCTTTTGATGAAGAGCCTGAACGTGAACGCATTGAGAACGTCGCATTATCCGTCGTCGCCGTTGCTGTATCGCCTGTGCGACGAATACGGACTGTACGTTATGAGCGAAAGCGATGTGGAAAGTCACGGCACCTGCATGATCTATTACGATATGCCCTATCGGAAAGGACTTTCGCTCGGCGCGGAAAATCCCGTGTTTGAAAAAGCGACGTGCGAAAGACAGCTTTTCAACGTGGAGAGTAACAAGAACCATGCCTGCGTCGTGATCTGGTCTTTGGGAAACGAGTCGGGCTGGGGAGAAAATTTCCGAAAGGCGGCGGCGACGGTGCGTTCCGTCGACAACAGACCCATCCATTATGAAAATTTATGGGAATACGACCGCAATGCGTATCCGGAAGAGGAATATTACAACGCTCCCGTCGATATGGTGAGTCGTATGTATCCGCAACCGGAATGGATTGAAAACGAATATCTTACGGACGAAAAGGAACACCGTCCGCTGGTATTGTGCGAATACGTACACGCAATGGGTAACGGTCCGGGAAAATTGGCGGAATATTGGAACATCATCGAAAAATCCGACCGACTGATGGGGGGATTCGTCTGGGAGTGGGCGGATCACGGCATTTCTTACGGAGGCAAGAAATACCTGTACGGAGGGGATTTCGGCGAGATCATGCACGACAGCAATTTCTGTATCGACGGGATCGTGCTGCCCGACAGACAATGGAAGGCGGGCACGCTGCAGATGCAGAAGATCTATCAGCCCCTGGCGTTCGAGAAAAAGGACGGGAAAATCGAAATTTTCAACAAAAATTATTTTGCGCCGATCGGCGGCACGCTTTTCATTTCGTACGATAACGGAGAAAAAGAATCCGTGCATGTCTGCGCCGTCGGCGCGCGGGAAAAGATCGCCGTGGAGTGCAAAGAATCGCAAAATATCGCCGTATCGTTCGTACGCGACGGCGAGGATTGCGTCTGTGCCCGCGAACAGTTCTATCTGAAACCCGCAAAGAAAAACGAGGCGCGCCGGATTCCCGTCAGCATCGAAGAGCGGGGCAGATACATCGTCGTCAGAGCGAAAGACGCGGAATATAAAATCGACAGAACGTGCGGAGAAATCTGTGCGATCAAGGCGGCGGGCGGCGAGTTCGGCGCGATCCGTCTCAATCTCTGGCGCGCGCCGATGGATAACGACAGAAACATCGCCATCGAATGGAACAAGCATTTTTTACGGTATGCGCGGCCCGATGCCGTGTCGTATACGTCGTCGGACGACGAAATCGTATTCGACTGCCGGGTGGAGTATCAGCGATATAAGCCCCTCGTGCTGTTGAAGATCCGTTACGGATTTACGGAAGACGGCGTAAAAATCGGCGTCGAGTATACAGTCAACGAAGATTCGTATTTTCAGTACTTGCCGAGAATCGGTTGGAAAACGGAACTTGACGGGCGCTTTTCAAAGCTGAAATATCTCGCTTACGGACCGCAGGAAACCTATAGCGACGTCTACGAGTTTGCATGGAAGGGCGAATACGAAAGCGAGGTGAAAAACGAATATTTTCATTACATAAAACCGCAAGAAAGCGGAAGCCATTGCGGGGCGGAGTATGCGGAATTGAGCGACGGCGTTCATACGGTGCGCGCGGAAGGGATGTCATCCTTCTCCGCAATCGATTATTCCGCGGAGGAACTGAGCGATAAAAAACACGATTTTGAGCTGGTAAAGGACGGGAAAACGCATTTTTGCTTCGATTATTTCATGACGGGATCGGGGACGAATTCCTGCGGCCCGATGCCGGCGGAAGAATTCCGTACGCCGAACAGCGGAAAGGGAGAGATCGTGGTGCGGTTTTTCAAAAAGGGCTGAAATTATGCCGGGTTTCGGGAGAAGTGCGGATAGAGTCCGCGATCGGCAGACCCGAAACGGTTTCATAAAGCCGCCGGAACAACAGCGTGCAACGAAAAAGAGTGCGGGATCGCGATTTGCGATCCCGCACTCTTTTTACGCAAAGAAGGGTTTTCCTTGCAGGAAAAAATCATTGCAGCTGGATGCGAAAATCTTCCGCGACAAATTTGATGTTGTCGGAATCGGTCCAGAATGCAAATCCCTGTTCTTCAAACGTTTCGCGGTATTTTTTCGGCGTGATGCCGAATTTTTCCTTGAATGCGGATTCAAATCTTCTCAAGGAACTGTATCCCGCCTGCTGTGCGATGGAACCGATGGGATAGTTGGTCACTTTCAGCAGGTTTTTCGCGCTTTCCAGATGCTTTGCGATGAGAAGCTGTTTAAAACTTTGTCCTACCGCCTGTTTCAGATACAGGTTGAGCTGATGCAACGATATGCCCGTCTTTGCGGCGATCTGCTGTCCTAAAAGCTCGCTGTTGTAGTGGCTGTCCAGGAGCGACAATGCTTTTGCAACATAGATATTGTGCTTTTTCCCCAAAATGGTGAGTTTGCGGCTTTTGCAGATCTCGATGATGAGCTTTTTCAGACAGATTTCCAGATCGATGTCGAAATATTCGTCTTTTTTATTATGGTAATTGTTGTAAAGTAAAAGCAATGTCTGCGAAAGGATAGAATATACGTCGGAATCGTCCGCGAAAATCAGGATGTCGTTGAGGGAATTGCAAAGGTTTCCGATGGGTTCGCAGTTTTTTGCAAAGGAACTCGAAAAAAGAAACTGTTTCGGCAATACGCTTTTCAGGTTTGTATCCAGTTCGAGTATCAGCATATGCACCTTGTCGTTTACAAACTGCAGATGGGGAACGTGAGAATCGATGAGAACAAACTGCCCGGAAGAGACCGTTACGCGTTTCGCCGTCCCGGGATTCGTTTCCGCACCGGTCGCGCCTGCCGCCTTGCGGTACAGTTTTTCGTTTCAAAAGACAAACACAAGGCACTTTTGACCATTTTGCAGCTGAACGGCAATTATAACCGTCTTTGGGAGATCGTGAAATTAAACGGTTTGCTGCCCGATCGGAAATACCGTTGTCTGCAGACAAAAAAAGTATATTACGGAAAGACGCTGATGAACCTCGGCATTTTCATCAACGATCTGCGGGGCAACGGCGCCTGCCGACAGTATGAATTCGAACAGCTCGACTGAAGAAAACGACGCTTCACAGCGAGAGCGCTTTCCGATAAGGATTCCGATCTCCCCGTACGCGCGCGGCGTACGGGGGGATCGGTTTTTACGGGCGCGCACCGTGCGGGAAAAACCGCCTTATTTTTGAATTTTTGTTTTTCTCTTGACAGAGCGGCTGTTTTGCGCGATAATAAAGTTATGAATAAAGTAAAAATGAGTGACATTGCCAAAGCAATGAACATCAGCACCGTCACGGTGAGCAAGGCGCTTGCGGACAAAGACGGCGTCAGCGAAAAACTCCGCGCTGAAATCAAGGAAAAAGCGAAAGAGTTGGGCTATGTTTATAACAGACTGCCTCTTCTGATGAGAGAGGGGATTACCTATAACATCGGAATTCTGATTTCCGAAAGATTTCTCGGCGCATATTCTTTTTATTGGGAATTTTACCATAAATTGCAGTTGCTTTTGCAGAAAACGCAATATTCGGGACTGCTTGAGATCGTGACGGCGGATCGGGAGAAGGAATGTGCCATGCCGGAATTTATCGACGGCAACAAGGTGGACGGATTGATCGTCCTCGGGCAGTTCTCCCTGCCGTATCTTGAGGAGATCGTAAAGAAGAACAAACCGTATGTGTTTCTGGATTTTGCGCTGGATGTCGGCGGTAAAAATTCCGATTGCGTGATCAGCAATAATTTTTACGGCAGTTATACCGTCACGAATTACCTGATCGGGAAAGGACACAGGGAGATCGTTTTTGTCGGCTCGCTGGAAACGACGAGTATTTTAGACCGGTATCTGGGGTATCTCCGCTCCATGATGGAACATAAACTCGCGTATTATCCGCCGGTCGCGGATCGGGATGCCGAAGGGAAATATATCGGCATACAGCTTCCGGAACGGAAAGCGACGGCGTATGTGTGCAACAACGACCGTGTTGCCAGTATGCTGATCAGAACCCTCACGGAAAAAGGATTCCGCGTGCCGGAGGACGTTTCCGTGACGGGCTTTGATAATTCCGAAGAACTTGTGGACGGCATCGGCATCACCACCATGGCGGTGGACGTGGAGAAGATGTGCGAAGTCGCGGTGGAGCTGATCCTCAAAAAAATCACCACCGGTGCCGAAGTCGAACGCGGCAGAAATCTTGTCGAATGTAAGTTGGTGCAGAAACAATCCGTTGCCGTAAGAGCATAACCAAAACGGCGGAGATCGCAAATCTCCGCCGTTTTTTTATTCCAAAAAGAAATTTTATGACAAAAAAAGTAAAAAATTTTCAAAAAGCCATTGACAAAGCCCCTCTTCTGTCGTATACTATATGTAGATTTATTTACTTAATGCATTAGGTAAATAAAAGGAGGTCTGTGAGATGATAAAGGATAAGGCGAGAAAATGGCTCGCGATCGCGCTGCTGGCGATCGCAACGGCGGCGTGTTTTGCCGCGTGTGCATCCTCGGTAAAAGTTGAATCGGTAACGGTTACCGGAGCGCAGCAGGTGGTGGCGGGGAAGACGTCGCAATATACGGCTTCCGTATTGCCTGCGGAAGCGGAAAACAAAGCGGTCACATGGAGCGTGACGAACGGCACGGGGAGTGCGACGATCGACGGAAACGGATTGCTTACGGCGCAGACGGCGGGAAGTGTTACGGTTGTCGCCGCGGCAAAGGACGGAAGCGAAAAGACGGGATCATTGGATGTGACGATCGTCGCCGCCGGTACGATCACGGTGACGGGGGAAAGCGAAGTTCCCGCGGGGGAAGAAGCGACGTATCAGGCAAGTTATACCGGCAACGCAAATGCGGAATTTACCTGGAGCGTTACGCCGGGAACGGGCAGCGCCGAGATCGATCAGAACGGTGTTCTGACGGCGGGGACGGCCGGTACGGTGGAAGTCGTTGCGACGACGGACGGACAGTCCGGATCGATGAGCGTGACGATCACGGAAAACGATAAGGCATTGGGATTGCCGCGGCCGCAGGGCGGAACGTTGCAGATGATTGCAACGGCGGCAAATACGATTTTTATTCCGAACGTCTGGAGAGGAACGGACGACGTGACCATTACCGAAGCGCGCAACGTAGTGGATATCGGGTTCACGCCGGATACGCCCACGGCGACGGCGAGCGCGTTTTTGGACGTGCCGAACGACATCGATATTTCGAAAACGGAATATTTCGGGATCAAATTCAAGGGAAACATCGCGGGTGAAGATTCCTTAAAGCCGATGATCGACATTCAGGTGAAGGATATGTATTCGGGGTATCCTCTGTTTTTGGATCAGGTAACGAACATCGATCTTTCCGCGGGGAACGAGTACGGCGGTGCGCCGCACGCGGCGAGCGACACGGTCTGGGTGGCATTTAAAATCGATAATCGCTACAGGCTGACGGCGGATCGGAAGATCGTGATCGAGCTCATTCCGAACACGATCGCGGACAAATCCGGCACGCTGACGGTCATCGACGTATGTTTTTTCGGCAACAAGGCTGCGGAAACGACGGAAACGCTGGTTTCGGCGTTCAAGGCGCCGCACTGGGAAGCGAACGACAACGTGACGTCGCGCAATGTCGTGGCGACGGGCAGCGGAGAAGGACTTGAAGCCGCGCATACGGAACTGACGTTCAATCAGGCGGCGGCGACGGCATGGACGGCATCGCCCGCGTGGATTTACAATAATATTTCGCGTTATACGACGGTGACGATGCGTTTTGCCGTCAGTAATATCAACGCAAGTGCGAGCGACAAAGTAAGTTTTCAGCTTTTCTACGGCGATAATCAGACGCTGACGGGCGTTGCCGATGCGGAAGATACGGGAATCAGCATCCGCGGCGCGGCGATCACCGTTACGGATACCGCGATGCATGAAGTGACGTTTGAAATTCCCGAAATGACGGAACAGAGCCATTTCATGAACCGCGCATTCAACATCAAGATGCCCACGGTCGCCGCGTCCTCGGGCAAAGGCGTGCTGGATATTTATGCGTTCGAACTGAGCGGCGACAGGGATCCGATAGGCGCTGCCGTATCCAACTTGGCAGGGGAAGACGTGGCGTTTACGGCGAATATGCGCAACTCGTGGTCGGAAGGCGGAACGATCGAGAACATTACGGAAGGAAATGTTTTCAAAGGCTGGAAACTGACGGCTGCCGGCGGTGCGGATCTGAAGATCCAGTGGAACAACCGTCTGCCGGACGGGACGACGTTCAATGCGTTTAAGTTTACGATCACCGGACCTGCGGGGATCACCGCGAACGTACAGAGCGGCTGGAGTTCCGGCTGGACCACCGATCCGAACAAGAGCTTTACGCTTACGGGCGAACGGCAGGAGATTGAAATTTACAAAGCCGGAACGCTGGGAACGGGCTATTCGTTCGAGATCACGTTCAGCGGTGCGGCGGCGGACGCCGTAATCGAAATGACCGACGTACGGGTCGGCGTGGTGTATGCCGAGGAAGAAGCGTTGAAAGAAGGCGACATTGCGGCGAATTACATCACGGCGGCAGGCGCGGCGGACAGCATGAGCTTTGCCGTGGAGAACGGCGTTGCACAGATCACGGTTGCCGACGCGGCGGAGAAGAATCAGATCGTCGCATTCTTTGCGAACGGCGATCTGCAGTATAAAAACACCTTGAAGTTCACGGTGAGCGGTGCGGAAAACGCCACGATCGAAGTGTATGTGGCATACGGTTTGCAGTTCAACAGAGGGGAAGAAGCAATTGTAACGCTCACGGGCGGCGAACAGACCGTTTCGATCGATATAGTAGACAGAGACGCGCTGAAAACGGATAAACTGAGCATCCAGATTGTATTCGAGACGGAAGGCGAATATACGGTTTCGTCGATAGCCTTTACCGCTACGGAAGGCAATTAAACGGATCGGAGGGCATAAACGAAATGAAAAGAAATTTGTTAAAAATTCTTACTTTTATTCTGGGGATAATCTTCTGTTTGTCTGCGGCGGCATGTACGCCGCAAGACACGGGGGATCCGGTTAAGAGTATTACGATCAGCGGACCGGCGCAGCTCGATACGGAAAGCGGTACGGTGCAATACACCGCGCAGATCACGAACGGAAGCGAGGGCGACGAGGCGGTCTTTACGCTGGAAACGGCGGCGCCGACCGTGGCGGAGATCACGCAGAGCGGACTTCTGACGGTAAAAGGCGTGGGAACGGTGGTCGTCGTGGCGACGCTGTCGACAAACGCGTCAATCAGCGCGAAAAAGACGGTGACCATCGACGAAGCTGCCAATCAGAATACCGCGTTCGTCGATATGCGAGACGGCAAGTTCTATATCGGTGACGAAGAGTTCCGTTTTATGGGAACGAACAACTACGGAATGCATTATAAATCCGAAGCGATGATCGACGACGTGCTGACGCAGTGTCAGGATATGGGCATCAAGGTCGTGCGGATGTGGGGCTTCTTCGACGGCTGGAACGACGAAGGCCGTGCGAATTACGCCTATATGCAGACCATGCCGGGCAGTTACGATTCCCCGAAGGAAGCGTTCGGCGAAACGTTGTATTACCGCGACGATCCTACGAGAGAACGCATCCCGGTGAGCTGTTTCGACGTGATGGATTATTCCATCAAGCGTGCGGGACAGAAAGGGATCCGTCTTCTGATCACGCTGACGAATTATTATACGGATTTCGGCGGAATGGAGCAGTATGTACGCTGGTACAATCAGCTGAATCCCGACAATCCTGTAGGGAAGAGCGATTTTTACACCAACGAAACGATCAAAGGCTGGTATAAGGATTTCGTGCGCACCGTGATTACGCGAGAAAACGAGCTGACGGGTGTGGCGTATAAGGACGATCCTACGATCTTCGCGTGGGAACTTTGCAACGAGCCGGAAGGCGGACAGGATCTGATCGACTGGTCGGACGAAATGAGTAAATACATCAAATCGATCGATCCGAATCACATGGTATCGGTCGGCGCGCAGGGCGGCATCAACAAAGGCGAGCCGGAAACGATCACCTGGGAAGGCGCCGACGGAGAAACGAAATCTTATGAACTGACAAGACAGAATCAGTATTCCGGAACGCGTTACAACGTCACGGTCGGCGCGAAATCCGGCACGAGCGGGGAAGAGTTGATGAAACTCGAAGAAGTGGACTTCGGAACCATCCATCTGTATCCCGATCATTGGGGCATCAACCGCAGCCGCGCGATCGAATACGGCGAACAGTATATCAAGGACAACATCGCGCTGGGACACAAGTACGGCAAGCCGCTTGTTCTGGAAGAATACGGAAGTATGCGTCCGGATCTGACGGACAGCAAGAGATTCAACCGTGTGCTGGCGTACGACGTCTGGAATCAGGCGGTGCTGGACATGGACGGAGCGGCGTCGATGTTCTGGACGCTGACGGGCATCGATGACAGTGAAGGCGCGGACGCGCAGGGGATGTACCCCGACTACGACGGATTCCGCGTGATGAACGACGGTTCGGAGGACGCGGAGCTTCTGAAAGAATTCGCCGCGGTATTCAACGGCGAAAAGAGCGAGATAGACCGCTCCACACCGAAAGCGTACTGGCTCAATCCGCTGATCAGCGAAGTTGTCAAGACGTATCAGGAAGATCCTTCGGCGGTCTCCGTCGTTTCGGGATCGGATAACACGCTGAGCATCGAAGTCAAAATCGTTCCGAACGGAAAAACGGTGGAAAGTGTAAAACTTTACGTAAACAATAACTCCGAAGATCCGGAGTCGACGGCAAAGAAAGACACGCTTCTGAACATGACGGAAACGTCCGCCGGAAGCGGAATTTACAGAAATACCGAGCTGAAACTGACCGATCTCAATCCGGGAGAGATTTATACCATCAAGGCGGAGGCGTACTTTACGGACGATACGTCGGTGGATCTTCCGGCGAAGAATATCAAGCGGTATGTCAAACTCGAACTCGAAGAGCTTTACACGTTGGATTTCGACGCGGATCAGTCGTTCAGTTTCATGATCTTCGGCAGCTATCAGGCGCAGATGCACGCGGGATATCCCAAACATAACAAAGAAGACGGCGTACTCGAACTGAACGTGACGGACGGCTCGGCATGGTCGGAACACAAAGTCAAGTTTGTCGGATTGCCGAATACGTCGGAAGGGAATCCGCTGATTCCGCAGACCTATCGCGTACAGTTTACTTTGTATTATGAATATGACGCGAATGCAAGCGGAACGTTCATGCATTACATCGCTCTGGAGCCGGGCTGGATCAAGGTGGCGATGGGCAAGAACGATATCTCGATTTCGACCTTGAAGGCGAAATATCGGGAAGCCGGTCTGACCGATCCCGCCGATCCCGCTACGCCGTACGGGGTCACGAAAAAGACGTTCCACGGAGACGCGGACAAATTGTGGTTCTACCAGACGGTCACGATCGAATTTACGCCGGACGCGTCGCTGAACGCGCTGTGCATCTGTCCTACGACGCGCAATTTTGACTATTCCGGATTTATTCTCATCGACGATGTGATCTTCAGCGGATATTCCGGAGAGATTCCCGTAGACAGTCTGGAACCGGATGATTTCGAAATTCCGTCGTTTGAATGGTAAAGGTGGTAAAAATGAAAAAATTCCTTTGTGTTTTGCTGGCGGTGATTCTTTGTTGTTGCGCCTTTGTCGGATGCAAGACCAATGAAGAACCGGACGATACGGGGGTCAACTGGGGCGATATTCCCGGGGGAGAGGATTCTACCGACGATGAAGAAGAGTACACGGGACCGAAGACGACGCTTACCGTGCTGACGAACCGCGTGGATCTTGTCAACACGACGCTTGTCGAGTACAAGAACCGCTTTGAAGATGAATTCCCGCAATATAACATCGTCTGGCAGGCTTTCAACGATTACGACAAAACCGTTTCCACACGGCTCCCGTCGGGCGATTACGGCGACGTATGCCTGATTCCCGCTACGGTATCGAAAAAGACGCTGCCGACATATTTTACGGTACTGTCGAACAATCTCGAACAGATGCAGGGACTGTACCGGTATGCGGATATCAAAGCGTATAACGGAAACGTATACGGTCTGCCGACCTACGGCAACGCAAACGGAATCTTATACAACAAAAAAGTTTTCAGAGAAGCGGGCGTTACGGAACTGCCGAGAACGTATGACGAATTTTACGCCGCAATGGAGAAAATCAAAAATCATTACGCAAACGACAGTTCCTTCCTTGCGCCCTACTACACCAATTTTAAGGACAGCTGGGCTTTGGAACAGTGGTCGGGCGCGATCACGGGCGTAGCGGGCGATCCGGATTATTATTATTCCGTATTGCCCTCGGACCGCACGGCGTTCACCGAAGGTCCGGTCTACAAGGTCCATGAGCTTCTGTATGAACTCGTGCGCCGCGGCTATACCGAAGCCGCGCCGGCGTCCACCGACTGGGAGCGCAGCAAGGTGGAATTCTGCCGCGGAAACATCGGGACCATGCTGATGGGATCGTGGGCGGTAAGCCAGATCGTGGGTATCGCGCAGGATCTGGTGGAAGGCAACGCGCACAAAGACGACGGTTCCTGGGTGGAATCGGTGCCGGGCGACGAACATATCGATCCTGCCGACATCGGCTATATGCCCTTCCCGTACACGCATGAAGACGGAAAGATCTATTCCGCGCATTCTCCCGATTATTTCTGGGCGGTGAACAGGAATACGACCAACGAAAAGAAAACCGGCGGCTTCATCTTCATCAAGTGGATGATCGAAAAGAGCGGTTATTACGAACTTTGCGGCGGAATTCCTCCGAAGCTGGAAATGGAGTTCCCCGATCTGATCAAGGGATTTGAGGATCTCGGCGTAGTGCTTTTGCCGGAAAATGCGGCGACGGGCGATCTTGCGGGAAAGCTGGAGCTCGTGGAATCGCGTTCCGGCGTGGTGCTGTGGTCTTCCGACTGGAAAAACGCGATCGTGGAGGAGGCGTTCAAGATCCGTCAGGGCGAAAGCGGTCTTTCCTATGCGGAAATCATGGCGAACGTCAATGAAGACTGGCTGTACGGCATCGATGCGGTCATGTGACGGAGGGTAACGTTATGAACGTACGGGCGATTTCCGTATCGCGAAAAGAAACCATGAAAAAATATCTGTTTCTCGCTTCTTTTCTGATTGTGCCGCTGTTCTTACTGATCGCCTTTACGCTTCTTCCCGCCGTCGGCGTGTTCGGCGTCGGGTTCCTGTACTGGGACGGTATCGGCGATCCCGAGTTTGTCGGATTCAGAAATTTTGCCAGAATTTTTTCAAAAGCAGAATATTGGCAGGCGTTTTTAAACAGCGGTTACTATCTTGTCGGGGCGATCGTACAGCTTGCTCTCGCGCTGTTTCTCGCCGCTTTGCTGACGTTCCCGACCAAATGCCGCGGCTTTTTCAGGGGAGTGATTTTCTTTCCCTATCTCATCAACGGCGTCGCGGCAGGATATATGTTCTATCTTTTCTTTGAACCCGATATCGGCACGCTGAATTCGTTTCTGCGGCTGCTGGGACTGACCGGCGCGCCGAATTATCTGGAAAATACCTTGATCAACAATATTCTGCTCGCGGCAGTTTCGATCTGGCGGTATCTCGGTCTGAATTTTATCATGTTCCTCGGCGTGATGGCGTCCATCGAACAGGATATCTACGACGCCGCCGCTCTCGACGGGGCGAACGGCGCACAGGTCTTCAGGTATATTATTCTGCCGAGTATCCGTTCCGTGCTGTTCCTCAATATGCTGCTCGCCGTCAAGGGGGCGATCTCCGTGTTCGAGGTGCCGTATATCATCACCGGCGGCAGGTTCGGAACTTCGAGCTTCGTGATCGAGGCGTACAATATTTCCTTTTCATCGCGTCCGAACGTCGGAATGGGGTCGGCAATGTCTTCGGTCCTGCTGGTCATCGTGATCATCGTCAGCATATTGCAGAAACTTTTTTTCAAGGAGGAAAAGGACGATGTATCATGAACTGACGAAAAAAAATACAGCTTCGATCGCCCTTTCCGTGTCGGCGAAGATCGCAAAATACTTTTTGCTGTGCCTTTGCGTGGTCATCGTGTTCGTTCCCATTCTGGCGGTGTTTTTCGGCTCGTTCAAAGGGATGGAGGAATTTTATATTTCCTCCGCTTTGACGCTTCCCGAATCGTTTTCCTTTGCGAATTACAAAACGGCGTTTCTTGACGGAAAAATGCTGGAAGGGTTTCTCAATACCCTGATCATCATGGCGTTTTCGCTGATTCTTTCCGTCATGACGGGCTCCATGACGGCGTTCGCCCTCGGCAGATACCGTTTCTTCGGGAAGACCGCGGTACACGCAATGTTTTTAGCGGCGTCGCTGATTCCGGTCGTCACCACGCAGGTGCTGACGTTCCGGATCGTCAACGCGCTCAACCTCGTCAATACCTATACGGGCGCGGTTTTAATGTTCGGCGGGACGGATATCATTTCCGTGTATATCTTCCTGCAGTTTCTCAACCGCATCCCCGTTTCGCTGGACGAATCGGCGAAAATCGACGGCGCGAACGCTTACAGAATCTTTTTTACGATCGTTCTGCCGCTGATGCTGCCGGCGATCGTTACGGTTCTCATTATCAAATTCGTCGGAATTTATAACGAATTCTATATTCCGCTGATTTACATTCCGGACGTTCATATGGTTTCCACGGCGTTATATAACTTTACTTCGGCATTCGGTTCGCGCTGGGAAGTCATCTGTGCGGGACAGATCATCGTCATCATCCCCATGGTGATCATATTCCTGTTCCTGCAAAAATACATTTACAGCGGACTGACTGCCGGAGCAATCAAAGAATAAATAAGGAGTAAAGCATGAAACATCAAATTTTCGGAAAGAACCTGACTAATCTTCCGTGGCAGCCTCCCCAAGACGACAGCCCTGTCTGGAGATATGCCGAGAATCCGATCATCAAGAGAAATCCGGTCAAAGGCGTCGCGCGTATCTTCAACAGCGCGGTCGTGCCGTTCGGCGACGGCTTTGCCGGCGTTTTCCGCGGAGAAAAAATCAACGGCATCCCCAAACTGTATACGGGCAAAAGCGATGACGGGATTCATTGGTCGATCAGCGATGAGGAAATCTGCTTTCTGGACGAAAACGGCAAGCAGTTTGAAAACTTTTACTCTTACGATCCGAGAGTGATCCCCATCGAAGATAAATTCTATGTCGTCTGGTGCGCGGATTTTTACGGCCCGACGCTGGCGATCGCGGAAACTGAGGATTTTAAGCACTTTGAAAGATACAACCACCCGTATCTTCCCTTTAACCGCAACGGCGTGCTGTTCCCGCGCAAAATCAACGGAAAATATTATATGCTGTCCCGTCCTTCCGACGGCGGGCATACTTCCTTCGGAGATATCTTCATCAGCGAAAGTCCCGATCTGAAATATTGGGGGAATCATAAGCACGTGATGTCGCGCAGCGATATCTGGTGGCAGAGCCTGAAAATCGGCGCGGGAGCCGTCCCGATCGAAACGGACGTCGGCTGGCTGATCTTCTATCACGGCGTCGTCAACACCTGCAACGGTTACGTCTATTCCATGGGCGGAGCCATTCTCGATATCGATCAGCCGGATAAAGTGCTGTACCGAAGCGAAAATTATTTCCTCACACCCGAAGAGGAATATGAAGAGCGCGGATTTGTTCCGAACGTGGTCTTCCCGTGCGCCGCGTTGTCCGACGCAAAAACAGGCAGAATCGCGATTTATTACGGAGCCGCCGACAGTTATGTGGCTTTGGCGTTTACGGATGTCGACCGCATCGTCGAATATATCATGCGGCACAACCGGCTTCGTTAAGGGAAAACCGACAGGCTATTATCAATCTTGAGATTCTTATAAATCTTGCGGGGAAACGGCTTTTGCCGGATCCCCGCAAACTGTAAAATATAAAAACCGTTAGCGTTTAACTAACGGTTTTTTCATGGCAGGGCGTAGTTGATTGCGATAGAACACAATTTGTGCCGTTAAGGGCGGATTTAGTATTTTCAAAAGAAATACTATTTATAATTTTACCGCCCTTAATATTAAAATATACGACTGTTTCGTTATCGCTAATATAAACTTGGCTGACTAAATGATCTATAATTTTTCTTTGGTAGTCCTTATCGTTTTTATTACCTTTTAAAAGTTCGGTAATAAATTCGATGAGGTCTTTTTTTGTTATGCGATATCCGCGTTCAAGTTCCAGTTTGGCTTGTTGACTGGAAAGATCGTTGAGTAAGGCTTCATATTCTATCATCTTTTTTTCAATGGTATCTTGCAACAGTTTGCTTTTTGCCTTAACAAACGCATCGGCAAGATCGTCCACATCTTTTTTAATTTTGTCAATTTTTATTTGTATGGATTTTAGATTACTTTTGTCTGTTCTCTTTTCGTAATAATTTAAAACGTCTGTTACGACAATATCTACATTTTGCTTGTTGTTTAAGAAATCAATAACGCAAGAGGTAACATATAACTCCAAAGCGTCTTTATTTTCACGTTTTTTAAGACATTCGCCTTTTTTCTTTTTCTTACAAGCGTAGTAATAATGTTTAGCTCCAGATCTACTTGTGCCGCCGTCGGAAACCATATCTGTGCCACAATGGCCACAAAATAATTTACCGGTCAGTAAATAGGGAATTTTAGCGGTAGCCATGCCACCAGCAACATATTTATTTTTTGCAAGTTTTTTTTGAACGCGCTGGAATAAGTCTTTTTCAATTATTTGGGGGAACATATTATTGCAGTGTCTACCGCCGAAAGTAAACTCACCGGTATATTTTTCATTGAGCAGCCAGTTATCGAAAACTTTATTTGTAAAAGGTTTGCCTTTTACCCGACATCCTTGGCGGTTGAGTTCTTCCGCAATTTCTTTTTTAGAAACGCCTTTGTCGTACGCTTCAAAAATATAGCGTACGATTTTAGAGTTTTCTTCGTCAATGACGATAGTTTTTTTACTTTTACCGGGTTTTCCGCTTAAAGGTTCGAGATTGATTTTATATCCGAAAAGCAATGCTCCGCCGCAATACAATCCGTTAGCGACGTTGGTATCCAATCCATCGCGTACGCGTTTAGAAAGTCGCTTGCTATATTTTTCGGCATTCCACTCCAAAAACATTTCGTAAAACTCGCCGCCTTCGTCTTCTGCGATAGGCTCTAATGCAGACAATACCTTAATGCCGTATTTTTGTTTGAGCATTTCTTTATACATAATACTGTCTCGCCTATTTCTGGCAAAGCGATCGAACATATAAACGATTATGTATTGAAACGCGCCACTTTGAGCGTCTGCGATCATGCGCTGAAAAGCGGGTCGGTTATCGTTTGTGCCTGTTTTGGCTTTTTCGGGATAAATATTGACGACTTTCAGCCCCTTGTTTTCAGCAAACTCTTTACAGATACGAATTTGAGCTTCGATACTCTGTTCGTTTTGCCCGTAAGAGCTGAAACGGGGATAAATAACGCAATTATTGTTCATTAATTAACTCCTTCTTTTTCGGGGAATTGACTTTTGTCGAACAGGTTTATTGCCGCCGCATAAACGTGAATTGTCAAGAAAAAAGGCAACGGTTTATGCTTAACGAGGGATAACCGTTGCCCCTTGACAATTCTCGTTGCGGGGGCCAACTACAACGACAAAAGTCAATCTTCAAAAGACTACAATTTTTCTATTTCCATGATATTTGCAATATCACAATTAAGCACAGTACAAATTCGCAACAGAATTTCGGTATTGACGTTTTCGCCTTTACCGAGTTTAGCCATCGTGGCTGCGCTGATTTTTGTAAGTTTGGCAAGGTCTTGTTTATTCATTTTTTTATCGATGAGCAGTTTCCATAATTTATTATAGGATATTTTCATTGGTAAGCTCCTTAATCAATAATGTCGGCAAGTAACCCGTAACGTCCGTTTTCTTTGCCTTTGGTAAAATGATGTAAAGTAACGCCGTGTTTTTCATAGTCTAATGCGGGAATATTGTTTTCAATAATAATAGTTTGCCCGAAATGCTGTGTTTTTATAAGATATTCCATCAACGCAGTTTTCATGCTTTCGGGAGCGGTTTCATCGACGCCTTGTTCAAGCGAAAGCAAGGGAGAATCCACGATCAAGAACCGCGGCGAAAATTTTCCGAATCTATATAAATATTCACGCATAGCGATTGCAAGCGTAATATTCAAAAAGGCTCTAAACCCTTTTCCGAAATCACCTTTTTGTTTAGCATTGACGATGACGTCGAAATCTTTTAACGAAAATCTTGCGGATAAAAGATTTTCGTATTTACATTCGGTAAGAATATCTTTAAATATTTCCGAGATACACGTTTCAAAATCATTGGGAAAATGGTCTCTTGGTTTGTATTCTGCGGTGGAAATATCTTGAGTGGCAAGTATATCCGTCAGATTTTGATATTTGTCCTTATGTGTTTGTTCTATGATTTCCAGTTCGCGTTGAAGCCGTATATAACTACGGTAATTTTGTAAGGTGTGTTTAAGTTGCGCTGCTTCCGGTTGAAGTTTGTTTTTCAATAATTCGTCGCTGAAGTGCCTTTCTCTGAAAAGATTTTGTAAATTTTTTTCACAAAGATTTTTGTCTGCGATAACACTGTTTTGGGTAGCGTCTAATTCCGTTAATAGTTTACTGATGCGAGCGAGTTCGGCGTTAGCCGCATCTATATAGGAAGATAATTTTTGTTCGGGTAACGTACCGTTACAAAACGGACATTTATTCGGAATAGGCTCATTATTTAAATTCTGTTCACCGTCAACGATAAAGCTTAGTCTTTTGATATCCGAAATATATTGTGAACGGAGTTCGGTATATCGGTCAAGCAAAAGATTGCACTCGGCTAATCGATCGCGTTCGGCAAAAATTTTTGCAAGAGTACCTTTTTTATTATTAATTTCGGTAATGATTGCAGTTTCGGTTTCCGTTAAACGGTTCAGTAAGATTTGAATTTCGTTTTCAACGGAAACCATAGATATTTCTTTAAGTTTGGCCGTAAGGGATTTTTGTTGTTCATCCAGTTTTGTAATTTCGCCAGATATGTAGGTTTCAACGGCGCGTTTTCTTGCTTCGCGGATTTTTTTATCTTCGTTCGGAGTGATTTTAGAGAAATCCGGCGCAGAAATTAAATACAATAATGCGGATAAAGATGCGGTTTTAGCGGTGTTTTCTTTAGAGATTAATATAGGTTCTTTTTGTATGATTTCTTCTTCAGTAATGAAAAAGGAGTGCAAAAAAGTACGCCAAGTTAAAAACTGTTGCTCGTAACGATTGTTTTTAATAATTTTCGGCATGTCGGTAATACCAATTAAACCTAAAAGTGTTTTACCTATATCTTTAAGGGCATATTCTCCGGAAACGACGTTTGGGTTTTGGCTCGAAACATAGATTTTATTTTTACCGATTGTTCTTTCGAGAAAAACGTCACCATAGTCAGTGCTGATGAGTAGTTGAATAACGGAATAACCATGTTTTTGGGGAATAGGTATATTTTTACTGCCGAAAATAAAATCGATACATTTTACAATACAAGTTTTTCCGGAATCGGAAACGCCGTAAACGATGTTTAAGCCTTCGTTAAAATCGATATGAGAGGGGGCTTTGTTTTCGCCTAATATGGAAAGTCGTTTAATATAGAATTTACTCATTGCCATCTCCTATTTTTAATTTTGCGATTTCGTGGATAAAAGAAACGAGTTGCTGTTCGGTTTTGTTTTTTGTAAAGGTATAAAGAGGGATAAGCGTTGCAATATATTCTTTTGCATAATCGGTGTTCAAGTGCTTAACGAAGGATAGTCCGTTTTCTGTAATCGAATAGTAAAAACCAAAGGGATTATAGTCTGCGGAAATTAAATTGCGGAGAACGAGCATTTTAATTGCTTCTTGAATAATATTTCTTTTGGCAGTATATTCGCAAGAAGAAAAAGTGTTATCACCGTTAAGATTTGAATCGGTTATACCGAACTCTTTTCCATATAAAGCAATAAAATCCAGAGCTGTGATCATGTCCGTACTGAAAGCGCGGTCGCGGTTAAAAGATAAAAGTAACAGTACGCGCAGCGCGTTTTCAAACGGAGAGTTGAAAAGATTATTCATTTGTTGCCACCCAAGTAATTTTTTTATGGTTGACGAGAATATGGCAAGCGCCTTTTTTTTCACTGCTACCGATCCAATTCGGTAGAGTTTCGAGCAACGATTTCCCTTGCGGACGATTACCTGCCTGTTGGAGAACTTTTAACAAACGTTCGTATCCGTTGGGGTGAGCTTGATCATGTACATCGATAATACTATCGTAAGTATCCTGAATAAATATTTCAAACTGATTATATATGCCGGTATCGCGGACTTTACGGTTGATCGCTTCTGCATTATAGAAATTTTGTCTTTGTTCGTTAAAATTTCTTAAGTATTTCGGCGGAACGGAATCGGCGTTGATTTGAGGAAGATTTTCGGCGTCAGCATAGGCTTTTAACAGTTCCGTGATATAAACATGTTCGGAAGAATCGATATCGTTTGGTGGGATAAGTTTATCGGGCAAAATAAGTTCTTTTCCGTTTATATAAATTTTTCCCTTGAAAATAGAGTAAGCTTGATGATCTGACGGTTCGGGAAGAGCGCTTTCTTCGATATCGTTCGGCTGTTGCAGTGCATAGAGATAAACGTGAGATAAAAATTTAGATAAGTGTTGTTCGTCCGCTTGAGAAATCATAGCGGATTTTTCTATATCTGGAATGGAGTCATCACCATGAATAACGCCGACAAGCAAAGAAAGAAGTTTTGGTATCTTCAGCTGGTTGATATGCGGGACGATAGTTTCCTGAAAATATTCATCTAAAGAGGGAACGTTATTTTCCTTGATGTATTTAGGAAGATTCTTTTTAGAATTTATAAAACGACTTTGGTCGCCGGGATCAATATTAAAATTATTGCCGATAAACGGACGAAACAGCGTTTCTATTAAATATTCGTTAGAATAGGCCGTTGCGTCTTTTAATAATCGCGCAAAGCTACCGAAACATAATTTACTCATCTTTTCCCCAATTCCTCACCAAATTCTTACCAATCGAATACCAAAGACAAAGCAAGAAAAATTGTATATACTCAAAAATGTAAAAGGCAATCGATTGCATAGATAATATTCAAATTTAGTATAGCAAATATCTTTGCGAAAGTCAATATCGTCTTTACAAAAACAAAAAAGGAGGAAAAATATGGAAGAGATACGGAATAGTGCTAACAAGTTAATTTGCCGGATAGACAAGCAGTCGAAATCAGTCGAAATCGTCTTGAAGGGCAATGTAACGATCGTTCGTTTTTTAGATGACGGTAACGTAGAAATCATAAACGCTAATCGGGCGACGTAAGTCCTGAAACATCAATATAAATCCGTAGACCGCAAGACGGCAAGGAAGGCAAATATAATCAAGCCTTTCTGCCGTTTTCTTGTTTACGGAAAACCGGCTCTGCGGATTTAAGAAATTCAAGGAGTCGAACATGAAAACAATTAATTATGAAATCGAAGGCAAAACAATGGAAATTGAAGTATCGGAAGAATGCGCCGTAGCGTATTTTGCAATTTTAACGGAGGAGAAAAGGGGTGTATGGCGAAGTAAAAAGCGTAAAGAAAGCTCGCTTGAATTAATGAGTGAAGCAGGCTTTCAGTTTGAAGCGCTTCATTCCGACGTAGAGGAAAACTATATACAAGGCGAACAGACGGAGAACTTAAAGAATGCCATTTTAAAGCTATTGCCTGCACAACGCGAACTTATTGTGCAGATATATTTCAATGGAAAAAGTCAAACGGAAATTGCAAGGGAATATGGTATCGGAAAAGCTGCATTACATGACCGCTTGCAGAGAACATTGGTAAAATTAAAAAAAATTTTAGAAGATTCCACGTACTTTTACGAATCCCGTTCCCTTATAAGTGAGAGGACTGCCTCTCAAAAGCAAAAGGAGAAACGTTTATGAGCGATATGTATCAAAAAGTAGCGTATATAGGATTGCGAGATACAGATGGTTCATATCTCATGAATGTACCTTTGTATGTGAAAGTAAAGGAGTTGAACAAAAATGGTGTAACGGATATGCAGGAAGAATTGATTCACAGAATTTCGGAAATTATGATGAAACGGTATGAAAAACAGATAGGCGAATATATTGCAAGTCGTAAAGAGGTGAAAGCAAATGAAAATGTACAGGGTAGAGTGTAATTTCGGAAGTAAATATTTCGACGGCGCGGCGAAAGCATTTGCATTTTTTGAAAAATGTAAAAAACGGCATTTAGATGTGGAAATCTGGTTGGTTGAGTATTTCTATTTAAAAAAGTCCAACAGATATTCGGCAAAACAGGAGTTGTTAGCTTATACGGTTACGCGCTTGCCGAAAATGGAAAATGTTTAATAAATATTACTCTATATTGTATCAATGCGTTTTAGAAAGCGGCCGAATCTATAACGAATTGATGGGTAAAAAGTAAATTTGTTATAATGCTTAGCTAACGGCAACACGGGCAAGAAACTAAAAAATTTAAGGAGAAAAAAATATGGCAAAAAAAGATAATGCCGCCGTCGAATCGCAGAAAAGCAATTCGACACGGGATTACAACAAGCGGAGATGGATGGTTCCCTCCAAACGCGCTAAGGGTTACGCCGAAGAACGGAAAAAAGGCGTATATATGCGCGGAGAAAAAAACGGCGAAGAATTGAGCGAATACGACAAAGGACTTCGTTCCGGGTATCTGCTTTCTCAATCCGACGGCACGG
The DNA here is from genome assembly GCA_944367565.1 of uncultured Clostridia bacterium. GTDB lineage: Bacteria > Bacillota > Clostridia > Christensenellales > Borkfalkiaceae > UMGS775. The sequence goes on from CALVWR010000007.1 coordinate 75,694, forward strand.
GGATTTACAAGTACAAAAAAGCGCTTGCGGAAGGCAAAAGTAAAAATCAGGCAAAAGTGATTTCGCAAAGAAAAGGCAAAGATTAAAAAGGAGAAATAAAAACATGGAAAAAATTCAAGAAAAAAATAAAATTTACGTCGAACGTGAAACGTTTGAAAAGGAAGATAAAACATATTATTCGTATTTTATCAAAGGCAAGGTTCGCGGCAAGGACGTAAGAGTGGCAATCATTCCCCCGGATAAGGGCGGGTACACGGTTCTGGATATCGTATTCGGCGAAGAAATGGCGGCAGAATTGGTATTAAAGCCGTATGAAATCAAAGACGAGGCAACGGGAAAAACGCTCAGCGGAAACACCTACGCTGTACAAACTACGGACAGCGACGGCGAAGTGTATGAATGCGCGGTCAAGCCTTTCCGCGCTTCGGATAAAGCGCTCTTGAATATGCTACTTAAAAAAGCGGCGTAACGCAATAACTGCGGCGGCTTGCGTGAAAACCGAGCCGCCGAAATTTAAGAATATATAGGAGATACAACAATGAAAAACGATTTATACAAACACGAAAAAAGCGACAGCGTGAAGTGGGTATTGACGCTTATCGCGTTTTTAATCGTCGGCGTACTGCTTGCGGCAGTTATCACGCAAGGGTTCAAAACGGCAAACCCGTGGGGCTGGCTGGATAAAGAACACGAGCATAGTTATGTAGACGGTATCTGTACGGAATGCGGCGAAAAACAACCCGAACAAACCGGCGGCATGCTCGTCGGCGAAAGTACGGAAAACGGTATATCGCTGATGAGCAAAAAAATAACGAAAGCGGATTACGCGGCATACGGCGTGTCCCCCTTTGCCGAAAGCGCGCAGATATTAACGGCGACGGTTGAACCGAGTAACGCCAAAGATAAAGCGGTGGATTGGTCCATTGGGTTTGTCAACGCAAACTCGGAGTGGGCGACGGGAAAAACCGTAACGGATTACGTAACAATAACGCCGGAAAGCGACGGAGCCTTAACCGCCACGGTGGAATGTCTGCAAGCGTTCGGGGAACAGATTCAAGTTACCGTGACGCATCGAAACAACGAAAAAGCGACTGCGAGCTGTACGGTAGATTTTGCTAAAAAACTTTTGGGGATGCGTTTTTTCAGTCCGAAAAACGAGATAGATTTTGTGTTCGGAGAAGACGAAACCTTTGATTGTGTAGACGACGAAGCCTATGAATTTGCCCCCATATACAGCGAGTATACGTTAAATGACGTTTTGGAGAACAACTTCACGCTAACGGCGAGAATAAACGAAGATTTCGTAGCGGCAATGCAAGCGGAATTGCCGGAAGAAACGATTACCGACGCATTGACAACGGAAGTGGAATATAAATTAAAGGACGGCAAATTCGTTACTACACAAGAGGTATTATTCGATGAATTTATTTTTGCCGACGACGCAAAAAGTCTGTCCATATTTTCCATCGACGAATTATATGGATTTAACGCCTCTATGCTTCAAGTTCAAAAATATCATAATGCGGCGGTAACCGTAATGAAAGAGCACCCGGATTATACGTATTATACGCTGACGTTGGAAACGGGCGGATTGTACTCTTCGTTCAGCGCCTCAATAAAATATTCACCTGACAGAAGTCGACTGCATTATAAGGTAACAAATATCGTCTTAGGTCAGGAAAGCGTCGTATTTTAACGAAAGCAAACCATGAGCAAGACAGATAAGCGTATCGGTATATTGGGCAATATTATAACATGGGCGCTTGTAATTTTATTATTGCTCGGAATAACGGGCGGAACGGCATATTTTCTGTTGCGCAGTCAAGGCGTTACTTTTTACGTTGAACACGAAGGAAAAAAATGTTACGCAAATGCCGACGGCGCATACGTAAATCTAAAAGTCGGCGAAATAAGCCGGTTCGACGTAAAAACCCTGACGGGCGGCGAAGTCGGTTATTCGGTAAAAGTTACGGCAAGCAACGTAAATAATTTTACCTTTACTGCAAACGGCGAAGAGCATACCTTTTACACGGGAACGACAGAGAACGACGATTATACCGACGTATTCGAAATAGAACGGGGTTTAAGCGGATTTTCGGTTGCGGTACCGGAAAGGTTTACGGTAAAAAAAGCGGTGGAAGCAAAATACGGCGGAGAAATAACGCTTAACGGTGAATTGAACGCGGAAAACAGTTATTTCATACTAACGGTGACAGCGGAAACGAGCGTCGTAAAATTATGGCTGATTTTTTCAAGCGACGCAACGGAAATATTTCTAAATCCGCCGACGACAGTATTTTAAGGAGAAAGACGATGAAAAAGATAATTATATTATTCCTTACATACGTTCTTACTCTTCTATGCGTGCCTATACCCGCCTATGCGGATACGGGATATACCGGCGTATTGGAAGATTTAAAAAAAGACGAAAGTTTTTCGGTAGATTACTACCCCGCAAACGGCGCGGACTATTCCCTAAACATGATACAGATAGCGGAAAGTACGGATAACGAACTTTTCGTATATCTGTATCAGCCGAGCGGGCAAACCAAAGATTTAAGAGCGTCGTCCATCAATATTTCCATTACCGTAAACGACGAGATAAGTTATAGAAATTACAAGCTGACTTATCTTAGTTCAAACGGAGTTTTTTATAAATATCTGGTAAAAGATTTCACGGTATTAAACGAGCCGACAAGGTATTACGCCATAAGTTCCGTTTACCGCCCGTTTGACGAAAGCATAGACGATTCTGCGGAACACGGCAACGAGATTACCGAAATAAATTACGACGTATCCAAACAGTATTGTTTCGGGACAATCAACGGCAAGCCTTATGTGCAGGTCGTGGATATTGAAACGATAACCGTAACGGATAAGTTTGTAGGATTTGTACGGTATAAAGACGGGTTTCAGCTCTACGTCGGGGCGTGCGACAGCCATTTCGTGGCGTTCAATACGGACAAGCCTATGGATAAACTGCTGGAAGCCGACGTGTATTATACTTCGCAGGAATATTCGTGGTCGTTCGCGGTAGGCGCGGGAGAAAACGAAACGTTCTACGACAAGCAAGATAACTACGCTTATTTGAAATACACGGATAAAGTGGAACATACGGGCGGGGGCTGGTTCGCGGGAACGTATAAGTGGGACAGAATACAAACGGTGGAAGATTTTATAGCGAACGAAAATATGATGCAGAATGTATACGCGGGAGCGCTCATAGATGTCTCCGTAGCGAACAAAATTACCGACGAAGGGCTAAACGCCCTGAAAGGAAAGAAATGGGTATTGCGGTTTGCGGAAACAAGTTATTCTTCCACGTCGGGCGGTATGTCTACGGTTGCGTTTTCCACTTTGGTCGGCGACGTCACTATCTTGCGCTTGAAATTTGAAACCGACGGCGTTACATACAATCTCGGCGTTATAGACAACAAACAGACGGGCAGTGATGAGCCGGTAAACGATGGGGAGGTCGTTGTTAATGGCAGCGACGGATGTAAAAATCTGTTATCTATCCTTTTATGGATAATATCGGTTTTGATTCTCGTCCCGCTCCTGCCGTATCTTGTCAAAGGAATCATATGGCTGATTACTCTGCCGTTTAAGGCGATTCGTTCCGCAAAAGAAAAACGAAAACAAAAAAAGAACAACAAGAAAAAGGAGGATTAACAAAAACCGGCGCCGGAAGAAAAATCTTTCGGCGCTGTTTTTAAAACACCATGAAAATATTAAAAAGATTATTTGCCGCAATCATGCTCATCGTCGCGGCACTCGTTATATCCTATCTCATCTATACGGGAGGAAACGTCGGTGCGTAAAACGGTCAATATTGCGGTTACGGTATTTATCTCGTTGGCGATTATCGCCCTCGGCGCATTCGTGTTCCGTCAAGCGTATTTGCGGTTTTGGGAAACGTTGTGCGACTTCGGACGTTCCGTAGCGTACTATTTCTGCGGTATCTTCGGGATAGAGCATAGCATTGTTCCCACGGTCACGGAGTATTCGAAAGTGTTGCAATGGGATACCCTGTTCCCGTCCGACTTTGAAGGCTTTCAAAGCTCTGCAGCGAAGTATTTCGGGCTGTTATTCAGCAAGGACAATTTCACGGCTTGGGGGCGGACGGTTGCGGGCACGCTCGGCAATGCGGCAAAGATATTTTCTATTCTGTTGCCGTGCATCGTTATCCTTATTTTTGCCGTCAAACGACTATACGCAAAAGGCAATAACGGTCATAATAAAGATACCGTTCCTTTACGGTTATTCAAAAAAATAATGGCGGTAACTTATCAGCCCGTAAAGCGGTTTGCGCTGTCCTATTTTGCGTTTTTGAAAGAACACGGCGCGGTATGGATATGCTGGCTGGTGCTCTGGACGTTTCATCTGAACGCGGCGAGCGTCGTTTTCGGAGCGCTGGCGTATTACTTCTATTTCGCCGTATCCTTTGATTTCGCCAACCTTTACGTACAGATATGCAAACTGTTCATAGACTTGCACTTTATCTTCCGCCATTTCCCGTGGTGGGTGTTGGTTTTAGCCGTCTATCCTTTATTCCACCGCTGGCGCAAACGCATTGCCGTAAACCGTCTGCGGCACAACGAGGCGAGAAACTGCGGGTTTATAAACGAACTGCCGATAGTAACGATGGCGTGCGGCAGTATGGGGAAAAAGAAGACGACGATCATAACGGATATGACGCTTTCGCAGGAAGTTATGTTCCGTCAACGCGCTTTGGAAATCCTGCAAAAAAACGATATGAAATTTCCGTATTTTCCTTGGCTCGCGTTTGAGCTGGAACTCCGAAAATGTATGGAATACGGCACGGTATATAATCTGGCAACGGTCAAGGAATGGGTAAAACTGAAAGAACGACGTTTTTTAAAACATAAAGACGCGGCTCGGCAGTTATACGGTTACGATTATACGAGATACGGCTTGTTTTACGATGACGCATTGAAAATATCTTCCCTTTTCGACGTGCTTTCAACTTATGCGCAAGCGTATTTCCTTTATATAACGGAAAGCAGCCTGATAGTTTCCAATTATGCCGTAAGAACGGATAACGCAGTTTTGAGCAACGGCAACTTTCCCGTATGGACGACGGACTTTTTTTCGGAAACCAAACGAAAGTCTCGTCATTCCCACATTCTGGACTTCGACGTGTTACGGCTCGGCAAAAAAGTTTTAGAGCATAACCCGAACGCGGGAAGTTTCGAGTTCGGCGTTGTGGCGATTACGGAAATAGGCAAGGAGCGCGGCAACAATCTGGAACTTCGGGAAGTGAAGAAAGGCAATGAAGAAACCAACCAAAAAAACGATTTGTTCAATTCGTGGCTGAAAATGTGCCGCCATTCCGCAACCATAGACAATTACCCGTTTATAAAGGTCTTCACCGACGAGCAACGCCCCGAAAGCTGGGGCGCGGATTCACGCGATTTATGCGATATACTTTATATTACCGCGACGGGAGAACAGCGGCTCGCGCTGCCCTTTTATACTTTGGAAGAAATGTTTTCGGAATGGGCGTTCAACCGCTTTATACGGCTGTACTACGATTTCCGTTTCCGCCGCGGGGATAATACTTTGTGGGTGTATATTTTAAAGAGCATAACGGCTTGGATTTGGAAAAGGCATATAAAGATATATAACCGCTACGGATATTCGATACTTAAAATAGAGAAAGAACGCGGCACGATGGACGGAAAAAAGGAAAAGAAAAAGTATTATTTGATGAATGCTAAAATTTATGCGAACAGGTTTTCGACGGATTGTTTTTCGGATTATTTTAACGAGCTAGCAAAAAAGAGCAAAGTCGGTCTGAAAGATTATTTGGAATATGCAACGGAAAAAGCGAGCGTGGAAGAACTGAAAATGCAGAATAGTTATTTTATATCTAATTTATACCGTCAGGATAAATCCTGAAACCCTTTTACAAAGGGCGCGACGTAAACGCCGCCGGTATAAAGATGTAAATTTCGCAAAAATATCCTTGCAAGCAAATATTTTTGCTGTATTTATGAACTCGCTGTATAAGGACGCGGACGGCAAAGGTTCTGCGGCAAAGTAAACGTAAAGGTTTGGCGTTTCCTTATACGGCAAAAGGAGCGTTTTTATGCCATACGGCAAGTGTAAGATATATTCCGACGGCAGTCATTTTATAGGGATACCGTATATCCCGCGAAAGTGTAGGCCGCATAAAAAGTCGGATAACGAAAAAATAACAGTGAAAGAACAACATGACGTGGCGAAAGAAACGGCGCGTCAAATAGCAATGAACAGCGTGTTTCCTAAAACAGGCAACACGCTTATATCGCTTACGGCGGAACAGGAACGTGAAGTAGAAGAATTTACCGAATATGTAAACAATCACTTTCTATCAGCCAAACCGCAGACGAATGCAGAACGTAAAATGACAAGACGGGAGATTTTCGACGAGTTATATGCCGACTTGGTAAACTTAAAGAAAAACGAACGGCGAGTAAGGTTGATTTCTACAATGCGGCAGTATTTTGAAAGCGAAAAACAAACGCAGGATTTCGTTGACGAAAATCTGGAACGAAAACGGCGCAATTTGATATGTCGTCGAATACGGCTCACGCGCAAGGCGAATTTACAGGATTTTAATTATTTTTGTACTTTTACTTATGATGCTAAAATACATACCGAAGAAAGTTTTCGTAAAAAACTGAAAAACTGCCTTGCGCATTATTGTAATCGTAAAGGTTGGAAGTATATGGGAGTGTGGGAGCGTTCTCCGGAAAAGAAACGTTTGCATTTTCACGGTGTATTCGATATTCCTGACGGCACAATGCCGGGGAAAATGCAGGAAGTCAACGATTATAGTTTTCGGACGCATAAGCGGCAAATTACGGTGCAAAATACATATTTTAACGAACGGTTCGGCAGGTCGGATTTTTCAAGACTGTATAAGGATGATATTGGCTCAGCATTGGCATATTTAATGAAATATATGGAAAAAACAGGTGAAAAAATTGTTTACTCAAAAGGTCTTGAACAATATTTTATTTCGGATATTATGGACGAGGACGTAGTGTGCAATATCGGCTTAGGCGACAGAAAACTGCTTTTATATGATGATTTTAGCTGCTGGGACGAAGGCTGTCTGATAGGTACAGTCGGCAAAGAAGTAATAAAACAATTAAGAAAAACAAATAAGTAGTATTGAAATTTCTCCCCCGTTATGTTATACTAAAATTATGGAAAACAAAATTAAACTATTTGAAAACAAACAAGTTCGTACCTTATGGAATGCCGAAGAGGAAGAATGGTATTTTTCCGTCGTAGATATTGTTGCTATTTTGACGGATAGCCCTAATCCTCAAACATATTGGCGTGTTTTAAAAAAACGATTAAAAGACGAAGGAAATGAAACCGTTACAAATTGTAACGGTTTGAAAATGTTAGCGGCTGATGGTAAAATGAGAATGACCGACGTATTCGATACGAAAGGCGTTTTACGGCTTGTGCAATCTATCCCCTCCCCTAACGCCGAACCTTTCAAAATGTGGCTCGCACAGGTCGGCAGTGAGCGTTTGGACGAGATTGCAGACCCCGAAAAGGCAATTTTACGCGGCGCTGATTTCTACCGCGCAAAAGGCTATACGGAAGGCTGGATTAACCAACGCTTGCAGACTATTGAAATGAGAAAAGAGTTAACCGACGAATGGAAAGCTCGCGGCGTTGAGAAAGATAAAGATTACGCTATTCTGACCAACGAAATGACAAAGGCGTGGAGCGGGCTGACCGTTAAGGAATACAAGGCCGTTAAGGGGCTAAAAAAAGAAAATCTACGCGACAATATGACGAATATAGAACTTGTTCTGAATATGCTGGCGGAAGTTACGACGACGGCGATTTCTAAACAAGTTCAGCCGAAAACTTTCGATGAAAATAAGCAGGTGGCGAAACGTGGTGGAAACGTTGCTAAAAACGCACGAGTTAATATTGAAGAACAGCTCGGCGAATCCGTAATTTCGCCGTTGAACGCGAAAGACAAGACAGCGTTGGAAATACAGCCGTCGGATAAAGACGAATAAATCATAAAATATGCCCGCGCAACGGTGAGGGTGGAAGATCGCCCAAGCGGTTCAGCGGGCGACTCCGCCCCCGTTGCGCATTTTATTTTGTTGATTGAGGAAATGTGCTTGTCTTGGCGGAGCGCGCAGCGCGACGCCACTTGTCTCAAGACAAGCACACGTCCTGTTGCCAAAAGAACTAAAATTATCAGTATTTTACTGACGACGTTTTGCAAAGGTTTTTAAATTAGCAACTTAAAATGGAAAATACTGACAGCTTTTTTTGTTTGACTTTTGCTTTTCACTCATACTATAATATTTGCGGTTGGTGAAGTTATGGAAGAAATGCAAATAAAAATTACGAATAAAGATTTATACGAAAAACAATTGGAAATACTGAATTGCTTGGAGTTTTTTTGATGTTTTTTGCAAACGGTTATAGATGTAAAAAAAATTGACAGTAAATTAAAGATTAAATGTGTTATAATATGAACCAAAGAACAATGGCGCTACTATTTGAGGTGTATCATGACCGTTGGGAAAAACGCAAAGGCGATACAAGAATATGTAGCAAATCAGTTAAAGACAGACAAAGAAACAGACCAATTGAGTATCTTTGACCCGAGAGACCCGTTGACGGGTAGCAAGTAACCAATGCATGGCTGGCAGGCCAACTAAAAAACGCATTTGCGTTACGCCGGTGAACAAGGGCTATGCCCGAAAATTAAATACCACCCGATATTCGGGTGGATGATTATTAAATTTTCATATTGACGCAGTAAAGAAAGCGGAGTATAATATAATTGTAAAAAACGCGAAATCAAATAAACAGTTGTCGACGTATCGTAACAGTTATACAGGGATAAATTAACCAGGGGCAGCTGAATTTGTATGCCTACGGCAATAACAGGGGAATTGATAACTTTAAGATTTGGGAGAGTAAATGATTTGATAGAATTTATGGGCGAAATCGATAGTTCGAATTATGCTGTCATTTATAAAAATTTAAATAAAACGACGCGCTTAGTGATGTTTGTAACATGGGTAATAGTTTGTTGTCCGTTATTTATAATTGCGGTTCATTTACATAATTGGGGAGCGTGGATGTGTTTTGGCGGATTTATCATATTATGCACGGCTATGGCAGTGATATTTTGCATTTTTCCGAATATAGTTATACCTAAAAAAGATTGGCGTAATAATTTGCCGATAAGGGTTACAATTGAAGAGGACGGGATTAGACGGTATGGCAAAAACGATATATACGCCGGCAGAGAATTTGATGATGTGAAAAAAGTAATAGATTGGGGAAATCTGTATCAATTCATATTTTATTTTCCGCATAAGGACGCTATGTTTTTTTGTCAAAAAAATCTTATAAAGGAAGGAACAATCGAAGAATTTGAGAAATTGTTTGAAGGCTGTATCGTAAGAAAAATACGATTAAAATAAGTGTATAATTATAAGTAAAGGATTCATAAAACACGAGATTGCAAATTTTTGCAATCTCGTGTTTTATGAATCCGCAGTATTGTTGCGGTAGGTAAGTTCGGCTTCTTCGGTGGGGGTGCGTCCCGTACACTGTTTGTAAACGCGGGCGAAATAGGAGGCGTTGATAAAGCCGACTTGCGTGGCAATTTCGGATACGGAGCGATTGGTGGTGCGCAGCAATCCTTGCGCCTCTTTAACGCGGATATTTTTCAAATAGTGCATCGGGGTAACGCCGAACTGTTTTTTGAACGCGAACGTTAAGTGGTTTTTGCTGATATAAAACCGTTTTGCAAGTTCTTCGAGAGAATGTTCGCAATAAAAATATGTTTCGAGATATTGCGCCGCGGCGATGGGAATTCGCGCGTTTTTCAAGATGTCGGCGTGCGCTTTTTGTGTTAGTATTTGCGTTTGCCGCAACGCGATTAAAAAGGTGGAGCAAAATCGAGATTGTATTAACGCTTCGTAGTAAAGCTCGCATTTTTCCAGCTCTCTATCGAATTCGGCGGACAAATCGGCAAACGTCGATAATAAATTCGGCATTTCGAACAAATAGATTTTTTCAAACGGAGTGCGCGACGCGGCGTTTGTAAAAACGTCATGCGTTGCTTGGTAGCGCGTATCCTTGAAAGAAAACGTATTGACTGCAAAAAACAGACATTCGAACGGTTCGTTTTTAGACGGACACTCATAGTGCTGCGTAAACGAGTTGACGAATATCAAATCGCCGCATTTCATCGGTACGCTCAAATCGTTTTGCATAAACGTGCCGCTTCCTTTCAGCACGTAAATAAGTTCGCAATGCGGGTGCGAATGTAATGTGATTGCGCTTGGGTGGTCGGTACTGTATTCGTAATGGGAATAGTGCAAAAGCCGGTATGCGTGCTCGTCGTTTTTTTCGGGGAAGTGATAATCGGTAATTTTCATACGCCAATTATAACATAATCATGCTGGCTAAGCAAGCATTGTTTTCAAAATATCGTTGTTTTTGAAAAGTATGTCGTTGTTTTAGACTTGTATCGAAGGGGGGTAACTTGTATACTTATAGATGTTCAGTTAGAATTAAAATAAGATTATTGTTATTAGCTAACCGAATAAAGTTATTGTTTGTCCGCCTCGACAATCATACGGGACGGAGCAAAGAACGGAGGATATATAATGAAAAAGAAATTTACGGCGATATTACTTGCGGCAATCATGGCGTTTGCCGTGTGCGCGTTTTCGGGCTGTAACAACGGCGACGATCAGTTTAGCGAAGAGCTGGATCCGAACAGAACGCCGATTTACGTATTCAACTTCGATTCGGGATTCGGCACCGACTGGTTGATTTCTCTCAAACAGAAGTTCGAGGCCGAGTATGCCGATTATAAAGGCGTTGACGAGAACGGCGTCGAAAACGGCAAGGTCGGCGTGCAGATTCTTATGGATAACCGCAAAAACTATTTTTCGGGCAGCGGCTCGGTTATTAAATCGGGCGTGATCGACGTATATTTCACCGAGTATACGTACGTTCATATGTTGCGCAATTCCGGTGCGCTTTTGGATATTACCGATTGGCTGACGACCGATTTGACCGAGTTCGGCGAAAACGAATCGATTGCCGACAAAATGACCGTCGAACAAAGGGCGTACTACTCCAAAAACGGGCGATACGACTCGATCCCGAACTACGAAGCGTACGAGGGAATCGTATATAATATCGATCTGTGGAAGGAAAAAGGCTTCTACTTTTCGCACAGCGAGCGCAATAATCCGGATTTGTACAGTCGGTTTACTTCCGATCCGGGCGATTTGTCGGCAGGACCCGACGGCAAGCGCGGCGTGATAGACGGCGTCGACTATTCGATAGACGACGGAATGCCGGCTACGTACGCCGATTTTCTCGACCTTTGCACGTATATTGCCGCAAACGGTTGTACGCCGTTCATTTGGACGGGCAAATATTATAAAGGGTACGTAGGCGGACTGCTCAACGCGCTTATCACGGACTACGAAGGGGCGAATATGCGCGCGTTTTACGAGTTGGACGGCAGAGAAGTTCCGACGCTAATCGACAGTAACGGAAATAAGCTCGCCGATCAAACGATTACCGAAGCTACCGCGTATAAAGTCGCCAACCTCGAAGGCCGTCGCAAGGCGCTCGACCTTGTGGAAAAGATCATGCATAAAACCGATTGGCAAGCGGAAGGCTCGTCCAACATGACGGTCAGCCACCACAACGCGCAACTGCGATATTTGAAATCGGGCTACGACGGCAAAAAGCAGATCGCCATGCTGCTCGACGGCACGTGGTGGGAAGGCGAAGCGACGCATTCGTTCGAGGAAGTCGCCGCCACCTATACGCTCGCCAAAGGTAAGAGCGAGCGGCAGTTCGGTTGGATGCCCATGCCCAAAGCCGATAAGAGCAGGGTCGGCGAAGGACAAACCTATTTCGACCCGACGCAGGGCGTAACCTTCGTCAAATCAACGCTGGAAGAAAACAAGAAAGACATCGTAAAAGCGTTCGTTCGCTTTGCCCATTCCGATAAAATGCTGAGTGATTTCACCCGCGTTACGTCGGCGGCGAAAGCGCTCGACTACGAGCTTATGCCCGAGGACGAGGCGCAAATGACGACGTTTGCCAAGAACCTTTGGAAGCAGAGAGAAAAAGCCGTCGACATTATTTACCCGATTTCCAACGCGCCGCTGTTTATCAATAACCAAGGCAGTTTCGACCGCAGCAGTATCAACGGCGTACAGGTCGGCGGCAAGAACTACGAAAACGCGACGGTAGCTTTCTTCGAAGTCCCTACGATGACGGCGCAACAGGCATTCGAGGGAATGCAAACGTATATGAAAAACGTGTGGTTCGATAAGCTGATTAAGGACTAAGGAGAGAGCATATGTCGCATCGAGTCGGCTCGGCGGTCAAGCGACGCCGTATAAAAGCCAATAAGGACGATTTGTTGTTTTATATCGGATTTATGATTTTTCCGATCGCACAGTTTTGCATTTGCTATCTTTGGGTCAACTTCAACTCGCTGCTGCTTGCGTTTCAAAAAATCAACGAAGCGCAGAACACGGTGACGTTTACGCTGTTCGGGAATTTTCAAGAGGCGTTCCGGCGCATGACGTCCGACCTCGAACTCAAACAGGCGTTCGGGCAGTCGCTCTTGGCCTGGTTCGTGCCGCTTGTAATCGGTACGCCGCTGGCGCTTCTGTTTTCGTACTACATCTACAAAAAGATGCCGCTAAGCGGGGCTTTCCGCGTCATGCTGTTTGCGCCGAGCATCGTATCGGCCATCATCTTGGCAACCGTGTTCCTCTTTTTCACCGAAAACGCCGTGCCCGAAATCCTCAAACTGTTGACGGGCAAAGAAGAAGTAAAAGGCTTGATTTCCGATAGGAATACGCAATTCGGGACGCTGATGTTCTACAACATTTGGATCGGCTTCGGCGTCAACTGTCTGATGTACGTCAACGCCATGAACGACATTTCGCCCGAGCAGATCGAAGCCGCGCGCCTCGACGGTTGCACCGGCTTTAAGGAGTTTTGGCATATTTGTATGCCGAGCGTGTTCCCGACGCTTTCCACTTTTTTGGTCGTCGGCGTGGCGGGCATTTTTACGGGGCAGTTCAACCTGTTCAGCTTCTTCGGTACGGGCGAGCAAGCCAGCGGGTACGTCACGACGTACGGCTATTGGCTGTACCGAGAAACGGCGAAAGCGCAAACGGCGGGGCGCGGACAAATCCCGATCGTCGCCGCTATGGGCATTATGATGACGGCGGTCGCCGTGCCGCTTACTTTGCTCGTCCGTTGGCTGCTCGATAAGTTCGGGCCGAGCATCGATTAGGAGAATGCGCATGAAACAAGAAAAAGCAAGAGCCACGCGCACCCGCTTTTCGCCCGTTATGATCGTCATGTGCGTCATACTGTGTCTGTACGTTTTGAGCCTTTTGATTCCGTTTATTTGGGCGTTTTTCACCTCGTTCAAAAGCGACATCGAGTTTGAAGAAAACGCGCTGGGACTGCCGCAAAAATGGGTGTGGAACTACGGTTGGATGTTCACCGAGTTCAAGAAAGTCGTCTTTACCGAAACGGAAATTAAGTCGATAGGCCTTTGGGCGATGTTCGGCAACTCGCTTTTATATTCGGTAGGATCGGCTTTTGCGGCGGCGATCGTGCCGTGTATCACGGCGTATCTGTGCGCGCGGTTCAAGTATAAGTTCAGTTCGTTTGTTTACGGCATTGTCATTGTCACCATGGTACTGCCGATCGTAGGCAATCAGCCGTCGCAAGTCGACGTAGCCGATAAACTGCACGTCCTCGACACCGTATACGGCTTATGGCTGTTTAACGCGAGCTTTTTGGGACTGTACTTTCTGGTGTTCTATAACGTATTCAAAGCGTTGCCGCGCGACTTTACCGAAGCGGCCAAAATCGACGGAGCGAACAACCTGCAAATTTTCATTCGCGTCATCCTGCCCGTCATACGCAATACGCTGTTGACGATCATGCTGATCAAGTTTATCGACTTTTGGAACGACTATCAAGCGCCGCTACTGTTGTGGCAAAGTTCGCCCACGGTGGCGTACGGACTGTACTGGATGTCGACCACTTCCGAAAACGGCATGAACTTCGCGCCCAAACGCATGACGGCGAGCATGATCGTGTTCTTTCCGATTATAATTATCTTTTTGTTGTTACAAAAGCGTTTGCTCGGAAATTTAACGGTAGGAGGTATCAAAGGCTGATTCATTCGAACGGAAAAAGCACACAAGGATTGAACGAAGATTAAACGAAAAGGAGATGTGATGGATTTGAAGAAAACGAAAAATAAGAAAAGCGTACTGTGGCTTGTATGCATTCTCGCTTTGTTGAGCGTGTCGCTCGGCGCTATCCTCGTAGCAAGCGCCGACGATATACCGGCGTGGACGGGCAACGACTTGCAACCGCGCTACGTAAGCAACCGCATGCTGACCGTTCCCGTAAAAACGGTCACGGCGGCGGGGCAATCGGCGCAAGCCTCGGCAGTGGTACATTTGCCCGATGGCTCGGCGCAGAAAGTCGATTCGCTGTTTTTGGAGCAAACCGGAAAATATACCGTGTCGTATACCGCCGATTTGGATGGAAAACTATACTCGCAACAGTATGCGTTCGACGTGGTGAGCGCAAACGTGTTGACGGGTGAAAAATCGACCGCAGTATGGGGCGAGAGCGAGCAGTATAGCGATACCGGTTTGATGATCGGACTGGCGCGAGGCGAAACGCTGACGTTTGCCAATACGGTCGACGTGGCGAGCTTGACGAGCGCAACCGCCGGCGAGACGCCGTTTCTCGAACTGTACGTAACGCCCGAACGCATCGGAAGCACCGATTTCAGACGGCTGTATATTACGTTCACCGATTCGGTTGACCCGACGCAAACGGTGACGGTGTTGTTGGGCGAATTTGCCGACGGCAGACCGGAAACCATGGTGTCGGCGTCGCCCAAAGGACAGCAGTATACGTCTTGGGAATGGTATTCCGACAGTATATTCCGCGGGGAGGACTCCTGGCATGCCCACGCCAATACGTCGTTTAACGCAACTTACGGCGTGAACAACCATGCGCAAAAGGATCGCCCCATTATGCTGTGGTATGAGAACGACACCCGACAAATTTTCTATCATACGCTCGACACCGCAGACGTTTTGAGTAATAAGAAAATGCTAATCGATCTCGACGACACCAAATTCTACAACACGCTGTTCGAGGGGTTTTCGTCGGGACGCGTGCGCGTTTCGATGCGCGCCGACAAGTATAACCGCGACACGCTTGCCAGGTTTACGGTCAAGCGTTTGGGCGATATCGATTTGTCGAAAGAAGTCGCCGATTTCGGTACGCCGAGCATTACGGTAGACAGTCCGTTTGCGCTCGACGACGTGCCGAACGCCGCAGTTGGCGGCGCCTATCTCGTTCCTGCGGCAACGGCGGTCGACGGCGAGGGAACGCCGATTCCCGTGCGCACGGCGGTCTACCGTACCAACAACGGCATATCGGGACGCATCGACGTACCCGTAGCGAACGGCCGTTTCGTCACGGACAAATCGGGCGAATACCATATCGTATACACGGCGACCGACCGCGGCGGCAAAACGGCGACGCAAACGGTCAAAGTGCATACGCGGGACGGAATCGAAAAACCGACGGTTTCGGCTTCCGTGGCGAACACCGCAACTGCGGGCGAGCCTACGGATTTGTCGCAAATATCGCTAACGGGCAGTTGCGCGACGGTAAGCGTTGCGGTTGACGGCGTGTCCGTCGAGACCGTAAGCGACTACGTATTCGAGCGCACGGGCGAACATACCGTGACGTACACCGTTACCGACGTTTGCGGACAAACGGCCGAAAAGACGTATACGGTAACCGTTACGTCGCCGTCCGCGCCCAAATGCTTGACCGCGCCGCAACTGCCCGACGTTTTGATTGCCGGTTGCCGCTACTATATGCCCGAGCTTAGCGCCTATACCTTCGACGAAAACGGCAAGACCGCCGTAACGACGGAGTGCTATATCACCGATAACCGCGGTACGCGTAAGGTAGCCCGCGGCGAGGTTTGCGTTCCCGCCGTGGCAAAGAACGGCGACGAAGTTACGGTGACGTACAAGGCGGGAGAAGATACGGTTTACCAAACGGAAATCGGATGCGTACAGGCGTATACCGTGCAAAACGGACGCAACCGCATCCAAATCGAAAACTACTTCGTCGGCGATTTGGAGTACGCCAAAAACACCGACTCGATGACGTGCACCGCAACGAAAGACGGTAACGACAACGCTTTCGTGTTCGCGCGCAAATTGCCTGCCGAAGAATTCGGCGTCATGCTGGGTACGATCCCCGAATTATCGTCTTTCGACGCCGTTCGGGTAACGCTGTTCGAGCCGGAGACCGGCGTTTCGATTTCGTTTACGGTCGATTGCGATTTAGACGTGTCGCCTGACGGCTACCGCCGTAAAGCCGGATACGTGTCTACGGGCACGGGCGTCAACCGTACGCGGATCTCCATGCCCGCGCTGTATATCCGAGACGGCGGCACGGTTACGGGTATGTACAAAAACGGCAACTGGGTATTCAACGGCGACTATTCGGTACGTATCGCGCTCGACGACAACGGCAATCCGTTTAACGGTTTCGGAGACGCGGAAGTGTATTGTCGCGTTTCTATGGAGGGCGCAAAAGCCGGCGCGGCGTTTAACGTGTACGACATATGCGGTCAAACGATTTCTTCCAACCCGCTCGACGGCATTGCGCCTACAATTCGCGTCGAAGGCGATTACGGCGGCGATAAAACGCTCGGCAGTTCGATTGTCGTGGGCAAAGCAACGGCGTTCGACGTGCTCGATGCCATGACGACACTCGGCGTTTCGGTCACTGCGCCCGACGGCAGTTTTGTGACGAGCGACGACGGAGTACTGCTCGAAAATGTGTCTTGCGAGAGAGAATATACGTTTACCGTAAGTCAATACGGCACGTATGCCGTGTACTACCGCGCGTTCGACAGTTTGGGAGGTAATACGAGACAGTTCTCGTACAGTTATACCGTTAGCGACAATACCGCACCCGTAATCGAATTCAAATCCGACGTGCCGACGACGGGCAAGGTAGGGACGGCGTTCGTTATTCCCGACTTTACAGTGACCGACGACATGACTGCTTCCGAGAATATAATTGTTTATAAGAGCGTCATTGCGCCCAACCTCGACTGTTCGTACTTAAAAAGCAATGCCAATTCGTACGTACCCAAATATGCGGGCGAATATACCGTAGTGATTACGGCTATCGATGAGCACGGCAACACATGCGTACAATCGTTTACGGTAGAAGTTTCGGCGTGAGGGGAGGAGATATTATGAAAAAAACAAGCAAAATAATAGCGTTTCTGCTGTGCGCCTGTCTTTGTTTTCCTCTCGCCGCTTGCAATAAAAACGGCGGCGGTTCGGACGCGCCGAAACCTACCGGCACGGTGACGCAAACGGAAGAGCTGAAAGGCAAAGACGGCTTGCATAAAATTTCGATCGCGCCGTCCGACAACGTGCTCGTAAACGCCGACGCTACGACCGAGTATACGATCGTGTATCCGAAAGAGTGTCACGAGCGCGTACCCGCGATTGCGGCGACGTTTGCGCGCAATATCGGTTTGGCGACCGACGCGAGTGTGCCGCACAAAGAAGAGTCCGACGAGGTATGGAGCGAGGATGCTAAGTATATCGTGCTCGGCGACTGTGATTTGTTTGCCGCGGCGGGGCTGACGATGCCTGCGGGCGACGACGCGTTGGGGCAAACGGGCGTATATATCAAAACGGTCGGCAAAAGCGTGTTCATCAACGCCAACTACTGGCTGGGACTCAACAACGGTACGTTCGTATTTTTGGAACACGTGTTGGGGCACAAACAAATTTACGATACGTCGTTCTTTACCGTCGAAAAGGGCAAGGCGGTCAACTTACCGACCATGGAAATCATCGAACGTCCCGATTTCGAGTTCGCCGATTTTTGCACCAATTTCGGCGAGGACAACGGATTCGCCAATCGCCTGAGTAATTTCGATATGTTTATGGAACTCCAAGGCACCGGCGACACGGTGTGGCACAACTCGTTCAACTGGGTCGACGCCGCGGCGCGCCAAGCCAATCCGGAGTGGGTGTCGGTAGACAAAAGCCAACTTTGCTACACGGCGCACGGCGACGCGGACGCGTATAAAGCCATGCTCGAACACTGCCTGAACTACGTCATGCCGAGTATTCGGAAAAATCCCGAAAAGAAAAATGTGTCGTTTACGCACCAAGACCAAACGACGTGGTGTTCGTGCGAAACATGCAGCAAATATTCGGAAGCGTACGGCACGGATGCGGCGACCGCCGTGTTCTTTATGAAGCGTTTGGCGAAAATGATCAACGACGAAGTGCATAAAACCGAGCCGAATCGGACGATCACGCTGTGGTTTTTCGCTTACCACGCCACCGAAAAAGCGCCCGCCGTCAAAAACAGCGAGGGCAAGTGGGTCGCGATCGAGCCGCAGTTTACCGCCGCCAAAGACAACGTTGCCATTACGAGCGAAACGCTCTCGTATCCCGATGACAAATTCGATTCGAACGCAAGCGACGAAGACGCGTTTAACGGCATCGTGTGCGACGAGTCGGTGGGCGTGTTCATTGCGCCGATCAACGCCAAGTATACGCACAAACTGACCGACAAAGAAAACGAATATATGTACAACGCAATCGTCAGTTGGGGGCCGATCGTGCCCGTCAAAGGCGCGTGGCTGTACTCGGCGAACTTCAATCATTTGTACTACCCGTACAACTGTTTCGAGTCGATCCCCGACGCATTCCGGCTGTTCAGCAATCTCGGCACGCGCTGGATATGGAACCAAGGGCAGGGCTACGGCATGACGGGTTTCGGCGCGTTCAAAGAGTATCTCAACTTTAAGATGTACTGGAACTGCAACCAAGATATCAGCGAGCTGACGCGGGAATTTTTCGACGGATACTACGGTGCGGCAAGCGACGTCATGTACAAAATGTATACCGAGATCGTGGCGCACTGCCGCTATATCGAGGAAAACTTCGACGAAATCTCGGGCGGACTGTACGAAAACCTCGAACAAGCCGCCATGTGGCCGCAAGGACTTTTACAGCGGTGGAAAGGGTATTGCGACGAGGCGTTAAACCTTGTCAACAGCGATATGACGATTGACGAGGACTACCGTAAGGCGCTCGTTAAAAACGTGGTCAGCGAAAGCATGTTCCCGCGGTTTGCGCTTATACGTCTGTATAAAACATCGTATTCCAACGAGACGCTCAAAACTATGCAACGGAGTTGGAAAGCCGATGCGGACAAATATTCGTTTGTCTCCCACAAAGAGCGCTACTCGATTGAAGACGTATATGCCGAGTGGGATTTGGACTGAAACCCAATAAGGAGAAAGGATTATGAGAAGAGGAAAACTGTTTTATGGCGTTGTGCTAACGGTGATTTGCCTGCTGTGTTCGTTTATGTTTGTAGCTTGCAAGCCCGACACTTCGAGCGGAAATCCGCCCGCGGGAACGCTGACAATCAGCCAAACGACGGCGCAACTCGATATGCACGAGCAAGTGCAACTGACCGTCGCCGAAACGGGCGATACAACGTGGGAGTCGGGTAACACCGCCGTATGTACGGTGGAAAACGGCTTGGTTAAATCGGTCGGCGTGGGCGTTACCACCGTCACCGCGAGTCAAGGCGATAAAAAAGCGACTTGCACCGTGACGGTAACCAACAGCCGCTCGGCGGCGCAAATCGTCTTGACCGACGGCCAAGCGACGATAAGCGGCCAAAAGATTTGCTCCGAGTCCGACGAGTTTACGTTAAACGCCGACGTAAAGTATAAGAACACAGGCGTCGCCGCGGCGGACGTTGCCGAATTGCAGTGGAGCGTAGACGACGACGAGATACTATCGCTCACCGTTTCCGACGACAAAAAATCGGCGAATATCGTTTGTTCGAAGTACGGCATTACGACCGTGCGCGTCGCCACGACCGTTTGGGGCGAACCGATTTCCAAAGCGCTCGAAGTTTGCGTGCGCAATACCGACGTTACGTTTTCGAGCGTCGAATGGGAGAAAGATGACGAAGAAGTATATTCCGCCGAAATGGCGGCGGTAAAGGCTGACGGCACGGCCGAAACGGCGGATCTGGCTATCGTATGCAAAGACGGCGAGACCGATGTGAGCGGGCAAGTAAAATGGAGCGCGTCCAAACCGGGCGTGGTTACGGTTGCCGACAACACTTTGACCGCGGTCGCGGCCGATTCGGTCACGCTTACGGGCGAGTACCAAGGCAATCTCGTTACCGTTGAAGTCACGGTGACGAAACCGACGTTTGTGCTCGAAAAGCAAACGGTGTCGCTGTTCGGCGGCGAAGGCGACGAATTGCGTACCTCTTATCCCACGGCGGATGAGGTGACGGCAATGCGTGCGCGCACCGTAACGCTCGATTTGCCCGATACGGTTGCCGGTACGGTGTCCGAATTCAATATGACCTATAAGCAAGCGGTGGGCGGCAGCACGGAAGTCGTAACGCGCAATATTTTAGAAAGCGTAGACGGGAAGAAAGTCAGCGTTCGTCCCTCGTTCTATACGTTCAATTTGGGCGCGCAACAGGCTACCGTCGTCACCGATAAAGCCGTCTATACATTGCCGCTCGAACTGTATACCATGATTATCGATAGTAAGGAAGATTTGGACGCGTTCCGATACTACACCACCTATCAAAACGAGTGGAAAGAAACGACCACCGCGGGCGAGTTCGCGCCCATTCTTTGGGACGGTTACTTTGTGCTCGGCGATAATATCGAATACAACGCGTCGGTTGCGGCTTATGCAAACGAAACAAATTTGGCTAATTATAATGCGGTGCGTAAATACGAGTCGTTTATTACCAATAAAGACGTCATTCCGTTCTTTGGCGAAGGCAACGAGCTGAACAGCGGTTTGAGCGGCAATAAAGCGGGTACGGTAGGCGACTACGGATTTTGCGGCGTTTTCGACGGAAAGGGATACAATATCCAAGGGTTGATTGTAGCAAACGCGGAAGTAACGGCGGACGGAAAGAGCGGTGATTTGGCGCAAGTGGGCGGATTTATCGGGATGCTCACGGGGCACACGTTCGGCAGTGAAACGTGTTCCGGAACGATTCGAAACGTCTCCTTTACCGACGTCGTGCATACTCGTTTCGATAACGGCGGCGTTCGTTACGGCACGACGGGCGGATTTTTGTTCAGCGTCGCGCACGGTCCAGTATGCGTGGAAAACATCAATATCGAAGTGGAAAAAATGGCATACACCGATTCGTTGATCGGTTCGAGATTGTGGTATACGCAAATGTACGGAAAATCGGTTTTCAGCAACGTTATGGTGCACGTTAAAAATTATGCTAGCAATCCCTGGAACAGAGGGACCAAAGAAACGCACAATCGCACCGAGCAATCCTGGATTTTCTCGTATATCGTAACGTATGATCCGGCGGTATTCGCCAACTCGTATGCGGTAGTGGATACGATTGCTAATCACGAGGGCGACAGCCTTGAAAAGTTCAAGGGCAGTGCTTTTGCCGCTCCGCTGTTTCGGGACGACTACGGCAAAGCCGACAATGATCCCACGAAAACCTTTGTGCAGGATACTCCCGCCGATACCGTGCCCGCCGACTTGTTTGGCACTGTTGACGCCCTGAAGACGTATATCGGCGAAAAAGAGTCGAGAAAAGACGGCTGGACCGCCGAATATTGGGATCTTTCGAGCGGCACGCCCGTATTCAAAACCAAAACGAACGGCTAAAACAAACAAAATATTCTAAACAAACGGAAAGCGGTCGCCGCAATCTGCGGCGCTACCATGGATCAGAGCAGGACACAAAAGGCAGATGTGATTGCTTATGCCTTAAAAAAATGTGAGATAAAGGACAAGAAGCGTGCCGTTATGGTAGGTGACCGTGAACATGATATTATCGGAGCAAAAATAAACGGTCTGAGTTCCATAGGCGTTCTGTACGGATATGGAAGCAAGGAAGAATTGCTTGAAGCGGGGGCCAATTATA
>CALVWR010000008.1 GCA_944367565.1 uncultured Clostridia bacterium
TTTTTGACTGGCAGGTCTTACTTTCATTGTACACAATCGGAGTTCTTTTTCAAGACTCATCGGTTAACCTCTTTTCATCCACGCGACTATCGCGTGGTTTTTCTTTATATCAAAAAAGGGACGGAAATCTCCGTCCTTTTCTTTATTTTAAATAAAATATTCTTTTTTGTCGAGAAAAGGGGCAAACGCCTTGCAACCGAATGAAAAATATGATAAAATAATTAAAGTATTCGACATTTGGGAGCGAAAGCGATGTTCAGTCCGGAAATAGAAACGATCGGAAGAAAACAGTTGCGCGAATTGCAATTGGAAAGACTTAAGAAAATAGTGGAATATGCCTATGAAAACGTCGGAATGTACAAGCAGCGTTTCGATGCAATCGGATTAAAGCCGAAGCATATTCAGACTTTGAAGGATATAGCGCTTATACCGTACACGACGAAGGATGACCTCAGAGATCATTATCCGTACGGTTTGTTTGCGGTACCGATGAAAAAAATAATTCGTCTGCACGCATCGAGCGGCACGACGGGAAAACCGATCGTCGGCGGATATACGAGAAACGATCTGGAGAACTGGGCCACTTGTGTTGCGCGCATATTGGGAATGGCCGGCGCGACGGATGAAGATATTATACAGGTTTCGTTCGGCTACGGATTGTTTACAGGCGGATTCGGCCTGCACTACGGAATTGAAAAACTGGGCGCTACCGTCGTTCCGGTTTCATCGGGGAACACCGAAAGACAGATCATGCTGATGAAAGATTTCGGGGTTACGGCTTTGGTCGCAACGCCTTCCTATGCGATGTATCTTGCGGAAACGGCGCGGAAAATGGGAGTTATCGATGCGTTAAAACTCCGCCTTGCAATTACGGGAGCGGAAGCCTCCACTCCGGAAATGCACGAATCGCTTCGCGAAATATTCCACGTTTTTCCGACGGAAAATTACGGGCTTACCGAAGTCGGCGGTCCCGGTGTAGCGGGGGAATGTCGCGAAAAAGCCGGGATGCATATCAATGAAGATATGTTTTATCCGGAAATCGTAAACGTCGAGGAAAACAAGGTGCTCGGCGAAGGAGAGCAAGGAGAAATGGTGCTGACGACGTTGACAAAAGAAGGGATGCCCATTCTCCGTTACAGAACGAAAGATATCACCTCTTTGACGTATGAACCGTGTAAATGCGGAAGAACGTTGGCGCGGATGAGTCGCATCATCGGCAGAACGGACGATATGCTGATCATTCGCGGCGTCAATGTATTTCCTTCGCAGATAGAAAGCGTGCTGATGGGAATGGGCGAACTCGGAAAATCGTATGAAATCATCGTCGACAGAGTCAATTATATGGATACGATCGAGGTGCGTGTCGAGGTGGTGGACGCAAGTCTTTTAACGGATTATTCCAAGCTGGAAGAACTGGTCAGCCGGATCAAGCATAATCTGCGCGTTGTTTTGCAAATTGACGTGAAAGTAAAGTTGGTAGAACCGTTTTCCATTAAAAGAGCGGAAGGAAAGGTAAAACGGGTAACGGACCTTAGAAAGAAATAGGAGTTTACGATATGAAAAAATTATTACTCGGAGATTTTGCCGTCGCGCGCGGCGCGTACGAAGCGGGAGTGAAAGTAGCGACAGCGTATCCCGGCACGCCTTCCACGGAAATTACGGAAGAACTTGCCCGGTATGACGATGTTTACAGCGAATGGTCGCCGAACGAAAAAGTCGCCTTCGAAGTTGCGCTCGGTTCGGCGATGAAGGGGGCAAGAACCATAGTTTCCATGAAACACGTCGGGCTGAACGTCGCGGCGGATCCGCTTTTTACGGCCGTATATTCCGGCGTAAATGCGGGACTTGTGGTGGCGGTGGCGGACGATCCGTCGGTATTCAGTTCGCAGAACGAACAGGATACGAGATTGACGGCGGTAAGCGCGAAATGCCCCGTGATCGAACCTTCTGACAGTCAGGAAGCTAAAGATTTTACCGCATTTGCCTTTGAAGTTTCGGAAAAATACGATACGCCGGTCATTTTGCGTCTGACAACGCGCGTTGCGCATTCGCAAAGTCTGGTGGAACTGAAGGACAGAAAAGAAATCCCGAACAAAGCATACGAAAAGAACATTGCGAAATACGTGATGATGCCGGCAAACGCAAGGAAAAAACACGTTGTCGTTGAAGATCGGATAAAAAGGCTTTCCGCCGATGCGGAATCGTTCTCCATCAACCGGATTGAAAAAGGAAGCGCGGAACTCGGTGTTATCTGTTCCGGCGGCGTTTACGAATATGTAAAAGAAGCCCTGCCGGATGCCAGCGTTCTGAAACTCGGCATGGTGTATCCTTTGCCGTATCAGATGATAGAAGATTTTGCAAAAAGCGTGAAGCGCTGTATCGTTGCGGAAGAACTTGCGCCGCATCTTGAAACGCTGATCAAAGCACACGGGATCAAGGTTGAAGGCAAAAATATTTTTCCGCTGTGCGGTGAATTTTCCGCGAAACTGATCAGAGAGCGCGTGCTTGGCGAAGAGACGGAGGGGGACAGTTATTCTGTACCTGCAAGGCCGCCCGTATTGTGCGCGGGGTGTCCGCATCGCGGCATCTTCTATGTCCTTTCAAAACTGAAACTGAATGTACTCGGGGATATCGGCTGTTATACACTCGGCGCCGTTACGCCGCTCAATGCGATGGACAGCGTCATCTGTATGGGCGCAAGCATCGGAATGGCGATCGGCTTCGACAAGGCGGAGGACGGCGCATATAAGAAAACGGTGGCGGTGATCGGGGACAGCACGTTTATTCACAGCGGGATCACGGGGCTGATCGACGCGGTCTATAATAAGGCGCGCGTGACCGTTGTGATCGTCGATAACAGAACGACGGGAATGACCGGGCATCAGAACCATCCCGCAACGGGCAGAACAATCAAAAACGAACCGACCTATCCGCTTTGTCTGGAAGACGTTTGTAAAGCGGTGGGCGTGAATCGGATTTCCGTTGTGAATCCGGATAATGTAAACGAAGTGGAACGGATTCTCAAAGAAGAACTTCTTGCCGAGGAGGTTTCGGTGATCATTGCGAGAAAACCCTGCGTACTTCTTACGAAAAAGTTATATAACGGTTTCAGCGTCGATCCGGATAAGTGCAAAAACTGCAAAATGTGCATGAAGATCGGATGTCCCGCAATCATCAACGGCGAACACGGGGTTTCGATCGATCGGTCGCTGTGCACGGAGTGCGGTCTTTGCCGCAATATCTGTAAATTCGGTGCGATTGCAGGGGAGGCGAAATAAGATGGATATATTGATTGCCGGCGTCGGCGGACAGGGAACGCTTCTGGCGAGCAGAGTTTTGGGGAAATATGCGCTGGATAACGGTTACGATTGCAAATTGAGCGAAGTACACGGAATGGCGCAGCGAGGCGGAAGCGTGATTACCTATGTGCGGATCAGCGAAAAAGCGGGAGAAAAAATCTATTCTCCGATCATCGACGAAAAGGGCGCGGATATTATCCTCGCATTTGAAAAGCTGGAAGCCTTGCGCTATTTGCATTATCTCAAAGACGGAGGTACGGTGATTTATTCATCGCAGGAGATTATGCCGATGCCTGTCGTCACGGGTGCGGAACAATATCCGCAAGGCATCGAAAAGATTTTAAACGGCGTCGAAATCGACGCATTGGATCTTGCAATAAAAGCCGGAAATTCAAAGGCGGCAAACTCCGTTATGATGGGCGCGCTTTGTAAAAAACTGTCGCTCGATAAGGAAAAATTTCTGTCGGCTCTGCTTGCCTGTATTCCGCAAAAGACAATTGAAATGAATCAGAAGGCGTTTGAATACGGGTATGCGGCCGCCGAATAAAATTGCAGGAGAAGAAAAATGAGTAAAGCAAAAGGGTATATTTACAATCCGGATTACGAATGTTTAAGCCGCAGCGAGATGGAAAATCTGCAAAGCGAACGGTTGAAAAAGACGGTAGAAAGAGTGTATGCCAATTGCGCGCCCTACCGCGCGAAGATGGACGCGATAAAGCTGAAACCCTCCGATATCCGATCCGTTTCCGATCTGATCAAGCTGCCGTTTACCGTCAAGCACGATCTCAGGGAAAATTATCCGTTCGGATTTTATTCGTCACCGAAGAGCGAGATCGTGGAAGTGCACGCATCAAGCGGTACGACGGGAAAACTTACCGTAGTGGGATATACAAAAAACGATATTGACGTATGGTCGGAAATTGTGGCGCGCGGACTTGCAATGGCGGGCGTCACGAAAGAATCTACGGTTCACGTCGCATACGGGTACGGATTATTTACCGGCGGACTCGGCGCGCATTACGGTGCGCAGAAAATCGGCGCGTCCACGGTGCCGGCTTCTTCAGGCAATACAATCCGTCAGCTTACGCTTTTACGCGATTTCGGGGCGACGCACCTGTGCTGTACGCCTTCGTACGCGATTTTTCTCGGTACGGAAATCAAGAATGCGGGCATGAATATCGAGGATTTTTCCTTGCAGGCAGGGGCATTCGGTGCGGAGCCGTGGACGGAAAACATGAGAAAAGAACTTGAACGGCTGCTGAATATTGACGCGCTCGATATTTACGGACTGTCTGAGATCTGCGGACCCGGCGTTGCGATGGAATGTTTGGAGAAAAACGGATCTCATGTTCAGGAAGACCATTTCATACCGGAAATTATCGATCCGAATACGCTGGAGCCGTTGCCGTTCGGAAGCGAGGGCGAACTCGTATTTACGACAATCACCAAAACAGGACAACCGTTGATTCGATACAGAACGAGAGACCTTTGCACGTTGAATGCGGCAAAATGCGCTTGCGGAAGGACAACTGTAAGGATGGGGCGCGTAAAAGGTCGTTCCGACGATATGCTGATCATCCGCGGTGTAAATGTATTTCCTTCGCAAATCGAAGCGGCGATCATGAACGTGAAGGGCGTTGCTCCGCATTACATGATTTACGTAGACAGGATCAATAATCTTGATGTCATGGAAATTCAGATCGAACTCGACGGAGACGTGACGCTCGACAGAGTAAAAGATGTTGAACTTATCAAGAAAAAGGTTGAAACGGAAGTCAATTCCTATATCGGTTTAAGTGCAAAGATCAAACTTTGCGAGCGCGGTACGATCACTCGCAGCGAAGGAAAGGCCGTCCGGGTGATCGACAAGAGAAACAAATAAGGAGGAAAAAATATGTTGGTTAAGCAATTATCCGTATTCATGGAGAACCGTCCGGGCAGGCTTTTTAAGCTGACAAACGCGTTGGGAAAAGAGGGAATTGATTTTGTAACTCTTTCCATAGCCGATACAAAGGATTTCGGCATCGTGCGCTTTATCGCAAGAGATAACGAGAAGGCTTACGAGATCTTGAAAAAAGAAGGATTTACCGTAGGGCAGACGGAGCTGATCGGCGTTGAAGTCGACGATAAGCCCAATGCGCTTGCCTCGGTGATCGGTATTCTGGATGAACACAATATCAATATAGAATACCTTTACTCTTTCGTTTTAACGAATCACAATTCCGCGAAAATATTGATGCGTATCGAAAATACTGAAGAGGCAATTCGTGTTTTAGAAGCGCAAGGGATAAAGTTGCTTTCCGAAAAGATTTTATAATTTAGAATGTCTGTATTGCGGGTTCGGAACTTGGCGGGCCGACGATATAGACGGTCCGTGGCGTCTTGAAGACGAACAGTTTCCGCCGAGCGGCGCTCATACAAAAATGAAAAACACCGCGGAATGTCCTTCGTTTTTTTCTTGGAATGGATATAAATATCTTATGATGGGGTGGACCGGATTCTGGAAAACCGAAAAGAACGGAGAAGAATTTTTTGATTCGGCGGCAGAAGGATTTGATATTTATGATGGGTTGGGCGTGCCGATGGCTGTGAAAACCGATGACAATCGAGTTATTGTAGGCGGTTGGTTATATGGGTACGGCTGGGGATCCGTTATTGTTCATAGGGAACTTTTGCAATTTGAAAAAGGTATACTCGGTATGAGGTGGCTGCCGGAATTGTCGCCGAAACCTTGCAGGGATAACGAATTATATCGTGAAAGCAATGTGCAAAACGGGTATTGCTTTGCGGTAAAAATGCGTAAGTCTTATTATGTCGAGTGTACAGTTCTTCCCGAGAAAAACGGGGCGATTGCATTGGGATTTTCAGGTGAAGGCAGCGCTTTTCGTTTATTGATCGATAGCGCTGAAAAAACTGCGGAAATAAACTTTTGGAATAAAACCGATATTTTTGACGGGGAAAGGATTTTGCCTCCGCATCTGCTTGTTCCGAAACTTTGCGGAGACAACATGATGGTGCATCAGTTGTCGGATGCGGATTTACCTTGTCGCGCGAAGGATTTCTGTCTTGCTAATCTGAGAAAAACAGACGAACCCTATTCGTTAAAAGTTGTACTGCATTACGAGAAAAAAACCGACAGTGTGTTTATCGACGCGGAAATTGCCGGAGTGCGCACGCTTGTTTCCAATCGTGTAAATACGAATGTTTCTGAAATTTCTTTTTTTGCCGATAAAGCGCAATTTGCAGAATTGAATATTTATCGACTTGACGATTAGACAAATTTGTTTGACAAGCGTGAAAAAATAGTATATAATTATTTAAAAAACTTAATAAAAACGCATTGACGAAGACAGACTTTGCCGATCCGTTTCAGAGAGAAAGCCGCTTGCTGAAAGGCTTTTAACGGAAAAGAAAGTTATTCCCTTTTGAGCGGCGCACCGAACGGTCAAACAAGTAGGCTGCGACGGAACGCCCCGTTATGGCGAATGAGGTTTGTAATTCCTTCGGAATTTCAGACGAAAATAGGTGGTACCGCAAAAATTTTTGCCCTATGCGAAAAGCATGGGGCTTTTTATTTGGAAGGAGAAAAGACATGGAGGAAAAAATCAACGCGTTGCTTGAACAGGCAAAAACGGAGATATCCGCAATCACGTCGATTCGCGCGCTTGCAGATGTGAAAGTAAAATATCTCGGTAAAACGGGGCAGATTACATCGCTTCTCAAAGGAATGAAAGAAATTCCCGCAGAAAAGCGTTCCGAGTTCGGAAAAACGGTCAATGAAGCGAAAGAGCAGGTTTCTGCTTTATTGAACGAAAAGGAAGAACTTTTAAAAAAGGAAGAAATGCGGCGTAGTTTTGAAAGAGACGCGGTTGACGTGACGCTGGACGGTACGCCCGTAAATTTCGGAAATCTTCATCCTTTGAATATTGTGCGCAATCAGATCATCGATGCGTTTTTGGGAATGGGATTTGAAGTTTTTGAAGGTCCGGAGATCGAAACAGATTATTACTGCTTTCAGGCGTTGAATATTCCGAAAGATCATCCTGCGCGCGATATGCAGGACACCTTTTATATTTCCGACAACATTGTATTGCGTACGCACACATCGCCCGGTCAGATCAGAACCATGGAGAACAAGAAGCCGCCGATTAAGATTCTGAGCCCGGGTCGGGTGTATCGCGCCGATGACGACGCTTCTCATTCTCCGATGTTTCATCAGATCGAAGGTCTTGTTGTAGACAAAGGGATAACGCTGTGCGATCTGAAGGGGATTTTGGATGAATTCGTGCAGATCGTCTTTGATAAGGACACGAAAACCCGGTTGCGTCCGTCGTATTTTCCGTTTACGGAACCGAGCGTGGAGGTCGACGTTTCCTGTTGCGAATGCCACGGAAAGGGATGCCGTTTATGTAAGGGAACGGGATGGATTGAAATTCTCGGCGCCGGCGTCGTCAACAAAAAGGTACTGGAAAACTGCGGAATCGATTCAGATGTATATTCCGGCTTGGCGTTCGGCCTGGGGATCGAGCGTACCGCGATGATCAAATACGGGATCCCCGATATTCGCACTTTGTTTGAAAATAACGTAAAATTCTTAAAACAATTCGGGAGGAATGAATAATGAAATTGCCGCTTTCCTGGTTAAAAGATTATGTAGAAATCGACGTGACCCCCGAACAACTGGCGGAGAAGCTGTTTTCCTGCGGTTTTGAGGTGGAAGGATGCGAATATATCGGAAAAAACATCGAGAAAATCGTAGTTTGTAAAATTCTGAAAATTGAAAAGCATCCGAATGCGGACAAGCTGAATGTCTGCGCTGTCGACGCGGGAAAATGGGGACGTTTACAGATCGTCACCAGCGCCAAAAACATTGCGGAAGGAGATCTTGTGCCGGTTGCGCTCGATAATGCGACGTTGGCAAACGGAGAAAAGATCTACAACGGGGAACTTCGCGGCGTAGCGTCCAACGGGATGTTTTGCAGCGGCGAAGAACTGGGGATAAACGATGATTTTTATGACGGCGCAAGCGTAAACGGAATTCTTATTCTTCATGAGGAATACCCGCTCGGTTCGGAAGTTAAAGAAGTCCTCGGCATCGAAGATGTAATCTTTGATATCAATATCACGGCGAACAGACCGGATTGTCAAAGCATTCTCGGTTTGGCGCGAGAGATTGCGGCAGCGCTCGATAAACCTATCAGGATGCCGGAACTGACCTATACGAGTACGGATTCGCTGAAAACGAGCGAAAAATTAGTCGTATGTAACGAAGCGCCCGATCTGTGCCCGCGATATATCGGACATTATGTAGGAGATATAAAACTCGGCAAGTCACCTAAATGGATGACGCGGCGTCTTGCTTCCGTGGGAATCCGGTCTATCAACAACATTGTGGATATCACGAATTTTGTACTGACGGAGATCGGGCAACCGATGCACGCATTCGATTACAATCATATCGGCGGAAAGAAAATTGTGATCCGCCGCGCAAAAAACGGGGAAAAAATTACGACTCTTGACAAAAAAGAATTTTCTCTGTCGCCGAACAATCTTGTTATTTGCGATGCGGATAAACCCGTAGCGTTGGCGGGAATTATGGGCGGATTGAACAGCGAAATCGAAAATGATACAAAGGAAATCGTATTTGAAGCGGCAAAATTCGCGAGAGACAACATCCGTAAAACGAGTCGCTTTTTGGGTCAGAGATCGGATTCCTCGGCAAGATACGAAAAAGGGATCGACGCCTATACGGCGGAAGTCGCGATGAACCGTGCACTGCATCTGATCGAAACATTACAGTGTGGGAAGATTGCTTCTGACCGTTACGATGTTCCCTTCAACGAGCTGAAAGGGACCGTGATAGAGACGAGTTTCGCTAAAATCAACGGGGTGCTCGGGATTGAAGTGCCCGATGCGACGATTGTATCCATTCTTGAAAAACTCGGATTTTTATGTGAAAAAAAGGGTAATCGGCTTCGCGTTACGGCGCCGCTATATCGTGAAGATGTGGAAAGCTATCAGGACCTTGCGGAGGAAGTGATCAGAGAGTACGGATATTCCCACATCCGATCGAGGCTGTTGGAAAGCGCATCGATCACAAACGGCGGGCTTACGCAGGAACAAAAAGACGTAAATCATGTCAAAGACTTCTTCTGCCGTTGCAATTACAACGAAATCATCACTTATTCTTTTGTTTCGGAAAAGGAATTCGATCTTTACGGAATCGATAAATCCGACATTGTCCGCCTACTCAATCCTTTGGGGGAGGATGTCGGCGTCATGCGGAAATCGTTACTTCCGTCTGTCGTGAACACCGTGGCTAAAAACCTTAATCGTAAAAACGAATCGGGAAGACTGTTTGAATTGGCATATGTATACGCATCCCTCGGAAAGGACGTTTTGCCACTGCAAACGCGCCGCCTTGCGTTCGGCGCATTCGGAAACGGGGAAGACTTCTTTACGGTCAAGGGTGTAATACAGGAGTTTTTAAGAGAATTTTCGGCGGGGAGGACGGTGCGGTACAAACGTAGCGAGAAGATTTATTTACATCCTACGGTGTCCGCGGACGTGATTGTCGACGGCGTTTATGTCGGATCGTTCGGCGCGTTACATCCCGAAGTCGCCGAAAAATACGACATCGATAAGAAGGTTTATGTCGGCGAGTTTGATTATGAACTTCTGAAAAAAACATTCAATAATAAAGTGACGTATAAAACCGTTTCCAAATATCCTGCGATGGAACGCGATCTTGCGGTTACCGTAGCGGAAAACGTTTTATGCGGCGATCTGATCGATACCATTCTCAATGCTGCGGGCGAATATATCGAAAGTGTTAAGTTGTTCGATATTTATCGCGGAGATCAGATTGCAGCGGGCAAAAAGAGCATGGCGTTCAATCTTATATTTTCCTCATTGGACCGTACGCTGAAAGTCGAAGAGGTTGATGAGGCGATGCAAAACGTACTGAAGGCTTTGCAGGTCGCTTACGGAGCCGAATTGCGTTCCTGAAATCGTTCGTCATTCAGTAAAATCACGTTTTGCGAAAAAATTACAAAATCAAAAAACCTGAACAGAAAAAAGATAACGCTATTTCTGTTCAGGTTTTTTATTTCTTGTGATAACATATGAGGCAATTGATAAGCTGAATCGATTTATAAATTTCGTTGCAGGATTCCGGATTGCAATTTTTTTGCAAAACGGTCTGAGCAGGGCAAACATGGGATTCAAAAGGAACATCTATTTTTGCGCCAGAAAAATAAACGATTTTTCCGTTTCAAATTTTTCCAACGCAGAAAATCCGGCCTTTTTTAATCTTGCTTCTGTTTTTTCGGGAGAATCGGGATAAAGAGGAACGGCGTATACGCCGCAATCAATCAGACGATCTCCGCTTTTATCGACAGAAAGCAAAAATCTTCCGTTTTCATGAAGCAGACGAAAGACTTTTTTGAATGCGGATAGTTTTCGTCGGATATGAAAAAATGTCAGGGAAGAATAAATCAGATCAAATTTTTCGCAAAAAGGGTATCGTAAAAAATTGCCGCAAAAGACTTGCGCATTGTGAAATTCGGATAAATTCCGTATGGCGCGGTGAACCGTCAGCGGAGAAATGTCAATCCCGGTAAAAGTTTTACACAATCTGCAGATCCGCACGGCAAGTCTTCCCGTACCGACGCCGATTTCAAGGACGTTTTTTTCGGGAGACAACGACATTTTTTCGATAAAAAATTCACCATCCCAACCATTCATGAATGCTTTTAATTCGGGCGGATCGTTCACCGGATCGTCGTTTTCCGAAATCAGTCGATCATAATGTTTTTTTACGGTATATTTCTTCATATCCGTAAAAAATTATACCACGAAAATTCGCGAAATACAAGATGAAAAGAAAAAATAGCTTTTCAAAAAACTAATTATATAGTAAAATATAAGTATGATGGAAATTTTAGCGCCGGCAGGCAATAAACAAGCATTTATAACGGCGGTGAATTGTGGCGCCGATGCAATTTATCTCGGATTGAAAAAATTTTCGGCAAGGAATAATGCTGAGAATTTTTCCAAAGAAGAATTATCATATTGCATCAATTACGCGAAATTATTCGGCGTAAAAGTATACGCTGCGATGAATATTCTGATTAAAGATTCCGAATTGGAAGATTTTTTTCGGGAAATAGAAACCGCGGGGAATTTGGGCGTCGATGCATTTATCGTACAAGATATGTTTTTAGGAAAAATTCTGAAAAAGAAGTTTCCGGATATTGTCCTGCACTTAAGCACGCAGGCGGGAGTATGCAATATTTACGGGGCAAAACTCGCCTTAGAATATGGATTTACACGGGTAATATTGGCACGGGAAACAAAAAAAGAAGATATAAAGGCGATTTCAAAAATCATTGAAACGGAAATTTTTGTTCAAGGAGCGCTGTGCTCGTCGTTTTCCGGGCATTGTTATATGAGCGCGCTGATCGGCGGAAACAGTGGAAACCGCGGTTTATGCAAACAGCCGTGCAGAAAGCGATATACTTATTATGTCGACGGAAAACCGATAAAAAGCGGGTATGCTTTGTCCATCTCGGACTTGAGTCTCGGGGGCAAAATCAAGGAATACGCAAAACTCGGCGTGACTTCATTTAAAATCGAAGGAAGAATGAGGAGAAAAGAGTATGTTGGTACAGCGGTAAGATATTATCGATCGCTGGCGGATGAATTGTTTGCCGTAGAAAACGCACGGCATTTCTCAGATATGAAGCACGCGACCGATCGGAACAATTCGTCGCCGATCGGTTTAGGCACCGAAGAAAACGCACGGAATTTCTCAGATATGAAGCGTGCGGACGATCGGAACAATTCATCGCCGATCGGTTTAGGCACCGAAGAAAACGCACGGCATTTCTCAGATATGAAGCGTGCGGACGATCGGAAAAATTCATCGCCGATCGGTTTAGGCGCCGAAGAAATCGCGCAGCTTTTCTCAGACATGAAGCGTGCGTTCAATCGTAACGATTATACGGAAGGTCTTGCTGAACATCAACCGGAAAACTACATATCGGATAAAATTCAAGGACATATAGGGGAGTCGGTGGGAAGAATTAGCAAGAAAATAAAGGCATGTGAATTTCTGGTCAAAAGCAAAGAGCTTGGGGAGGATGGCGATTCCTATAAAATATTGCGATCCGGAAAAGAAATCGGTTCCGGGATATTTGTGAAAAATGTCGGCGAAGGATTTCTCATAAAAACAAATTCCGATCTGTTTGCAGGAGACGATGTACGCATCACAACGGATGTATCAATAGCACGTAAAATTGAAAACTGCTTAAAAAAATACCGACTGAAAATTTACGGGATTCTGTCTCAGAACGCCAGAGCGCGATTTTTGATTTTCCTAATCGGCGAAGAAATTTTCGATTGTCATAAACGAGTAGGTTCCGGTTTAATCGAATGTAAAACTTTATCGAAAGAGGATATTGATCTTCTTGGTTTTGGAACTGATTCGGTAACGATTGGAAATAATGCGAACATCAATAAAAATATGTGGTTAGATTATTTTACACATCGGGGAAAATATGCCGAAGCAAAAGCGTTACGCGAAGGAAATTATTTTCTATATGAAAGCGACGACCGACTGGATGCGTCCAAAAATTTTCAATTAAATCATAAAGATATTCATGAGTGCTTTTCAAAAACGGGGGAGTATCCCTTTCTGTGTGATGTTTATTATTTTACAGAAGGCGTATTCGTTCCGAAAAGCAAACTCAATGAAATGAGAAGAAAAATTTATGAAATGGCCTTTTCATTTTTTAATCATAAAATTTTTAACGTACGTCAAGTTGCATTTACAAATAAAGTTTCACAAAATATATCACGCATAAACTATAATAAAAATATAAGTTATTTACTAATAAATTTTAATACAAATATGCGTGACATAAAACGTGCAGTTTATTTTCCTGACGATTATAATCGCTTGTCGATGATACATGATTTCACATCCGAATGCAGCTCTCAAGGGATTAAATCGTATCTGTATATGCCGGCGTATGCGTCCGGCAAAGATTTGCAAATTTTACAAAATGCCGCAAAAGAATTTAATGGTTTATTTGCCGAATCGTATTATGCGATTGCGCTGGCGGAGGAATTGAAAAAAGAAGTTTTTATCGGATTCGGTTGTAATATTTTCAATCAGATCGATATTGAGGAATTAAAGAACAGAAATATCACTTTGGAAAACATAACGCTTTCAAAGGAATTATCCGAAAAGGAAATTTTATCTTTTCAAGACGGGTTGACCGTTTTTTGTGGAGGAAATGTTGCAATCATGGATCTGATATATTGTCCGTTTAACCGAAAATGCGGCAGCTGTAATATAAAAGAAATTTTTCTTTCAGATGATTGCGAAAGAACATATAAAGTGTTAAAATATAAACTGTCTGAATGCCGTTTTGTCGTTTATAATCCTTATGATCTCAAGGACCGTTTCATTCCCGGCAAATATGCATTTTTTGACAAATCATTTTCAAATATTAACGAACAAAAAACATCCGTTTTGCATAACAACGGTGTGATTTAATGTGCGTAAATATTTTTTATGATTCAGAAGCGCATCTGTACTTTTGGATACTCTGAGAGCACAGCTGTTGTTTCATAAAAAATGTTTGGTTTTTCATCAGTTTTTACAGGCTGAATCGAGCAAGATCGCGTTGATCGTGGATTGTATTTGCAATATTTTGCAAGTAAATAATTGAAGTACCGATTGATTCTGACAATTATATCCTACAAAATTAACGTCTTTTTAAAGCAACGGTGTGCACCGCAATGCAAAACGTATCTATGTTTTAAGTAGCTGCTTGTGCCGCCGAAAGGCTCGGAATAAAAAGGTCGGATACGAAGTCGGATTCAAAATAATTGCCGGCAATACAAAACGTACCTGTATTAAAGTCGGATTTTAAATAAAAGCCGAAAATGCAAAACGTATCTATGTTTTAAGTAGCTGCTTGTGCCGCCGAAAGGCTCGGAATAAAAAGATCGGAATACGAAGTCGGATTCAAAATAATTGCCGGCAATACAAAGCGCACCTGTATTAAAGTCGGATTTAAAACAAAAGCCGGCAATATAAAACGATGCGGATTACAGGAGAACAAATATGGTGAACGAAAAGGTTCTTACCGCTTTGGAATATGATAAGGTTTTATCGGATATTGCGAAGTTTGCCGTTTTGCAAAGCGGCAAAAATGCGATATTGCAAAGCCGTCCGCTTTGCGAATATGCGGCAGTCAAATTGCTGAACGATCGGACGGCGGAAGCCGTGAAACTTCTTTATTTATATAACGTTGCACAAATACCGTTTGCGCCCGACATATCGGATACGGTGGAGCGCGCAAAAGTCGGCGGGACTTTAAATTTTGCTGAATTGCTCAATGTTTCCGCTGCGTTGCGATCGGCAAGAATTGTTAAATGCTCCGTTCTGAACGTAAAAGATCCGTCAATTATTTTATTAAAGGAGCTCTCGGAAAGGCTGTTTTCCGATCAATCTTTAGAAAATGAAATCAACGAAAAAATTCTGAGCGAAGATACGATTGCCGATACGGCAAGTTTACAGTTGGCGTCCATCAGAAAGCAAATTCGCACGATCAATGCGAGAATACGCGATAAACTTAATTCCTATATCAGGGGAGCGAATAAATATTTACAGGACAATATCATCACGGTTCGCGGAGATCGCTATGTCATTCCCGTCCGTGCAGAATATCGCAGTAACGTAAAAGGTTTTGTGCACGATCAATCTGCATCCGGCGCCACCGTATTTATCGAACCGGAACAAGTGATCGAATATAACAACGAATTGAAAACGGCGCTTATTGAAGAGGCTAACGAGATCCGGCGTATTTTGCAGGAGCTTTCTTCCAAGGTAGCGGCGATTGCACAGCACCTCATATGGAATTCGGAAAATTTGACGGAGATCGACGCGGTGTATGCGAAAGCGATTTATTCGCATCGAAATCAATGTGTTTATCCCGAAATCAATGATCGGGGCGTAATCGAGATCATTCGGGGAAGGCATCCTCTGATCGCTGCCGACCGCGTTGTTCCCGTCACGGTGAAATTAGGAGAAACTTACAAATTTTTATTGATCACCGGACCGAATACCGGAGGCAAAACGGTAACTTTGAAGTTGACCGGATTACTTACGGCAATGATGATGACGGGAATTTTCGTTCCGTGCGGCGAGTCGAGTCGGTTATCCGTTTTTAACGATATATTTTGCGATATCGGTGACGAACAGAGCATTGAACAGAATCTGTCTACTTTTTCGTCTCATATGAAGAATATTATCGATATACTGAAACGCGTCAGTGAAAAAGCGCTTGTTTTGCTGGATGAGATCGGAGCGGGAACCGATCCGGAAGAAGGCGCCGGTTTAGCGCTTGCCGTTATTGAAACATTGCTCGATGCAAACTGTTGCGGCATTATCACGACGCATTATTCCAAACTGAAGGAATATGCATTCGGGAATGAAAAGATTGAAAACGCGTCTATGGATTTTGACGCGAAGACGTTTGCGCCGTTATACAGATTGAATATCGGCATTCCGGGCTCTTCCAATGCGATTGAAATTTCAAAACGGCTGGGGTTGGATGAGAAAACGGCGCAAAAAGCGTTATCTTTTCTTTCGGAAGACAAAATATCTTTTGAAAATATTCTGAAACAGGCAGAGGAAAGCCGCAATCGCGCCGACAGTCTGACGCAGGATTTGGAAGCGATCGAACGCGAAAAGCGCGCCGAACTTGGCGAGATAAAAAAAGAACGGGAACGTTTGGAGAAAGAACTGGAAAAAATCGGGCAAAACGTAAAATCGGAGATTCGCAGACAAGTGAACGTCAGAGTGGAAGAAGCGGACGAATTGCTGGATGAGATCAAAGCGCTTGCAAAAAAAGAGGCTCCGGGCGGCGCGGATATCATCACTGCGAGAAATTTGCGGAACAGGCTTGAGGAAAAACAGTACATCGGTAACGAAAAACCGGAAGAAAAACTTTTTGATATGTATCCGGCAAAAACGGAAATGTTGAAGCCGGGAGATAAAGTGTATTCGCAAAAACTCGGAAGCGAAGCGGAAGTTGTAAAAATTATTCCGCAAAAACGGCAGGCGGAGATACGCCTTGGCATGATGAGCGCAATCGTTTCCGAAAAAGATCTGTTTGTCCGTAAAAAATTCGATAAAGAGAAAACGACTCCGGTAAGAGTCAATAAAAAAGTGGAAAGAAGCGCACCGCAGGCGGAAATCAACATTTTGGGGAAAACCGTTTTGGAAGGCGTAAGCGAAGTGGAAGCATTTCTGGATCAGGCGATCGTAAACGGACTGGAAGAAGTCAAGGTGATTCACGGGGTCGGTACGGGAAAGCTGCGGGCAGGCATTTGGGACTATTTACGCAAGAACAAAAACGTAAAGGAGTTCCGCAGCGGAAGATACGGAGAAGGCGAAAAAGGCGTTACGATAATTACGCTGAAATAATTGTAATTCGCAAGAATTTGTGCTATACTGAAAGAGTATCTTCAGGCCGAATTGTTCATGAATATAAAAGTTGCCGCGATAAACGGAAAGCGCAAGGGAAAAATCGCGTTATCATTTCCAAACGGCGGTGTGTTTCGGTGCACGGCGAGCAGAAAAAAGGATGGATTATGCAGGAAATATTTTACGAAGAATCATCTTTGCTGAATAAAGACAAAGCGGGACTGGCAAAATACAGATTGCTCAATATTTTTTCCATTCTCTCTTATGTCTTTGCGGGATTATTTGTCGTTTTGTTTTGGAATTTCTACAATTTAAAAGATTTCAACCTTGTTCTTTTTATTCTGACGGCCTTGTTGCCGTTTGCCATGTTCATTGCCTTCGGAATCCTTCTCGGCAGAGTAAAGAACAATATGTTTGTCGATTACGATTATACGTTTGTGACCGGTTCGGTGCGGATATCCAAGGTGATCCGGCGCATAAAACGGAAAAACGTTATGAAATTTGAAACGAGCGATATTTTACAGTTGGGAAAATACGGCAGCGAATCCTATGAGAAGCTGGAAAAGACGCCGGGTATAAAAAGGATGATTCTGACGAGCAATCAGTTGCCGTCTGAAGGGAACGACTTTTATTATCTGCATGTCGCAACGGAAGGATCGAACAAACTTCTCGTATTCGACTGCAGTGAAAAGTTTATGGCTACGATTCTGCGCTACAGCAACAAAAACATACTGGAAAAGGATTATAAATGATTTATCTCGATAATGCGGCAACGACAAAACCTTCGGAAGCCGCGTTGGAAAAGGCATCACGGTTCAATGCAGAATGTTTTTTTAATCCTTCGGCGTTGTATCGCGGCGGTCTGGAAAACAACAGGGAGCTGAAAATTTCCAAAGAAACGATCCTGAACAGCCTCTCCGCCTTCGGCGAATACGAATGTATTTTTACGTCGTGCGGAACGGAAAGCGACAATCAGGCTGTTTTTTCCTCGGCAAAAAGGGGAGTCGCGGTCACCACGGAAGGCGAACATGCCGCCGTTTATAAAAGTTTTCTCGAACTGAAAAACCGAGGTGTGGAAATACGCTTTGCACCGCTCAAAAAAAACGGAGCGGCCGACGTACCGGCTTTGCTGGAACTTATAAAGAACGGAAACGTGCGGTTTGTGTCCGTTATGCACGTCAATAACGAGACCGGCGCGATAAACGATATCAATGCCATTGCAAAAGCGGTAAAAGTAATCGATAAAAGCATCATTTTTCATAGCGACGGCGTGCAGGCTTACGGAAAAATACCCTATCATATCTCCCGCGATGTCGATCTGTACAGCGTCAGCGCGCACAAAATCAATGCACTGAAAGGCGTCGGTGCGCTGATCAGAAAAAAAAGCGTTCCGCTGTCGCCTTTCCTGTACGGAGGCGGACAGGAAGGGGGCTTAAGAAGCGGGACGGAAAATATTTTCGGCATCAAAGTGTTCGAATATGCGGCCGAGGAAAAATCTGCGCATCTGAAAGAATACCTTGAAACGACGAAAAAACTCAATGCTCTGATGCGAAGCCGGCTCGATCCCCGATTCTTCGAAATCATATCCGATGAAGATTGTTCGCCTTACATTTTAAGCGTGATCGCCAAAGGCGTAAAAGGGGAAGTCGTGATGCATATGCTGGAAGAATACGGCATTTATGTCGGAAACGGATCTGCCTGTTCTTCAAAGAACCGGTATTCCCGCGTAATCGACGCCTGCGGTTATAAAAACAACGACGGCGTAATCCGGATCAGTTTCAGTCCGTATCTCAAGGAAGAAGAAATACTTATCGCTGCGGAAAAACTGAACGAATGTACAAAAAAGCTGTTAAAGGTTATGAAAAAATAATGGAAAAAGCGATTGTTATACGGTATTCCGAGATCCATTTAAAGGGAAAGAATCGCGGATATTTTGAAAAACTGCTAAAAAACAATATAAAAAAATCTTTAAACGGAATTGAATATACGTTTACGGCTCTGCACAGCCGTTACATGATTGAAAATTACCGCGAGCAGGATGAAGATCTCATTGAGATGAAACTTTCCAAAGTTGCGGGGATTCACACATACAGCAGGGCGTTTGTCGTCGATAGTACGCTCGAGAACATCATTGACGCCGCAAAAGAAATCTGCAAAGGAAAAACGGGAACATTTAAAGTAGCAACGAACCGCGCGGATAAGCATTTTATGCCGCGTTCGATGGAGGTTTCCCGGATTGTCGGCGGTAAAATTCTCGAAAACAACTTCAGATCATTGCAAGTACGGGTAAAAGATCCCGATTTTACGGTATACATCGATATCCGCGAGGACGGAAAGACGTTTATATACAGCGAATTGATTCACGGGATCGGCGGAATGCCGGTTGGATCGGCGGGAAAAGGAATTTTATTGATTTCGGGAGGGATCGATTCGCCGGTAGCCGGTTATATGATCGCAAAGCGCGGCATGAAACTCGATGCGATCCATTATCATAGTTTTCCGTATACGGGAGAGGCCGCCAAAGAAAAAGTCATTGAGCTTGCGGGGAAAATCGGCGAATATAACGGGGGTATGAATCTTTACGTTGTACCTTTCACGCATATTCAGGAAGCGATCCACGAAAAATGTCATGAAGAATATATGATCACCATCATGCGGCGCTTTATGATGCGCATTGCGGAACGTTTTGCGGTGAAAACGGGAGATCAGGCGATCGTTACGGGAGAAAGTCTCGGTCAGGTGGCGAGTCAGACGATCGAAAGCATGACTTCATCCAATTCCGTAGTAACCATGCCGGTTTTGCGTCCGCTTGTGGCTTTTGATAAGGTAGATATCATTAAAATTGCAAAAGAAATCGGCACCTACGATACATCGATTCTTCCATATGAAGATTGCTGTACGGTGTTTTTGCCGAAATTTCCTTTGATCCGACCGAATCTTAAAAAAGTAGAACAAGAGGAAAAAGCGCTCGACATAGACGGCCTGATCGAAGAAGCAATTAAAAACACTCAATTATACGAATTATAATTATGAAAAATTTATACCGATGAGGAAAAGAATATGAAGAAAAATTATCTGGCGCCCATAGCGAAAAGCAGAAAATTCCATGAAAAAGACGTGTTGAACAACGAATCGCAATATGCGATCCTTTCCGACGGATACGATGTGATGCAGAACGATTTTTTCAGTGACGAATGGCTTATGTTTTTTAAAAATTAGGAGCAGTTGAAATGGTTAAAAACAATGTAGGCGAATTTACGGCTGACGGCAAAGTATTCAGAATCGAAGAAATGTTTCCGAAGCGGGATCTGATCAATTATCTTTGGAGCGAATCGGTGGTATGCAAATGTAATCAGTTCGGTTTCGGTGAGTCCTTTGCCGGAATCGGCGCATATCGCCGTCCGCTGGACAATGGCGAAAGACTGGTTTACATCAAAGACAAAACAAGCGGAAAACTGTTTGTTGCAAACAGAAATTACGAAAAAGAACCGTTTGAAAAGTTCTATGCCGAAGTCGGACTCGGGACGCACCGCGTTGTGAGCGAATATGACGGAATCGGCACCGAATTTACGATCTGCGTACCGAAAGAAGGCTTTTCGGAGCTTTTCCGGATAAAAATAGCAAACCGTTCACCGTCCGCCCGTTCGCTTTCGGTGTGTTTTTTCCTGCGTCCCTGTGCTGATTTAAGCGGGCATGCGTCCTACGGGTTCGGGGATTTTGATGAAGAAATAGACGGGCTTTATTATCCGCATGAAGGTTTTGCCATTGAAACGGATTATAAACATCTGTATTTTGCCGCATCGGAAAGAGCAGATTCTTTCGATGTGGATACGGCTACGTTTATCGGTTACGATTCCGTTGCATATCCTGCGGGAATGAAGGAAGAAAAACTCAGATCGGTAGGATCGACGTTTCAGGACTTCTATTGCGGAGCGCTGCGTTTTGAAACGGAACTTTTGCCGGGAGAAGAAAAAAGCTACTATTTTGTTCTCGGAACGGAAAAAACGCATAAAGCATGTGCGGTTTCCGCGAAAAAATACGCCAATGCCGCATTTTTTGAAGAAAGTGTAAAGAGCCAATATGAAGCAAATGAAAAGATGATCGAAGTATTCCGAGTGAATACGCCGGATGAATATCTTGACATTCAGACGAACGTCTGGCTGAAACGGCAGCTCTCTCTCGGAAAAACGTGGGGGCGCGTTTACGGCAAAGGTTTTCGGGATGTTATGCAGGACATTACCGCATTTGTATCGTTTGATCCCGAGCTGGCGAAAAAACGTATTCTGTATGCCCTGAAACATCAATATATTTCCGGGAATCCGATCCGT
Organism: uncultured Clostridia bacterium; assembly: GCA_944367565.1. Lineage (GTDB taxonomy): Bacteria > Bacillota > Clostridia > Christensenellales > Borkfalkiaceae > UMGS775. The sequence goes on from CALVWR010000008.1 coordinate 21,132, forward strand.
ATGTACGAACCGGATTTCAAATATCCGTACATGGACGGGGCGGCATGGATTCCGGCGACCCTGCTTTCGTACCTGAAAGAGACCGCCGATTTTTCCGTACTGGATGAAACGATTCCTTATCTTGACAGTCAAGCGGAAGAATCCGTTTACAGCCATACGGAAAGAGGATTAAAGTTTTTACTGACGTCGAGAGGAAAGCGAAATCTTATATTATGGGGCGGCGGGGATTGGAATGATTCCATGAACAATGCCGGTATGCTCTGGAAAGGCGAGAGCGTGTGGCTGTCTATCGCAACATATAAAGCTGTCGGCGAATGGATGGAGATCCTTGCCGGAGCAGGACGCACAGACGAGCTGAAAAGCTGGGATGCGGCGAGAAAAGAATTGAAAGAAAGCATTCTGAAGTACGGTTTTGAAAACGGATACTTCATATACGGTTTCAACGATTACGATGAAAAAGTCGGTTCTGAAGATTGCGAGGAGGGGAAAATATATCTGAATCCGCAGACCTGGGCGGTTCTTGCCGATATTCTTCCGAAAAATCAGCTTGCATCCGTCATGGATACCGTGGAAAAAAGGCTTCGCTGCGATTTCGGTTATACGCAATGTGCTCCTTCGTATACGCACGGTACAGACAAATTGGGGCGGAGTTCGTATTTCCAGCCGGGGCTTGTCGAAAATGGTTCGGTTTACATTCACGGCGTTGCTTTTAAAGTGGTTGCGGATTGTATTCTCCACAGAGCCGAAAACGCTTACGATACTTTGAAACGGCTTTCCGTGTATAATCCCAAAAATCCCGACAGCGGAATGGAGCCGTACGCCGTTTCCAATATGTTTATCGGACCGGAAAACCGCTATCGTGCAGGGGAGGCGCCGATGTCGTGGATCACCGGATCCGCCGGCTGGCTGTATCGCGCCGTAACGGAATACCTGCTCGGGGTCCGGGCTGAATTCGGCGGCTTGCGGATCGTACCCTGTCTGCCTGCGGCATGGAACGGTGCAAAAGTCATCAGAAAATTCCGAAAGGCGACTTATGAAATTACGTTCGTAAAATCCGATAAAAATAGAATTACGGTAAACGGACGGGAAATTGAAGGCAATTTTATTCCTTATCAGACGGGCAAACATTCCGTAATTTGTTATTATAAAAATTAAGCGAAATTTTTTGCCGTTTATGTTTATTTCGACGTTGATTTTATGTACGCAACCGACATTCGGCGCTGAACTTTGCACGGAATGATCATCTAATACGGCAATGCCTGTTTTCGGAGGCGGAGCGTTCAAAACGGGGCATCGATAAGTTTTAATCCGGCTTATAGGAAAATATAAACGAAAAAAGTTTCTTTCATCTTTATTATATTGCATTTTAAATAAAGAGCCGCAAATTCCGACGCAGTTTCATTTAAGCGCCTGATTTGCGGCTCTTTTGCACCGTTTATAATCGGACATATTGCAACGCGAAGGCAACAAAGAAAGCATCTTGCAGTTTTTGTGCCGATCGCGACAGGGGGATATTTGCAAGCCTGCATTTTTCATCAAAAATTTTTTTGCTTTCGACAAGCAGCAATGCTTCGGCTTTTTTTGTTGACTCCTTTGAACTTTCCCAACAGTTCCGGCGTACTGATCGTTACTTTTTTCATTTTCAGAATTTCCGATTTTGCGATGCCTTTATAAAATATCAGGCAAATGCGGCAGTAATATCGATACCATTATAAAAGATCCGATAAATACGGCAGCAACACCGGTACATTTATAAAATATCAGGCAAATGCGGCAGTAATATCGATACCATTATAAAAGATCCGATAAATACGGCAGCAACACCGGTACATTTATAAAATATCAGGCAAATGCGGCAGTAATATCGATACCATTATAAAAGATTCGGTAAATACGGCAGCAACACCGTTATCTTTTAAAACACTCGGCAAGCAAATCGGCAATATGAAATCACAGTATATAAATATATCAATTTTTTTGATTCGATTTATTTTCGTTCGTTACGGATCAAACTCCAGCCACCAGTCATCCGGGACCTCGGTCAATTTGCATTTTGCTTTTCCGAGTAGCAATTCTTCTCCGTAAATCGTTTCGTCTCCGTTCTTAAAGTAGGGGATTGCATAATACGAATAGATTTTTCCCGCCTGTGTCATCTGCTCTGTGTAGACATACGGCTTGTCCGTGGCGTTTGCACTGTCAAAAATTTGCGTCTTTTTTCCGTCAATTTCCTCTATGATGAGATAATCATAGTATTCTTCCTGACATAATTCTATATAAATTTCATTGTTTTTTACTGATAAATTCGCACTTTTAATTTTTGGTGTGCTGAATCGTGTGGAAATTTCCTTCGGAACATAATTTTTTATAAAAAGACCTTCCGTTTTATATTTTGCAGGCGTTTTGTCCCCGGCGAGGACGAGCAGGTGATCTTGCTCGTAAGACACCTTATCCAGTTCGCATCTGACGATATTATCGCTTTCCAGAAATTTTTTCGTCTGATCGCCCCCGATGTTTTTCCATATATAAAAGGATTTTGTAGTCGGCAAAGCGCCCCCCGTAACATTGTTCGGCAAAAGGGTTTCGCCGCTGCTGTAGCGGATTCCCACGGTAAATTCGGGGGAATACGAGATGCAGTATGCATCCGTATTTCCGTTTTTGTTGCCTACCGTTCCGGTTTTTCCCGCAATTTCCATATTGAGCGCTCCAAGTTTTTTCGCCGTGCCGTTTTTGCATACGCCTTTGAGCATGTAATTCATCATGCAGGCTCCCGCTTCCGACATAACCGTTCTTTTTTGCGGAATATATTCGTATTTTAATTGATCTTCCGCCATTATTTTCCGGATAAATACAGGTTCCTGCATTTTTCCGTATCCGGAAAAAACACCGTATGCGGACGTTAACGTTTTTAAAGAAACGCCGTATGTGCTCGATCCGAGAGCCAAAGCGAGAGTCTGATCTTCCTCCACGGTTTCAATACCTGCTTTTTCAAGAAATTCACACGCTTTTTTTACTCCCAATGCATTGAGGATTTTCACTGCGCACACGTTTGAACTTTTTTCCAGACTCTGTTTGACGCTGATATAACCGTCATATTTGTCGTTATAATTCGACGGCGAATATCCGCCGATTTCGATTTTTTCATCGAGGATCGGACTGCACTCGGAAACATAATTGTTTTCGATGGCAGGCGCATAGACGCAAAGCGGTTTCAAAGCGGAACCGGCTTGTCTTTTTTCATCGTGATTGTCGGAAAGATATGCTTCGATTCCGTTTGTTTCGTTGTTATAAATAATTCCCGTAAAACGAGAATTGCCGTCGGTTTCGGCACAATGACGCAAATAGGACTGTTTGATCGGATCGTAAAACGTATAAACGCGGCATTTTTTTACGGAATAAGGGGAAAGGTTAAAAATCTTTTCCATTTCTTCCTTTGCCTTTGCAAGATAAAAGGCGCTTTCGCTCTGATCATTATCTGAAAGAACGATCTCCTCATTGACGGCCGATGAATAATTTTCTTCAGAAATCATATTCTGCTCAAGCATAAGTTTTAAAACGAGGTTTCTTCTCGATTTGCATTTATCTTTGTTTTCAACAGGCGAATATGCGGATGGCGCCTTTACGATTCCTGCTAACGTGGCAGCCTCGCTCAGCGATAGATCTTCAACGTTTTTATTAAAATAATTTCTTGCCGCCGAAGTGATTCCGTAAGAATTTTTTCCGAAATAGATTGTATTGAGATACATTTGAAGTATCTCTTCCTTTGTGAATTCCTTTTCCAGCCGCCGCGTCAGTTTGAATTCAATCAGCTTTCTCCGTATGGTTTTTTCGTTGCTTAAGTGTGTGTTTTTGATCAGCTGCTGACTGATCGTCGACGCTCCTTCCTTAAAGGAAAAGGATTTGATATTATTGAAAAACGCACGGGCAAGCGCTTTTGTGTCGATTCCGTTATGTTCATAAAAGCGCTTGTCTTCTACGGCGATGAAAGCGTTTTTTACCGTACGCGGAATAGACTCGTTTTCCGATACGAGATTTTCTCCGGAAAACACGGAAAGTTCGTCGCCGTTTATATCATAGTATTCGATCGTATATTCGGTGTCGATCAGTTTGTTTTTATCGAGAGAATACGCCGATGTGACGCTGACGGCGTAAATGATGAACGATAAAAGCAAAACTCCGATGATACAAATGAAAAACAAAAAAATTTTCATTCCTTTTTTCATAGTAATAGTATTGTTGATTTTCAAAAAATCATGCGGGAACATATCTATGCGCAGACATAAATTTATCCTGTTTACGGAGATTATTTTCTCTTTCAGACGTCGGGAATTGTGTTTTATGTTCCTGTTAAATTGACAAATTTTTAAATTTAATGTATGATATATACATTAAAACAAAGTGAAAAATAAGATGGAAAACAGAACATATCACATCGTTACGTTCGGATGTCAGATGAATGTGCATGAATCGGAGAAATTGGCCGGGATCATGCGGGAACTCGGATATGAAGTCGCCCGTACGGAAGAGGAAGCCGACGTAATTCTTTTCAATACATGTTGCATCCGTGAGAATGCGGAAGATCGAGCGAGAGGAAATATCGGCGCATTAAAAAAGCTGAAACAAAAAAACAAGGATCTGATCATCGCGGTTGGCGGATGCATGACGCAACAACCGGGCGCGGCGGAGAAACTGAAAAAAATGTTTCCCTTTATCGATATTATCTTCGGCACGCATAATCTGGAAAATTTCAAAGAACTGTTTTTGCGCAGAATCGCCGCGAAGCGAAGCGTCGTATCCGTCGATGAAAAAGAAGGCGAAATTCGGGAAGGGACGCCGAAGTTTCGCACCAGTTATCCCAACGCATGGGTAAACATCATGTATGGATGCAATAATTTTTGTACATATTGCATCGTACCGTATGTAAGAGGCAGGGAGCGAAGCCGTAAAGCGGAAGATATCGTTGCGGAATGTCGCCGCCTGATCCGGGACGGATATAAAGAAATTACCTTACTCGGGCAGAACGTGAACTCATACGGAAACGACGGGAACGAAGGCGTTACGTTTGCGCAGCTCTTAAGGCAGATTGCATCGATCGAGGGAAAGTTCCGCATCAGATTCATGACAAGTCATCCTAAAGATCTTTCAAGAGACGTCGCCTATGCCGTCCGGGATTCGGAAAAGATCTGTAAAGCCGTGCATCTTCCGATACAATCCGGATCGGACAGGATTCTTCGCTTGATGAATCGACGCTATACGCGCGAAGACTATCTTGAAAAACTCGCTTTTTTAAGAGAAATCGTTCCGGGTTGCGCCGTAACTTCCGACATTATGGTCGGATTTCCCTCGGAAACCGAAAAAGATTTTCTGGAAACCTGCGAATTGGTGCGGAAAGCAAAATTTCTCAATGCGTTTACATTTGTGTATTCACCGAGAAAAGGCACAAAAGCGGCGGAAATGGATGAACAAATTCCGGAAGAAACGGCAAAGGACAGGATCATGCGGCTCATAGAGATACAAAACGAAGTGAGCAGGGAAATTTCCGAATCGTATCTCGGCAAAGTCAGAGAAGTGCTTTGCGAAGGATACGACCGGGAAAAATCGATGTGTTACGGCAGAGACGATTCGGGGAAGATGATTTATTTCAAGGCAGATGAATCTCTTATCGGGGAATTTACGGACGTTGAGGTCGAAAAGATTGCGGGAATATCGCTTCTGGGCAAATCAGCAAAAAGGGGTAAATAGAAACCATGGCTCTCTCACCGATGATGAAACATTATCTCGAAATCAAGGAGAAATATAAAGATTGCATCGTATTTTACCGCTTAGGGGATTTTTACGAGATGTTTTTTGACGATGCGATCAAAGCGTCTGCCGTTCTGGATCTGACGCTTACCGGAAGGGATTGCGGGCTTGAAGAGCGTGCGCCGATGTGCGGCGTGCCGTTTCATGCCGCCGATTTTTATATTTCGAAACTGGCGGAACAGGGATATAAAGTTGCCGTTTGCGAGCAGTTGACGGAGCCGAACGGCAGAAATCTTGTGGAAAGAGACGTGGTGAAAGTCATCACGGCGGGAACGTTGACGGAAGATTCTCTGATCGATGAAAAAAGCAACAATTTTTTAGCGTGTGTGTATGCGGATAAAGAGGAAAACGCGCTCGCCTGGGTGGATATTACGACGGGCGAGTTTTTTGTAAAACCGATCAGGGACGAAGAAAAGACGGTCGACGAACTCATGCGGATATCGCCGGCAGAAATCATCTGCAATGAACTTGCCGATAAGAAATACGGACAATCGGGTGCGGTAAAACATCGGGTTTTGCCGAAGTTTACGTTATATGCGGAAGGGCAGTTTTATTACGAAATTGCGAAAGAAGCGCTGAAGAATCAGTTAAAAGTTAAAAATTTAACCGCATTCTCTTTGGAAAACGAAAGATCGTCCGTATGCGCAGCGGGAGCACTTGTCGCATATCTTCGGGAAACGCAGATGCATTCGCTCAAGAATATCACGCAGATCCGTTTGGAAAAAAGCGGGGAATTCATGTCTGTCGACATCACCGCCCTCAGAAATCTTGAAATATTAAAAACCTTGCGCGACGGAAAAAAATACGGTTCGCTTTTATGGGTGCTGGATAAGACGAAGACCAGTATGGGCGCGCGCGCCTTACAAAGCTGGCTTTTGAATCCCCTGCAAAATGCCGATGAGATCAATTACCGTTTAAACGGCGTGCAGGAACTTGCCGAAAACAACATGGCAAGAGAAGGGATCATGGAAGTTTTGGCGTGCGTAAGGGATGTAAGTCGGATCACGGGGAAAATATCCAACGGAAATCTTTTGCCGAAAGACTGTATTTTGCTTGCCGAATCGTTGAGCGTAATTCCGAACATAAAATTTTTACTTTCGGGGATCAACAGCGAAATTCTGCGGAAACTGCGGGATAATTTAGGAGATTTTACATCTTTAACGAAGTTATTGTTTTCCGCATTTCAGGAAAAACAACCCACAAATCTCAAGGACGGCGGTTTTATCAAGGACGGATATAACGCGAAACTCGACGAACTAAGGCGTTTTGCCGAAAACGGACGGAATATGATTCTGGAAATGGAGGCGCGGGAAAAGCAAAAAACCGGGATCAAAACGCTGAAAATTCATTATAATCGTGTATTCGGGTATTATATCGAAGTGACGAATTCCTTTAAAGAACAGGTTCCGTATCACTATCAGCGGAAACAGACGCTTGCGAATTGTGAACGGTATGTTACGGAAGAACTGAAAGAACTGGAAGAGAAACTTCTCACGGCTTCGGAGCGTGCCTTAAAGGTGGAACAAAGATTGTATGCGGAACTGAAGGAGCTTCTTGCCGGTTATATCGGCATGCTGAAGGACGCGGCGGAAAAATTGGCGATACTCGATGTTCTTACGGCGTTTGCGCAGGTGGCGAAAAAGTATAATTATGTCCGCCCCGATCTCGTAGCGGCAGGTCAGGCGATGGAAATCTCGGGCGGGAGACATCCCGTAGTGGAGAGAGTCTCCGAAGAACACTTCGTTCCGAACGATTGTTTTATGGATTCTTCAGAAAACCGCACGCTTATCATTACGGGACCGAACATGGCGGGAAAAAGCACCTATATGCGGCAGGTTGCGCTGATCGTTCTCATGGCGCATATCGGAAGTTTTGTGCCCGCAAGATCGGCAAAAATTCCGCTGACCGATAAGATCTTTACGAGAATCGGCGCGAGCGACAGTCTGATCTCCGATCAAAGCACCTTTATGGTGGAGATGAACGAAGTGGCGGCAATCATCAGAAACGCCACGGCGAACAGCCTTCTGATTCTCGACGAGATCGGGAGAGGCACGAGCACCTTTGACGGGCTGAGCATCGCATGGGCGGTCGTGGAATATCTCAACAAAACGGTGAAAGCAAAAACGTTGTTTGCCACGCACTATCATGAATTGACCGAACTGGAAGGCATGATGGACGGGGTAAAAAATTATAAAGTAACCGTCAAAGAGCTGAATAATTCCATCGTCTTCATGAGAAAGATCATGCGCGGAGGCGCAAACAAGAGTTTCGGAATCGAAGTCGCCGCATTGGCGGGAGTACCGCAGGAAGTGACGGATAAAGCGAAAAGCGTGTTAAAACGTCTTGAAAAAAACGAACTTACGCTGCAAAGCGAGGAAATGGCGGAAGAACCGGAAGAAATGGAATCTTTAAGCGAAACGGAAAGGATATTAAAGGATATCGACCTCGATAACGTTACGCCCATGCAGGCATTTCTTATTTTGCAGGATCTTAAAGAGAAGGTAAAATAACCGTATGACAAAAATCAACATACTTGACAGCGCAATCTATAATCGTATCGCGGCCGGCGAGGTTGTGGAAAGACCTTATTCCGTAGTCAAGGAACTTGTGGAAAATTCCATTGACGCCAGAGCAAGCAAAATTTGGGTTGATATCGTCGACGGAGGAATTGTTTCCGTCAAAGTCACCGATGACGGTTGCGGCATTGAAAAAAGTGAACTTAAAAAGGCATTTCTGCCGCATGCTACAAGTAAAATAGCCGACGTGGGTGACCTCGACGCGATCAAAACGCTCGGATTTCGCGGCGAAGCGATTGCGAGCATTGCGTCGGTATCCCGTATGACCATCGCTTCAAAACCGGCAGAGCAGGAATTCGGCGCCATGATCTCTTCCGAGGGTGGGATTTTGTCAGATGCGGAAGAGTGCGGCTTATCCGACGGAACGGAAATCACGGTAAACAATCTGTTTTTCAATACGCCTGCGAGGCAGAAATTCTTAAAGTCGGCAAAGAGCGAAGAAGGGGATATATCCAATATAATCACGCGTTTTATTTTGGGAAATCCGTTTATTTCCTTCCGATACACTGCGAACGGAAAAATCGTTTACCAGTCGTACGGAGACGGTTTGGAAAGCGCAATGCTCAACGTTTACGGCAAGTCTGCGGTGGAAAACTGCTTTTATATCGATACGGAAAAACACGGACTGCGCCTGTGCGGTTTTATCGGGAAACACCATTTTACGAAACCGAACAGAACTTATCAATCGATGTTTATCAACGGAAGATATGTAATCAACGCCACTTTAAATAGTGCGATCACCAATGCCTATAGCGCATATCTGATGAAGCGGCAATATCCGTTTTACGTTCTCAATCTCACCGTACCGACGGAAATTGTCGATGTAAACGTACATCCGAATAAATCGGACGTGCGGTTTTCAAATAATCAGATTATTTACGGCAGCGTCTATTCCGTGATCTCCAAAGTTCTGGACGGGAGCAGCGAGGCTGTGAACATCGTCAAAGAAATGCAATACGTACCCACATACAGCGACGAAGACAAATCAGATATCGATAGTAAAAAAGATAAGTATATAACTGATGAAATTTATGATAATTATATCAAACATAATACAGGGAATAACCGTGCCGATACGAAATGGACTCTGAACGATCATACGCATTTGCCTGAGTACAGCGACCCGATTCCCAGCGAAAAGGCAAACCGGCTGTTTGAGGAAAACAAGCGTTTTTTGTCGGAGCTCGATAAAGCGCAGCCGGAAAAAGAATTTTATTCGGAAAAATCGTCGGGAAACGATTTTCAGGCGGAAACTCCGGCATCGGACGCCGCTCAGGCAACAAAAGCCGCAGCAGAAGACTCCATGCCGGAATACGCAAGAAGTTCAGAGGTTTCTAAGAAAGACGGGAAAAAAGAGCAACAATCGATTTCTTTTGTACAGGAACTGAAACTGATCGGACAGGCGCTGGATACCTATTTGATTCTTGAAGACGGAAAAGACCTGTATTTTGTCGATCAGCACGCCGCTCATGAACGCGTGCTGTACGATAAGTTTTACGATAAAGCGCTGCACGGCAATATCGTGAGTCAGACGCTTCTCATGCCGTATACTTTTACCGTCAACGAACAGGAGAATCAATTTATAAAAAGTAAACTTCCATATTTTAACTGGCTCGGTATCGAAATGGAAGAATTCGGATATAACGCATACAAGATCTCTTCCGTTCCGGCGGAACTTGCCGATATGGATCTGAAACTGTTTTTGGATGACTGTATGAATGATATACTGCTCGGAAAAGATGTTCTGCCCGATATAATTCGGGAAAAAATTGCGCAGAAAGCCTGTAAATCCGCAATTAAGTCCGGTGACGTTCTGGATGAAACCGATATGAAGATCTTAATGAAACTTATCCGAAATAATCTGGGACTGAAATGTCCGCACGGCAGGCCGATTGCAATAAAAATTACGCGGACGGAAATCGATAAATGGTTCAAGAGAATTTTATGAAGCCGAAAATTATCATCGTCTGCGGGCCTACCGCCACGGGAAAAACCGCACTTGCGGTCAATCTGGCTAAACGGCTGTCCTCGGAAGTGATTTCCGCCGATTCCATGTGTATTTATAAAGGATTCGATATCGGCACGGCAAAACCGACGAGGGCGGAAAGACAAGAAGTGAGGCATCATATGATCGACATCCGGTGCGGAAACGAGCCGTTCAGCGTGGCGGATTATAAGCAAATTGCAACGCCGATTGCGGAGTCTTTGCTCCACGAGGGGAAAACCCCGATTCTCTGCGGAGGTACCGGCTTCTATATTGAATCCGTTTTATATGATTTTTCATACGGAAACGGCGGAAAAAACGATGCCGTGCGTAAAAAATACGAACAGCTGGCAGCTACGGAGGGCAAAGACGCGCTTTATCTGCTGTTGCAAGAAAAAGATCCGTTGACCGCGGAAAAACTGCATAAAAACGACGTGCATCGCGTAATCCGAGCTCTGGAAATCTGCGAATGTTCGGGGAAAGCAAAATCGCAGTTTGCCGACCGGCGTATACCGAAATACGATTATATTGCAGTGTGTTTTGATTTTCAACGCGAAGAGCTGTATAAAAGAATCGATTTAAGGGCGCAGAAAATGTTTGATGAAGGACTTGTAGAGGAAGTGGAACACCTGAAATCCACAGGGATTTGCGAAGGTAGTCAGGCGATGCAGGGGATCGGTTATAAGGAAGTTCTGGCATATCTGAGAGGGGAATTCGGTCTGAAAGAGGCAATTGAACTCGTCAAGCAGAATTCCCGGCGATATGCAAAAAGGCAGATTACGTTTTTCAAAAGGTTGGAAAACATCCGTTATTTACAACCGATGAGCAGCGACGAAGCAGCCGAGGAGGTATTGAAGCTTTTATGATCGACGGAAAACTGATCGACGAATGCGAGCAAAAGTTAAAAGACAAGTTTGAGAATCTGGAGAAGATTTCTCTTTTCAATACGGAAAAAGTCTTAAAGGCCTTTCAGAAAAACAAGCTGGCATTAAGGCATTTCAATCCGACGACGGGATACGGATACGGCGATGAAGGACGCGATACGCTGAATGGGGTATTTGCGGATCTTTTCGGTGCGGAAGCGGCGTTGGTTTCCCCGAATATTGTAAGCGGAACGCACGCTATTTCGCTATGTCTTTACGGAATTTTAAGACCTGGTGACGCGTTTGTTTCCATTACGGGCGAACCGTACGATACTCTTTCGGAAGTCATACGCGGAAAAGATGACGGATCTTTAAGCGATTTCGGAATTCGATTCGATTGTATCGCGTTAAAAGATCATAAAATCGATAAAAGCACGATAAAAGAATATTTTTCAAAGCATACTCCGAAAATGGTTTTCATGCAACGCAGTCGCGGATATGAATGGCGTCCGGCGCTTACGATAGAGGATATTGCGGACGCAGTAGCTTTTGTCCGGAGTTGCGGATTTCAAGGATGCATTTTCCTGGATAATTGCTATGGGGAATTTGTAGACGTGAAAGAACCCACCGAAGTCGGCGTGAATCTGATTGCCGGATCCATGATCAAAAATATCGGAGGAGGAATCGCGCCGACCGGAGGATATATTGCAGGCGATCAACAATATATACGTCTTGTTCAAAACCGCATGACGGCGCCTTCCATAGGCGGGGAAGTCGGTTCGTACGCATTCACATATCAATATTTTTATCAGGGGTTGTTTTTGGCTCCACATACGGTAAAAGAAGCGCTCAAAGGGTCCTGGCTGACGGGTGCGGTATTGTCCGCGCTCGGGTATGCAACGTCGCCCGATCTCAACGAAAATGCCGGCGATATTATCCGCGCAATCCGTTTCGATACGGAAAAACAATTGATCGCTTTTATCAACAATATTCAGAAAAATTCCCCGGTAGACTCGTTTGTCGATGTTCTTCCGTGGGATATGCCCGGATATGAAAATCAGGTCATTATGGCGGCAGGCTGTTTTGTGCAGGGAGCATCGATAGAACTTTCCGCCGATGCCCCCATTAAGGAGCCTTATATCGCTTATATGCAGGGCGGATTGACCTACGAACATGTAAAAATCGCATTAAAAAATCTTTCGTTATAAAAAATTTGACCGAACGAATGCGATCCCGCATGGGATAAAACGCAAATCGCTTCGGCAAAATGTACCCGGACAAAATACGGCTTTTTTATCGAAGTTTTCAAAAGAGTGTAAAAACGGCAAAGGCGAGGGTCTTATTAAAATCAAAAACTTTAAATCAAAACCACCAGTTGAACCGGTGGTTTGCACATACCCTAAAAGGGTAAACTACCAGCCAACCCGTTAACGGGTATCGCTTTTGATATGGCGTCCTATAGCACTACACACCTGTAAAACAGGTTCCTCGTGCTGTAATGGCGCTAAATTTATAATCGCAATAAGGTAATTTCCTTAATTTTTTAAGTTTGCTAAAGCAATTTTTTATCGTCCCCCAGTAAAACTGGGGGATTTATCAAGCTAAAGCCCCATATAAAAAAAAGAGTCCGAACCGCAGGACTCCTTTTTTATATTAAGAATAACGAATTTTTTCAGTAAGCGGAAATTTTCAGAATTTTCTGTAAAGCCCCTGAACCAGTCCCAAAATCACAACGTCGTCAAGCACAATATCGGACATCGCCGAATTTTCCGGATGTAAAATGATTTTTCCGTTGCGTTTAAAAAAACGCTTGACAGTGCTGCTGTCCTCGATGAGCGCAACCACAATATCGCCGTTTTCGGCAGTATTCTGTCGTTTTACGATGATTTTATCGCCGTCATAAATTCCCGCCTCAATCATACTGTCCCCATGAACGCGCAACATGAATAAATCGTTTTCCGCATTGTTGAATTCAGGGGGGAGCGGATAAAAATTTTCAAAATTTTCTACGGCGAGGATCGGAGTTCCCGCCGTGACGACACCGATTAAAGGTACGCTTTCAAAACTGTTTTTCTTTGTAAGGGAAAACGCGCGTTTTTTATCGGGAGTTTTGGTAATTAAACCTTGCTTTTGCAGTTTTTCCAGGTATGCATACGCCGTAGCGGTCGATTTGATCTTACATTCCGCACAAATTTCACGTACGCTGGGCGGATAAGAGTTATTTTCCAGATAATTCTTTACATAACGGAAAACCAGATTCAATTTTTCTTCGATCTTTTTCATAGAAACATTGTAACATAAAAAAAACGGGATGTCAAACATTTGTTTGCAATCTGCAATTGACAAAATAAACTTTTTATGCTAATGTATCCTATGACGAAGAGAGGATGAAACGATGAAAGGCGAAAAATGTATTTTATATGACAGAGAATGTACAGAATGTTGGGAATGCGAACGTTGCGATCTGGATCCGCGCAAGAGATGCGATTCTTGCGGGAAGTGCATTGAAATCGAGAAGAATTATAAGATTATCAAGATCGATAAAATTATAGAACACGACTGAAAATACTTGCGGATCGATTTTCGGAAAAGTGCGAAATTAAAAAGCCGGCGCTCTATGATGCGAAAGTTTTTACCTTTGCAATACAAGAAAGATACAAGATGAATTGTATACGATTGCAACAAAAAAGACGCGCAGAACGTAAGCGACGGTTTTTTATTCAAAAATTTAAGAATAACGCATTCGTAAAAAGCGCGAAGATGCAGAAAGTTGTAACGACTTCAGCCGATTTTCAATCGAGTGCGAAACTTTAAATAATGCTGTTTCGGAATACTGATATCGACGTTTACGCCGGAATCCGTAAAGACAACGGATTTCAGGATATAATCGTTTTTCAGCTTTCTCAATACGCCGTATTGCTCATAACTCAGCGTGAGGGAGAGAGCGACATAACTTTCCTTAAAAAAATCGTCCATGCGTTCCAGTAAAGAGGAAATACCCTGTCCGTAGAGAGCAGACACAAAAACCGCATCTTTCGGAAAAGTGGAGAAATCGACGATTCCGTCGCATTTATTGAACACGATCAATTTCGGACCGTTTGCGCCGATTTCTTCCAACGTTTTTTCGGTGGTGGAAAGCTGCGTCTTATAATCGCCCTTCGCATCGCATACGATCACGATAAGGTCTGCTTGCACGGCCGTTTCCAGTGTGGATTTAAACGCTTCAATCAAATGGTGGGGGATGTTGCGGACAAATCCGACGGTGTCGACAAGCAAAACTTCCGAATTTTTTAACGTCAATTTCCGCATCGTCGGATCCAACGTTGCAAACAATTGATTTTTTACTAAAACGCCTGCTCCCGTCAGGCGATTTAAAAGGGTGCTTTTTCCGGTATTCGTATATCCGACCAATGCGACGGTCTTCACATTGTTTTTCTCGCGCCGCCGGCTTTGCAGATTTCTGCGGTTTTCTACGGCTTTCAAGGCGCTTTCAAGATAATCGATGCGGCGACGGATATGCCGCCTGTCCGTTTCCAGCTGCGTTTCTCCCGGTCCGCGCGTGCCGATGCCGCCTCCTTGCTGACTGAGTTCCGCTCCTTTCCCGCGTAGTCGGGGATAAATATAATTCAGTTGCGCCAGTTCAACTTGTAATTTTCCTTCGGTACTTTTAGCGTTCAAAGCAAATATATCGAGTATCAACGTCGTCCTGTCGATGACCTTTTTATCGAGCAGGGCGCGTATATTTAACGTCTGCGAAGGGGAGAGCTCCCCGTCGAAAACGATAAGATTCACCGCCGAACCGACAAGCTCTTCTTTAATCTCTTCCAGTTTTCCGGAACCGATAAACGTCGCGGGATTTACCTCTCTTATAAATTGCATTTTGATTCCGCAAACCTTTGCGCCGGCGCTTTCCACAAGTGCGCAGATCTCATCCGCAGAATCGTCGTTTTTTTCAAAAAGCGGTTTGATAATATAAACGTTTTCAGTTTGTGAAATTGAATTTTCAGTCATTTTTATCTCTTAATTTTACATTTGTGACGGCATTTTTGATAATATCGTCGGAAATGTCGGCATAATGTTTTTTTGTTGTATTTACGTCTTTATGTCCGAGTGTTGCGGCGACAACGTAAATATCGTGCGTTTCGCGGTATAAATTCGTACCGAAAGTGCTTCTCAGTTTATGAGGCGTGATTTTTTTCAAAGGGGATACGATCTTGGCGTATTTTTTGACGAGTTCCTGTACGGTGCGGGTGGAAATTCTCGTATTCTGTAACGACAGGAAAAACGCCTTTGTCTTTTCGGAAGCGGGATTGCGATTTCTCTCTACGGCGTAATCTTCCAGCGCGGATCTTACTTCCGGACCGAAGTAGAGCATTTTTCTGTTTCCGCCTTTTCGCGTTATAATAAATGCGTTCGTATTAAAATCGATGTCGTTTACATCGATCCCGACAAGTTCGCTGATCCGGATTCCCGTTCCCAGAAAAAGCGTCAGTATGGCGACATCGCGCACTCTCGTCAGATGATGAAACTGCTGTTGTTTTTTCGTCAGACCGTTTCCGGTATCCGCAGTGTTGAGGATGGCCGCAATTTCATTTATTTTACCGTTGGATTCTAAGCGGATTATCTCTTTTTCGTGCAACTTCGGCATGGATACTTTTGCCGCAACGTTGGAAGAAATTGCGTCCTTATTGAAAAAATACTTAAAAAAAGAACGGATTGTAGCGAGCTTTCTTGCTTTTCCTCGTTCGTTACACGATTCCGTTTTTCCGTTTACCGTATAATGCGACAGATAACTTAAAAACAGCTCTATATCGCTTGCCGACAATTTTTCCAGATCTTCCAGGCCGATTTCGCCGATGTGCTTATTGCGAAAAACTTTTTTGGCGAGAAAATCAAAAAATATCCGAAGATCATACGCGTAATTCAACCGGGTGAGAGGAGTCGTGCGGTTTTCAATGCCGATAAAAAAGTTTTCGGCAAAGTAGGGTAACTCATTCATCAGTTTTTCTATTTTTTCAAGCGTTTTTGCGCTGCGTGTATCAAAATAACTTTTCTCCTGCATAGCCCCCGATTCCTTCGTATTTTTTATTTATTATATACCGAATCGGTCAAAATGTAAAATGTTTCGGGGGAAAATTCAATTCTTGAAAATTATGTCACACATAATTATTATTAAAATATTCAGTAAATTATTATAAAAAACTAATTTATTAAACAGGGAAGAGGTTGCAATAAAATTTTCCGTTAGAGCAAAATCTTGTTTATACTTTCGGGTGGCAAGTGCAACATTTTCCAAAAAAGCGATAATTTATTTTGTCAAAAAAATAACTATATAGGAATAAGGATCATCGCAAAGTTTGCGTACGTTCGAAAAATAATGAAATGATATTTTATAAAAAATTATCTGAAACTATCGATTTAAAGTTTAAAACGGTAGAGAAGTCGAAATTAAGTGCTTCAAATTCGTTGAATATGACTTTTTTGATTTATGTTATCGACCGATTTTTTCAGAATTTTTATTACAAATTGTGCAAGGGAAGAGTTTAATAACTATGCGCAAAACAACACTTTTACGAAAAATATATCCGATTTTCTATAGAATATAAACGTATTTGATTCAAATCCGAACAAATTGATGATTTCAAACTCAATCATGTTTGCAATAATATATTAAAAAATCGTCTTTAACATATTGACTAATTTCTATTTTCGTTGTATACTTATTTATAGAATTGATCGCGATGTTTTTGTCGGATTACGCGGTTTTTCTGTGCAAAACAGATTTAGCAAACCGGTAAAAAACGGTTCTGAAAAAAACGCATTTTAACGCGTTCACACAGAATGCTTGTTTTTATGTTTGTGTAAATTTTGTTGCTTTTTTCCAATCAGAAAGCAAATTCGGTATTTACAGATCTTTTTGAGGTGATTTATGGGACAAACCATCAGCAGCGATTTCATTCGCGGCCATATCGATACCATCATATTGCGTTCTTTGTTCAGCGGAACGAAACATGCCTTGGAAATCGCTGCATTTATCGAAGAAAAAAGCGGAAATAAATATGAAGTAAAACAAGCCACCCTTTACAGCGCGCTTAAAAGGCTGGAAAAACTGAAGTATGTGCGTCCTTACTGGAATGACGCGCCCGAAGGCGGCAGACGCCGCTATTTTGAAATTACGCCGGCAGGAAAAGAATTTGCCGACAGGAATCTTTCCGGATGGGATTATTCCCGCGACGTGATCGATCAGCTTGTGGACGAAGTTCCGAAAAATCTCGTTCATGAGCCCGGCATGGTTTTGTCGGGAAAAAGTTCCGAGAGAAATAAATCGGAAAATTTATCTTCCGGCAAACCGAATCAGAGTTTTGAAAAGGCGGAAGAAAAAACAAGTCATACTTCGGAAAGACAAATTCAAGACGACAATCGCACCGCGTTTTCCGTTGAAAATACAACGGTTAAAGACGAAAAAACATCTGAAAATTTCAATCGTTTGCAAACTTCCCGCGGAAGCGAAAATAAAAAAGTAGAAGATACAATTAAAGACCCCGCACTGGAAAATCTTTTGAATCATTCGCAAAACGAAGTGAATTATCGCGAAGTATTAAACGATTTATTCGAAAGAAACGTAAAAAAACATCCGGAAAATGCGGAAAATGATCAGAAAAAGGAAGATTCTGAAGAAAAATACAACGATTATGAAGAAAAATCGGCCGAAAAGCTGTCGCATTTTTCCGCTCTGAAAAAAGAAAACGTATTCGATAAAGATCTCCGTATCCGGTCGCAGAACATCGGTAAAACGGACTTTTCAGATCTTCTTGAAAAAGCGGACGCCGAGGGATACAAAATCAGGATTTCAACGGGAAAAAGTGAGAAAAATAAAGGCAAATATCTCATTAACCGAATCAATTTGGTATCCTCCCTCTCTGTTTTTCTGATTTTTTTAATCGAATGTTTTGTGTTTTCTCTTGTTTTCAGACAAAACGCTCTGTTCAGCGGATGGTATTATCTTCTTGCGATTGTAATCGCCGCTTTATTTCCCGTATATCAGATCGTCGTTTACGCGCGGCAACCCTTGAAAGCGGTCCCTGCATTTAATAAGAATCTTATTTATACGGTACTGATTATTCTTTTTAATTTGTTATTGATCGTGTTCGCATTGGCGATATTTGCCGACACGGACTTCACTTCTCCGTACGAAACCGCTTTCAAAATCGCGGCGCCGGTACTGATATTGGCGGATGTATTTTTATACTTCCTGCTCCGCAATCTTTTTGCTTTATCCGGCTATTTCATAACCAAACGATAAATACTTAAAATCGATAAAAGACTTCCCGTAAAAAATTTACGGGAAGTCTTTTGATATGTTTTTTATAACTGATTATAAATTCATCAGGTAATCGATTTCCGGAGCGGTCAGTTTTTTCACTTCGCCGCGATTCAGTCCTTTCAGGGTAAGATCCCCTATTTTGATTCTTTTCAGAAATTTGACTTCTTTTCCGACGGATTCAAACATTTTCCTGATCTGTCGATTTCTTCCTTCCGTGATCGTGATATGTAATTTGACGGCATCACGCAGTTCTTCAACGATTTTGATATTGCATCTGCCCGTTTTTCTGCCGTCTATCCATACGCCGGTTCTGACCTTATGCAGAGCGTCGTCCGATATTTTTCCTTCCAGTTTGACGAGATACGTTTTCGGGATTTCGTTTTTCGGGTGAGTAAGGCGGTAGGTCAGTTCCCCATCGTTGGTAAAGAGCAAAAGTCCCTCCGAGTCATAATCGAGTCTGCCTATCGGGAAAACGCGTTTCACATTGGGGGGCAAAAGATCCATCACGGTTTTTCTGCCCTTATCGTCCTTGACGGTACAAACATAGCCTTTCGGTTTGTTCATCATATAATATTCGTATTTTTTTACCGTACTCACGGTTTTTCCGTTTACCGTAACATGATCCCCTTCCGATACGGTATCACCCACCGAACACGGATTACCGTTGATTTTTACTTCTCCGTTTTCGATCATCTTATCGGCGGCGCGTCTGGACGCAACACCGCATTCCGCCAAAAATTTATTGATTCTCACGATCTTTCTTTCCTTTTCAGTTTATCCCGTTAATTGTATAAATTTTTTCGGAAAAAATCAAGTTATTTCCCACCATAAATTGAATTTTACCGACTTCTTCGTCTTTTTTTATGTCAGAAGGCAATCGATCGGGCAAATCGTAAGAGATTTCTATCTTTTTGTATTCTTCTTCCGTGAGAGGTATAAAGACGTCATTCTTAATATAAAGCGCACATTGCCTGTCGCTGTTTTCCACGGGAATAAAATCGACAATAAAATCGCTTTCAAAGAGTTTATACAAGCTGTATTCCGCGAAATATTTTTCGAAATGCGCCTTCGCCGTTTCAAACATAGGCGGGCAATTCAGAACGACCGATACAAGTTCCATATTGTTTCTTTCGCAGGAAGAAACAAGACAGCGCCCCGCTTTTTTGGTGTATCCTGTTTTCACGCCGGTTGCACCGTCACATTCAAAAAGCATTTTGTTTTTATTGATGAGAACGCGCTTATACGGTTTATCTCCGTTTGAAATTTCCGTTTTTTTCGTGGAAACGATTTCTTTAAAATCCCGATTTTTCAGCGCATACGACGTGATCAGCGCCAGATCTTTTGCCGTAACGTAATGATCGTCGTCGGGAAGTCCGTGAGGATTCATAAAATGCGAATGGGTTGCGCCGATTTCTTCGGCTGTATCGTTCATCAATTGTACAAACGATGCGATCGTTTTGCCGACGTGCAATGCCAGAGCGGTTGCCGCGTCATTTCCGGAACGCAACATTAATCCGTATAACAATTCTTTGACCGACAGCTTTTCACCTTCCGT
Organism: uncultured Clostridia bacterium; assembly: GCA_944367565.1. GTDB lineage: Bacteria > Bacillota > Clostridia > Christensenellales > Borkfalkiaceae > UMGS775. The sequence goes on from CALVWR010000008.1 coordinate 41,233, forward strand.
CAGGTAAATGCTCGAGCCTTCCACGCCGACGCTTTCTTTTGTAACGGTTACCGTTTCGTTAAGATCGGCATTTTCGATCACGCATATCGCCGTCAGAATCTTCGTGGTGCTTGCCGGATACATTGTTTTATCTCCGTTCTTTTCGTAAAGAATTCGTCCCGTTCGCGTTTCCATTACGATCTGCGCGTCGTAAGAAGCATTGAACGCCGAAGCCTGTTGTGTATTTTTACAGAAACAAAATCCGAAAAGAACACATAAACACAGTATTGCAAATTTTTTCATAAATCAGTTCTCATCCTGTATTTTTCTGATAATCTCTTCTGCCGAATCAATCAGCTTATCGTAGCCTTCGGAAAAAGATTCGATGCGGTATTTTCCGTTTTCCTGAACCAAAAATCCTGCAGGTTTTATGGAAACGATCGCGCCGCTTCCTCCCGCAAAAGGCAGGGAGGAATCTTTTTTGAAAAGTTTCACCTCACCGTATTCCCCTCCGCCCGTCATAAAACCGAGCATAACCTTACAGATTGGCAGAACCGTTCCCGTATCGGTCGCGATCGGTTTTCCGACCACGGTGTTTACGTCCACCATGGAGTTCAGATTTTTCATCGCCGATTCGATCACGGCGGTTATTTTGTTTTCATGATCCATTGTTCTAATTTCCTTAAAATAATTTTGATAAGAGTGATGAAAACCGTAATTAAATTAAATACGGCGTTTAACCTGAATGAAATTTTAAAGACGGAATCGTCCTCATAAACGATCGTATTGTTTTTAATTTGCGTTTCCCCTCCTGTTGTTTGTGAAACTGCACCGACGATTTTCGTTAAGATATTTGCGGAAAATGCATAAAAAAAAGGGATAAAAGGGGCATTTTTGCTGCCGCATTCCGTTAACAGAAAAAGTTTACGGAAATAGTAATCTTTCCTTAGGTTAAATTGTGAACGCATCCCTGCAATCGAGGAATAAGGCAAGATGACCGCTTTTTTATCGGATATATGGAGAACAAAGCCTCCTTGTATTTTTTCCCCGTATCCGCCGAAGATCGGCACTCTGTACAACGTAAATAAAAAGAAAAATTTCTTAATATTTTTATCGTAAAACAAATATAAATCAGCAAAAATCGGCAGGATTCCGGCAAGCAATGCCGCAAAAACGATATATACCCAGTGCACATTTTTAATATTTGCAACACAAAAAATTTTATACGGCAAAAGAGCGTCGGTTCAAAATCGGCGCTCTTTTGCAGGAAAACAAATTATATTTTTTATATTTTATCCACTGTTTCGTCTTTAAGAAAATCAGGAACTTCCTCTTCTTCGACAGGCGGAAGATCGAATTCCTGATCGTTTTGTTTCGTCTCTTTCTGCGTATCTTTTACGTTGTCCTCCGTCGCGGCAGTCTCTTCCACATATTCGTCTTTACTATAGAGATAATCGTCATCGTTTCCGTGAATCTGCGCAATTTTTTCTAGTAATTCGTCGTAATCGGGTAATTCGTCGAGAGACGAAATCTGAAACCGTTTGAGAAATTCATCCGTCGTTCCGTACAATATCGGCTTTCCTACGGCGTCCTTTCTGCCGACAGGCTCGATTACTTTCAGTTCAAGCAGCTTCTGCACCGCATATTCGCTGTTACCCCGGATCTCCTCCAGATCCATACGCGTAACGGGTTGCTTATACGCGATAATCGCCGCAGCTTCCAGCATACTCCTCGATAATTCCCGCTCCTTGATCGGATTCAATACGGAAGAAACTTCTTCCGCATATTCAGGGTTCGATGCGAACTGAATTTTTTTATTGAACATGAGGAGCTGCAACCCGCAATCCCCGCAATATTTCTGCTGCAATTTTTTTACTGCCTGCACAATTTCTTTCTCGTCGACTTCCAGCTTTTCGGAAATATCCTTTATCGCAACCGGATTTCCCGAAACAAATGCAATCGATTCAATTATATTCGTCAATTTCTCCGATCTCTTCATTTCTGTCTTCTCTCAATGTAATGGTAATATCGTCAAATGTTCCGTTTTGTTCTGCCTTAATATATTGTCTTTTCAAAAGTTCCAGCATTGCCTGAAACGTTGTGATCAGTTCATTTTTTGTGTAATAATCGGAAAACAATTCAAAAAAGCTCATGCTTTGTCTTTTTAACAGCATATCGCGGATAAAATACACCTTTTCCGCAACGGTAAAAACATCTTTCGGAATTTCTTTCTGCGTATTTTTTTCGCGTTTTTGCGCGTCCACTTTGAGAAGCAGTTTGGAAAATGCCGCAATGAGTCCGTCCAGCGTAAAGTCCTTATATACGATCTTGACATCCCCCGCCGACTTATCCGGCTCTTTGTAAAACCGATTGACGTTTTCCTGTAATTTCAGTTTCTCACTCGTTTCCTTAAAGATTTTGTATTCTTCAAGCTGACGGATCAGCGCCTGTTCCGGATCTTCTATATCGTCAAGAAACTCTTCCGGTTTGGGCAAGAGCGCCTTCGATTTGATTTCGACAAGCGTTGCCGCCATCCCGAGATATTCGCTGGCTTTTTCTACATCTATCGTATCCATCGCCGCTATGTATTGCAGATATTGTTCCGTAACCTGTGAAACAAAAATATCCTTTATTTCGATTTTTGCTTCCTTGATCAGATGCAGCAGTAAATCGAGCGGTCCTTCAAAATTATCCAATACGGTAGAATAATCCACAACCGATTCAAATTCAGCCATCAGAAGAACAACCCCCAAAACAAACGGATCGGATATCCGAGATAATAAGCGCCGTTTCCGATCAGAAATCCGAGAACATCAAGAAATGCAACCTGCGGAATCCACGACGCGATAAAACTCAAAGCGATGAGAATCAGCAATATATATTGTCCGTAATTTCTCAAAAAACGATATACGGGATTTGCATGGTTCACCGTTGCGTCGATGATTCTGAATCCGTCCAAAGGATAAAGCGGCAATAAGTTAAACACGCAAAAGGTGAGATTCATCTGAAAAATCAAAAATAGCGTAATTTGCAAAACATCGTCGAACAATCCGAAATCGGGCACAGCTGCGGACAACAAATACAACGGATACGCCAAAAATGCAAGAATAAAATTCGTCAGTACGCCCGCGACGGAGACCCAGACCATGCCGCTTTTGTATTTTCTGAAGTTATAAGGATTCACGGGCATAGGCTTCGCCCAGCCGAATCCGACGAGAACAAAACAAATCAAACCCGTTATATCGAAATGGCAAAACGGATTGAGCGAATATCTTCCGTTGATACGCGGTGTATCGTCTCCGTTTTTTACCGCGGCAAACGCGTGTGCGAACTCATGAAAAGGCAACACGATCATGACCGCAAGAAACATACAGATATAGGTGATAATTTTTTGGGTAAATGCGTTCATAATGCGCCTTTAACATCAATATTTTATGATAATAGTATACAATACTCCTTAAAAAATTGCAAGAAAAAAGCCGCGATTGCGGCTTAAAGATCGTAAAATCCGATCAGATCAGTTTGCAATCCGCATCGTTACGTACGATATCTTCATAACTTTGCGGTTTCACGAGATAATCGCTTTTCCCGTTCTCCACCAAAATCGCCGGCGGTACGGGATTGCGGTTATAGTTGCTCGCCATGGAATAATTATAAGCGCCGGTAGATAAAACGGCGAGAATATCTCCCCGATGCACTTCCGGAAGAAAACAATCTTCCGCGATGATGTCGCCGCTTTCACAGCATTTTCCCGCCACGGAGTATTTTTCGCAAGGTTTGTCGTTCATTCTGTTTGCGACAACAACCGTGTATTTTGACCCGTATAAGGCGTGCCTCGGATTATCGAACATCCCGCCGTCGATCGCGACATAGTTCTTTATCCCTTCAATTTTCTTCACGCTTCCCGCGGTATAAAGGGTTATGCCCGCCTCTCCGACAATCGAACGCCCCGGTTCGAGAAACAAAAACGGCTTTTTCAGATTTTTTTCTTTGACACAGGATTTTAGCGTTTCGCCGACGGCTCTGATGTATTCGGCATAACCTTCCACGCTGAGTTTTCTGTCCTCATCCGTATAATATATTCCGAATCCTCCTCCGAGATTGATCGTATCGAATTCATATCCGAGCTCCGTTTTTACGCGAAGATAAAAGTCCGTCATTTTTCTGACGGCAAGCGAAAAGGATTCTTTTTCAAATATCTGCGAGCCGATATGACAGTGCAATCCACGCAAATTTACCCCTTCCGTCTGCAGAGCAAGCCGAATGGCCTTCATGGCGTCTCCGTTCATAAAAGAAAAGCCGAATTTCGAATCGGGCGTTGCCGTTTGCACAAAATGATGCGTATGCGCTTCCACCCCCGGATTTACCCGCAATAAAATATTTTGAACTTTGTTTCTGCTTTTGCAGATTTCCCCGAGTCGGACGATTTCATCGAAAGCGTCGCACACGATGAACCCTATGTCGCTTTCCACGGCATATGTTAATTCCCGATCGAGTTTATTGTTCCCGTGCAACACGAGTCTGTCCGCCGGAAACTGTGCAGATAACGCCGTATAGAGTTCACCGCCCGAAACAACGTCGGCGCCGAGATCGCATTTTTCCGCCAGCTTATAAATTCCTTTGCAGGAAAATGCTTTGGAAGCGTACAGGATCCTGCCTTCCCCGTAAACTTCTTTTAATGTTTTAACATAGATAGCGCTGATGTCCTCGATATATTTTTTATCGTAAACATATAAAGGCGTACCGTATTTTGCGGCGAGTTCGGTACAATCCGCGCCGCCGATCATTAAATGACCGTTTGCTCCGATCTTCAGCGTTTCCCTAGTATTCATATTCTTCCTCGTTGTTTTGATCTTTTGTTTTTATTGTATCAAACATCGCAAAAATCGTCAAGACAATGAATAAAAATATTTTTTATACTGCATATAACATCCGCTTAATCAACAACGCGGTTCGCATCAGTCGAACCGCGTTGTTTTTAATATAATCGTAATTTACAACCAAATCAGAATAAACTCCAATTTTCGATAATATTTTTTACCACATCGAAATACGTTTGCTTTTCTACCGATTCCATGGCCAGCACCGGAATTTCTTTGATCAGAACTCCGTCTTTTTCGATGGTAAGAAGTCCGATTTTCTCTCCTTTCCCGATCGGGGCTTTTATATTTTCATCGGGAATGAAATCGATGTTCAGTGCAACCTTTTCGTTTTTTGCGGAAAACTGATAGTACGATTCTTTAGGTACGCCGCGGACACAATCCTGTTTACCGCCGATAACCGTAACGGGAATTTCCAGCGGTCTTTCCCGATCGAGAATCAGCTTATTTTCAAAATTTGCAAATCCGTAGTTCATCATTGTGGATACGTCGTTAAAACGCGTCTTGCTGTCCGGCGCTTTGATGACGACCGATACAAGTCTCATTCCCCGCCGATGAGCAGTAGCGGCAAGACAATGTCCCGCTTCGCTCGTATATCCCGTTTTTCCCCCGTCGCACCCTTCGTAAAAGCGAACGAGTTTGTTCGTGTTGGAAATTTCCGTAACTCTTCCGTTTTCGTGCCGGATTTCATCCATCCAGATACGGGAAAACTGAAAATAATCTTCATGCTTCAGCAATTCGGAAAACATGACGGCAACATCTTCAGCGCAAGAATACTGCCCTTCTTTCGGAAGCCCCGTACAATTGGAAAAATGCGTGTTGTTCATTCCCAATGCACCGCATTTTTCATTCATGGCGGCGACAAAAAGGTCTTCCGATCCGCAAATCTGCTCCGCCAATGCGACCGATGCGTCGTTCGCGCTGGCAACAACAACGCCTTTGATCAGTTCGCGCACACAATACGGTTTGTTCGCATCGAGAAAAATCTGGGAACCGCCCATCCCTGCCGCTTCGGAACTGACGACAATCGTATCGTCCAAAAGCAAACTTCCGTCGTCGACCGCTTCAAACGTCAAAAGGAGCGTCATAATCTTACACATACTTGCAATCGGCAAGCGCTCCGTTTCGTTTTTGGCATAGATAACAGTGCCGCTGTTAAAATCCATCAGATAAGCCGATTCGCTTACAGGCGAAAGTATTTCCGCCCGCGCTGTCTCCGCAAGCGTTTTTGTCTTTACGGACCTTACTCCCGAAAATGCAACAACAAACGCCATTCCCATTAAAAATACAGACAATAATTTTTTCATATTAACCTCCGTTACGCGGTTATTCTGAAATTATTGTCTGTAAAATTCTGAGAATTATTCATAATTATGCATGACATAATTATATAAATTTTTATTAGTAATTTGCTGATTATTCTTCTATAATATTTCCAATCGATATGCCGAAACCTCTTTCCGGATCGTTTATAAAGACATGCGTAACTGCTCCGATCAGTTTGCCGTTTTGTAATATCGGGCTGCCGCTCATTCCCTGCACGATTCCACCGGTTAAACTTATCAATTCACTGTCCGTAATCTTCAACACAAGGTTCTTGTTGTCTTTCTCGTTTTTATCGACTTTAACGATGGATACGGAATATTCCTTCGGCTGCGAACCGGTTACCGTACTGTAAATGACGGCATTTCCTACACAGGCTTCCCCCATTTCCACTTCTTTCAGAGCAAGGCGTTGGATTTCAGCGTCGCTTATTGTACCGATAATTCCCGTTTTTGTGTTCTTTACCGCGATGGCAAACGGTGCATTTTTGAGAAAAATTCCCTTCAATTCTCCCGCTTTGCCACGTTCTCCACGAATAGCCCCCGTGATTGTACAGTTGATCAGATTGCCGCCTTTAATTTCAATCAGATTGCCGTTTTCATCGAGAATCGGATGTCCGAGCGATGTAAAGGTATTGTTTTTGATATAAGTGACCGTCCCGATGCCGCTGACATAGTTCCGGATAAATAATCCTAATTTATATTTTCCGAGTCCGTCTTTTTTCGGCTTTATCACGCTTTCTTTCGTTTCTCCGTCGCGGCAAAATACGATTTTTGCCTCGGATTTTCCGTCAATGGCCGCAGCGATATCTTCAGAACTGTTGACTTCCTTATTATCAAGATATAAAATGACGTCCCCCAATTTCAAGCCCGCATCTTTTCCCGGAGAAAACCGTCCGTTTTCGGTAGAAACGTCGGTAATGCCGACAACGGTAACGCCGCGCGTATTCAATGAAAAGCCTGCCGGAATGCCGCCGAGATATACCACAGAAGAGGCATATCCGCCGACAGGAAATATGCATAGACAGAAAAAAAGAGCTACAATAACAAATTTAAAAATGTGCTTTTTCATTTTTACCCCATTATAGTTCTTATCATGCGCAAGTGAACGGCAAATTATACCTGCAATCGGACAATCGTTTTATCTTTAGATATGAAAAAACGGCAAAACCGTTTTATAATCCGTTGCCGTTTTCTAAGATAATGTATTTTTGAAACGATCCGCCGCTGCAATCATCTCCTTTGCGTGTTGCAACGCCGCCGCGCTTTCTTCGCTGCCTCCGACCAGGCGCAGCACTTCTTTAATTTTTTCGCTGTCGGACAAACGTTTTATAAACGTATGCGTTTTTCCGTTTTCTTCTTTTTTGAAAATCAACAGTGAATTATCGCTCATGGCGGAGATCTGAGGCAGGTGCGTGATGGCTATAATCTGAACAGTTCTGGCAATTTTTGCAAATTTTTCGGCAACTGTAGCTGCAATTCTGCCGCTTATGCCCGCATCGATCTCATCGAAGACAAACGTTGAAATTTCATGAGTTTTTACGGCAGTCTTCATCGCCAGCATGAAACGGCTGATCTCGCCTCCGCTGATGATCTTTGCCATGGGTTTCATCGGCTCACCGACGTTTGCCGAAAATAAAAATTCGATGCTGTCCGCCCCGTTTTTTGCAATCGAGATATTCCCGATGTCGGGAAGATCGGCAAATGCGATGTCAAACGAGGCGTTTTTCATGCCGAGTTCGGAAAGTTCTTTCACGACATCGGCAGAAAAAGTCTTTGCCGCCTCGCGACGCAGATTGCTCATCTTAACATACAGTCGATAGAGCTTTTCTTTGCTTTTTTCAAGGCGGGATCTGTATTCTTCCGACAATTCGTCAAAATGAATAATTTTATCGTATTCCGCCTTACTTTTTTGCAGAAAATCCTGAATTTCAAAAAAGGTTTTGCCGTATTTAAGATGTAATTTTTTCAAAAGATCGAGCCGGTTTTCAATCTCCTCCAGTTCGTAAGGAGAATACTCTTCTCCCTGCTCGGTCGATATGGATTCGTATATATCCTCCGCTTCGCATTTTACGCTTTCAAGCCGATCGGTCAACGCCGCAAATTCGTCGGAAAATGCCGCGACGCCGCGTAAAAGATGCAATGCATTCTGTAGGGCATCGACCGCGCCGCCGTCTCCGCCGAGTGCGTTTCCCGCTCCGGACAGTGCCGTTGCGATTTTTTCCGCATTGACGATCTTTTTCCTTCGCGCAAGCAATTCTTCCTCTTCTCCTTCGGTGAGCGCGGCATTTTCTATTTCTTCTATCTGATACTTCAGGATATCCGCCCTGATTGCGCGCGCGTGTTCGTCTCCGCCGAGTTCTTCCCAGATCTCCTTTGTCTTTTTATAATCTTCATATTCTTCGCTTACAGATCGCTTTAACGCATCCAGCTTTTCGCCGCAGACTTTATCGATCAACGCAAGCTGATTGGATTCTTTTAATAAATAAAAATGTTCGCTCTGTCCGTGAACATCGACAAGATACGACGTGATTTTTCTCAACATCCCGGCGGAAACAGGCGTTCCGTTGATACGAATGTCGCCTTTTCCGTCGGCAAAGTATCTTCGGGTAATGACGATGGTATCTTCATATTCCAAAGCCAACTCCTCCATCGTTTCCTTCAGCGCGGAAAGGTCGCTCACATCGAATGACGCAGTGACCGCACAGAAAGGCTGTCCGAAGGAAATCAATGTTTTATCGGCTTTTGCTCCGAGGACAAAATTCAGCGCATCGATTACGACGGATTTACCTGATCCCGTTTCGCCGGAGAGAATGTTAAGTCCGGCGGTAAATTCGATATCGATTTCGTCGATCAGCGCAATATTTTTGATTTTCAACGATAAGAGCATACATTTACCCCATCATTTCTTTTAATCTTTTGAGCATAATTTCCGCGTCGTGATTGCTTTTTGTGACGATCAGTAACGTATCGTCGCCGGCAACGGAGCCGAGTACCTGAGGAATGTGAATTTTATCGACGATCATGCCCGCCGCATTTGCATTCCCGCTGATCGTTTTTACGACGATCAGATTATTGGCGCACGTCATCGATTCCACGATTTCCCTGAAATGTTTGGCGCTTTTTTCCGTCAGTGCCGGTGACTGGATCTGGACGCGGGCATATTTGAATTTCTTGCTTTTTCCGGCAACTTTGACAAGGTTCAGTTCGTTGATATCTCGGGAAACGGTTGCCTGCGTAACAGCAATGCCCTTTTGATTCAAAACAGCCGTCAGTTCTTCCTGCGTATCGATTTCCAGCTCTCCGACCAGCTCCAAAATCAGATTTTGTCTGTCCTTTTTCGTCATGTCAACCTCTCCCGCTGTTCAGCTTCATGAGCAGTCTTTTATAAAAATTGGAATCTTTTTTCCGTAAAAATATGATCGGCTGCGGCGCTTTTCTGATCTTGACGGAATCATGTTTCGCCAGCTTTTTCACAAGTTTTCCGTCACAGAACAATCCGACCGATCCGCCGCTTTCCTCCACGCGGATATCACATTCCGATTTCGAATCGTAAACGATAGGACGGTGATGCAGCGAATGCGCGCTGATGGGCGTAATGCAAAAACTTTCAATTCCGGGAACGAGAATCGGCCCTCCGGAAGAAAGCGAATATGCCGTGGAACCCGTCGGCGTAGAAACGATCACGCCGTCGCCGGTGATCTGATCGACAAGGATCCCGTTTAATGTTACGGAAAGCGACGCGATCAGACTTCCCGTAGCGTTTTCGTCGTAGAAACGCTGAAAAACACAATCGTTCAGCGCATATACGGTTTCGTTGTTGACTTCAAGCATCAGAAGAATCCGTTTGTCGGTTTTGAGTTTGTTTTCTTTGATCAGCGAAACGGCAGTCTCCATTTCAAAGGTTTCGAATTCCGTCAGAAAACCGAGTTTCCCGGCATTGATTCCGATGACGGGAATTGCATTTTTTGCGACATATGTCGTAAGTCCGAGAATTGTGCCGTCGCCTCCGAGAACAATGATCAGATCCACTTTCTGTGTAAAAATATCCCCTACAGGGTGTAAAGCGGAATAATTCCCGTCGGGAATATCCACATAATCGATCCCGTTTCTCGAAAGAAGAGAGTGAAGTTTTGCAGACCATATTCCGCCAACATCTTTACTTTTGTTGGTATAAATTCCGATTTTCATATTTTTTCCCTGAACTGTGTTTATACGACAAAGTCCGTTACCGTTTTAACGTCCAAACTTTTTTCGCCGCTAAGCGATAACCCGATAAGATATTCCGCATTTTTTCCCTTTACGAAGGGCGCACAGGTGAATCCCGTTACGCAAAACCCGCAACCGATACAGAATAAATAGAGATTCTTTACGATCTTTTTACGAACATCCGCACTCCTGACAATCCCGTTTTTAAAAGAAATCTTCTCTTCACATTCAAACTGCGGTTTGATCAAAGCGATGATCTGTGTTTCGGGCTCGCAAATATTTTTGATAACGGGAAGGATGAGTTTCAGCGAAATGAAGCTGCAATCGATCACGATCCCGTCCAGAGGATCGGAAAAACTGTTTTTCGTAAGCGTTCTGGCATTGGTGCGATCCATTACGACGACGCGTCCGTCGGCGAGAAGCGACGGATGAAGCTGATGTTCCCCAACGTCGACGGCAAAAACTTTTTTAGCGCCCTTTTGCAATAATACGTCTGTAAATCCGCCTGTACTTGCCCCGATATCCGCAAAAATTTTACCGTAAGGATCATATCGGAAATCATCCAGCGCGCGCTCCAGTTTGCAACCGCCCCGGGAAACATACTTTTCCGTCCGAATCAACTCCACTACGCTTGATTCGTCAACCTCACTCCCCGCTTTATCGGCGGTTTTTCCGTTCAGCCTGACAAATCCGTTTTTAATGGCGGTTCCGGCTTTTGTTCTCGATTCAAACTTGCCGCTTTTACATAAATAAACATCAAGACGCATATTATTTTGCTCTGTTCGCCATATCTTCGGCAAAGGAAACTAAAAACGCACGGTCCGGCAAAGATGAAATTGCCGAAATACACGCCTCGTAAAGTTTCTTTACCCGTTCTTTCGCGCCGTCAAGACCATATATTTTCACTCCCGTAAGTTTATTCTCTTTCTCGTCTTTTCCGAGCGTCTTTCCCATCGAAGAAAACTCGCCCTCTACATCCAGGATATCGTCGACGAGTTGAAACATATATCCCATGCGGTTTCCGTATTCGGACAACTCGTCAAAATATTTCCCGCCGTTCAGTGCCGACGCCATCTTCAGCGGCGCCGAGATCAGCTGCGCCGTTTTATTTTCATATATAAATTGAAGATCCTCTTCTTTTGCTACAGCTTTGCCCTCACAATCCAGATCGGCGGCTTGTCCGGCGATCATTCCGTTTACGCCCGCAGCCCGCGCGAGAATCTTCGCCGCGCGCAATGTATTTGCGTCCGAAACGCGATCCAGGCAAACTTCAAAGGCAAGATTTAACAGTCCGTCTCCCGCCAGAATTGCCATCGCTTCTCCGAAAATTTTATGATTAGACGGCTTGCCGCGCCGAAAATCATCATTATCCATCGCAGGAAGATCGTCATGAATCAACGAATATGTGTGAATCATTTCAATGCATAATGCGAAGGGAAACGCGTTTTCAAAAGAGCCGCCGAGCATTTCGTTCACGGCGAGCAGCAATACCGGACGGACTCGTTTCCCGCCGGCATTTAAGCTGTATGTCATTGCGTCGAAAAGCGATTTTCTCGACGGAGAAAAATTTTCGATATATTCTTTCAAACCGCTTTCAAAACGGCGTAAAAGTTCGTCGTAACGTCTGTCAGCTTTTAGCACGTTCTCTTCTTACCCCGCATAGATATGTGTTTTCCAACAGTGTTGTAATGGTCATCGGTCCGACTCCGCCGGGAACCGGCGTGATATAAGAAGCCTTTTCTTTCACGGAATCAAAATCGACGTCGCCTTTCAGTTTCCCGTTCACGCGATTGATCCCAACATCGATGACGACGGCGCCGTCTTTGACCATATCTGCCGTAACAAATTCCGGTTTTCCGATCGCCGCAACCAGAATATCCGCGTTTTTACAAATCTCTTTCAGATTTTTCGTTCTGCTGTGGCAGATCGTCACCGTCGCATGATCGCGCAGCAGCAGCATCGCCATCGGTTTTCCCACGATATTGCTTCTTCCGATCACCACGGCATTCTTCCCCGCAACGGAAATATCGTTATCGCGCAGCATGGTCATAACGCCCATCGGCGTACAGGCAACGATCGTTTCTTTTCCAAGCAATAACTTTCCCACGTTGACCGGATGAAAACCGTCTACATCCTTTTCCGGCGGAATCAGATTCAGGATCCTGTCTTCGTCCAGTCCTTTCGGAAGCGGCAACTGTACTAAAATACCGTCCACGCTCTCATCTGCGGACAGCGCGCAAATCAGCTGTTCCACATCGTTTTGCGAAGCCGTTTGCGGAAGCGTAAATGAAAGCGATCGGATATCGGTCGCTTCACAGCCTCTGATCTTATTGCGGACATAGACTTCCGATGCGGGATCGTTTCCGACCAGCACCACCGCAAGACAGATTTTCCTTCCGTATTCCTGTTCGAAAATTTCGCATTTCTTTTTGATTTCTTCTCTCTTCCTGGCGGAAAGCGCTTTTCCGTCGATCAAAACCGCACTCATGAATTTTCTCCTATGCTTCTGTAATATTCCGCCAGAATTCCGTTCACAAACGACAAACTGTTTTGCGTGGAATACTTTGCGCAAAGTTTCATCGCCTCGTCTATGGCGACGGATCCGGGCACATCGTCGCTATATGTAAGTTCCGCAATTCCGATGGCCAGCGCGCATTTGTCCGTAGGATAAATTCTGTTATACGAATAGTCTTTCGCCAGATCGGTTATGATCGAAACGATCTCTTCCTTATGCCCGCCGATTTTATCCGCCAATGCATGCGCAAAGGCGCGATCCTCGTCGGTTACGCCTTCTTTCAGTAAGTTATTCAAAAAATCCGAAGGCAGCTCATCGTTGAACTGTTTCGCATACAAAAACTTGAAAACGGCTTCTCTTGCAGTACTTCTCATAAAATTCCTTATAAATCCGAAACACCGCAAAAAAGATTTTTGCGGTATTTCCTGAATATTTCGTTAAATGCTGTTTGTCTGTTCTTCGTCGAAAATCACCCCTGCTACCCTGACGTTGATTTTATTGAGGTGATATTCCGTCATCGCTTCAACATTGTGCTTGATGTTTTCCTGTATCTTAAATGCCATATCGGATACCGATGCGCTTTGGTTGATTTTGACAAACACATCGACATCGATCCCGTTTTTCGTATACGTAAGTTTCACCGAGCGCCGGGCGCTTTTCTTGTTTCCGCGTTTTTTCACCGGTCCGGACACGGCGGCTTCCACTCCGTCGATTTCCGAAATAGCGAGCAAAACGATTCCGTTTACGATACTGCGATTGTAAATGATCTTTCCGTTGTCGCCGTCGGGCAAATACTTAAAATATGCCATGTGAAAACCTCTTCGATAATCTTAAACATATTTTAGCACAAATTATTCGATTTGCATAGTATTTTTTTAAGAAATCGGTATAATTTTCACATTTTCGGAAGGAGTTGCGATTTCCGAATCGACGATGGAATAAATTTTGATCGCGTCAACCTGCGTCAGCTCATCCGTTTTTACGATTACGTTGACGTTATCCGAGTTCAGACCGATTGTGACGACGGTATCCTCAAATCCCTGCGCTTTGATCAGGCTTTCAAGCAAAAGTTCCTGTTCCGTTATCTCCGTAAGATCTATTTTCATGGAAAGCGCATCGGATTTTTCCTGCGATCCCTGTTCTGCCGCGGAGATAATGGAATCGAGTTGCAGCAATTCTTCGTTCCGGGTATTCATTCTTTCCATACGGTACTGCGTGAAATAATTTGCTCCGGAAACGGGCGTTCCGTCATCATCGTTGAGATTGATGCCCGTCAATACGAAATTAAATACCGCCGTGACGGCAAGCAGGGCAATCATACAGGACAAAATGATGATTTTTTTCTTCTTCGACATACTAATTTTCTCTCCTTTTAATTTTTTGCCAGAATTTCTATCCGGCTCACCTCTATATTCAAAAGGGACACCGCAGCTTGCTGTATGTTTTTCATTACGGCGATACTGTCCGCGCCCTGCGCCACTATTAATACCCCTGTTATTTCGGGAACGTTTTCTTTTAAAACCACCGGTTTTCCGTTGACCATGATCGGCGTCTCGGTCACCGTGATTTTACCGTTTTCGTCGGTTACGGTCACCGTTTCCGATGCGAGCACCGTTTCCTTGCCCGATCCGACCGTAATCACAACAGCCACGTTCCCCGCACCTTTCACCTGAGAAAGCGCGCTCTCCATACGTTTTTCAAGTTCTCTGACATAAAGAACCGTTTCATCTGACGTAGTATTTTCGGCGTCGTCGGTCTTTACAAAAGAGACCGCAAGCACCGCGATGACCGCCAAAGAAATTATGCCGAGCAAAAGATATTCGGCGGTTTTACTGTTTTTCAGTCTGCTCAGGAACTTCATTGATGTATACCTTTCCTTCGTCTATCCCGCAATATTCTGCAATGGTCTGTTTCATTTCTGATATTTTATATATATGCTCGTCCCCGTTTGATATTCCTGAATTTTTAAGATTTACGCTGACTTTTATAATTTTAAAACGATACTCTTCGTTCTCATATGTAATTTCCACATCGCATTCATACCCATTTTCCGTAACGTATGAGCGTATCGAATCCGCATAGCGCTGTGATTTTTCATAATCGATAAAATGCAAGAAATCTTCGTCGTATTGTATTTCGTTCTGACTTCCGCTTTGTACGATCGTCGTTTCGAGCTGACCCGACATAAGCGGCGTCAGAATCACGACCAACGTGACAAGCGCGAAGATTCCGCGGATAAATTTTCCCGTTTTTCCTTCGGGCAGAATAATTCCCACCGCCGTAGCGAGCAGAATTATGCTAATGATACTTAAAATATAGTCTTTCATAATTCAGATAAACGCATTTGCCGACAGAATCAGCAGCAAGAAAGAAATAAACATCATCAACCCCACGGCAAGCACAATTGCAAGCAAATACGACACGGCTTTTGAAACAGAAACGAGCGTGGCGGCAATCCGTTCGCTCCCTATCGGCTCGATCAATGCGGCGAACAGTTTCAATGCAAGCTGAAACACAAGCAGATGAATGACCGGTTGCAACAGAACGGAAAACAACAGGAATACGGAACTGAGACCGATTGCATTTTTGATCAGAACGGATCCTGCGACGATCAGGTCGAATCCGTCTTTCAATAATCCTCCGACAAGCGGAATGGAATTGGTGATCGCATATTTTGCCGCGCGGAATGAAATTCCGTCCGTAACGGCTGAAGAAAGCCCCTGCGCCGACATAAAGAAAGCGAATACGGTTACCGAAAGACCGATAATCCACTTGATCAGGCTGTTTAAAAAGTTCTGTGCATTGCCGAGCTTGAGCGACGACGAAAGCGATGATAAAAAGGAAAAAACGACGATCAGGCCCACGATCGGGATCAGGATATTCAGGAAAATATTGCTGATTCCGTTTGTCAGGAATGCAACGGCGGGTTTATACAGCGCAGCCGAGACGTTACCCCCTCCCGCAATCATTAAAGTGATGATTACGGGCATCATAATCTGTGATAAATTTGTCAGTTTTTGTATAGTGTTTTTAGAATTTTCAACAAGTGCGCCGAAATCCGCTGCAAGTATAACGATAACGGCACTGATACAGACATAAAATATCAGTTCTTTGATGCTTTCCGACAAAAAATTTGCCCTTGCGGAAGAAACAAACGTACATAAAAGAGCAATGGCGAGTATGATGGCAAAGTGCGGAATCAACGAGCGGAATTCTTCTGTCATGGATCGGAAAAAAGCCTGCAACACATCCTCTGCGGAATAAGAGACTTTTCCGTTGAGAATATCGCTGACAACGCTCAGAAAGCCGTTTGCAAAAATCGAGCGTTCTTCCTCAGACAGCGAATCGAGATACGATTCGATGCCGCTCAGATCCAGATTCTCCAACTGTTCGTCAATATTTTCTTCCAGACTTTCGGCATTTACGGTTTTTACGGATGGCACCGCAACAAACACAATCGCAACCAGCAGAAAGAAGATACATATTTTTTTTCTGTTCACGAGACAAGACCAACCAGTATATTGATAAGTGCATAAAAAATCGGCAGCGATACGCTCAGAATAACAAATTTTCCCGCAAAAACAAGTTTGTCCGCGACGCTTTTTACCCCGCAGTCTTCTAAAATCCCTGCGGAAAATTCCACAACGTAGCCGATTGCGACGATCTTAAATATCAATTTTAACAAATTGTCATCGATTCTGCTGATTTCCGCAATTTTCTGAAACAGTTCAAAACTTTGCACTAAATATCCGAACGATGCCGATAATATCAGAATGCCCGTACATACCATACTCATTACGGAAAGTTCCGGATTGATTGAACGAAGATAAATCGTTATCAGTCCGCCCACGATGGCAATCCCAACAATCTGTAACATAACTAAAATAAAAAGAAAATGTTTTTGATATCGGTAAAAAGTTGTACAATCATGTCGATCACCAAGGTCAGCACGATGATGAGTCCGACAAGGCTGACCAACACTGCAATATCGTCCCTGTCGCTTTTTTTCAGTACCTGTACGATGACGGTGATGAGGATGCCGATCGCGGCTATTTTAAAAAGTATATTGATATCCATTTTGTCTCCGCTTTATAATATTAGTATAAAAACCGCAACGCCTGCCAGCAGCCCGAGTTTGATATACATCGGAACATATTTGTTTTTCTCCGCCAACGCTTTTTCCGCCGATGTTTTCAAAAGATCGTCGCAATGCTTCAGATACCGCATTTGCGTCTGCGCATCAGTTTTTCCGAGCGAGGAAAAATATTCTTCGGCAGAGCGTTTTTCGTCTTCTTTTAAAAACCAGAGATTTTCACAGGAAAAATTTGTTCTTTCAGACAGCGCTGTCCGAAATGCGTTCAAAACGGCTCCGAATTGCGACTGCGTATCGAATGAAGTCAGAATAGTCAGCAAAGAGTTTCGGGTAAACGACATTTCATCGACAACGCGTTTGTTGAACAAATAGAAATCTTCGTAAAATTTTCGGCGTACACGATATTTTTCCGATAATTTGTACGCAATGATCGTACTGATCATCATGGCGATCCCGCCCAGAATCCACTTAAAGTAATTCATGGCCCCTTTCGTCGTAAATATTTTTGATTCTGCCGGCTTGTCCTTCCGAATATAAAAGAACATACCGTTCAAACAATCCGTCAATGAATTCCGCTCTGTTGCGAATATCCGACAATACGTCGCCGTGTGCAGTGGCAATAACCTTTACACCGCAATTCACCGCATTCCGTATACATTCCCAATCGTTTTTCCCCGATAATTCGTCTGTTATTACCACTTGAGGCGCCAGACTTCTGATTCCGTAAGAAAATGCATAGCTTTTATCGCAGTATTTTATGACGTCCCCCATACACAGCCGCTTGTCGCTCAGTTCTCCTCTTTCGTCGATGATCAGTACATTTCTGTTTTTTGTAAGACTTACACTCAGATCTTTCAGAATTGTTGTTTTCCCGTACCCCGGAGCCGATACGATTAAAACGTTTTTTATTCCGTCATTGAATACCCTTCTGTAAATTTCGGATGCACAACCTTCTACAAAATGCGGAATTCGGATGCATAACGAAGAAAAATTCTTTATTGTGATCAATTTCGTATTTTCAAATACGCACTCTCCGCCGATTCCGATTCTTACACCGTCTTTTGTTGTAATAAATCCCCTTACGATCGATTCGTTTGCCGCGTAAATGGAAAAATCAGCCGCTCGAAAAACCGTTTCTTCGATCATGTCACTATCGCAACGGATCGCATCGTTTTCACATAGCGTCAGGCTATCTTTTCCCAGATATAAACGCTTGAATCCGTAATTTAAAGTTATCGGGGCGTCAGCTCTCAGCCGCAGTTCGTAAAGTTGTCCGATTTGGATTTTTTCCAATGCACCGAAAACCGGCGCAGGTAAAAAACGCAGATCTGTAATGTTCATCGATATAATGTATGCTTTAAAAGACTATTCGAGAATCTTTTGCGGAAAGAAATTTCCAATCCGCACTTCGTTATTTTTATCAAGCAAATAACGGCGCGGAAAATTTCCGCGCCGTCTGAAAACTAATATTTACAGATTTATTTTGTGAGTTTGCTGATAAGCGTGTTATAAAGATTGATTTTATCTTCATATTTCACAACCTCAGCGGCGTAAAATAAAACCATGGGTTGATATTTTTTATACATTTTCTTACGATATACCCTCAGTCCTATCGCGAATAAACAACCGATCATGGAAAAAATTAACATAACCGGAGCGGTAAATGCACTGATCAGAAAGATCACGGATAAGATCCAGGCAATTGCGACAATCGGTTCCGATTTTTTTTGTGACGCTTTTTTTGCATAAAATTCTAATTTTTGTTTCTGATAAAGTTTGTTTTGTTCCAAATCTTCTTTGCGCATAGAACAAAATTTAACGCAAACAGATGTTGCAAAAATATTAAACGTAACGAAAATGGCTATTTCACACTGGGAAAAGGGAAACAGTGAACCAAGCATAGAACAGCTGAAAATTTTAGCAAAATACTTTGATGTTTCCATTGATTATCTTGTTGGCTTTACCGATCAATGAGGCGCTTATATCAAAACGGCGCGGAAAATTTCCGCGCCGTTTATCATGGCAGCTAACCGAATGAAAATCAAAAATAGGCTTTCAATACGAAAGCCTATTTTGTTGATAACATCATTTTAATTGTTAAGATTCGCAAGAATTTCAGCGATGGAAGCGCCGCCGTGATTGTCGTCTTTCCATTCTCTGAGTCCTTCCTCGTCATCCCTTTGCGTTCTGAGTTTTTTCTGTTTGTGAGAACCGTCTTCGCTGTTTTCCTTATGCGCTTTATTGGGATTCGATTTCTTTACGTCCGATTCCGGCAACAACGCTTTGATGGAAAGCGTCATTTTTTCCTTTTCGGTATCGATTTCAAGAATTTTCGCTTCGACTTCGTCACCTACTTTCAGCACGGACGTCGGATTGTCGAGCCATTCGTTGGAAATCTGGGAAACGTGCACCAAACCGTCAACATTCTTTTCAACTTCCACAAAAGCGCCGAAGCTGACAATTCTGACCACCTTGCCTTTTACGACGTCGCCGGCATGATATTTATCGGCTACGAGTTCCCAAGGTTTCGGTTGTAACTGCTTGTATCCGATCGAAACTTTTTTATTTTCTCTGTCGATTTTAAGAATTTTAAATTCGTACATTTTGTTAAGTTCCAAAACGTCCGAACACTTTTTGCAGCCGGTCCAGGAGAGATCGGAAATATGCGCAAGGCAGTCGAATCCGTTTACATTGACAAACGCGCCGAAATCCGCAAACCTTTGCGGGACGCCCTTCACGATGTAACCGACTTCGATGCTGTTAAAGAACGCTTCTTCTCTTTCCGCGCGGATTGCATCTCTTTCTGCTTTTTCCGCTTCGAGAATCACTCTTTGCGACGCGACGATCTGCCGACGGCGACCTTTGCTTTCCACCTTTTCGGCTTTGCAACGAAGCGTTTTTCCGATATATTTATCGAGTTCTTTCACAAAACCGATTCTGATCTGCGATGAAGGAATAAAGACCTGGTAGGACTTACATTCTTCCACTTCACCGGTAAGTCCGCCTTTGTTCGTGCCGGTAATTTTAACTTCAAAGATTTTGCCGTTTTTGATTTCTTCGATCTCGGCTTCCTCTTTTTTAAGTTCTTCCATCGCCTTTTGCGAAAGTTTAAGCGGATTGAGCGCAAGCACCATCACCTCGATGTCATCGCCCACCTTGCCTTCGTAGTCCTCTTTCTTATATTCCTCGCAAAGCATTTCGCTCTTATCGAGAAGTACTTCTTTCTTTGTATTCGGTATATATAAAGCTAAACCATCGTCTCCCGCCTGAGAAATTGTCGCCGTGATGATCTGATGAAGTCTGAACTTCTGCGGCTTATTGTCCATCATGGCGATGGCGGCCTCCATCGAATTTCCGACTTCCGTATTCACGGGAGTTTCAACCTTCTCTTCCGCCGTAGCGGATTCTGCCGTTTCCGAAACGGTTTCTTTCGTCTGTTCGTCAACCGCTTCTTCGTTCACCGATGCTTTAACTTCTGCATTCTCCATATTCGAGATAACCTCCCGGGATTGTTCTGACGGAGTGGACGCTCCGACAACGATCCCAACCTTTTTAAACTTTTTTATTTCTTTATAGTCCAATTCCACGGGCGAAGAAACACGGAAAACATTCTTGCAGTGCTTGGCGCAAATTTCGAACAATTTATCGGTATTGTTGCTTTTTTTGCCGCCCAACACGATAACCGCATCGCATTCCGCAGAAATAGACTCGGCTTCTTCTTGCCGTTTGATAGTAGTATAACAAATAGTTTTAAAAATCTCAACTGTTTTTGAGCAATCTTTTGGAATATTTTTTAAAATTTCGTCAAATTTTTCAACGGAAAACGTCGTTTGCACCACAATGCAGACAAAATCGGCGGCAATTCGATCGATCTCGAACAGATCGGAAACGATCAAGGCGGAATTGTCGCACCAACCGTTGATCCCTACGACCTCCGGATGGTTTTCGTTTCCGACGATGACGATTGCCCGGCCTTTTTTATGATTCTCCTCTACGATCGTCTGAATATTTCTGACAAACGGACAGGTACAATCTACGATCTTCAGTTTTTTTTCTTTTGCGCGTTCAAAAACCGACTTCGCTTCCCCGTGCGTACGGATCAGCAACGTTGCGCCGTCGGGAACGTCGTTTACGTCGTTTACCGTTATCCATCCTTTATCCGACATTCGGCTGACTACGGATTCATTATGAATAATTTCTCCCAGAACGTAATTCCTGCCGGCAGGAAGTTGCATTGCGGTTTCTACGGCTCGCTTTACTCCGAAACAAAATCCGCCGAATTTTGTCGTGATTATCTGCATTTCCGTTTTTTCTCCTCGCGTAACCGCACGAGTTTTTCCCTTGCGGCAAGCATCTTTTCACGGATGATCGCGTCAATTTTCGTAAAATCGTCCTTCTGAAGTTTCCGGTCGTAAAACTCGGACAATTCAAAAGGCTCCCCGACGATCAGATACGTACGCCGGAAAATTTTCGCGCGGTTATAAAACATAACCGGAACGATCGGCACTTTCATTTTCACCGCAAGCAATCCTGCCCCGCTTTTCAGTTCCTGCAGTTCCTCTCCCGTCCGGTTTCGCGTTCCTTCCGGAAAGATCACCAGTCTTTTGCCTTCTTTCAGAACCTTCATGGCATTCATCAGCGCACGAAGATCGTTTGCGTCCCGATCGATGGGAATTGCGCCGGCTTCCGTTAAAAACGCAGAAGCAATTTTATTCTTAAACGCTTCTTTTTTGCACAAAAAAAACAAATCCCGCTTGGCAAACCGATAGAAAAAAGCGGGATCTGTCGCCGTATAGTGATTCGCAACGATCAGGGCTTTTTCTTTCGGAAAATTCTCCTTACAGTATGCTTTTGAAGGAAAAATAAGGGAAAAAAGAAAATATCCCGGTCGAATATAAAAAGGATTATGCATAATTACCTGTCGATGTAAGATAAAATTTTTTCAAGAACCTCATGCACGCTCATATCGGAAGTATCGATCAAAATCGCGTCTTTCGCCTGCACGAGCGGAGCAAAATCTCGATGTTTGTCATTATAATCGCGTTGCTCTATTTCTTTCAGCAATTCATGAAAATCCACTTGAAAGCCGCGGCTTTCAAGTTCGGCTTTTCTGCGCGCCGTCCGCACTTCCGGCGCGGCGGTTATATAAAATTTATATTTTGCATCGGGTAAGACAAAAGAGCCGATATCTCTCCCGTCAAGGATACAGGACATCGATTTTGCAATTTCCCGCTGCATAGATACCATCTTCATCCGCACGCATTTCAAAGAAGATATATTCGAAGCCGCCATGGAAACTTCCGGTTCGCGGATCCTTGCGGAAACGTCTTTGCCGTCTAAAAAAGTGTGCTGCGTGCCGTCGATATAACGGATATCGAGATCGATATCGCCAATAAATGACGAAACCTTCTCTTCATCCAGCGTATCGACACCCAGTGAAATCGCTTTGCACGCCGCTGCGCGATACATTGCGCCGGTATCGAGATAAAGGATGTTCAGTTTTTTTGAAAGCTCTTTCGCTACCGTACTTTTTCCGCTTCCGGACGGACCGTCCAAAGCGATATTGATGTGTTTCATTCGTTATCTCCTTTTCACGCGTGATTCCCGGCAATATATCCCGTTGTAAAAGCGATCTGTAAATTAAAACCGCCCGTGAATGCGTCCAGATCAAGAACTTCTCCCGCGAAAAACAATCCTTGAATCAATTTGCTTTCCATACTCTTCGGGTTGACTTCCTTTATGTTAACGCCTCCCGCCGTGATCACCGCTTCTTCAATCGGCCGAAGGCGCAGCATTCTGATCTCAAATCCTTTCATAACCGAAACGATTTTGCGCTTCTCGGCGTTGGATATTTCGCTTACGCGCTTATTTTTATCTGCTGCCCGTGCCAGAATAAAGTCGATCAGACGCGAAGGCATCAGTTTGACCATGCCGTTTTCAACGGTTTTCCCCTTTGCCTCGGCAAAATCTCTTTCAATACGGTTATATAGCTGTTCTTCCGTCAACCCCGGTTTTAAATCCAGTTTGAAAAGAACTTCTTCCGGGGCGCTGCGGTTGACCAGAGCGGAAACGCTCAGGACAAGCGGTCCGGAGATTCCGAAATGCGTGAAAAGCATTTCGCCCGTTTCGCAAAAAACGGATTTCCCGTTTAAATAAGCGTGTAATGCAACGTTTTTCAACGAAAGCCCCTGCAGACGCGCAAAGTTTTCCTTCGTTTCAATCCCGACGAGCGCGGGTTTCGGCTCCTTGATCGTATGCCCGGCGGCACGCGCAAACAGATATCCGTCGCCCGTAGAACCGGTCGCGGGATAAGACAGTCCTCCCGTACAGATAACGACGGAATCGCATGCTATCTCCCTTTTATCGGTCAGAACTTCCGAAACGCAGCCGTTACGATACACAATTTTTTCAACTTTTTCCGAAAGAGCGATTTCAACTTTCTCTTTTTCGAGTTCTTTGCTTAAAAACTTTGTTACATCGCTGGCTTTTTCGCTGAGCGGAAAGACTCTGTTGCCTCGTTCGGTTTTTAATTTTAATCCGATTTCTTCAAAAAAATCCTGCGTGTTCTGCGGGGAAAAAGCGCGAATGGCTCCCGACAGAAATTTTGCATTGGATACCACGTTTTCAAGAAATTCTTCCGGCGTGCAATCATTTGTCAGATTGCAACGGCCTTTCCCGGTAATATAAAGTTTTTTCCCGAGCTTCTCGTTTTTTTCAATCAGAATTACCCGGTTTCCCCTACGCGCGGCAAATACCGCGGCAATCATGCCTGCGGCACCTCCGCCCGTCACAACCACGGTTCTCATACGAATCCTTTTATTTTTACGTTTTCCAATTTGCCGAGCAGATCGTATGCCGTCCGATCGTACAGCAACGGCGTTACGGTGATAAATCCTTCTCTGCACCGTTCTACATCGCATTCGGCATGGTTTTCGTCGTGGGCAAGCATTTCGCCCGTAAGCATAAACTCTCCCTCGGCTGTTCCTTCATAGTAATCCGAATAAATCTGTTTGCCGAGCGGCGCAAAACAGATTCCTTTCATCTCTTCTTTTTTCAGCTCCGGAAAATTCACGTTGAAGATAATTCCATCCGCCATATAAGGCAGCAATTCAAGAAATAACGAACTGGCAATTTCCGCACAATCCGACATAAAATACCCTTCGTGGCTTACATTGGAAAACGCGATCGATCTGTAACCGAGAGCCGTTCCTTCAAAAGCCGCCGAAACCGTTCCGGAATAAAGCGTGTCCGTGCCGAGATTATGTCCCTTATTGATTCCCGACAGCACAACATCGATCGGAAAATCGCTCTGCAAATTATGATGCGCAAACTTTACGCAATCCGCCGGCGTGCCGGATACGGAAAATGAGCGAAATTTCTCGCTGATACGTTCCTCTTTTACCGTAAATTTTTTAAAGATAGACAACGAGTGAGAAACCGCGGAGTTATTTTTCGCCGGTGCCACGACCAGAACATTATGTTTTTCAGAAAGTTTTTCGGCAAAATATAAAATTCCTTCGCTGCACAATCCGTCGTCGTTCGTAAGTAAAATATTCATAAGAAAATTATACCAGAATTCGTAAAAAAAAGCAACTACACCTTATAATTTTCACAAATTCTGTCATTATGTTTATCATAATTACTGATTATTTAATAAGACAATTACTGATTATTTTTCAATATTTTGATTTTGCTCTTTTTTCTTTTTACGGGAAAATTTATCTTTAAAATATTTTTCTATTTTATCTCCTTTTTTATAGATAAAGATTGTAAGAACAATCGAAATTGCAATAAATACCGCCCATAAAAGCAAACCCCACCATGTATCGTAAGGAATCAGATAACCGTCATATGCAAGACACGAAACAAAAATGGAAATAAAGCGGGTAATTGTAATCATGATGATAAAAAAACCGGTGCTCATGGACGATAATCCGGAAACAAAGCACAGAATATCGTCGGGAAAAAACGGAAATAAAAACATAAACGTAAGGATTGCTTTATCTTTCCCTTTCACCGCTTTCAGCGCTTTATCGAGATTCTCCTTGCCCACAAGCCAGGCGGCCACCTTATAACCGAGGCATTTTCCGATAAAATAAGCCAGTATCGAACCGATCAAAATGCCGATAAAACTGTAGATCGCAGCTTTCAGCCAACCGAACAACAAAACGCCGACCGTAACGGAGATCACCGCCGGGATCGGAAGAATTACAACTTGCAAAAATTGCAGAATTATAAACACAACGGGCATAAATGCACCCATTTGTTCAATATACGCTCTAAGATCCTCCACGCTGTCGATCGTCGCCATTACGCCGGTTATGTTCAGAATGTAAAGCCCGATCAAGGCAATCGCAATCAAAACGACGGCGATATAGCAGAATTTATAAATAAGATCTACTTTCAGTTCAAAAAAAATAATGCCTGCAATCGTAATCAGGGTGATCAGCGTTACAGCCGTGACTTTCAGTATACCGGAATATTCGCTGACAAATCCTTTGATAAACGTGTCGATATATAATACCGAAAAGACAATGCCTACAATCCCTAAAATTGCAATGACCGTAAGATTCAGCGATTTTTTCAGAATCTCCAATTTTTTTCCCATATCATTATTATATAGTCTTCATGATGATTTTAAACTTCTTTCAGTGTGTTTGTTCTTTTTTTACATTCAGAAACCGCCAATTCATCGCAACGATTATTGAAAGGATTATCCGCGTGACCTTTCACTTTAAAAAATCTGCAATGATGCCGCTCTGTCAGATCTATCAGTTTTTCCCATAAATCGATATTTTTTACCGTAGATCCGGAGGAAGTTTTCCATCCGTTTGCTTGCCAGGTCGCCAAACGGTTCTGCAAAAAAGCGTCTGCTACATAAGTTGAATCGGTATAGATATTTACTTCACACGCTTTTTTCAATATGCGCAACGCTTCGATTACGGCGGTCAGTTCCATGCGGTTATTGGTGGTTACATCCTCCCCGCCGCTGATTTCCTTGACTTTTTCTCCGCTCATCAGAATTGCGCCCCATCCACCGACGCCGGGATTTCCCGAACAGGCTCCGTCCGTATAAATCGTTACGGTTCCGTTTTTTACGTCAGGCTTTTTTTTTTCGATTTTTCCGCCTCCGAGTTCGATCGAACGACGCACACAACCATCCCCAGCCTTATCGATGATCCCGATCAGACCGTCCTCGTTAAAACTATTCACCGCTTCAATCGTTGTTCCTCCCTTGCTGCAAACCGCGTCAATCAGCATATCAATGCTCTTTTCGGGATTCGCAAGCACCATTTGACCGCTCCCGATCACCGTATTGACAGCCAAAGTCTTTGCCTCTTCTTCGGTAAGCCCCTGTCTGATCCCTGCAAGAATCAATCCTTTAATAAACAGATAGACGTACGCGGGACCGCTGCCGGAAATCCCGGTGACCGCATCCATTTTTTCTTCCTTTAAAGCAATCGCCGTACCCAACGAAGAAAATAATTTGATGATAAATTCCCTGTCCTCTTCAAAAAAGTCCTCCGCATCCACGGCAACTGCGCCATACCCGATGGAACAAGGTGTATTCGGCATACATCTCGCTACTTTTGCACAGGGAAAAGTTTCTTTGATTTTTGCTTTTTTGACGCCCGCCAGAATCGAAATAATTTTTTCGACCGGGATATCGCCGATGTCTTTCATCACTTCATCCAATCCCTGCGGTTTTACCGCCAAAAAAACAAATTCCGCATTTTCCGCAAGTTCTTTATTGCTGTATGTTGTACTGACGTTTGTTCCCGCTACGCCTTCAAATCCCATTCCTTCTTTGTTACTCACGATAATTTCATCGCTGCGTAAAATTTCCGAACGAAGAATTCCTTTAATAATCGCCGAAGCCATAAAGCCGCATCCGATTACGCCGAGCTTAAATTTCTTTTCCATTTCGTACTCCTTTTCCTTGACTTAACCTTATTTTTGTTATATAATATTTATGCTTTTAGGGGAGTGGCTCAACGGTAGAGTAGCGGTCTCCAAAACCGTAGGTTGCGTGTTCGAATCGCGTCTCCCCTGCCACGGTGTCCCAACCACAATATATTGTGGTTGGGACTTTGTTTTACCACAATATATTGACAGATGCCCCAAAGTGGCCCCAAAAGTGGCCCTAAAAAGTTTTTTTCACGTGCTTTTTCTGATTAATTATACTATACTCTATTTTAGCCTAAACGGCAAATAAAGTCAAACGTTGCCAAATATGTTTTGAGCTTCTTTCAATATTATATATAAGGAAAAAGAGGAGAGTTTTTAAACTCCCCTCTTTTTACATTTCAAAATCCAAAGCATTAATAATTTGCTTTTGAACATTGGGCATTAAATGGCTGTAAGTATTCAGTGTTTGTGTTACATCGCTGTGTCCAAGCCTTTGAGAAACAATCAAAATATTTTGACCTTTATTTATTAAAAGCGATGCGTGTGAATGACGTATATCGTGTACGCGAATTCTTTTAACTCCTGCTTTATCTGCATATTCATTCAGTCTACGGCGTATTGTCTGGTCAGATAAAGGTTCTGCACCGCCAAACACAAACCATTCAAGTGTATATCCATATTCTTCTTTACTTCTTTTCTGATGTTCCCACAACATATTTACCAGATTCATAGGCATAAGAATATTTCTGTAAGACGATTTGTTTTTTGGCGTTGTTATTTCATAGCTTCTGGATTCTGAAATATGCCATCCGAGATCGGATGCTACCGTTGGAACATTGACTACTTGTTTCTCTCCCTTTGTTTTTTGCTTTCGATTCAATGATTTGTTAATGTGCACTTCACGACGAACAAAATCAATATCATTCCAAGTTAATGCGAGCGACTCACCTTTTCGACAACCTGTAAGATATAAGAAGGAAAAATATACTCTAAACAAATCGTCATCAATGACAGCATAGAATTGTTTGAACTCTTCTTCCGACCAAAAAAGCATTTCTTTTTTCCGATCTGTGTTTTTGAAGTTTCCAACTCTGCTGACTACATTTTCTTTTATGTCGTGAAATTTGATGCCATAATTAAGCATAGCCGTAAAGCCGCAATATATTTTAGACTTATACTTATACCCAAATCCTTTTGCAATAATTTTTTCTTGCCAGTCGAGAATATCTTTAGTTGATAACGATGCGACTTCTCTTTCTCCAAAATCAGGCAATACAAAAATCCTTCAATTGTGTGAGTACGAATACCTGCTTCTTTATATCTTAACTTTCGTTCAAGCCCTATACAAAACCCCAAAACTGCCGATAAGGCGAGGTCTGCAAGTATTCTTAATCCGAACAACAATTCTTCCATAACTTCCTTTTATACATCGCTATTAATATCACGGACGCCAAAGAGGTTGCAATTTGTGCTGCAGGCAATGCAATCCAGATTCCGTCGATGCCGAACGCCATTGGCAACACAGCCAGAAACAACGGGGAAAATAACAGCGGATCAATGTACGTTATTACATTTGATATTATATTCTTTCCAATAGAATAGTTGTATGCGCAAACATATTTAACCACCGCTTTGAAGGGGTAAGAGAACGCATAGATAATCAGCCCCGTTCTCATAAATTCGGCGGTTTGTTGAGACACGTTAAACAGCCAAGGCAGCAACGATATTAGCGCAGGCGTCAAAGCGATAAATATAACGCTTGTTACGCAGAGTATTATTACGGCTGTTTTTACAGTACGTTGCTTTTGTACTATATCGTCTGCACCCTGGCAATAGCTTAATACAGGCTGAACCCCGTCGCAAACGCCTTGATAAATGTAATCAAAGGTGTAAACGGCATAGCTCATAACGGCATAAGCGCTTACCGCCTCCGCTCCGGCGGCACGGAATGCGAAAAAGTTTGTAAAAAGCAACACTACGGAAGGCACGAAATTTAACCCGAACGGTGCAACGGAAGATTTAGCAATTTGACCAATATATGTTAAACCTCTACCCGTTTGCCTTTTAATGCGGAATGAGATAAGACATAAAACCGCAACAACCGCCTGCGAGGCAATTGTTGAAGTGGCAACACCGTATAAAGCAAGTTTGTTGACCAACGCCATATCGAGCAAAACGTGTACCACTAATCCTATAAAGGTATACAGCATTGACAAAAATGTCTTACCTTCGTTTCTCAGTAAAACCACTAACCCCGACCCGAAAACCTGAAAAACAGCTCCTGCAGAGACGATAAGCGAATAGTTTTCGGCATATTCCAACGCCTGCCCTTCTGCCCCCATAAGCTTTAAGATGGGTGAGAAAAGAACCAGCGTCAAAGCGGTAGTAATAAGTCCTGCAAACAGAAGAAGAATTAAAGACGTCCGCTTAGCTTTTTCCACGTCGTCCAAAAGCCCTTTACCTCGGAGCGTATTGACCGTTACGGAGCCACCAACGCCTATACCAGTACCTATGGACGTTGCAAACGCCATTATCGGCCAAGCAAAATTTATTGCGGCAAGCCCGTTATCACCCGTGGCGTTACCTATAAAAAAACCGTCGATATTAGTATATGTACCGATAAGAACCATCGATATTACGGACGGCACTATATACTTTGCAAGATTAAACTTCATTATTCAAAAAACTCAATAATTGCGAAACGTCGCTAAGAGCATAATCGGCTTTTTCACGAGCGTCGCCGTTCCCCACGCAAACGGAGGTTATTTTGCCGTTGTGCGCAAATTTAACGTCCGTCATCGTGTCACCGACCATACAAAGATTTTTACGTTCAAAGCCGTAGTCTGCCAATATTTCTTCAATAATCCGAGGATTGGGCTTGTTGGGGTGAGTTCCGTCGTCACAAAATATTCTTTCGAATTTATCTTTTATTCCCAGCCCTGTAAGGCATATTTTTGTTATTGCAGGGTTATCGGTCGTGACTAAGAATAACTTAATTCCTCTTTCAATCAACCCTTCAAGCACGTCGGGAAGATTATTACAAACAGGCATTACCTCTCCTTCGCAGGTATGTTTTTCAAATACTTGCGCAACCTGTAAACCCGAGACCGTTTGGGGGTTTTCGCACTGTTGTAAAACCGCATCAAAAACGTCTGCAATCTGCTCGTAAGTTCCGGAGCATAATATTCCCCTTGAATCCACGGCACCGTTATGCAAACCTATTGCAAGTCTTACCGTATCTAAGTGATTCTCTATACCCAAGCTCTCGGCGATTTCGCCGGTAGCCGCTAAGGCGACAGGCAACCAGAACGGGTCAAATTGCATCAGGGTGCCGTCTTTATCGAAAATTATCGCCTTAATGTTGTTACCCATATAAATAAAGCCCCCTGTCAGTTCTTATGCTTTTCCTAACCGTTTGTGATTGCCGCAATTAAAAGTATAAACAATATCGGTTACTTCACCATTATGCTTTAACGCATAATAGTTCAATTTCATTTTCCCGCCACAATCAGCACAATACAGAAACCCTGA
>CALVWR010000009.1 GCA_944367565.1 uncultured Clostridia bacterium
ATAGCAAAAACCCTGAAAAACTCATCGTTTTTCAGGGTTTTTACAGTGGACAGCATTTTTATCCACTAAACATGGTGTGAAGGATGGGACTTGAACCCACACGGATAACCATACGCCCCTCAAACGTACGCGTCTGCCAATTCCGCCACCCTCACAAGCACAAATTATTTTAATGTATTTCTTTCGTTTTGTCAAGGAATTCTTAAACTTTTTTTATATTTTATAAATCTTTCGATATTTTTCCCGATACCGCTGTGCTTTTTTTACGTGGTTTTCCGTCTCCTTATACGGCATCGCAAAAAGCGTTTTTCCGTCTGCGGAATATCTTTCGTCTTTCAGCCATTGCGACACGTTCCCTTCCCCGGCGTTGTACGCCGCAAGCACCGTGACGGGAAAATCAAATTTTCCGCTTAAATACCATAAATAATAACACCCGAACAGAATGTTTGTCTCCGCATCCAGGATATCGTATTCTTTTTTGCCGAACTTGCCGGCTATAAATTCTGCCGTGGCGTCCGTGATCTGCATCAGACCTTTTGCGCCCTTGCCGCTTTCCGCGCTTGCGTCAAACCCGGACTCCGTTTTGATCACCGCATAGACCCAGCCTTGTTCCAAACCGAAAGTTTCGGCATACTTCTGCACAAACTCCGCATAGCGCAAAGGATAAATCCATTGTCGCTCTGCAAAACGATACGCCGATACCGCCGCCAAAACCAAAAGTACCGCCAAAACCGCCGCGACAACCCGTTTTCCGTATAACGAGCTTTTTCTTTCCATACGGAAAGTTTATGCAATGTTTCCTTCCTTTATTCGCGCGAGCCCCCCGCCAGCGCATCGATCAGCTTCCCCGCCTTTTCTTCCAGCGCGGCAAGATTTCCGTCGTTTATCAGAACATGGCAGCCGTCGAAGTTTCGGCTTTCATAATCGATCTGCGACCGCATCCGCGCAAGGACCTGTTCTCTTGTCAGACGGCTGCGCTCCATCACGCTGTTAATTCTCTCTTTCTTCTCCCGGATCACCACGATCACTTCGTCAAATAAACCTTCCGTTCCGCTTTCAAACAGCAACGGCACTTCATAAAACGCGATCTTTTCCCCCCGCGTTTCCTCTTCCATAGCTCTGAAAATGCGCGGATGAGCGAACGCGTTGAGCGCTGCCCTCTTTTCATCGCTCGAAAACACCGTATTTGCCAGAATCTTTCTGTCCAATCTCGGCGGATCTTCCTTGACTGCATCCGGAAATAACTTCCGCAAATCCTTTAAAAAGTCTTCGCTCCTGCATAGTTTCGCATACGTTTCGTCGCAGGACGCGACGCAATACCCTTTCCTGCGCGCTACCTCCGCCACCGCGCTCTTTCCGCTGCCGATGCCTCCCGTGATCGCTATCTTCATCTCTTCCTCTCTACTTTGCGTCATACCACGTTTCGCCGCATTCCGTTTCCACGGTGAGCGGGACCTTCAGTTTTACCGCGTTTTCCATTTCGTACACTAAAAGTTTTTCCACTTCTTCCTTTTCGCTCTTCAGACAATCGATGATCAACTCGTCATGAACCTGCAAAATCAGCTTCGATTCGTATCCGCCGTCTTTTAATTTCCCGAATACGTTCACCATGGCGATCTTGATGATGTCCGCACTGCTTCCCTGTAACGGCATATTCATCGCCGCTCTCTCGCCGAACATCCTTTGATTGTAATTGCTCGATTTCAGTTCCCTTATATACCTTTTCCGCCCTAAAAGCGTGGAAACGTATCCGTGTTCCTTTGCAAACTCTACGTTTTTCTCCATGTACTTTTTGACTTCCGGATATTTCTCGAAATATTTGCGGATATACTCCCTTGCCTGCGCATTCGATATTTTCAGATTCTTTGCCAATCCGTATTCACTGATTCCGTATATAATCCCGAAATTCACCGCTTTCGCGCTGCGCCGCATCTGCGGCGTCACGTCCTCTTTCTTCACGCCGAAAACCGTCGCCGCCGTCTCGGTGTGAATATCCTCCTGCGCGTTGTAAGCGCGGATCAGCGCGGGACATTCCGAAAAATGCGCCAGCAACCGCAGCTCGATCTGCGAATAATCCGCTCCCACCAGAATGTGATCGCTGTCTTTCGGTATGAAAAACCGACGGATTTCCTTGCCCAGTTCATCGCGGACGGGAATATTTTGCAAATTCGGCTCCTTGCTCGATAACCTTCCCGTCGTCGTCACCATCTGATTAAACGATGTATGCACCAATCCCGTCTTCGGATCTATCAGCGGCTTAAAGCCTTCAATATACGTCGAATAGAGCTTCTGCAACTGCCGGTATCTTAAAATCAACGGGATCACTTCATGCTCCCCCGCTAACTCCTCCAACACCTCCGCCGAGGTGGAATATCCCGTCTTTGTCTTCTTCGCATGCTTCAACCCCAGCTTCTCAAACAGAACTTTCCCCAACTGCTGCGTGGAATTCAGATTGAAATTCTCCCCCGAGATCA
This sequence comes from uncultured Clostridia bacterium, assembly GCA_944367565.1. GTDB lineage: Bacteria > Bacillota > Clostridia > Christensenellales > Borkfalkiaceae > UMGS775. Next base: position 2,475 of record CALVWR010000009.1, read on the forward strand.
GGTGTATGCGCGCTTCAAGATTCTTCAGCTCCTTTTCATAGATTTTTCCCATCTCTTCCAGCGCGTTCCTGTCGATCTTGAATCCTTCCGTTTCCATGGAATACAGAACGTATACCAGCGGCAATTCCACGTCTTTATACAGTTTTTCCATCCCCTCTTCTTTCAGCCTGGACAACAGTCTGTCGTAAATTTCCCGCAGGGATTTGCCTTGCACCGATTCCGATACCCCGTATTCGGCGCATACCTGCGTGAAACTTTCGTCTCTTCCGGTAAAATCCACCAGATATTTCATAACCGATACGTCTTCAAATTCCGCAACAAAACGCGCATCCAGTCCGTCAAAACGGTGCATCAGTTCCTTTAAATTGTAAGTGATAAACTTTTTGTGCGTTCCGAACGCTCCGCGCAGCGCTTCCACCGCTTCGGAATACAATACGCCTTCATCAAAAAAGCCTTCTTTTAACCGGACAAAATATTCCCTTTTTCCGTCAAAGACATGAAGGTCGTTTTCAAATATAAGATACAGCGTTTTTGCCGCAAGCACCCGTTCCAGTTCGCCCCTGCTTTTTACTTCCGCGATGATCGTTTCCGTCCGATGCGCCGCGTCGTATCCTTCCTTCGCAAAAAGCTCTTCTTTCTGCATCAGTACGCGAAATTCAAGCTCCGCAAATTTCGCTTTTAACTCCGCGGGAAACGGAAATTTCAATTCCATATCCTGCAAATCATACTTGATATCCGCATCCGTTTCGATCGTGGCAAGCGTTCGCGACAAGCGACAGTCCTCCTCTCCCGCAAGCAGCTTCTCCTTCAGCTTTCCCGCGATTTCATCGATATGCGCATATACCCCTTCCGCCGTTTTATACTTTTCCAGAAGAAGTTTCGCCGTCTTTTCTCCCACGCCCGCCACGCCGGGTATGTTATCGGATGCATCGCCCATCAACGCTTTCAGTTCTATCACCTGTTCCGGATCGATCCCCGTCTTTTCCCGAAAATTTTCCTCCGTCAGTACATCCAGCTCGCTGAGTCCTTTCTTCGTAAAATATACCGAGGTGCTTTCGTCGACAAGCTGAAAAGAATCCCTGTCTCCCGTTACGATCACCGTCGGCATCTTTTCCCGCTTCGCAACCGTCCCGATTATGTCGTCGGCTTCCCACCCCGCTTTTTCCAATATATGAATCCGCATCGTCTGCAAAATGTCCTTCAATAACGGTATCTGCGGCCGCAATTCCTCCGGCATCGGCTTCCGCGTCTTTTTATATTCCGCATATAATTCATGCCGGAACGTCGGCGCGTGGACGTCGAAAGCAACCGAAAGATGCGTCGGCGCAATGTCCTTGATCGCTTTCAGCAACATATTCATAAAGCCGTATACCGCCCCCGTCGGAATCCCCGCCTTTGTCATCATCGGCGGATTGGCGTAAAATGCACGGTTGATCAAACTGTTTCCGTCTATCAAAAGTAATTTTTCCATAAAACCCCGTCAAAATTCTTGATTTTTGCTTCAATCTGTGGTATGATTTATCAGCAATCGGATTTATTTTATTTTAACAAATTGCATAAAAAAATGCAAGCCTTACTATAAGCGTTTGTATTTTTGCAAAAATAATTTGCCGCCGTGGTGAAATTGGCAGACGCACGGGACTCAAAATCCCGCGGTAGAGATACCGTGTCGGTTCGACCCCGACCGGCGGCACCAGATCAAAATAATACGAACCCTGACTTTATATCGTCAAGGTTCGTATTGTTTTTTTCAATGGAATATTTCGGGGTGATTATTCGCTTTAAATGAAACGCAACACCCTTTCGTTTTTTTCTCAGGCGAGCTATCAGGATAAAATCAGGCCGATGTAAAGTTTTCGTTTTTTCTTGTTTTTATTATTTCCGATCTTTCCAGTATGCCTGATGTTTTCAATTTTACATAATGACTATTCAGCACGTTGCGGATAACGGGAACGCAGCTTTTTTATTTTCGATTCGATAAATAATTCCGGTTCTTTTTTTCTTACCTCTGCTTGATTGCCCCATCCCCAATGCATCATCCGGACCACGCCGCATTCTTCGCAAAATTTTTCAAAATCCGAGATCCGTTTGTCAAATACGGCTTTCTGGCAATAATATGTTCCGAATTCAGCTAATAAATATTTTACCGCAATCATTTCCCGCTTTACCCGCAAGCTCGCCACCGCATCTTCGCGCACAGCTTCTAACCCCATTTGCAATTCGGCATCCCATTTCAAGGCCTCTTTCTCTTCCCAAAAGGAATTCTGCATGATATCCGGGGTCCACATCGTATCAAAAAACATATGCAGTCCGCGGGAACCTTCCCGCTTATATCTCTCTTCTTTTCTTTTTATAAATTTCCTTTTCATATTAAGATAATTCAGAATGAACGGCGCCGCGGCCCGATAATATTTCTTTATAAAATTTTCGATCAGTTCCCGCGTATCCAAAGTACAGTTGTACATCAGTTTTGCATTGCAATAGGTTTTTAAATCGCAAAAGCCCGTCGCATGATCCATCAGCAAACCTTCGCTGTATACCATCTGCGCACCGATACTGTGATAGAACCGCATATTTTCCGCCATCGGGCTTATTGCGGGAAAATCCAACATATAATTATCGAAAAATGTTTGATATTCCCACACCAAAAAGCCTTTCGCTACGGCTTTCCAGCCCATAAACCGTTCGTAAACGGCATGGTTACAGGGCGCAGTGATCGGGTGTAATCCGCAGGCGTCAAGCGGGGCGATCTGTACCAGGATATTTTCGTTCAATACAACAGAAGGATGAACGGGTCGATAACTCCCGTTTTCTTTTACTACCGGGGCGTCTTTATACCGTTCGTAGGCAAAAATGCAAAGCTTAAAATCGCTTTCGGGAAACCTGCGTACTTTCCAACGATAGATCTCCTCCGCAACGGCGTTTGCAAAACGGTTTTGCGTGCCGGACGGGCCTCCGTATTTCCTGTCGCTTTCCCTGCAATTTTCGCAATCGCAGTGACCGGCATTGTCTTCGATCCCCAAACTGAAAAATTTTGCTTTCGGATGAGCTGAAATATATTTTTTCAGATTTTCGATAAAAACTTTCCGCGCGGCGGGGTTCGTCATACAGACCTGCTCGTAATTTTTTGAATAATATTCGGGATGAACAGGATCTCCGTTTTCGTTTTTCTCTATCGGCAACAATTTCGCTATCGCCGTATGCGCATATAATTCCCCCCATACCCCGTTCATTACTGGTTTTTCGGAAACATTAAAAGTCATGCTTTCCCCTAAAAGGCGCATGCGGTTAATAAACTCCGGAGAAACTTTTGAATACATGCCGACCGGCCAATACCCCACCCAGCGCAACGGAACAGAAGGGACGACCAGTTTGTCCATATCGGGGACGAGGATATCCCCTACGAAAGGGATATCCGTTTCGTCTTCCGCATAAAATTCAACGCCGCACAAACGGTTCAATAAATCATATATTCCGTATAAGGCGGCGTGCGCCGACTGCCCTGCGATAAAAAACTTTTCTTTTTCGGAATACAACCGATGCGCGCCGGCGGGCAGCTCCTTGTTCACCGTGACGATAAAAATCGGGCCGTTATTCCGTTCGGCAAGCGTGCATCCGCACGCCTGCCGAACAAAACGAATCAATTCTTCAGCCGAAAAATCTAAAATTTTATCGCGATACGGCACATAAACTCCGTATTGACTGATATGCAACATCTGTCCTTAAAAAATAAACACAGGGGAAATGTAAATATTCGACCCAGAAACAAACGCACCGCTATTGCCTGCCATCATCAATACAAGGTTTTCGCAAGTAATTCCCTTTTCATCCAAAGCCGATTTCGTTACGGAAATTTTTGTCCATTCGGAAGATATATCCGTATAACCGATACTGCTGTTCCAATTTTCTTCCTTGCCTACCTTTGCAGCCGGTCTTATATTAACATTTGATTCATCGGTTTTCACATAAAATACAATACCGTTTTTGATTTCCGTCGCTCCGGGTAGCGTTATATGGACATAAATTTGCCACTGATTTGCCGCCGCCGTTAATTGCAGCGACCCGCTATATTCGGTTTCATCCAACGTATATGATGCCGTATCGATGGCAACAGCCGTTGTTCCCGTGCAGGAAATCTGACGCAAACCTATTCCGGAATCAAAATAAGCGACTTTATCCGGAACGCTTTCCGTATGATAGAGAGCAAGCAGGTCCTCTATCGTTTGATTTTCCGGCTTGGCATAAACCGGGGTAATCAAAAATTCCATGCCGTTCACAATTTCCCAATTTGATTGCGCCGATCCCGCTATTCCGATATAAAAATTTTTTATTCCGCCGTGTTCTTCTATTTCCGAAACGGGGATTTCCACATAGACCCAGGAATTGAGTTGAGAAACGTTCGCTTTATGCGTCCAATATTCTCTGTTTCCCTCTCCCGGCGCACCATGTCCTACGGTAGAGGGCTGTCCCGCCAACTGCATCACCCAAAAATAGATACTGTCGTAATCCGTCAGATCCGTAACGGAAGGGGATTCAAACTGCAGGAAAAACTGATATGTCGTCTGTTTCGTCTTTTTTACGTGCAGCGCGCCGTTAAAAAGCAGACCGGGTTCCGGAGAAACATCCGTTTCGTAATATCCGACTTCCCCGTAGTCGTCCCATGAATTCGTCGAATATGTGCCGAAATACGCCGCTTGCGTCATTCCCGATTCATAATCCAGATATAATATTTTATTATCCTCTTTCCTTACGCTCTCTCCCACCGTAACGGAGTTATCCGAAATCGTTTTATTTCCTTCCCACTTCGCCATTACGGGAACGGCGATCGCAGGGATCGCAAACACGAGCATCAAGCATAAAATCAATATGTTTTTACGAACTTTTCTCATGATACAACCTCCTTAGCGGTTAGCGTCAATTCGATATCAAAGGTGAGTTTTTCGCCGGTTTCACCGGCTTCGCCCAAAACGTAATTGATCCAAAAAGTACCTTCCTCCGCCGAGTCTTCGACGATTGCCGCGCCGTCTTTCAATAAAATCCATCCGCTCAGATCGGACGGAGGATCGGACAGTTGCGTTTCTGTTACTTGATAATAAAGTTTCGCCGTTCCCGTATCGCAATTTTTAAAATATATGGAGAGAGTCTGCGTTTCCGCGTTGAAATCGTTTCCCGTGCTCAGCGAATATTGCTGCGACACAATCCGCAGATTTTCCAGCCCCTCTGGAGCCTCCGCATCGTATTCGGCTAACCCGTCCACGTTTAATTTCTCGCCCGTAATTTGCGTAAGCGTGATATCATCCGCCATACCGACCGACCCGTCAGCATTCTTTGCGCCGTTCCAATTCGCAGATGCGACGGCGATTGCCCCGCCGCCGATCACGAGCGCCATGACAACTGCCAAGATCATGTAACTGCTTCTTTTTTTCATCGTGATTTTCACCTCGTTTTCATAATTTGAATTAAACCGATTGTATGCCGAGAATAAACGAAACGTTTTTGCCGATATCGGAAATATCGTCGGAAGACAGGATAATATTCAGATAATATGTTTTTGCTGTCATTCCTTCCGCAAGCAAAACCGTTCCTTGTTCAAAAACGGCGAAGCCCTCTTCCGTCGGGTCTGTCGGCGGGGTCGCGAGAGGCTCATCGGTCAGTTTGAAATACAGGGCGGAAGTTTCCGCCAGCCCGCTCGTCATTTCCTGCACCGTTATCTTATAGGTCCCCGAAAAATTTTCGCTCAGGATAACCGTAACGGCTTTGGAAACGATCCTGTTTCCCGTAGAAAAGTTATCCTGATCGTACGGGATCAGTCCCGAAAAATCCAGATCGGAGGCGACCAGAAGCGGATCGGCCGTATTGTAAACGGTCACGGAAATCGTTTTTACGGAAGAGCCGATCGTTACGGTAACATCCGTATTTCCGCTTGCAACGGCAGTGATCGTTCCCGTTTCCGAAACGGAAACGACCTCTTCGTTATCGCTCTTATACGTCGCGACAAGTTCTGCGGGAACGACTGTCATCTCCGGCGTCATGCTTTGCCCCTCGTAGAGGGAAATTTCGGTTTGCGTCACTTCAAAATGTCCGCCGTTTTCAGGTTTCAGCGCTCCGTCCACATAACTTAACAGTTCTTCGCCGCGCTCCGCGCCCTTTGCAATCAACCCGCTTGCGACCTGCGCGATGGAGCGATACTGCGTTGTTTCGGAATAGATGTAATTTTCACCGTTTTTAATATACGCCCGCGCCGCGATGACCGTCCCGTACGCACTTTCGGGAATATCGTAAAGAACCGTACTGAACTTATCGTATCCTTCTTTATCGGAATTAGCCAGCCAAACTTCCGTTACTTTATCCGCCGCGTTTTCCGTTTCCGCCGTAAGTTCTTCCTCCGCTCCCAGCAGAGTCGAGGGAATCATCAACATTCCGTATTCGGCGCTCGGATTCTCCGATTTGAATTCTTCGCTTATGTACGCGCTGAACCTGATCCCGGAACGATCTTCCTCTTCCTGCTCCTTGTAACGGACGGACGCGCCTTCTTCCATCAGAACGTTTTCGATATTTTCATTTCCTCCTGCGGAAACATTCCGATACATGAATACCGCCCCGATCCCGCACAGAAAAAACAGGATCACGAAAACGGCTGCCAAAGATTTTTTTATATTCGTTCTCATATAAAAAACTCCTCGTCGTTTCCGAACGACCACTTGCTGTCGTCCCATTTCTGATAATTTTCCTGCGACGACAGCATGATGTCCGCCGGCGTGAAGTTAAAAACTTCGGCGAACGGCGCACGATACGTCTTTTTTGCCTGCATCTCTTTTTCCTCCTTTCAGAAAATTTATTCTTTACGGGGTCTTCCCGTAAAAAATCGTTTGATCACTGTTCCGACGAATCAATGACTGCAATATCGAGAATAAAAGATACCTTTTTCCCCATATCTGCCGTTTCATCGGATTTTAACACAAGATTCAAATAATACTGTCCTGCAGTTTTTCCGTCCGTACCTTTTAAAACCGTGCCTTTTTCAAAAACCTCAAACCCTTCTTTTTCCAAATCTTCGGGAGGATTTTCGATCGGCTGCCCCGTTAATTTATAATACAGATCGGAAGTTGCCGATAAATCGCTTTCCATCTCCCCCACACGCAGTTCATAGACGCAGTTTTGGAGAAAATCCGAACCGAGGACCACCGTGAAAGGTTCGGAAACGATTTTTCTGCCGTTATCCGCGTTCTCCTGGTCATACGGGATCAATTCCGAAAAATCCAGATCTCCCGCGGAAATACGGGTCGCCTCTTCGTCCGTCCATATATCTTCCGCTTCCTGCGAATAATCGATCTCCGAATCGGACGAAGTCTGAGAATCGCATGCAGCTAACCCGGATAAAAACAGAAAACAAACTGCCAAAATCAGAAAATTTTTTAATTTTTTCATATGCAAACACCTCTTATTCCAGCCACATCGGAGAAATATACACTTGCGTATTTGCTCCGATATTATTCCATCCCGTACGGCAAACGGAGAGCATGAAGTTTCCGATCCCGCCGTTTTCGTTGATCGTGGATAAGGAGATCTCTACCCTGTTCCAATTTCCCGCATTTTCCGCCGTAGTAGTGTAAACGCTGTAACCGTTTCCATAGAACATTACAACATAATTATCGGAAGACGCGTTTTCCTGTTTTACGTAAAAGACTAATTTTTCGTATGAACCGATATCCTCCGGCAGATCGGGCGAAGTTACGGTAAGATTCATACTGTAAATCCCGCCGTTCGCGCCGAGAGCCAACGCCCCGGAGAACAATTTCCCCCCGACGGCGTATTCCGTTTCGGCTATGGAATATTTGAACGTGGCCTCGCGGATCGTTCCGTCCACATTCTGGCTGAACGTCGTCTGCCTGAGTCCCATGGAAGATTCGTAATGCGCGACCTGCTCTTTTCCCGTTTCTTCCGGATATAAAATTTCAAAATCCTCTTCGGAATAAGTCGTTTTTTGCGCGTAAACCGGGGTCATGTAAATAGTACAGGCGCCGATTCCGTTCCAATTGTAAAACCTGAGCGTTGCCCCCACAACGGATTCTTTCCCCGCAGACTCACGGTCGCTCGCCATGGAGGAAAAATCGTCGATGCTTATGCGGAGCCACTTATTCTTGTTATACATCCCGTAAGCAGGATCGTCCCCCAAAAAACCGGTGCCTTCGTTTCCGTTTTTAAACGTAGCGGTAGGATAAGCCCCCTCCGTTCCGTCCTCCAGATACAAATAAACATACATTTCCCGATAGTCAGACAGATCCTGGATCGCAGGCAGCGTAAACGTGACTTTGCTTTCATAACCTCCGGAAATCGTCAGCTTGGTGAGCATGTCGTCCGGCGTACCGTCCGGAGCGGATTGCCCGACAAAATCCCCCGGGCGGCTGAGCGTTCCGCCCGTTACCGAAACCTGGCGGCTTCCGATCTCGGAATCGAAATAGATGATCTTATGCATCCGTTCCTCCGCCGTATCGGTATATCCGTAATGTTCTTTCAGCTCCTCCACTTCTTCCGCCACGATCTCGTTATTTAATGCCAGACACTGCTTTTCGGTATTCCGGTACCTTGCAAGGGCTGCGGGAGAAACCTGTTCTTGTTCTTCCGCCGTCAGCGCGCCGTATAATAACCGCGCCCTTTCCATTTCGCAGTCCGTGATCTCCAGATTATCGCGGTCAACCACTGCGGGAAGATCCGAAAACTCCTCTTCCACCCGCTCGGCGAGCCCGTCTTTCGGAACGGCATACATATCCGAAAAATAAAACGTCGCCGCATCCAGTCCGTCCACGTTTGCGCTTTGGAATATACTGATCACGCCGCCGTCCAGCGCCCCTCCGAATTTTCCCTCGATATCCTCTTCCGTGATATAGACCAAATTCCATTCCTGCGGCTGCAGGATAAAACTCGTGATCCCGGGATTAGAGGAAAAAGAAAGGTTTTTCGTAAAGGAACTGCCGTTATAAATGTAAAAATAGATATACGAAAAACTCTCCATGTATTCGGTAGGCAGCAGATTATAAAAACGGAAATAGGGACGGTGCAGTTCAGAACCGAGAGTCAGGAAAGTGCTTCCCCGTTCATCTTTATAAGCAACTTCTTCGGTGTATCCCTTCGTCATTCCGAGCGCGGCCTCTATCACTGTCGTGCCGTATTCGGGAGAGGAAAAGTCAGCAACCAGTTCATCCCCTCTCCATCCCTGCCGGCCCGCAAAAATTTTTACGGTCTTTTTTCTGTTCTCGCCGCCTGCATTCGCCCCGATCGTCAAAGTATATTCTCCCGGTTCCTCCGCCAAAAACGTTCCGTTTTCCACTTTGACCTCTTCACCGCCGAAGCGCACGGCGTAACGATATTCGATCGGAATATCGTCAGAATCCGTGACCCTGATTTCCGGCAGACGGACGGAATCCCCCGCACACACGTATTTCCGATCATAAGACGTGCGGATGAGCGGCGCATTATAATCCGCATTCCCGCCGCTGTTACAGGCAACTCCCACGAATACCGCCAAAACAAGAAGTACGGATAAAAAAATCTTTTTCATGCAGAAGCCTCCCCTATCCAAATTTTTTCAATGAAAAAGTTACAACTCTTTGTTTCCGTACGGTCAAACGTAACGCGTAAATCCCCGATCTCCTCCGGATTCAGAGCGCTGCCGTCCGGCAGGGCGAATTCGAGCGTCTGCCATTGAAACGGCGCCAATATCGCCGTAAAATTCTCCGTATTTCCAGCCGTATCCGAAACCGTAACCGTCAGCGTTCTATTGGTGAACGAATCGGTCATTACGCTCAGGCACAATCTTTTTCCGGAACCCGCCATCCATGCCGATAAGTCTGCTTTCTTAAGATATTCGTCCGCAAACCGAAACCCGCAATACCTCATATTACCCTCAATTCCCGGCATATATTTACAGGCAAGCGTTTCCGCGTTAAAATACATTTTCAGGCAGTTTCTCCCCGTCGCCTCCGAAGGGCTGAAAGCATATCCCGCCACGGGGAACAATGTGGTGCCGTAATAATCGGTAGACGCACGGGTAGTGGGATAATCGGAACACAGAGAATAATGGCGGATCATCGAAAGACTTTCCTCATCCGCAAAAGAAACGATCGTATTCGCTTCCGGTGAAGGCACGTTTATTTCCGAATCATCCTCTTCATAGCGGATATTATCGAAAATCAGCTTCAAATCATAGTTTTCTTCGTATGCCTGCAAACAGGAAACGGCAAAATACAAACTGTAAAACTCGCCCTCTCCTATCGAAATGACACGGCTTTTCGCGATTGAAACGGAGTTCGCGCCGGGATGCAGAACGTAAATATTCGCATCGTGAACATTCTCCGCCACCACGGTGTAATAAATCAAATGCACGTCGGCAGAAGAATCGTTGAATACATCCAGCGTAAAACCATGAATTTTCTCATAATTCCCCAGATCCCCGGAAAATACCCCTTCCTTAAATGCCATCCTCGGCGCGTATTCGCTTTTGGTGTTGAGAGAAACGCTCTCAAACGTTACGGCCAGGGCAGTATTTCCGTCCGTCGCGTGTTCGGAAGTCAATTCAGCGTATCCTGCGAAATTATCGAACGAGATCGTACGCGTCGAATCGGCTTCTTCAAACGAGGTTATCAATTTTCCCGAAGAGGCGGTTTCGCCGCAGCCTGCAAAAAAAGTCATGGTAAACAATATCAAAAACGCCGCCGAAATACTGACTAATTTACGCATAAACCCCTCCTTATTCTATCGTTGAGTAATACATATCGGATATTTTTATTATCCCGGGATCGACAGGAACATAATGCCCGTTTTCAAAATATCCGTTAGAAAACAATAAAACGATTTTATCGGCGTCGGCAAGATTGCCGCATTCTTTGTAGATTTGTTTTACGGTGATCGCGTTATCTCCGGGCAAAAGGCAATATTCATCCAGAGTATAAAACTGCTCGTCTTTGCCTATTGCGACCGAAACGGTAACTTCCCTGCTTGTATTGACGATGAACATAAGATCTTCGATTTTATCGAGCGACGCATCGAACAAAGACGTTGAAAATCCCGCATAAGGTTTTAATCTCAACATTTCGATATCCGTCTCTCCGCGGCTCTTCAGATCAAAAACCGCATAATCGCCCTCTACGGTGACGCTGCTGCCGTCGGAACAAAGCATGCCTTGCGCCCCCGATTCGGAAACATCCAGCCCCAGCTGCTTTTTATGCCCGACAAAATAATTAAACTGCCAGCCGTCGGACGAAGAGATCGCAAGCGTGTTTTCCGCTTTATCCATAACGATTTCTGCCGTGTAAATTATATAGCCGTTCTTTTTCGTCTGCGAAACGATCCTTCCGCCGCTCACCGTTACCGACTGTGTGTCGGGAACGACAAAACGAACGGAGGCCGTCGTGCCGGCGATATCCGAATCCAACAGATTGAATCCGTAATTTTTCGCATAAAGGATCATTTCGGCGACTTCTCTGCGTAAATTCAGAAACGAAGCGTCGTCTGAATTGTATTTTGCCCCTTCAAACAATTGATCGTAGATCGGCTGCAGAACAGCATGGATATCAAAATCGGTTTCCGTGTTTTCCGCCGTTTGAGCATATAAATTTTCCAGTTCGTTGAGCATATTGAAATCTTCCTGCCCGTCTCTCAATGCGGCGGCGCGGATACTGCCGAGCGGCGTGGAAGAACCGTATTTGCTCCCCGGATATAAATAATAGCCGTCTCCCGGAACATTATAATACCTGCCGGGATCCGTATAGGGATCCACGGGGATCATGGAAGCGTATCCGTGCGTGATTTTAGAATACAAATATACCGCCCAATATAAATAGCCGTCGATATCATAAGCGTACTGCATCCACCTGACAAGCCGGTTGGCGATCAGATAATCGTCCAGTTGATTCGATACATAAGGATATTGCGGACTTTCGCAATTATACCACCAGGCTTCTCCCCCGCTGCGAGCCGCCGTCGCCGCATGATTCTGCCGGCCCAATGTCGTATCGTAAATATTGACTTTCGGGCAATATGCCGAAACCGAATCCTGCAATTCGTCGTTATATGCGGTGGTGATCACGACGGGAACATCTACAGCTGCCGTGAGTTCCGCCTTATAAGCCGACATCTCTTCATCTGTATATCCTCCTTCCGTTTGCACCCTTTCATAATAATCCGAACGGTCGAGCCAATCGAGGATCTGATCCTCGACCTTATCGATCGCTTCGCAATACCGTTTCACGGTCGGATAAGCGGATTGCGCGGGTTCATCCGGCCCCACGATCACGGCGCGTTCCAATAAGATCCGCCCCGGATAGGAGTTTTCGATAAGAAGCTGCATTTTTGCGAAATGTTCGTTGGAATTGACTGTGCCGAACCCTTTGTCTGCGCCCCTTCCGGGAGTGATCGTGAACGTGGTAAAATTCGGATTGTCCCAATATCTCAGGATTTCTGCAAGCCATGCTTCGCGCGTATCGTTTTCGACGGGAAGCTGCTGCAAACAGGTCTTGTACTCGTTCAGAAAAGTTTCAAAATACGTGCGTTCCATATCGACAGAGTTGTCCATCTCGCCCAGCATCAGTTGCGTTTCTCTGTGTTCGGTCGCATAGAAAGCGGTTTTTCCGTAACACTGCGTGATGTCGATATCCCAAACTTCCACTTTTACCGGGATCTCTTCCGTTTTTCCGCCGACGGACAACGTAAAGTTTCCCGTATAAATCCCCGCCTTCGTTTCGCTCGTGGTTTTAAACTCGATCGTAATAGGCTGGTTGCATCCCTGCTCCACAACGTTTTCCCCCGACTTTTTCGCGAGGTCCATGGGTAAAAGCATATCGGGCACATATCCCGCTGGGTAATCGGTATTTGCCGTATTCCATTTATTGGTCAGGATCATTTTCTGTACATATACGGCAATATTTTCCTTGGGGAATACGGTGCCGTCCGACAGATGCAGATCGCTCACGGTCAAATCGAAAGAAGTTTCTTCTTCCGGAGTCAATACAATCTGCGCGCCTTCTGTTTCGCCTTTTGCCATCTCCACGTCGATCGACGCGGTAAAAGACGGATAGTCGTGCTCATCCCTCATGATTTTCAACGTGGAATACGTACTCCAAACATCGTAATTGACGGAAGGAGCCTTTGCGCAGCCCGCAAACATACAGCAAGCCAAAACCGCGCATAAAAATCCGGACATAAATTTTCTTTTAGGTTTCATATCGTTCCCCTTTTTATATCCCCATCTGGGATTTTATCGTACTCCATCTATCGAGAACGGTTTGATAGTTCGTAATCCAAACCTGGTATGCATCCATACTGCCGGAAGAAAACACGGTTTCATAAGTATAGACCCCGTTCATATGCATATCGCTCACGCCGCCTTTATGAAACAGAATATCTTTTCCCGCAAGTTCCGTCCATTTGACGTTCGGGTTCATCATGTATTCGATCTTTTCTTTGGTAAACCCCGTAGAATTCATATATTCCGCATCCGAAGCGTAATCATAACGGAACGGAGACATGTTCCCGTAGGAATTTTCAAACAGAGCGGAGATCGCTTTATCCGATCCGTAATAAGACAAAAACATTTTCGCCTTGTCGATTTTTGTGGAATTGGACGGAACGTAAAAGTTCAGATCGCAGTGCGGCGCGACCATGCTGCGTGCGTCCAACACCGCGTCCAGGATCTCCTGCCGCGTGTAAGTTTTGCCGTCTTTCCCCGTTGAGATCGTAAACTCCGGAGCTTCGGGATCTAACCCGTCGAGCATTCCGTCTGCCCAATCGACGAGTTTTGCCAAATCGCCGTCCCCGATTCCCAGCTTGTCGCCCAATGCACTGATCACCGGCAGACGCATGATCCCCACATCCAGTTCATCCCTGGTGTAATTGTGGCGCATTTCGTTTTCGATCCAGTCGCCGTTCATCATCATGAGAATCTTCCGATCCGCTCCGGTACCGTTCCCGCCGCTTAAAAAATAACCTTGTGCGGTAGTAAAATCCACGCTCGTCGAATACGGATCCATAAACTTATTATCGGGATCGAAAAGTTCTTCCACGACATATAATTCTTCCAACGCGCCCTGATAAGTCATGACTTCCGGCGTATAACGGTTCCCATCGGGATCATACCCCTCCAAAAACGCTTTATATGCTTCGCTGCCTTCGTATTGCGCCTTCCAGATATACGAACCGTATTTCCAATAAGAATCGAGAGAAGAATAGATAAACGGAGTATATCCTTCCCCTACCGCGGTATGACACAAGTCGATAAGTTCGTCCGTCGTCCGGGGAATATCCCACTCGTCCTTCCAAACTTTCTTATTGTAAATAAGGGCGATCGTTCCCGTTACTGCGGGGAACGTATAATATTCCCCGTCCACCTGAAACCAATCCACATATTTCGGCAAAATTTTGTCTTCCACCGCTATATCTTCACCGTAAACATCCCCCGTCCACACATCCGTAAGATCCGCGACGTATTGAGTGCCCTCGTCAAACCAGTTCCAATGATACTGCGTCATCATATAAATATCGTTTGTGGCGACGCCGGATTCTACCGTCGCTTCCAAACCTTCCAGATATTCGGAAGTCGTAACCTTCACATTGATGCCGGTATCGGCGGTAAATTGTTCGGCGATCGCATTCAGCCAGTCTTCCGCTCCGTATCCGGCTTGATACGCCGTTATATACAGGGTATCCAGATCCTGCGTCGGATCGCCGGAGCAGCCGGAAAAAAATCCCGCGGCAGCAAACAAAAACGAACACAATACGGTTATCACTCTTTTTAACATAAAAATCCTCCTTTTTAACCTTTTAAAGCGCCGATGTGAACGCGCGTCATGATCGATTCCTGCAAACAGATAAAAATGATCAGTATGGGCAGCAAAGATATGAACGCGCCGGCAAAATATACGGGTTGATTGGCATAATATTGAATTTTGCGTTCATAAGCGTAAATCCCGGCCGCCAGCGTATAATTATTCGGAAGGAATAATAACGGCGTTTGATAATTGTTCCATGCGCTGATAAACGCGTTTACAAACAATATGCTTACAGCGGGCAGAACGAGCGGTACCATAATTTTCAGAAAAACTTTGAAATTGCTTGCGCCGTCTATAAAGCCCGCTTCGGCAATCTCCCAGGATATACCTTCAAAAAACGCATGAATATATAAAAACGTAGCGTTAAATCCCGATAAATTTGCAATCAGCAAAAGCGGGGAATCGATAAAACCGAGCTGAGAATATAATTTATATTGCGCCGGCAGCGTGCCGTAAATGGGAAGCATCTGCACCGCAATGATCATGGAATACAGGAAATGTCTTCCGCGGAATTTATATTTGGACACGACATACGCAACGCAGGTAGGACTTAAAAGAGAAACAAAAGAAGAACCTCCCGCATACCAGACCGAGTTGAAAAACATTTTCATAAATGAATTATTCTGCACGCTCAATTCGGAAAATGCCAAGATATAATTAGAAAAATACATCGGCCACGGAAATTTGATGGGGTTTTCGATGTAAGCGCGTCCGTTTTCCATCAGCGAGATCATAAAACCGTAAAATACCGGTAACATCAGCCCGACGGCATACAGGGAAAACAGAACCAAAACGATTGCGAACACAGCCTGTTCCCCTTTCGACTTTGGCAAACGGTTTTTTATTTTACGTTTTTTTAATTCCAAAATATTCTGCATCGCTTAATCCTCCTTCGCCCTCGTAAGCCTGCGGACCAGCAGTACAATGGGAAGCCCTACCACCGTAAAAAACAGGCCGATCGCCGCCGGATAATTATATGAATTGTTAAAATACACTAAATCGTAGATCCAATAGGAGATCGTACTCGTATTCCAAGCCCCCTGCGTAAACAACAGGACCGGACCGCTCGCACCGAAAATACCGATAAAATCAAAGAGGATCATGGTGGACAGCGTCGGGGCGATTCCGGGAAGAATAATATGGAATATTTCCGAAGAAATACGGGTGCCGTCAATACGCCCCGCCTCCAGAATTTCCGGTTGCAGCTGGTTTAAGGCGCCTCCCAATAAGATCATATTTCCGCCGGTTCCAAAAAAAACGTTGTAAAAAAGCAGAGTCGGCATGGCCCACTCATAACTCGCCGTAAAGGAAACCATTTCTCCCCCGCAGGCAAGGATGAGCGCATTCAAAGGCCCGTTTCCCGCGATAAAATATTTAAAAAATACGACCAGCACCGTTTGCGGCAGGATAACGGGCAGATAAAACACCACGCGGAACAATTTATACGCCTTTATTTTTTTATATATAAAAATCGACATAAAAATCGAACACGGTAGCGTGATGCCCAACGAAGAAACGAAAAACAACATTGTGTTTCTTAATGAGATCAAAAAACGCCCGGAGGACAGCGACATATCGCGAAAAAGCGTCCTGAAGTTCTCAAACGTCCAAATTACTCCACCGTCGGGCGAATCTATCTGAAAAGCGAGCAGGATCGCATCTAAATTCAAGTAAATATAAAATATACAAAAATGTACGATCGAAACGGCCAGCATTGCCATAATAAAAAATCTGTCTTTCCATTTCCGTTCTGTAAATTTTTGTAAAAACGTGTTTTGCTTTGCACTTTCCTGTACCATACTTTTCTCTTTCCTCTCAGAATCGTTTTTCTTTCAGAAACAAAACCGATGTTCCGAATACAGCGGAAAATTTTTACCGTTCCCGAGCCGGATTTTTCCTTGCTATAGAAATTATATAATATGTATTTTTCCATTGCATTATCAATTTTGCATACCGCCTTCGTTATTTTGCAATTTTGGGCAAAGCCATAATTTCCCTGTTCTTTTTTTCAGCAACCGTTGACAAATAATGCACATATTGCTATAATGTGCAAAAAAGGAGAGCTCTTATGGCAAAACAGCGTTTTATCAATTTTCATACTCAAGATATCCTTCCCCCGGCGTTATCCCCCGTAAACGATGTTTTGCCGTTTTTGACCTGTTTCACAAAATCGCAAAACGAACGCGTTCTGAACGAATCTCATGCGGAAGGACGCTTCCACATCCATTCCTATTTGGAAATTTTCTATTTTGAATCCGGCGAGGGGTTTTTGGAAACGAAAGAGGAAAAAATCCATTTAAAGGCAGATGATTTTCTTATCATCAATGCAAATCACGTGCACCGACAGTATTCCGACAACCAACAGCCCCTCGTTTATTATTGTTTTGACGTCACGAACCTGAACCTGTCCGGATTCGAGCCGAATACCATTTCCGACGATACTTATAAATTAAAATCCTTTTCTTCGCCGAACAATGTCATTTACAAAAAAATAAAACAGCTCCTGCAAATCATAAAAAAGCAACAAATCAATTGTTTTTTCGAAATACAGGCGCTGGTTTATCAGATTTTGTCGCACGCGCTTTTATTATTTGTAAAAAGGAATGACGCAATCGAAAAAGATAATTTTGAAAAACACGTAAAAGATTACATCAATACGCATTTTCAAAATCCTATCACATTGGACACTTTGGAAAATATTTTCTTTGTTTCAAGAAGTCAGCTTTCTCACCGATTTAAAATCGCTTACGGGATCTCGCCGATCCGGTATCTCATCAACGTAAGATTGGAAAACGCCAAAATATTATTGGAAAAAACGGATTACGGCATTACGGAAATTTCTCAGAAAGTAGGATTCGGAAATTCAAATTACTTCAGCGATCAATTCCGGAAATACAGGGGGATGTCGCCTACCGAATACAGAAAATATCAGCGGGACGTATTCATCGAAAAGCCGGGCGGAAATACTTAAAGATATGTTTTGATCGTATCGTAAAGCATATCTTTTTCCTTTTGTTCAAGCGTCCTGAACGGTTTTCTGGCATTCCCGAAATCAAAACCCATCTTTTCAAGAATGGCTTTCTCCCCTTGCATTACGCCCACTTTACAAAGGGCTTCAATGATCTTGTTCGCATCGCCCTGTAATTTTTGCGCCCGTTTAATATCGCTTTTTAAAAAGCAATCCTGAATGGCAATAAATTTATCCGCCATAAAATTAAAGGTAGAGCCGATCGCGCCGTCCGCGCCCATTGCAAGTCCCGCCAAAAACGTTTCGTCATAACCGTTCATAACCAGTTTTTCGGGAAAGGCCGCTTTATATCGGGACAGGGCGAAATAATCCGTAGAAGTATGTTTGATCCCCGCAAACCTTTCGTCATTCAAAAATTCCGAAACGTTCTCGACTGTGAGATTCACCCCCGAAAAGACGGGAAAGTTATAAATCAGCATGGGCAGTCCGATATGATCCACCATCTCGAAATAATAGCCTTTTATTTCTTCAAAAGTAAATTTATAATAAAACGGGGCGATCGAGGAGATCATGTCGTATCCGAGCCGTTCGGCATATTTCCCTAATTCCAGCGCATGCTTTGCGGCAATACAGCCGATATGCGCGATCAATACGCACCGCCCCGCCGCTTTTTCCGCCACAATGCGTAAAATTTCTTTTCGTTCTTCCAAAGACAGCAAAAATGCTTCGGCGGTGCTGCCTCCCACATAAAAACCTTTTACGCCTTTTTTTAAGTTGAATTCTACAAGCTCTTCCAAAACACTTTTATGTACGCAATCCTTTTTATCAAACGGCGTAAGTAATGCCGGATATATTCCGCCAAAATTCATTCGATTATCTCCTCTATGCTGAAACTCAAATATTTTTTTTCATAAAATCGATGTCCGTTACGGCAAGAAACACCTCTCTTCCGAAATCGTCTTCATAGATTATATATATCTTTTCTTCTTTCGGATCAAAGGCAATATCCGCATATCCGCCGCGGTTTTCATCGATCACGAGCCGAAAATCCCAGTTTTTCGTATCGTCGGCCGAAGCCTTTAAAACTAAATTTTTCCGTTCGTCTTTATTTTCGCAATTTATAAAAAATATTGTATGCGGAAAACCGGGACGATCGCAAACAGCAAGCGAACCGAAACATCGCGGATCTGCCAATCGCTTATCCAAAGCGGCGACCGACCACCCTTCGTATCCGTTTTTACCGACCGACGAAGCGCGGTATGCGGTTTCGCAGCGGATATTCAAATAGATCCTCCCGTCGGATAAAACGCTTGCGGCCGTTTCGTTCGGGCAAACGACGTCGTTTCCGCACGGTATGCGCTCCCCCAAAAACCAGGTCTTCCCGTTATTTTTGCTGCACAATGTTGCAATTACGGAAGGCATATGTGCTTTGAGCGGAACGTTTTCCGAACGGAGCACCATCCAACACGGAATGATGAGCGTTCCGTCTTTTGTCACGACCCCGTGTCCCGGGCCGAGAGCGAAAGCATTTCTCGACTCCGGTGATGTCGAGGCGCTGATATCTTCCGCCGCGCTCCAGGTGATGCCGTCGTCGTCGCTGAAACGGTGATACACCCCGCCCCCTCCGACTCCGTATTCCACGCAGTACAAAAAATGGATCCGCCCCGTCTGGTCCTGCACCATGACCGGATTATTTACGGTAGGATTCTCCTGCGTGCCGCAGGCTAAATAAACAGGCTCTCCAAAAGCGCTTTCGCTTTTTTCCGAACGCCGCATGAGAATATTTATCAGCGCCCAATCGCTCCCGGACGTTCTGGCTTCCGCATAAATGATCAACGTGCCCTTTTGCGTCAAAATCATTCCCGGAATACGAAAATGAGTATATTTATCCGTATATTTCCAAATTTGATAATAATCGATCATTTTTTACAGAGGTCTCGTTTTTATTTTAATTGTACACTATTTTAACGGACCATGCAATATCTATTTTGCAAATCCTCTTTGTTATTCTGCTAAAATTGCCGATACGCAATTTGAAACATGTTTTAACTCAACGACATGAAAACACTATAAAAATCGTGAAAGGCTGTCTTTAATCGTTTAATTTCATTTTCAGCAACCAAAACTTGCAGTTAAAAGTTTTCGTTCGTAAAACAATTTCAGCGTTTCTAATTGTTGTTTACATTTTTTATTTTTCTCCATGGCTTTCTTATCGCTAATATGAATGAGTAAAGTGGAAAAACAAAAACATTTGAAAGATTTATTTTGATTTTTTTAATTTTTGCAAAAAGTCGTCAATGAAATACTAAGGTTTTCGACCTTTTTGGCACTTTGGCGTGTGCTTGTCTTGAACAAGTGCGGCTCGGCTACGCCTCGCCGCAGACAAGCACACGCCCTATGAAATGCAGCTAATAAACACAAAGAAAAAGGCGCGGGAGGGCGCGGAAACGCCCGCTGACCCGCTTTGGCGTTTTCCGCGCTTTCTCTCCCGCGCCGCTTTATGTGCTTTATTTTTTTCGTTGCTTTTTTGGAGCGTGTTTTCTTTTCCCGCTGCCCCGCAGGTTTACGTGCGGGACAGTTATTCCCGAAAGTTCACTTTTTCTTCGGCCATTTTCAAACTCTTTGCAAAAAAATATCAGTAAAAACCTAAGGATTTCGCCTCTTTTGACGACAGGAAATGACTTTTTCACTTTTCTCAATAGCAAGATTTGCCGCTGGTTCTTGTATTCTTTCGGGTTTCCCGTTTTTCTCCGCACATATATTATACCACATCTTTTTAAATCCCGTCCGTACCTTTACCGATACTTTTCCGTCACAAAGGTGTACTGAACCGCTACTATGGCGCACTGTTTCTTTTCCCCTCATTCCCTCCTCGATTTGCTTTTTCGGCAGGCTATGGTAGCATAGTTCCTCGCGGACGTCAACGGCCGCAAAATCTCCGCAGATTTCACTTCTAACACTCCGTTTTGTTTCAACAAGGCAAGGTTTGCCTTGTTTTCTTTTTGCCTTTTATGCCTTACAGCGGAGATTTTGTCTTTGTCCCGTTGACTTCCGCAGGCTTGCTATTCAAAATACTGATTTCTACCGTCCTATGCTCCTTCGCCTCTTGCCCGAAAAAGGCAAATTTCTTTCGGAGGTGTCATGATGGAATTGTTGGTTACTAAGTTTTCCGACGGCAGGTACAAAAACGAACGGGAGTTGTTCGCTGAGGTAATCTCTTCAGACAATGTAAAACTCATGGGCGAGATGATCGCCCTCCAGGCGTTCCGCAATGTCAAGAAGTATGATCTCGAAGTAGCGGATAAACTGTATATAGGGCTTATTAAAGACTTGCATCATATGAACGAGCTCAGATATACCGTTTCCGACGGGTATGACTACGCGCAGACAGCTATCTGCTTTCTCTGCCGGTTTATGGGAAGAACGGTTGACGAAATCTACGGTAAAGACAGGAAAGGAAAAGACATCACCATTAAGACCGCTTGTTTCAGGGAAGTAGATCTGCATCTCATGCGTTACAGGAGGAAAGCCCAAAAGACGGAGCATATAGACTTTGAAGATTACAAAGCATTGCCTGCAGATCCGGCGGACTGTTTCGAGAAAGAAGAAGAGAACCATGAAAAAGCGGACGAGCTCGTCAAGGCTCTTAACCTGTCCGAACTTGAACTTGCTATCTTAGAATGTTACGTCAACGGTATGGTGCAATCCGAAGTCTGTGCAACGCTCGGAATCGGCAGGGGCTGTATCCACCACAGGAAAGCTTCCATCCGCAAAAGATACAGGAATTATTTCGGGGAGATCTGATCTTCCCGAAGTAAATACCTCTGCAAAATATATTCAGTTAAAACCTGACGATTTCAGTTGTTTTGACGACAGGATGCGACTTTTTCCTCTGCCGTTTCGTCTTGACGCGCGTCCTTTATCATTTCGAGTAAAGAGCAAAGAAAGATGTTCCTGACATCTTTCTCCATGTTTTCTATTCTCGGCTCGCCGTTTACTTCTGCCGTCAGTTTTAACTTTGCTTGCTTCATCGTCTTTCCTCCGTACACCCATTATACAACGAGGAAAGAAAAATCCGTCCGCACCTTTACCGACACTTTTTCGTCATAAAAGGTACAGTAAACCGTCACTGAACAGATACTTAAAAATTTTGAAGAAATTTTTCTAATACGACATTACCTGTCGTATTCAACCTTTACAATACAGAAAACAACAGGAGGAACTCAATATGAAAACAGCGGCGATTTACGCGAGATATTCCAGCGACAAACAAAACGAACAATCCATCGAAGGGCAGCTTCGCGTTTGCCAAAACTATGCAAAAACGAACAATATCCTCATCGTAGATACTTACATCGACCGTGCGATGACGGGCACCAACGACAACCGCCCGGATTTCAGGCGCATGATCAAAGACAGCGCGAAGAAACAATGGGATTTCATTCTCGTTTACAAGCTCGACAGGTTTTCCCGGAACAAGTACGAAACGGCGATCCATAAAAAAACGCTCAAAGACAACGGTGTGAAGGTGATCTCCGCGATGGAAAACATTCCCGACACGCCCGAAGGCATCATCCTCGAATCCCTTCTCGAAGGCATGAATCAATATTTTTCCGCCGAACTTTCGCAGAAGGTCAGCCGAGGCATTCGCGAAAGCTGGAATAAAGGATATTGCACGGGACAACGACTGTTCGGTTACGATGTTGTTGACAAAAAATACGTGATCAACGAATATGAAGCCGCCGTCGTTAAAGAAATTTTCGTAAAATATTCTCAAGGTATAAAAGCGCGAACCATTCTAAACGATCTGCTTTCCCGCGGGATAAAAAGAAAAAACGGCAAACCTTTGAATGAAAATTATGTATATTATATCTTGCATAACGTTCGTTATACAGGCAAAATCGAACACGACGGCAAAATCTACGACAATATTTTCCCTCCCATTGTTTCTCAGGAAATATGGACCAAAGTCAAAGGAATTTGCGATGAAAACAAAAAAGCTCCGGGACGGAAAAAAGAAATATTCGGATATATTCTTTCGGGAAAGCTCTTCTGCGGAAAATGCCTGCATCGGATGTGCGGGATCAGCGGCACAAGCCATACGGGCGACATACATTATTACTATATCTGCGGCGCAAAACACAAACGTAAAAACAAATGCAAAATGCCGCAATACCAAAAACAGCCTCTGGAAGACCTGATCGTCAATACTACCGTGAATATGTTGAACAAAAACGGAAACATTGAAAAAATAGCCGAAGGGCTTTACGCGTTGCATCAAAAAGAAGCAAACGACAATACCGTTTTAAAATCCTTAAAAAAGCAACGCAATGCGGCAGTGAAAGCGAGCAACAATCTTATCCGAGCCGTCGAACAGGGAATCATTACCGAACAGACGAAAACAAGACTGAAAGAACTGGAAACGCAGATCGCGGGACTGGATTTTGAAATCGAGAAAGAGTTGCAAAAAACTTTTGTTTCTCTATCCCCCGCTGCCATAGAAAAATATCTGCGTTCGAAGATATGCGAAAACACCCGGGATATACAGGTAAGAAAACTGCTCGTAAATACATTTATCCGCGAGATCATCTTGTTTGAAGATAAAATAATCATCACCTACAACTTTACCGATTTACCCGATAAAACGAAACACTCCGAAGAACAGCTTCATAAAATCGTACAGCAGGCAGAAACGGCAACTCTGCCTGCTTTTTCTTTCCCCTTCGGTTCGTACAAATTGATAGCTGCGGCACCAGATGCAACCTAAATTGAAAACCTGTAGGCAGGTGTTTCAGTTAGGTTGTTTTTTGTATCCTAAAACCCGCGGACTATCCGCGGGTTTTAGGATACAAAAAAGGCACGCAAAGTTGCGTGCCTTTTTTCTTATTTCCCTTTCGGTTACTTATTTTTTCATGCCTTCTTCCACGGCAACCGCGATTGCGACGGAAGCGCCGACCATCGGGTTGTTGCCCATGCCGATCAATCCCATCATTTCTACATGCGCGGGAACGGAGGACGAACCTGCAAACTGCGCGTCGGAGTGCATTCTGCCCATCGTATCGGTCATACCGTAGCTCGCGGGACCCGCCGCCATATTGTCGGGATGCAGGGTTCTGCCCGTGCCGCCGCCGCTCGCTACCGAGAAATATTTCTTCCCGTTTTCAATCGCCCATTTCTTATACGTGCCCGCAACCGGATGCTGGAATCTCGTAGGATTCGTGGAGTTTCCCGTGATGGAAACGTCTACCGATTCATAGCGCATGACCGCCACGCCTTCGTTGACGTCGTCGCAGCCGTAGCATTTTACCTTTGCTCTGTCGCCGTCGGAATACGCCGTTTCCTTAACGATTTTCAGCTCTCCCGTATAGTAATCGTATTTCGTCTGCACATAGGTGAAGCCGTTGATCCTCGAAATGATGAACGCGGCATCCTTTCCCAAACCGTTCAGAATGACTTTCAAAGGCGTTTTCCGCACTTTATTCGCCGTCTTGGCGATGCCGATCGCGCCTTCCGCCGCCGCAAACGATTCATGCCCCGCGAGGAAGCAGAAGCATTTTGTATCTTCGGAAAGAAGCATTGCGGCAAGGTTGCCGTGTCCGAGTCCAACCTTGCGCTGATCCGCAACGGAGCCCGGAATACAGAAACTCTGCAGACCGATCCCCAGCGCCGCCGCGGCATCCGCCGCCTTTGTGCAGCCTTTCTTGATGGCGATCGCGGCGCCTACCGTATACGCCCACACCGCGTTTTCAAAAGCGATCGGCTGAATCCCGCGGACGATGCTTTCCGCGTCCACGCCTTTGCTCAGGCAGATCGCACGCGCGTCCTCAAGATCCTTAATGCCGTATTCGGCAAGCGTTTTATTGATTTTATCGATTCTTCTTTCGTAGCTTTCAAACGTAACACTCATTTTCGCTTACCTCCTATTCCTGCCTCGGGTCGATATATCTCGCCGCACCGTCGAACCGTCCGTACTGTCCCGAAGCCTTCTTGTACGCTTCGTCTGCGGAAAGTCCTTTCTTGATGAAATCCATCATCTTTCCGAGATTCGTAAAGGAATATCCGATGATCTGATCGTCTTTGTCAAGCGCGATCTTGTTCACATATCCTTCCGCCATTTCAAGATATCTCGGTCCTTTTGCCTTCGTCGAGAACATCGTACCTACCTGCGAACGAAGTCCTTTGCCCAGATCTTCCAACCCGGCGCCGATCGGCAGACCGTCTTCCGAGAACGCCGACTGCGTTCTTCCGTATACGATTTGCAGGAACAATTCTCTCATCGCCGTGTTGATCGCATCGCATACCAGGTCGGTATTGAGCGCTTCCAGAATGGTTTTTCCCGGAAGGATCTCCGCCGCCATCGCCGCGGAATGCGTCATACCCGAACAACCGAGCGTTTCCACCAACGCTTCTTCGATGATCCCTTTCTTCACGTTGAGCGTCAGCTTGCATGCGCCCTGCTGCGGCGCGCACCAACCTACGCCGTGCGTCAGCCCCGATATATCCGAAATCTCTTTCGCCTGTACCCACTTCGCCTCTTCGGGAATGGGCGCGGGACCGTGATTCGGACCCTTTGCAACGCACGTCATTTCTTTTACTTCTGCTGTTTGCTGCATATTGATTCCTCCAAAATAAGTTTCCTTTCCGTTTTTCCTCAGCGGCGGATCTCTCCGTCTTTTTTTAGTATATCATAATCCTCTTTTTTTGACAATGTTTTCAACGTCCTTTTTTTTTCGTAAAAAATTTTATTCTTTCACGTTTCTCTTATAATGGAACAGATATTGCTGAAAAATTCCCGCGTTGTTTCCGTATCGCTCTGCAAAATATGCCGCAATCTTTTTCGCGTTTTTCCCTTCGCCGCCGAAATCCTCGTTGTAAAGTTTTACGATCCATGTGTCCGACGGAAAGACGTCAAACCGATGAAAGCCGAACAGCGCAATGCAATCCGCCACCTTTTCCCCGACGCCCTTCAGTTTGCAGAGCCGCCGGCAAAGCTCGTCCGTCGGCAAAGTTTCCCACCCGCGCACCGCGCCCGCCGCTATGGCGCGCGCCGCGCACAGTATATATTCATCCCGATAACCGAGCCCCGCCGAACGGTATTTTTCCCTGCTCTGCGCGGCAAGCACCCGTACCGACGGAAACGACGCATATTCCTTTCCGCCCAGCCGATGCCGCCCGCCGAATTCTTCGCAAAGTCCGTTCAGAATTTTCCTGATCCGCGGGATGCGGTTGTTCTGCGAAACGACAAACGAAATCGCAGCCTCCTCCGGAAGCTGATTCAGGATCCGGATCCCTTTTCCCGCCTGCGCCGCCCTCTTCAGAATTTCCGAGCCGCTTTCCTCCGCCGCGGTTACATACCGTCCGTAATCCGTTTCCAGATCAAAATATCGCGCGAAGTAATCCGCGTCGCCGTCCTCACATTCGATGACCGCATTTCCGCCTTCATTCCTCACGCGGCAGCTCCGTTCCCCGCTGTGCAGCGTGAATCCGTTTTCCTCTTTTTCCCAGCGAAATACCTGACCGCAAGTCAGCGTAGACTCTACGTCGAAGTATTCGCCGCTTACGACGATCTTTTCCATGCGTAAAAAAAGCGGGTTGTTACAACAACCCGCCCCGCCTTTCAGTTTTCTTTCGCGTAAACGCTGACTTTCTTATCGCATTTACCGCTTCTTTCAAACTTCACAACGCCGTCGATCAGCGCGAAAAGCGTATCGTCACTGCCGATGCCGACATTGTTGCCCGCGTGAAATTTCGTGCCGCGCTGACGTACGAGAATGTTTCCCGCAAGTACCGCCTGTCCGTCTACCTTTTTGGGTCCGAGACGCTTGGATTCGCTGTCTCTTCCGTTTTTCGTACTGCCGCCGCCCTTATGATGCGCAAATAAACTGATAAATAACATTTCTCGCTCCTCCTTATTTCGCAGTGATTTCGAGAATCTTGACCGCCGTGAACGGCTGACGATGACCCTGCTTCTTTCTTTCGTTCTTCTTCGCCTTGTACTTATACACGACGACTTTCTTGAACTTACCCTGCTCCGTAACTTCGCCTACGGCTTTATATGCCTTGGCTTCGTCCGCGAGCTTCACTCCGTTTTCGTCGGAAACCATCAACACGGCGAACTCCACTTTGTCGCCGACGTTGGCGTCGAGCTTTTCAAATTTGATGACGGAGCCGACTTCCGCTTTGTACTGCTTGGAACCGTTTTCCACTATCGCGTACATACCTGCCTCCTTTAAGACATCTCGCCGGAATTCGCGCCACGTATTCCTACGCTTTGCAGTGGCACCGTTGCAAAAAAAATTACGGATTTAGCTGCCACTTCCGTGCGGTTCGCAAATTATTTTATTATATTTTTCCGTGATTGTCAATCAAATGCGGTATATTTTTGCGAAAACAGGTAAAAATCGATAACGAAAAGTAAAATAAGGAGTCTTTTTATGGAAAATAAAAAAATCAACGAAGAAACCCTGAATAAAATCTATCGCAACGCGCACATCGCCCTGCAGTCGATCTCCAACGTCCGGGACGCGGCAGACGATGAAGGCATGAAACGCGAACTCAATTCCGAATACGACGGTTATGAAAAGATTATCGGGGAAATTTCTTCCGCCATGGCAAATCTCAAGCTGGAACCGAAAGATATCAACGTACTGAAAAAAGGCATCATGTGGTCGTCGATCAAACTGAAAACCGTCGTGGACCATTCGCGCCATCACCTCGCGGACATGATGATCCAGGGCACGATCATGGGCATCGTCGAACTGAGAGGGCTTCTGAAAGCCGACGGCGCGCTGATGAGCGAGGAAACGCGCGCTCTTACCGAAAAACTTCTCGAATACGAAGAAAACTGCGAAAAATCGTTAAAGCAACTGCTATGACATCCGCAAAACGCTAAAAATCCGTTTTAATGCGAATTTCAAAAAATGCCCCGTCGGCAATTTCGGCGCCAAACGTCCTTTCACGTTCCGGCACCCGTCCGACGGGGCGTTCTTATTCCTGAACAAGACGCAGCAAAATCTCCGCTATGGGATAATTCCCGTTTTCGTCCGCCCTGCACGCCTGCGTATGCGCGCCTTTCAGAACGTCGAGTCTGACGCCGTTCTTTCCGAATCGCCGAAGAGATTCGCAAAGCAATCTGTTCTGCGTCAGCCGACAGGGAATATCATCATCGTAACTGAGCAGCAACAGTTTGCCGAACGATGCGTTGTCATCGGAAAAATACAGCGGTGCGGCGGCGTCTATGCGTTCGATGCGCGTATCCTCCCCGCGTTCTCTCAGTACGTTGTAATGCACGGTGGTCTGCGCGCTGTCGCTCAGCCAACCGCAAATTTCCTCTCCGTTCATGTTTTCCCGCAGAAGATACCGCCTGTCCAGACACAGCATCAGCGTCAGATACGCGCCCGCGGAATGTCCCGCGACGTACAGCTCTCCGCTGCCGCCGTAGGAAACGATCTCCCGTTTCGCAAAAGCGACGGCTTTCGCCGCATCCTCGATAAATTCGGGAAATTTCGCATCGGGATACATCCGGTAATTGGCGGCAACAAAGGCGACCCCTTTTTCCGCAAGGTACGCTCCCGTTTTTTGAAAAACTTCTTCCGTTTTATCGCCCGCTTCCATTCCGCCGCCGTGAAAATCGACGACGGTCTTAAACCCTTTCTTTTCGGGCAGATACATATCCAAAAGACAGGGCGCAGCTTCGGCATAACGCACGTTTTTAAGGATTTCCATACCGCACCCCGTTCTTATTCGGTGAAATCCATCGAGATGCTCGTTTCGCCTTTTTCATGCATGAAGGGCTTTACCGTTCCGGCATGATAAGCGTCGCGCTGGTATTCCTCCAGCGCGGCAAAATCGTCGAGCCAGACTTCCAGCATCAGATCGAAACTCCTCGGACTTCTCAGTTCGTCGAGATGCACGGCGATCTTCTTTGCCGTCGGCACTCTGCCGTTCATCGATAAAAGCAGTTCCTTCGCCGCGCCGAGCGCCGCCTTTTCGCTTTCCTTGAAACGAAAACACACAACGTGTCTAATCATCTTCTTTTTCTCCTTTCGTCTTTTTTTTCCTTTCAAATACCCGTCCCATCTTCGTTTCGCAGATCAGCACCGCGGCAAACACGAGAACGAATCCCACGATCATGCGCGCGGTGACCGCATCTCCTCCGAACGCCACGCCGAAGAGTGCGCCGAAGACCGATTCCAGACTTAAAATCACCGCCGTTTCGTTGGCGGAAGTCAGCTTTTGCCCGACGATCTGGAACGACTGCGCCGCACAGGTACAGATTACGGCAAGATATAGGAGAGGGATCACGTTCTTCCATGTAAAGGACATCGCATGATAGGCTTCGCTTTCAAAAAGAACGGAACAGATCCCGCACACGACGCCCGTCGCGAGAAGGGCAACCGCCAATCCACCCATCATCGCGCCGCTTTGAATCACCTTTTTGCCCACGATGATCTGTAAAGCAAAAAAAATTCCGCCCGCAAGGCTCAGTAAATCCCCCGCATTGAACGAGAGCCCGCCGTCGATGGAAATCAACCCGACGCCGATCAGACACATGATCGCTGCCAGAACATGATGCGCACCGGGCTTTTCCCGAAAAAACACATACCCCATAAACGGGACAAAAACACAATATGTACCCGTTAAAAACGCCGATTTGGACGCCGATCCCGATATGTCGATCCCGTATGTCTGTAAAACATACGCTGCCACCGTCACCGCGCCGAGCAGCATCGCCCACAAAAATCCATGCCATGTCAAACGCCATGCGTCCTGATGAAAGACGGCAAGCAACAACGCCCCGCCGATCAGAAACCGGAATGTCAGCACGAAAAATACCGGAAAATCGTCTAAACTGCCCTTCGTCACAAAAAACGAAGATCCCCAGATCAACGTTGCCGAAAACAATAACGCTCTCCCTGCCGCCGACCGCTTTTTCGCTTTCTCCATATCTTATGAATTTTTCGTTTTGCCCCGTTTCTACGCTTTACTGATCAGACAGCGACAGTAATCGCACTCGATGACTTCATCGTTTTTCAGACGGTTGAGATCCGACATCGAAAGTTCCACCAGACATTTTCCGCACAGATTGCCGTTCACTTTATAAAGGACGGGAAACATCTTGTCTTTTCTTTTGGCTTTATATTGCGCCATCAAGGCGGGATCCACCGCTTTTTCCAGTTCGGCAAGCTCCTTTTCGATCGCCAGCCGTTCCCCTTCTTTACTCTGTTTGAGTTCCTTGTATTTCTGCCCGAATTCACTGTACTGCTCTTTCGCCGCCTGCGTCTTTTTTTTCAGCTGGGAAAAAGACGCCAGCACGCTGTTGATCTCTTCCGAAAGCGACGCCGCCTGCGTTTCCAGATTGGAAAGCCGAAGCGTCAGTTCGTCCGCTTTTTTCTGCAGATATCCGGCGGCATTCACGTCATCCGCGTTCTCCGCAGCCGCGCTGATCTCGCGGAACACTTCCATGAATTCGGCGTGCGCCGCCCCTAAATTTTCATAAACCGCTACCAACTCTTTCGCCCGTTTTTCCAGGTTGACGACGGCGTCGTTCACCCCGTCGAGAAATTTTTTTGCAGACGCCGCCTTTTTGCGCACTTCGCTGCTTTGTAACTCCAGCTCGATCGCCCTGAGCTTTGCGTCCGTTTCCTGATACGCCATCAATTCTTTTACCATATTCCTCTCCTTTCTATAAGTATCGTTCGTCTTCAAAATATTCCGTCTTTGCCCGTGCGCCGATCGCGCCCTTCATCTTTGCATAAAACGCTTTGAATCCGTAATTTTCCGCCGCATAATGCGATAAAAGTACAAGCGCGCTTCCCCGTTCCGTGATCTCGCGGATCACATGGTGCGGCGCGTCCGACGTCACGATCACGTCGACCTTGCCCCCGTACGCAGCCGCTTCGCCTCCCCCCGCGCCGCAAAAGCTCGCCACGCGTTCCGCACGCCTGTCGGGACTGCCGTATAAAATGTATTTCCGCGTGCCGAGTTCCCGCTCGATCTGCTCGCAAAGTTCCCCCGTCGTCGTAGGGGCAAGACGAAAGATCTTTCCGTATCCGTTTTTTTCCGTCAGCTTGTTCGCCGTCTCAAACGACGTCGCCCCTAAACCGTATGCCAGCATATCGTCGATGCCGCCTTCGGCTATATCCAGATTCAGATGCTGGGAAAAAACCGCCATCCCCGCCGTGATCGCCGCGTATATCGCACCCGACGTCACATCTTCTTCGTCGATTTTTTCCATGCCGCCGTAAATCGCCGGATGATGCGTCACGATGCAGTCGCACCCCGCCGCCTTCGCCGCCGCTACGGCGCGTTCGCTCAGATCCAGAGAAAACAGTACGCCTTCCGCACCGCCTTTGCGGGCGACAAGCAACCCGCTGTTGTCGTATTGCCCGCGTCTTTTCAATTCTTCGCTCAACGAAAGCGGACAGAGCTTTTCCATCTCTTCCGCAAGTTCTTTCAATGCGATCATATCCGTTTCTTCAACCTTTCTTTTCTCTTTTCCAACGCCGCCCGCGACGCCGCGTTCATCGGCTTTTTCAGATATTCGCCGATGTCGTCAAGTTCCGCTTTCAGCTTCTCGATAAACGCTTCCGGGCGCTCGCTCAGATTCGTTTTTCCGAATTCGTATTCGTCTTCCGTCAGCGCGTCTTCCCCCCGCTCCGCGACGATGATATCGTAAAACTTTCCGTCGGAAAACGTTACGTCCTCCACCAGTCTGTACCCGTCAGATACCAGAAAACGCCTCACTTTTTCGGTGTTTTTCATCGGCTGCAGTACCAGCCGATCCGGACGCTTATCCGCATTCGCCAGAATTTTCACGATCTCTTCGCCGCCCATTCCCGCGATCAGCGCTTCGTCCGTCTTCTCCCCGATTCCGGAAAATCCGTCGCATACCGCGCTTTTCACCGTTCCCGCATCGATGTACCGTTTCAGCAACCGTTCGGCTTTTTTCAGACAGTTCTCGCTGATGTCCGTTATGTAAATTCTTTCAGCGAGTCCGTTCTCCGCGACAAGCGCCGAGATAAGACCGTGATCGCATCCGATATCCGCAAAGACCTTCGCCGGGATCAGACGCGAATAAATTTCCCGGATTCTGTTCATCAGTCGAGAAAATCCTTCAGCCTCTTGCTTCTGCTCGGATGGCGCAGTTTCCGTAGAGCCTTCGCCTCGATCTGACGGATTCTTTCACGCGTTACGTTGAATTCCTTGCCGACTTCTTCCAGCGTCCTCGGACGGCCGTCGTCGATCCCGTAACGCAACCGTAAGACCTTTTCTTCACGCGGCGTCAACGTGTCCAGCACGCCGAGAAGCTGTTCTTTGAGCATCGTGTACGCCACCGCGTCGGACGGCGTTGCGCTGCCCTCGTCTTCGATGAAATCTCCCAGATGGGAATCCTCTTCCTCGCCGATGGGCGTTTCCAGCGATACGGGATCCTGCGCGATCTTCTGAATCTCCCGCACGCGGTCTTCCGAGATTCCCATTTCCCCCGCGATCTCCTCCGGCGTCGGCTCTCTTCCCAACTCCTGCAATAACCTGCGCGATACGCGGATCTGCTTGTTGATGGTCTCCACCATGTGCACGGGAATCCTGATCGTCCGCGCCTGATCCGCAATCGCCCTCGTGATCGCCTGCTTGATCCACCACGTCGCATACGTAGAAAATTTGAATCCTTTCTGGTAATCGAATTTTTCCACGGCTTTCATCAATCCGAGATTGCCTTCCTGGATCAGATCCAGAAACAACATCCCTCTGCCCATATACCGCTTCGCAATCGACACCACCAGACGCAGATTCGCTTCCGAAAGAAGTTTTTTGGCCTCCTCGTCGCCGTCCATCATCCGACGCGCCAGCTCCGTTTCGTCTTCCGGCGTAAGAAGCGGCACTTTCCCGATATCTTTCAGATACATCTTCACGGGATCGTCCATGCTGATCTCTCTCAGCAACTGATCATACAGTTCCTTATCCCGTTCAAATTCGTTGATCACCTGGATATTCGCCTTGTCCAGCCGGATATATACATCCTCAATTTCCTGCGGCGTAGCGTCTATCTTGTCCAGCCGCTCGAGAAGCTGTTCCAGACTTACGCTGCCCTTCATCTTGTTTTCCGCAATGATCTCATTCACGATTTCGTCGAATTTTCCTTCCATGGGTTCTCCTTTGTTCTCCTATAATCTGTTGCGCGCCGATATCCTTTCCATCAGCCGCACGGTGAGTTCCTTTCGCCGCTCTATATCCTTTTCTTCTTCACACAGTTTCTTTAACGTTTCGATCTCCTGATCAAGTCCGTTCGCCTTCAGCGTCCTCACGCAATCGTCAAAATATTTCGCCTCGTCATAATCCCTGCGCTCCGTCAGCTCCAGCGACAGCACCGACGATAGTTCTTCGCGGTTCTCTTCTTCCACAACGTCGTATAAAACATTCGGCTTCGGCGTTTTACCTTCCTTTCTGCATTCCGCGAGATATCCGCAGATCTCCCTGTGCGCCGGATGCCTGAACGTCACTTCGTCGAGGTCGAAATTTTCCGCATATTTCTTGGAAAACAGCAAACTCGCCAGCACATACCGTTCCGCTTGCAGATTTTTTTCCTTCGCCTCGATCGGCTCTACCGCCTTCGGCGGGGCGGGCTGCTCCGCGTTCTCGAGATCGCGCTTGAGCGATTCGTACGTGATCCCCGTCATCGACCGGATCTCCTTGAGCAGATCTTCCCGTTCCGCCGCCGCGGAACTTTCCCGGACCACTTTCATCGCTTCCGCAACGAATTTCCGCTTCCCTTCCGTGTCCCCGACGTCGTATGTACGTTTCAGTACGTCCAGCTTGAAATCGATCAGCGGTTTTGCTTCTTCCAGAAGTTTTTCATAGGCTTCCCGCCCCTCGCGGCGGATCACGTCGTCGGGATCCATTCCGTCCGGCAGCGTTACCACCTTTACGTTCAGTCCTTCGTCCTTCAGAATTTCCAGCCCGCGCAACGCGGCTTTCTGCCCCGCAAAATCCCCGTCGTAACTGATCAGAACGGTATCCGTATATCGCTTCAGCAATCTCGCCTGATCTTTGGTCAGCGACGTCCCCATGCTCGCAACCACGTTTCCGAATCCCGCCGCAACCAGCGATACGACATCCATATGCCCTTCCACCATAATCGCATACTGCAATCCCGATTCGTTTTTCAGCTTTTTCAGATTGTTGATGTTAAACAGCATATTTCCCTTGGAAAACACCGCCGTTTCCCGCGTATTGACGTATTTGGCAAAGCCTTTGTCCTCCAGAATCCTGCCGCAAAACGCCACGACCTGATTCATCTGATTGATCACGGGAATGATCAGCCTGCCGCCCAGAGCATCGTAGTAGCGTCCGTTCTTCTCTCCGACGACGCCCGCTTCCGCCATTTCCTCGTACGCATATCCCTTTTTCATAAGATACGCCGGCAAGGAATTAAAATCCGGCGACGCGCCGATTCCGAATTTTTTTACCGTTTCCCCGTTCACGCCGCGCTTTCCTAAATAGAGCAGAAACTGATCCGCCGCCTCGTCCCCGCTTTTGAGAAAATGATAATAAAAGTGTGCGGAGTCTTTTAAAATCGCGTACAGTTTTTCCTTTTTCTGCTTGATCAGCCGGATGTTTTCGTCACTTTCTCCGCGCTCCGGCAGCGCGATGCCCGCTTTCTGTGCGAGCAATTTTACCGCGTCAGCAAAATCAAGACCTTCGATCTCCATGATGAAACTGATGACGTCGCCGCTTTTATGACAGCCGAAACAATAATAAAAATTATCCGTTCCGTTCACGCAGAACGATGGCGTTTTTTCGTGATGAAACGGACACCTTCCCCAATAACTTCTTCCCCGCTGTTCCAGCTGCATATACGACGAAATCACCGACACAAGATCGTTTTTACTCTTGATTTCGTCAATGGTTTTTTCGTCGTATCCTCTCATTCTTCCACCTGCGAAGCGTTTTTATCAGTATTCCTCTTTTTTTTGGTATTCATACTGTTTCTGTATACAACGAACGTACAATATAAAAATTCCGTCACCATATTCAGAATCATGGTCAGCGCTTCCACGAGAAAATCGTTCCATCCGTAGTCGTTGACGAGCGACTGTCCCCACCAGAGCGTAAGCGGCGTAAAGACACAGTAATAGCCGAAAACTTTCAGCATCGCAACCGGAACGTTTGCCGCCGATTTGAAGGTGAATTCCCGATTCAGCGTAAAATTCCACAAAACCGATAAAACCAGTGAAATCAGATATTTCAGCCAATGCAGTTCGTTCGCCGGCATCAGCAGATCGAGTAAGGCGAACGATCCCATCTGAATAACGCCCGCCGACGCCGAAAATAATACGAATTTCACCGCCTGCACAAACCGCTCTTTCTTTGTCAGAACCGCTTTTTTCTCCTGTTCGCCGTTCTTTGTTTCCGTCATCTTTCTTACAGCCCCCAACTCTTCGGTATAAATATATTTTCGTAAATATAATATGCGTATTTATCGGACATCGAAGATATGTAATCGCAGATACTCTTATCCAGTCCGTACCGATACGCCACGCCGATATAAAACGACGGCAGCTTGTCCGGATGCGAAGCAAAATATTCATACATCCCCGTAAGCATCCTTTCCGCCTTTTCCTCTTCCCGCATCGCCGTTTTCGAAAAATACACCTCCGAAAACATAAATTCCCGCAGGATCTTCGTCGCCTCCAGGATTTCCGGCTCCATCTCCACCTTCGGCTTATTTTCGCTCGCCCGGTA
This sequence comes from uncultured Clostridia bacterium, assembly GCA_944367565.1. GTDB lineage: Bacteria > Bacillota > Clostridia > Christensenellales > Borkfalkiaceae > UMGS775. Next base: position 38,007 of record CALVWR010000009.1, read on the forward strand.
GATCGAAAAGATCATCGTGTTGATCCTCTCCCGCGACGTTCCGCCCAACACCTTCACCGCCGACTTCGGCAGATCGTCCGGCGAGATGATCCCGCCGTGGATCGCGTCGTCTATATCGTGATTGATGTACGCGATCCAGTCGGATATCGAGACCGCTCTTCCCTCCAGTGTAGACGGCGTAAGCGATACCTTGTGATTCAGAATCCCGTCCCGTACTTCCATCGTAAGATTCAAACCCTGCCCGTCGTTTTCCAGAAAATCCACAACTCTCAGACTCTGTTCGTTGTGCTTGAATCCGTGCGGCGAAAGCTTGTCCAGCACCCTTTCCCCGCTGTGGCCGAACGGCGTATGTCCCAGATCGTGTCCGAGTGCGATCGCTTCCGTCAGATCTTCGTTCAGACTCAGCGCCCGCGCGATGCTCCGGGCGATCTGCGTCACGTCGATGGTGTGCGTCAGCCGCGTACGGTAGTTATCCCCCTCCGGACAGAAAAATACCTGCGTTTTGTTCTTCAGACGGCGAAACGATTTACAGTGAATAATCCTGTCCCGATCGCGTTGAAAATCCGTACGCATGGGACACGGCTTTTCTTCTCTTTCCCGCCCTGCGGTTTCGGCAGATTTTTTCGCATACTGCGAAAGAAATATTTTTTCTATTTCTAACGTCCTTTCCCTCATTTTGCCGACCTTATAAAACAGTATTCATTAAAGTATTCGCCGTAAAGCAAAAAAATCCTTTTTTTGACGCAAAAATTTTTACAGAAAAGGATTTTCCTCGATTTTCCTTGCCAACTTTGTATTCGATGTGATACTATATTTACGATATGAAACCTCTCGGAAACGACTGGGACGATGTCCTGCGCGACGATTTCAATTCGCCTTCCTATCTGGAGCTGCGCGCCTTTTTGAAAAGCGAATATGCCACGCATCGGATCTTTCCCCCCATGAACGATATTTATAATTGTTTTCGCCTGACGCCGTTTTCCGCGGTCAAAGCGGTAATCCTGGGTCAGGATCCCTATCATAATCCCGGTCAGGCGATGGGACTTTCCTTTTCCGTTCCCGACGGCGTACAGCTGCCTCCGTCCCTGCTGAACATCTACAAGGAACTCGAAGACGAGCTCCAGATTCCTCCCGCGAACGGCGGCAATCTTACCGCATGGGCGAAGCGGGGCGTTCTGCTTCTCAACACCGTGTTGACGGTACGGGCGTACAGCGCCAATTCCCATCGGGGACACGGCTGGGAAATTCTTACGGACAGCGTGATCTCCAAGTTATCCGAGGGCAGAAAAAACCTTGTTTTTCTTTTATGGGGAAGCAATGCGCGCAGCAAAAAGAGTCTGATCGATCCCGAAAAGCATCTGGTTCTCGAATGTGCGCACCCCAGTCCCCTTTCGGCGTATGCCGGATTTTTCGGATGCGGACATTTCAGAAAATGTAACGAATATCTGTCCGCACACGGAATCGAACCTATCGACTGGAACTTAAACGACGCGGCAACTTCCGCGAAAGGCTGAATATGAAATACGTTGTGATCTTAGGCGACGGTATGGCGGATTACCCCATAGCGGCGCTCGGCGGCAAAACGCCGCTTGAAAAAGCAAAAAAACCGCATATCGACGCGCTTGCACGCCTCTCCGAGGTGGGACTTTGCAAGACCGTTCCCGACGGAATCAAACCGGGCAGCGACGTTGCCAATCTTTCGGTACTCGGCTACGATCCCGCGCGGTATTACACGGGTCGCTCTCCTCTGGAAGCGGCAAGCATCGGCATCGCGCTGAAAGACACCGATCTGACATTGCGCGCGAATCTCGTGACGCTATCGGGCGAAACGAGCTACGAATCCATGACGATGGAAGATTATTCCGCAGGCGAGATTTCCACAAAAGAAGCGAAAATTCTCATCGATTATCTCGCCGGGCAGCTCGGAAACGACAAGCTGAAACTCTATGCCGGCGTCAGTTACCGACATTGTCTTGTCGCAGATCGCGGCGCGAACGATACGGAATTCACCCCGCCGCACGATATTTCGGGAAAATGTATCGCCGAATACCTGCCTTCGGGCGGAAGCGCGGCGCTCTATATTTCGCTGATGAAACGATCGTATGAACTTCTGAAGGATCACCCCCTGAACAAACAGAGGCTGCGCGAAGGAAAACACCCCGCAAATTCGCTGTGGTTCTGGGGCGCCGGAAGGAAACCCGCGCTCGATTCCTTTCAATCGAAATTCGGCAAGAAGGGTACGATGATCTCCGCCGTCGATCTTTTAAAAGGCATCGGAAAACTGACGGGAATGAACGTGCCCGACCTCAGAGGCGCAACGGGAAATTATCACACCGATTTCGGCGAAAAGGCACAAACCGCTTTGCGATCGCTCAATAACGGTTCTGATTTTTGCTATATCCACGTCGAAGCACCCGACGAATGCGGTCATCAGGGCGATCTGGAACATAAAATCTATTCCATAGAACAAATCGATGAAAAAATCGTCGGTTTTCTGAAAAACGAACTCGAAAAACGCGACGAACCTTTTTCTTTCCTCATTATGCCCGATCATCCCACGCCTCTGTCGGTCAGAACGCACGTTTCCGACCCCGTTCCCTATCTTCTTTACAGAAGCGACGAACCCGTCAAAGGCGCGCCCTGTTACAGCGAACGCGCTGCTGCCGACACAGGAATCTTTGTTGCACACGGATGCGATCTGATGAAAAAATTTCTGAAACTTCCTTCCGTAAAGCAATAAAATACCAATGATCTTTGCATTACAAACGAAAAATTTACAAAAGAAGCGGCGCGCGGAACGGTGATATGCACCCTCGTCCATGGGTGCATCCCCCGATCCGCGCGCCGCTGTTTTTTATAAAAAAGATCCGGCAAAACCGGATCTTTTTATTTCTTTTAAGTTGTTCCCGGCTAAAAAGCGTCCGCCGATTATTTTCTCAGTTCCAAAGCGTCGTAATTGCCCGTAAGCGTATCGATCTTCTCTTTGAGAAGTTTCGCTTCGTCATCCGTCAGAGGCAGCTTCACAACCGACTTCACGCCCGAAGCCCCGACCTTACAGGGAACTCCCGTGCAGATGTTGTTTCCGCCGTATTCGCCGTTCAGCATGGTGGAAACCGGCAAAATGGTGTCGGTGTTGGAAACAAGAGCCTTGATCAGCTTGCATACGGATACCGCGATCGCATAATACGTTGCGCCCTTCGCTTTGATGACCATCGATCCGGCGGCAACCATTCCCTTGTAGATGTTATCGAGTTCCACTTCCACTTCGGCGTCGCTCACCTTCATCACTTTGGTCATGTATTCCCGAAGCGGCAGACCGGCAACCGTGCAAAGGCTCCAAGGAACCATACAAGAATCGCCGTGTTCTCCTAAAACGTAGCTTCCCACATTGGAAATATCCGTTCCGCAATATTCCGCGATCGCCTGCGAAAGTCTGTGCGTATCGAGCATCGCGCCCGTACCGATGACCTGATTGACCGAAAGATTCGTGCATTTGATGGTCGCATACGTCAGAAGGTCAACGGGATTGCTGACGATAATATAAAGCGCGTCGGGTGCGATCTTTGCAACCGTAGGCATCACGCTCTGCAGAATCCCGATATTGATTTTGGCAAGATCGAGTCTGGACTGACCGGGCTTTCTGCCTACGCCGAACGTGACGACCACAATGTCCGAACCCGCCACATCCTCATATTCGCCGCACCATACCTTGCAGGAGGGCAGACAAGCCGCACACTGGCTCAGATCGAGCGCTTCGCCCTTAGCTTTTTCCTTGTTGATGTCGACAAGCAAAATTTCGGAGGCAAGACCCTCTATCATCGCGGCAAAGCCGACGGAAGCACCTACGTTACCGGTTCCCAAAATCGAAATTTTTCTCTTTTTTTCTGTCATAATTCCATACTTCCCTATTGTAATTTTATAATTTTATTTTACACCATGCCTTCGCTTTTTGCAAGCGTTTTACCCTCTGTTTTAAAATATTTTCCCGCCGCGACGCGGCGGGAAACCGATTCCGATTTTTTCGCGGATGAACGCGGACAGTCTTGCCCGAAAACGCACGGTTTTCACGTTTTCGCCACGGGTACAAGCCACGCAGCCGGAAGTACTTTCGCCAGAAAACGGTAAAATTTATAAAACGCTTTGTTCGTATAAATAAATTTACCTTTTTTCGCCGCGCGCAGCGTTCCGGATACCACTTTCTTCACATTGCAATACGGCAATCTTGCAAAAGTCTTGCTTTTTACGCCGCCCGTCTCGAGAAATTCCGTATTCATCGGCCCGGGACACACCACGCTCACCGAAATGCCCTTCGGCTTCACTTCGCAGCGAAGCGCGCGGGCGTAAGCGGTGACATACGCTTTCGTTGCGCTGTATACCGTCATATATGCGTTCGGCACAAACGAAGCGACAGACGACACAAAAAGAATACGCGATCCCCTTTTCATATACGGCAAAGCCAGCGCAGTCATCGCGCTCACCGCCTTCACGTTGACGTCGATGCTGTTGATCTGTTTTTCCACGGGAATTTTTTCAACCGCTCCCCAATATCCGAGCCCCGCATTGTTGATCAATACGGCGATCTCCGGATTCTCTGCCCGAAGCGCCGCGGCAAATTCATCGTAACTTGCGTCTTTTGCAAGATCCAGCGGAAAAATGCGTACCTTTGCCCCGCCGAGCCGTCCGGCGTATTCCTCGATTTTCTCCCTTCTTCTCGCAATCAGCCAATATTCTTCGATCTGCGGAAAATATTTTCCGCACTGCAGGGCAAACTCTCTACCGAGTCCGCTCGACGCACCGCTGATAACCGCTACTTTCATCCTTTCTCCCCGCTCAGTTCAATCCTTGTTCCGCCTGTTTGAAGCTCATGTCGTTCAGGTTTTTCAGTTCAAAGAATTTTCCCCTCTTTTCCATAAGCTCTTCATACGTTCCCATCTCCACACACTTTCCCGCTTCCATCACGACGATTCTGTCCGCGTCGCGGATCGTGGAAAGACGGTGCGCCACGATAAACGTCGTCCGTCCCTTGATCATGCTCGAGATCGCTTTCTGTACATGATACTCCGATATATTGTCCAGCGCGCTCGTCGCTTCGTCCAGAATCAGAATCTTCGGATCGCGGATCAATGCCCTCGCAATCGTGATGCGCTGTTTCTGTCCGCCGCTGAGCTTGCCCCCGTGTTCACCGATAAACGTATCCAGCCCGTTCGGAAGATCCTTCACGAATTCGTTCAGATTCGCCATCTCCGCCACTTGCTGCAGCTTCTCTTCCCCGATGTTTTCCATGCCGTAAGTGATATTCTCGCGGATCGTTCCCGAAAAAAGTATGCTGTTCTGCGGCACGACGGATATGCAGTGACGATATTCCGTAAGCGAGATTTCCGTGATATCCCTGCCGTCTATGTATAAATGTCCCGACGTCGGCTGCAAAAATCCGATAATCATATTCATGATCGTCGATTTCCCGCTCCCCGACGCGCCTACCACCGCGATACATTCCCCCGCTTTCACGTCCAGATTCAGATCGTCCACGACGTACTGCGTTCCGTTCGGATATCGATAATACACATGGTCGAATTTCACATTTCCTTCCACCGAATCCACATGTGCTTTCCCGCGGTCGTCCTCTACGTCCTTCGACATCATGATCTCCGAGATCGAGCTCACCGCCTCAAATCCCGTTGAGAACGTCGGCAAAACGTTGATGATGGTCTGCACCGAATTGTTGATCGACGCAAATAACGACTGATACAACACCACGTCCCCGGGCTTGATCATCCCGTTCAGCGCCAGAACCGCGCAGAACACAAGACACGCGCCGCTCATGATGTTTGCAATCACCCACGACGCCGAACCGAAATACGCGTTGCTCTTGTCCACGTCCAGCCCTCGCGTCGTCAGATACCGTATATTCTTTTCAAACTGCGCGATCTCCTCGTCTTCCAGCCCGTGCGCTTTCGTCACCGTCAGCATTTCCAGCATATTGCTCAGCTTCGCAGACACCGACTCGTTTTCCACGCGGTACATATGGTTCTTCTTCCGCAGCACCTTGCGGAATCCCTGCGCGATCAGGATATTTGCCGGTATGATTACGAGAAAGAACAACGTTACGACCCCGCTGTTATAGATCGCAATCCCGATCGATACAATCGCACTGATGATACTCGGAATCAGAATCTTGATGATGTTGGTGTTGAGCCCTTCCACGCTCTCGATGTCTTTGAGAAATTTACTCTGGATCTTACCCGTTTCGATTTCTTTGTGATATGTGATGGAAAGGTGTTGCAGCTTCCGTACGACGGCACTCCTCAGCCCCGCGCCCGTACGCCGCAGCATTTTATCCGTGATCCGCGAATAGATCACGTGCGTCGGGATGTTCTGCAGCAGGATCACCGCCAGCACGATGGAGTTGATCATGATCTCCCGCACGGGATTCTCCGACCCCACCGTCACCGCATTGATGATGTTCGCCGTGATGATCGGCATGATCCAGATCGGCGAATTTTTGAGGATGTATAACAGCAGTCCGAAGATAAATCCGCCTGTGTTTTTTCTCAGAAGGCGCTTGTAAAAACGCATGCCTACGCCGGATTTTCTCTCTTTCTTTTTCAGTCCGGGTTTCGGCTTTTCCTCTTCGTCAAAAAGATATTCAAAATCCGGAATGACGTTGTCGCTCCGCTTGTATCTTTTCGCCTTCTCCGCACTCTTTTCCATATTCTCCACGCTCCGACAAAACAGGAAAGGCTCTGTATTTCTACAAAGCCTTTCCGATACGTTTACCTTATCATAAAAAAACAGGCTTGTCAAGGTATTTTCAAAAATAAAAAAGAATTTCGAAAATATTTTCCGCGGTATAAACCGACGCCTGCCGTTCGTCAGTTCAGAGCCGCTTCCGCCTGTCTGTAGCTCATGTCGTTCAGGTTTTTCAGTTCAAAGAATTTTCCCCTCTTTTCCATAAGCTCTTCATACGTTCCCGTCTCCACACACTTTCCCGCTTCCATCACGACGATTCTGTCCGCGTCGCGGATCGTGGAAAGACGGTGCGCCACGATAAACGTCGTCCGTCCCTTGATCATGCTCGAGATCGCTTTCTGTACATGATACTCCGATATATTGTCCAGCGCGCTCGTCGCTTCGTCCAGAATCAGAATCTTCGGATCGCGGATCAATGCCCTCGCAATCGTGATGCGCTGTTTCTGTCCGCCGCTGAGCTTGCCCCCGTGTTCACCGATAAACGTATCCAGCCCGTTCGGAAGATCCTTCACGAATTCGTTCAGATTCGCCATCTCCGCCACTTGCTGCAGCTTCTCTTCCCCGATGTTTTCCATGCCGTAAGTGATATTCTCGCGGATCGTTCCCGAAAAAAGTATGCTGTTCTGCGGCACGACGGATATGCAGTGACGATATTCCGTAAGCGAGATTTCCGTGATATCCCTGCCGTCTATGTATAAATGTCCCGACGTCGGCTGCAAAAATCCGATAATCATATTCATGATCGTCGATTTCCCGCTCCCCGACGCGCCTACCACCGCGATACATTCCCCCGCTTTCACGTCCAGATTCAGATCGTCCACGACGTACTGCGTTCCGTTCGGATATCGATAATACACATGGTCGAATTTCACATTTCCTTCCACCGAATCCACATGTGCTTTCCCGCGGTCGTCCTCTACGTCCTTCGACATCATGATCTCCGAGATCGAGCTCACCGCCTCAAATCCCGTTGAGAACGTCGGCAAAACGTTGATGATGGTCTGCACCGAATTGTTGATCGACGCAAATAACGACTGATACAACACCACGTCCCCGGGCTTGATCATCCCGTTCAGCGCCAGAACCGCGCAGAACACAAGACACGCGCCGCTCATGATGTTTGCAATCACCCACGACGCCGAACCGAAATACGCGTTGCTCTTGTCCACGTCCAGCCCTCGCGTCGTCAGATACCGTATATTCTTTTCAAACTGCGCGATCTCCTCGTCTTCCAGCCCGTGCGCTTTCGTCACCGTCAGCATTTCCAGCATATTGCTCAGCTTCGCAGACACCGACTCGTTTTCCACGCGGTACATATGGTTCTTCTTCCGCAGCACCTTGCGGAATCCCTGCGCGATCAGGATATTTGCCGGTATGATTACGAGAAAGAACAACGTTACGACCCCGCTGTTATAGATCGCAATCCCGATCGATACAATCGCACTGATGATACTCGGAATCAGAATCTTGATGATGTTGGTGTTGAGCCCTTCCACGCTCTCGATGTCTTTGAGAAATTTACTCTGGATCTTACCCGTTTCGATTTCTTTGTGATATGTGATGGAAAGGTGTTGCAGCTTCCGTACGACGGCACTCCTCAGCCCCGCGCCCGTACGCCGCAGCATTTTATCCGTGATCCGCGAATAGATCACGTGCGTCGGGATGTTCTGCAGCAGGATCACCGCCAGCACGATGGAGTTGATCATGATCTCCCGCACGGGATTCTCCGACCCCACCGTCACCGCATTGATGATGTTCGCCGTGATGATCGGCATGATCCAGATCGGCGAATTTTTGAGGATGTATAACAGCAGTCCGAAGATAAATCCGCCTGTGTTTTTTCTCAGAAGGCGCTTGTAAAAACGCATGCCTACGCCGGATTTTCTCTCTTTCTTTTTCAGTCCGGGTTTCGGCTTTTCCTCTTCGTCAAAAAGATATTCAAAATCCGGAATGACGTTGTCGCTCCGCTTGTATCTTTTCGCCTTCTCCGCACTCTTTTCCATATTCTCCACGCTCCGACAAAACAGGAAAGGCTCTGTATTTCTACAAAGCCTTTCCGATACGTTTACCTTATCATAAAAAAACAGGCTTGTCAAGGTATTTTTCAAACAACAAGAAAAAATCGATATTCTTTTTTTCTTCTGCCGAAAAAATGCCGGTCTGTCCGTTCTGCTTTTTTTTTGCATTTTATGCGAAAACTTCAACCGATTACCCGTTTTCCGCTCCGATCTTTTTTGTTATTCCGAGACAATCCCTCCGCACGCTTCCTCCGCCGAATAAAAAAACGTTTGACGTTTCAAAAATCAAAAAGGCTCCTAAAAGGGAGCCTTTTTTGTCTTCTTTCCTTCTTACAACGGACAGATACGCAGAATATGCCCGCTGAGAATCATCAAAATAAGATCGATAATCCAGATGATATTCCATCCGAGAACGATCCGCAAAATCCCCGCGAGAATCTTCCCTTCGGAAAAACGCGTCAAAATGCCGCAAATCAATGAAGTAACGGGAATAATCGCCAAAATTATACTGACGATTCTGCCCAGTCCGAAATAATCTCCTTTTCTGCTCATAAAAAACTCCTTATCCCGATGATTCTTTTTTTTCGCTTTGCGAAAACTCAGGTTATTTTTATTATACTATGCAAAAATTCTCTTGTCAATACGCAAATCAAAAAACAACACGGTTTCCGGAATTTTTCATCTGCCGGATGTCCAAACAAGCCTTTTATCAGGCAAGCTGCAGAACGGCGCCGGATGCTCTTTGTCAGATCCTCGCAACGCCCGTCTTTCTCGCCGCTTCCGCAACCGCTTTGGAAACGGCTGCCGCAACGCGGTTATCAAACGGCGCGGGAATCACATAATCGGGACGAAGTTCTTCGTCGGAAATCAAGGACGCGATCGCATACGCCGCCGCAATATTCATTTCTTCGTTGATGTCCGTCGCACGCACATCCAACGCTCCGCGGAAAATCCCCGGGAACGCAAGGACGTTGTTGATCTGATTGGGGAAATCGCTTCTTCCCGTTCCGACGACAGCCGCACCCGCTTTCAGCGCGAGATCCGGCATAATTTCCGGCACGGGATTCGCCATCGGCATGACGACGGGATCTTGATTCATCGACTTCACCATCTCTTCCGTAACGACGCCGGGAGAACTTACCCCCACGAAAATGTCCACGCCCTTCATGGCGTCGGCAAGCGTTCCTCTTCTCTTTTCCTTATTGGTGAATGCGGCGATCTCCTGCTTTGCGGGCGTCATTCCCTCGTTTCCTTCGCAGATGATGCCTTTTCTGTCGCACATGAAGATATCCTTCACGCCCATTTTCTTAAAGAGCTTTGCGATCGCAACGCCCGCGGCGCCGGCGCCGCTGAATGCGACCTTCACGTCTTCAAATTTTTTGCCTACGTATTTGAGCGCGTTGATGCACGCCGCGATACATACGATCGCCGTACCGTGCTGATCGTCGTGGAAAATGGGAATATCCACTTCGGGATCTTCTTTCAGACGCTTTTCGATTTCAAAGCACCTCGGCGCGGAAATGTCTTCCAGATTCACGCCGCCGAAACTCCCGGCAAGAAGTTTTACCGTTCTCACGATTTCGTCCACATCTTTGCTTCGGATGCAAAGCGGAATCGCGTCCACGTTTCCGAACGTCTTGAACAGCACGCTTTTTCCTTCCATAACCGGCATCCCCGCTTCCGGTCCGATGTCGCCGAGTCCGAGGACCGCGGTCCCGTCGGTGATGACGGCTACCGTATTCCATCTTCTCGTAAGTTCAAACGACTTATTATAATCTTTCTGTATTTCAAGACAAGGCTGCGCTACACCGGGCGTATAGGCAAGGGATAAATCCTGTTTGTCTTTTACCGGCACTCTGGAAATCATTTCGATTTTCCCTTTCCATTCCGCGTGGAGTCTCAACGACTCTTTTGCATAATCCATATATATTGTGTCCTCCAAAAAATTTCCGTAATTTTACGTTCCCATTCATTTTACAATAATTGTAACGTTCTGTCAATCAACTTGACGTTTTTTTAAGCGTCTTTACGGAAAAATTCATCATAAATCGACTCGATGCATTTTTCATAATCGCCGTTCGCAACGCCGACAATGATGTTGAGTTCGCTCGATCCCTGGTCGATCATCTGAATATTGATGTTGTTTTTCGCAAGCGCGGTGAACAGCCTCGCCGCCGTTCCCGACTTCCTCGCCATCCCGTGTCCGACGGTCGCCACGAGCGAAACGTTTTCCGTCACATGGACATAATCGGGCGAAACGCTTTCGCGGATCTCGTTGACGAGATCGTTCAGCACGCCGTCTTTGAGCAGTTTCGATTCGATCACCAGCGACAACGTATCGATCCCGCTCGGCACGTGTTCGATGCAGATTCCGTGATGCTCCACCACGGAAAGAATCTTACGGATAAACCCGACTTCCGCATTCATCATCGATTTTTCCACGAATATGACCGTAAAGTCCTTTTTCCCGGCGATCCCCGTGATCAGGCTCCCGTCCGTATGACAGTATTTTTCGCTCGGCACGATCATTGTCCCCGGCGCGTCCGGTTCAAAGGTGTTGCGGATATTGATGGAGATTCTCTTCTTCATGACCGGGAAAATCGCCTCCGCATGCAGAACCGACGCTCCCATATAGGAAAGCTCTCGCAGTTCCTTATACGTAAGGCTCCGGATGATCTTTGCGTCCGGAACGATCCGGGGATCGCAAACCATGAATCCCGAAACATCCGTCCAGTTCTCGTAGAGCGACGCATCCACGCCGCCGGCAATCACCGAACCCGTGATGTCGCTTCCGCCGCGGCTGAACGTTTTGATGTTCCCGTAAGAATCCTTGCCGTAAAATCCGGGAATCACGGCATACTCCGCCTTTGAAAGCCTCGCCTTGATCTTATCTTCCGTATACGGCTGATTCATATTTCCCTGACTGTCAAAACGAATCAGTTCCGTTGCGTCGATAAACGGAAATCCGAGCTTTTCCGCCATCAGCCGCGCGCTGAGATATTCCCCTCTCGACGCCGCAAAATCCGGCGAATCCGCGTGCGCGCAGATTCCCGCTTCCGTTTCGTCCAGAATCGCCCCGATATCGCATTTCAGTCCCAGCTCCGCCGCAATCTGTGAAAACCGCTCCCGGATTACGGCAAAATGTCTTCCGCATTTTCCCGTCTGCTCCGCTTCCTGCTGACACGCATACAGCATATCCGTGATCTTCACGTCTTCTTTAAATCGCTTGCCCGGCGCCGATACCACGACGTACCTTCTGTCCGCATCCGCTCTGATGATGCTTTCCACCTGCAAAATCGCCTTGGCGTCCGCCATCGACGTACCGCCGAATTTACATACCTTGATTCCCATTTTTCTTCTCCGTTACCGTATGAGTTTTCCTTCCAGATAATATCTCTTTTCCACGCCTTCTCCCATTGAAAAGGTCTTCTTCGGCAGTGCGCCGTGCTTTGAAACGTATGCAAACAATTCGCTTTTTTCCATCGGCTTGAAGCAAATCCCCGACGACGTTTTATCCTTTCCGACCAGCGCGCGCAGGTTTTCCGTTCCGTGTACGTAATCGACTTTTCCGCCGTGTTTTTTCAGATAGTCTTCTATGTATCGATCCACCGCCGCAATGCTTGCGGGAAGAGAATCTTTTCCTTCGTGCACGCCGCCGTCCGCAAGAAAAAACGATGCGTTTTCAAGCTGTAAAAGCCCCTTTTCAAACGCTGTTTTGTCCACGCCGCTCACAAACCTGTGTATCGGCTCGAAATGAATCCCTTCGTCATAAACGTTGACGATCTCCGCCAGACAGTACCGTGCCGGATGCGTTGCGCGTTCTTTTTCGCTAAGCGAACCTTTGATCCGGTTCCAGTGTTCCTTCGCCGTGGCGAGAGAATGATTCCCGTCCCCCGCCGCAAACAAAAACGGCGCGCTGTCGCCGTACTTTTTCAAAGAACGCTCCGCGTCGGCAAACGCCGCAAAACGCGACAAAATCTCTTCACAGTCGGATATGAAATATCCTTCCGTATGTCCGCCGCCCATGTTCAGTTCAAAATCATAGATCTTTTCGTATCTGTTCCGATTTTCATACAGCGCTTCGTTCACCGAACGCGTTTCGTCATCGTACAGAAGCATGATGTGCGGAAACTCCGCCGGCGCATCCCTCCGGATCTCCAGCCTGGGCGGAATCCGTTCGGCGATCGTTCCTTCCGTCGCGCGGATCAGCGCACGGCTGCCCGCCGCATATTCGTACTCCTCCAGATCGACCGCGCCGATCAGACCGATACGGCGCGGACAATACGGCGTTTTCCGTACCGTTAAAATCAGCCCCGGCGCCGTTTTTTCCAATACGCCCGTCGCGATATACTCTTTCATCTTTTCCACGGTGACCGGCGCAAGTTTTTCTCTCTGATCGAGATAAATTTCCGGTAACACCACGTGCAACGCGGACGCCTTATCCCCGACATAGGCGGCAAGTTCTTTCCAATATTCCTCTTCCGACGTGAACTGATCGCACGCGACAACCGCCCACGCACTCAGATCGACCCCTTTCGCGGGGAGAAGAAACTCCGCCGCGTGCAATGCGCTTTTTCCCATTATGACATCACCACGATATAGGTAAACAGCGCAAGCAGCACCGAGCCGGTGATCAGCCAGAATCTGTCCGATTTATTCATTTTATTATCGTCGTTTCTCTTCATGTTTTACTCCTCACCGAATATCCTGCCAATAAAATTTACTGAGCGTTTTTCTTAAAAATTCGGAATCCGCATAGCGCGTGATCGTTCCGCCTTTGGCAACCGAAATGATTCCCGTTTCTTCGGAAACGATCAGCGTCGTCACATCGATGGTTTCCGTAATCCCGATCGCCGCGCGGTGACGCGTTCCCAGCTCTTTCGGAAGATTTTCCCGCTGCGACAACGGCAGAAAACATCCCGCCGCAACGATCTTCGTTCCGTTGATCACCATCGCCCCGTCGTGCAACGGCGTTTTCGGAAAAAAGATGCTCTCGATCAGCTGTGACGTGATATCCGAGTTGATCTCCACGCCGCTTTCCAGAATTCTTTCCGGCACGTTGTTGTTGGACAGCACGATGATCGCGCCGATATCGTTCTTCGACATATTCTGCAAGGCGCGGATGATCTCGTCGATACAGTTTCCGACTTCCACTTCACTGTAATTTTTGATCGAATACTTCGCGCCGGAAAGTTTCAGATTGGAAAGTCTCCAGATCGCGCTTTTCAATTCCACGGAATACACCGCAGCGGCAAAAAGCGCGACCGCAAGCGGCGTCAGCAGGAACAGCCGATTCACGCCTTTTCCGATCAGCATCATCGCCAGCCCGAGCGCCAGCATCACCGGTACGGAAATCTTGATCAGCGCCGTCGCGCCGCTCGTCTTGAGAAATTTCAATAAAAAATAATAAAATACCGCAAAAAACGCGACGAATAATATGGCGCCTATCAGATAATCCGGATATTTCAGATCTGTAAATACTTTCAGGATGTCTTTCACGTTTCTCTCCTCTGTCTTAAATCAATATCTCGAAAATCGCGTTGTTCAACGCCGTTTCGAAATCCGCTTTTCCGCTCTTCGCGGCATAATCGCTTTCCGCAAGCACGTCCGTCGCGCGCTTCAGATCCTTTTTCCTGAACGACCTCGCAAGAACGCGCAGCTTTTTTACAGCATATTCTTTGATTCCGAATATTCCCGCGAGTTCGCCGTCGGAAAGCGTACTCAAGGATATGTGCAGAAGCCTTCTGAAGTAATTATAGATACTCACCAGCAGCCGTTGCGGCGGCTCCCCTTTCGCTTCCATCTCTTTCAGAATCATCCATGCCTTGCCCGTATTCTTTTTCCCGATCCACTCCGTCAGCTCGTAGATCTGATATTCCGTGTCTTTCACGACGAGATTTTCTATATCTTCCGCGCCGATCGTTCCGCCTGCGCCCGCAAATGCCGTGAGTTTCGCTACCTCGCCGGAAATCTTCGTCATGTCCCTCAGCGAATATTCCGCTATTTTTTCCGCTTCCGCTCTGCCGATCGTCACGCCGCTTTTGGCGCACTCGTTCACGATCCATCTGCTCAGAAGATCGCTTTCGCCTTTCTCGCAGTCGATCAAGGTCAGCTTCCCCGTTTTCTTCAGCGGTTCGCAGATACGCGAATTTTCAATGACAAGCACCGTCTCCGGCGCGGGGTTTTCTAAATACTCCTTGAATTTTCCGTTGCAAAAATCGGTTTTCGGATAAAATTCCCTTACCGTCACCATACGCTTTTCGCTCAGGAACGGATAGGCATACAGCGCCGCGAAAAAATCTTCCGGATCCGAAAGCACGCTCTCCCCCTCGAAGACCGCCGCGTTGATCGCCGGTTCCGTGACAAAGCGTTCTTTCAGAAATTCCACGCTCTTATTGCGGAAATAGGCGTCCTCCCCGCATACCAGATATGCCGGATCGCTTTCCCCGTTTGCAAGATATTTTTTCAGTTGCACGAATTTCACGCGGTACGCCTCCGCCTTTTATCAGCTTCTTTTTTGTATTTTATCATTTTTTCGCGCATTTTGCAAGATTTTTATCCCCGTTTCAATTCACTTTCGTATATTTTATATCGCAGCGTTTCTTCCCCGGTTGAAAACGTTACGCTTTCTGCATTCTCAGGCGTTTCGTATTCTTCCGAATAAGACGGCGCGATGACCAACGCGTAATCGTCCGAATATTTTTGCACTTCCGCCGCGGAGATCAGCACCGATACCCCGTCGATCAGCAATGCCGTTTCCTGCCCGTTCGCATAGAGTTCGCATCCCGAAAAACCGATCTTTTTCCCCTCCGCACGTTCAAAAAAATCCGCGTCTTCGGAAAATATCGTTTCCAGGATGCTTTCGTCCGTATTCCCCGTAAAATATACCTTTTTTACGGGGATTTCCTCTTCTATCGCGTCGTATGCGGCGATCACGTCGGCATTGGCGTCGGCAAAAACGAGCGTTGCGCCGTCGGAGTGTCTTTTTTCCAGAAAATATGCTGCATCGTATGCGGAAAAAACGCCTTCCGCTTTACAGATCACGATAAGCTCCTCCCCTTTCAAGCCCACGCATACGGCTTGAAAATCATATCCCGTTACGACTTCGATCTCCGCCGTGCGGAATCCGATTGCGGAAACCGTCGCCGTTCCCGAAAGAAAGATACCGCAACACAGCAGACATACCGGGCGGAGCAAGCGCTCTTTCAGATTGAAAAAGCCCGCGGAAAGAAACAGAAAAATAAAATACAGAAAGGTCAGCCCCGCCGATATGACGATTCCCGACAACACGACTTTTTCAAAGTCGAAGAGCATCGTCGTCGTCACGAGAAAGCGGAGCAGATATTTCGGAACGAACAGCGTTACGGCGGGAGAGACGATTCCTCCGAGCACCGCACCCGCAAACAGAAACACGAAGAGGACCGATATAAACGGCACGATCAGAAGATTGAACAATGTAGCGAGCGGCGGAAAATACGCGAAATAATAAATGCTTACGGGGAGCGTGCCGACTTGCGCGGACAACGTTACGCCGAGCGCGGCGGCAAGTTTATCCGGCAATTTAGCGAACAGACGCCGGAAATGCGGCGTGAACACGGCGATTCCGCAGACTGCGGCAAAAGACAGACGGAACCCTGCCGTGAAAAACTGCACGGGCGAGATCAGACATACCGCCATCGCGGCGAAGGAAACGGAAGAAAGCATATCGTATTTGAGTCCCGCGCCGCCGGCAAACAGCACGACGGCGCACATGATCGCCGCGCGCAACGAAGAGGGCGTAAAACCGCACACGCCGGCATAGAAAAACAAAACGATTAACGTCTCTGCGTTTTTCACGGATTTTCTGATCGGGATCGGTCGGAGCAACAGCGACAGCGCCGCCGCAAGAAACCCGATATGCAGACCGGATACCGCAAAAATATGCGCGACGCCTCCCGATCGGAAATTTGTCAGTATGTCGGCGTCGATATACGCCGTTTCACCCGTCAGCAGCGCATACGCCACGGGATAATCGTCCCCGAGCCCCGCACGCAGATTGTCGTAAAGATAACGGTTCATCTTTTCGAACGGATTTGCTTTGCCGTCCTTTATGAAATATGTGTCGTTCCGATCCAGATATGCCGTGTATTTTATCCTTTCCGCAATCTCCGTCGCGTTCACGCTTTTGTTTTCCGCAATCGGATTTCTTGTCAGCTCCGCCGTAAACGTGATCCTGTCTCCCGCATGAAAATCCTCCTCTCCTTCAATGTAAAGAGAAATCCTGTACGACGTTTTTCCTTTACTGTGTACGAGTTCCGCATCCGACAGAATCAGCCGCGCTCCGTTTTCGTAAAATACCGCGCTGTCTATCCGCGCGTCCACCGTATAGATCCCGTCGGGAAACTCTTCTGCTCCGTAAGAATCAAATTGCGCGTATCCGGACAAAAACCCGACCGCCGCCGCGATTACAGTGCAGACGATCACGCATCTTTTCTCCGAATGTAAAAGCAAAATCCCCGCTCCAACGAAAAACGCCGCCAACAGGAGTATTCCCGTGACGGTGCCGTACATAAAACAAAGAGAAGAAAAATAAAGCCCCGCGCAAAAGCCTGAGGCCGCTACGACAAACAAACGTACGTTTATTTTCCTCATCTCTTTCATCTTTCGTAAATTTCCGTTTTTATTTTACCAGAAATTTCCAAATATGACAAGAATTATGATAAATTTTTTATATAAAAACCACCTTGCCTCCCGACAAAACGATTTCCTCGCCTTTCAGCGCGTTTCTCGCCGCGCTGACATTCAGATTCCCGCTTTCGATCCGCAATTCCCCGCCGCACACGATTCCGTCCGCAAAATTGCCGCTCACCGACAACGTTCCGCTGCCGCCGATCACCAGCGAGCGTTCCGCCGATACGCACCCTTGCGCGTATTCCCCTTCCTTATATTCGTACGCGTCCGACAAGCGGTTTTCGCTTCCCGCCGCCAGAGTCAGCGTCGCGTTCTTTCCCGTCAGCGTTAGCGCCGCGCCTCTGGACGACGATACCTTGACTCCGTCCAGAATCAGCTCCATTCCCTCTTCCGCTTCGGCGCAGATCTGCCCGTCGCGCAACGTTCCGCTGATGCGATACTTTCCCGTGCCGTTTATGCTTACGCCGAAAAACGAAGCCTCGGCGCCTTCGCCGTATATCTCGCTCTTTCCGCCGTCCTTCAACACGATCCTCGTGACCTCCGCCCTCTCGCGGCAGGTTTCGGCTCCCTGCTCCGTTTCGTTTTCTTTCTGCGCTTCGCTTTCCTTGATCGGTTCGCCTGTGCAGAACAACGACATGATGAACAGCGCTGCCACCGTCAATACGATAAGGATGATCTTTCCCATCTGTTTCACTCCTTCCGGAGTTTTTCCTTCATTTTTCTTCATTGTAACATCGCAACCTTGAACGCTTCTTGAATTTTTACATTTTTTTCAAGACATTTTCAAGCGTTTCGTGTTATACTGTTTTCAGAATCGATCACCGAATCGAATCAAGGGGGTGTCTTTTGATGAAAATTCTCATCGTAGACGACGAAAAACAACTTGTGAAAGCCCTGACGGCGATTTTGAAAAAAAACAATTACAACGTGGACTGCGCTTACGACGGAGAAGACGGTCTGGATATGGCGCTTTCCAACATCTATGACGTCATTATCCTCGACATCATGCTTCCGAAACGCAACGGCTATGATATTATCCGGGAATTACGCAACAACCGGATTTCGACGCCCGTGCTGATGCTCAGTGCGAAATCGCAGACATACGACAAGATCTACGGGCTCAATCTCGGCGCCGACGATTATCTTGCCAAACCGTTTGAATCGGAAGAACTTCTCGCACGGATCAAGGCGCTTTTACGAAGAAAGACGGAATTTGTGGGAGATACGCTTTCTTTCGGGGATCTGCGGCTGAACCGCGATAACTGTTCGCTTCTTTGCAACGGTCAGGAAATTTCTCTCGGAAAAAAGGAATTTCAGATCATGGAAATGCTGATCTTAAGCGGAGGAAAAGCGATCAATAAGGAGCGCCTGATCGAAAAGATCTGGGGCTTTGATACCGACGCGGAATACAACGCCATCGAAGTACACGTCTCTTTTCTCAGAAAAAAACTCAATCTTCTCTCTTCTTCCGTGAATATCCGTTCACTGAGAGGGATCGGTTATCTCCTGGAGGAAACCAATGCTAAGAGCGGCCAGAATTAAATTCGTAACCATCACGATGTTCATCCTTTTGGGCGTCTTTATCGTGATGGGCTCGGCGATCTACGGGCTCACCTATAACAAAAGTTCCCTCGGAACTTATAAAACGCTCAACGATCTTTATGTAAAAATTTCCGTAGAAGGCATGGAAGAAGCCCATATTCCGCGTTCGGCAATTCTTTTTATATCGGCGTCCGGCGGGCAGGAATTTGTCTGCGACGAAAGCAGTTTTACCCGCGAACAGATCGACGAACTCTATCTTTCCGCAAAGAAAAGCGGTCAGAGCGAAGGTCGGATCGGCGATTACTTCTACCGTATTGCCGCAAATAACGGCGGCACCGTCTTTATGGTCGTCGACCGTTCCATCGAAAAGGCCTTCGAACAGCAATTCACCACGTTTCTCATCCTCGTGATGACCGTCTCTTATATTGTACTTTTCTTCGTGGTGCTCGGCTTTTCCTATCTCGTCATGAAACCCGTGCAGAATGCGTTTCTCCGGCAAAACGAATTCATTTCCGACGCGGGACACGAACTGAAAACGCCGATCGCCATCATTTCCGCCTCGGCAGACGCGCTTTCTCTCGAAACAAACAATGAATACCTCGACAACATCCGCGCCCAGACAAGGCGCATGAATTCCCTGATTTCCGATCTGATGTCCCTCGCGAAAATGGACGAAACCAAAGCGCTTCTGGATAACAGCGAACATAACCTCAGCGCGCTCATCGGCAAATGCGTTTTGCAGTTCGACGCCGTCGCCTTTGAAAAAAACAAAGAGATCGTGACGGATTTCGAACCGGATATCACCCTCCCCTGCGACAAAACTTCGGTTGAAAAGATCGTGGGAATCCTCGTCGACAACGCGCTCAAATATTCCGACGGAAAAATCATTTCCTGTTCCCTGAAAAAAAACGGCGACAAGGCGATTTTCTCCGTTTACAACGAAACCGCAACGCTCCGCGCCGAATCGAAAAATAAAATTTTTGAAAGATTTTTCCGCGAAGATCATTCGCGGAACCGCGAAACGGGCGGCAGCGGTTTGGGGCTGTCCATCGCCAAAAAAATCGCCGACATCAACAAGTGGAAGATCTATGCGAATATCGAAGACAGAAAATCCGTGACCTTCACCGTCATGTTCTGATTGCGGTATTCTTCCGTCTGCAGAAGCGGGCGTCCGTTTACAGGACGCCCGCTTCTTTTTGCGAATCGCTTTATCTGAAGCCTTCCTCGCTTTTTTCCGGCAGACGACATTCTTTTGCCGTATTCCGGACGGTCTGTTTTTCTATGAGAATTTTGATCAGCGCGTTTCCCGATACCATGCCCAGCATGGTGATGTAGACCCACAGCATCAACACCACGATCGCGGCGAGATTTCCGTACAGATCGGTATAGGATGCAAAAAAATGCAGATATGTCGCAAAGCCGATACTGCCGAGAACCGTTACGGCAAGCGACAAAAGGGAACCGAGCATGACCGCACCCGCCTTGTTCCTGCGCGGACAGAGAAACAGATTCACCGTGACGATGATCAGATATACGGCGGAAATTACAAGCAGATTCAGCACCAGCTTGCCCGCGATCGTCCCCCACTTTCCCGAAAAGATCGCCGCGCTGATTTTTTTTCCGAGAAGCAGCACGGTTGCCGCGGCGAGAAACATCAGAAAAACCAGAAACAGCAGCATAAACCCGACGATCTTTCTGAAAATCCCGTTTTTGCGGCGCAATCCGTAAATCATTTCCCCGTCCTTCAGCATATAGGAAAACAGCCGCGTTGACGAGTACAAAGACGTAAGCACGAGAATAAACGTGGCGCCTTTCGACGCTTCCTCCGCAACGGAAAAAATCAATTTTAATCCGTCGCTGAGCTCCCGCGGCATATCTTCAAGAAGAAACGTGACGTTCACGCCGAGCGCGTCGCACGCCATGATCAGCAGCAGCACGAGCGGCACGGCCGATAAAATAAAGAAAAACGACCAGCTTCCCGCATACAGCGCAAGATTGTTTTCCTCCGCCGTTTTAAACGCGCTTTTAAAAAAGGCAAGCATTTTTTTCACATCCTTAGTTTGTTCCACATCGCGCCGGATTAACCGAAAACGGGAAATTTTCCTTTTTTCGACAAAACTTTCTTTTCCCGGTTGCATTCAGCCGATTTTTATTGTATACTTTTTTATAGGAATCAATCAGGAGAATAACATGAGAGCGATTATTGTAGGAGCGGGATTTTCGGGCGCGACCTGCGCCCGCTGTCTTGCGGAAAACGGTTTTTCCGTTACGGTTCTCGAAAAAAACAATACCGTCGGAGGCAACGCTTTCGACGAATATAAAAACGGCGCATACGTCCATAAATACGGTCCGCATATCTTTCATACGCAAAAACAGCGGGTGTTTGAATTTCTTTCCCGCTTCACCGAGTGGTTTCCTTACGAGCACCGCGTTCTGGCAAACTTAAACGGCACGTTTATCCCCGTTCCGTTCAATCTGGAAAGTCTCAGGAAAACCTTTCCCCCGGAAAAAGCGGACAAACTTGAAAACGCCCTCAAACGCGGCTACGGAGAAAACAAAAAGGTTCCCATTCTCGAACTGAAAAAAGATCCCGACAAAGACGTACGCGAATTCGCGGATTTCGTTTTTGACAACGTTTTCCGCTTCTACACCGAAAAACAGTGGGGCAGAAAACCGGAAGAACTCGATCCTACGGTCATGCAGCGCGTTCCCGTTTATATTTCTTATGAGGACAGATATTTTACGGACGCATATCAATATCAGCCGAAACGCGGATTTACGGCCATCTTCGAAAAGATGCTCGATCACGAAAACATCGCCGTCGAACTCGGCTGCGACGCTCTCAAAAGGCTCTCCGTCACGGAAGACGGCGTCTTCTTCGACGGTAAAAAAACGGACGACGTCGTCATCTATACCGGTCAGGCGGACGAGCTTCTTCACTACCGCTTCGGTAAACTGTCGTACCGTTCTTTGCGGTTTGAATTCAGAACGGTGAAAAATCCGTTTCAGCCGGCAGCGGTGGTCAATTACACCGTAAGCGAAGATTATACGCGCATCAGCGAATTCAACAAATTCACCTGCGAAAAAGCCGAAGGCGAGCTGAGCGAGATCGTCTACGAATATCCGCTCGAATACGAAACAGATCGGGGAATGATCGCATACTATCCCGTCGCAAACGAAGAAAACGTTGCCCTTTACAAAAAATACGCGAATTTCGTCGCAAAGCATAAAAACTTTTACCTTACGGGAAGGCTGGGAAGTTATAAATACATCAACATGGACGTCGCCGTGGACAATGCGCTCACGCTGGCGGATACAATCTGCAAGGAGGCTGAAAAATAAATGAAAATTTTACAGACGCTCGATTGTTATTATCCCAAATTCGACGGGCCGACAAACGTCATCACCAATTACAGCAAAAGTCTGCAAAAAGTGAAACACGCCGACGTAGATGTTTTTGTCCCGCGCTTTCCGAACTATACGGACAATCAGCCGTTTCGCGTATTCCGCGTAAAATCCATCCCCACGGCGGACGGATATTATCAGGGAACGCCGGGACTGGATAAAAAACTTAAAAAAACGCTGAAGGAAAACAAGTACGAGATCATTCACCTCCATTCCCCGTTCACAATGGGACGTTTTTTCGCTAACTACGGAAAAAAACACAATATCCCGACGATTTTTTCTTTCCACACCAAATTCAAGGAGGATTTTGAACGGATTCTTCATCTCAAACCCCTCGTGAATTTCATGATGCACTATATGATGAAAACCATCAACACCTGCGATTACGTACTGACCGTTTCGCAAGGCGCCGCCGAAGAACTCCGTTCTTACGGGTATAAAAAGGAAATTACCGTCATCACGAACGGAACCGATCTCGTCTATCCCGAAAACGCGGCGGAACTGATCGGAAAAGTCGATGAAAAGCACGCGCTTTCCGGTCAAAAGAACGTCTTTCTTTCCGTGGGACGCATCGTGGAAAACAAACGCATCGATCTTGTGCTGAACGCGCTGAAGATCGTGAAAGAACGCGGCTATGATTTCCGTTTTCTCATCGTGGGCGACGGGTCCTACAAAGAAAAACTGGAAAGCAACGTACGCCGCCTCGATCTGGAAGATAAGGTTATCTTCACCGGAAAGATCATGGACCGCGCCCTCCTTTCGGGCTATTATTTAAGAAGCGATCTGTTTATGTTCCCCTCCACCTTCGACACGGCAAGCCTTGCTCCCATCGAAGCGGCGGCGCTGAAACTGCCGAGTCTGATGACGCGGGGTTGCTCCACGGCGGAGATCATCACCGAAAACCGCAACGGATTTCTCGCGGACGACAACGTGCAGAGCTGGGCGGACACGATCTGCCGCATCGTCGACGACAAAGAACTGCTCGCCGCGGCGAAGGAAAACTGCTACAAGGAAGTCTACCGCACCTGGGACGACGTCTGCGAAGAAGTTTACGCTTTCTACGAGAAGGCGATCCGCGAAAAAAAGAACGCGAAAAAATAAACTTTGTACTTTGCTCGGACAGATCGGCAAAGACAACATCAACCGAATGTCTGAAAAGCGGTCTATCGTTTAACGATCCGTTAAAAAAAGGAAAGGCGGTCGCCTTTCCTTTTTTATTTTATTCGGTGTTGCACGTTTGTTCATCTGTGATTTTTATCTGACGATTTTTTCGTACATTGTATCGAGGAACGCTTTGTATTCCGCAAAAGAGATCTTCCTGCAGAGCGCGACGTGATTATACGCCGTTTTCCCTTCGGCAAGCATTTCGGACACCAGAAACGCCTTCGCCTTAAGCCCTTCCGCCGCCCGCACGCGGGACAGCGGCGGACAAACGCATTCGGCTTCGGAAAATGTCTGCTTTCCCTGATTTTTTCCATATTTTTCGGATAAAATTGTATAAATTTATCCTATTATCGTATTTTTTTGTACTATCATTTTAACATACCGAAAATCGGAATACTTGTCGTATTCTGCTGAAAACTTGCTGTATATTATCACAAAAAAATACAGGCGGAAACTTTTCCAACCTGTACTTTCCTCTTTTTGCCGTTATTTTTGTTCGTCTTTGTTTCCCACGAATCCTTTCAGAACTTCAAACAGTTCGTCGGAGATCACGTGCTCGATCCGGCAGGCGTCATTTTCCGCCGTTTCGGAATCCGCGCCCAGTTGCCTTAAGGCTTCTTGCAGGACCCGATGACGCTCGTAAACGCCTTCCGCTTTTTTCAATCCCGCTGCGGTAAAAGTGATCCTTCCCGATGTGTCGATCTCGATATATCCCTTTTCCCTGAGAAGATTTACGCCTCTGGAAACGCTCGATTTTGCATAGCCGAGCCATGCCGCCACATCTACGGAATGAACTTCTCCGCCCTTTTTCCGCAGCAACAGAATCGTTTCCAGATACATTTCCTCCGATTCCCGGTTTTTTCTTAAACTCAACGTTTTTTCCCCTTTTCCGTGATCTGTCTCTTTTTGTATGCCTCGTTTACTTCTTCCGCATACCGCACCGTTTCCATCGCGTCCTTTGCGTATTTATCGGCACCGATCTTCTCCGCGTATTCTTTGTTCAGCACCGCACCCCCGACAACGACTCTGCACCAAGGCGCCCGCTCTTTCAGCATACGCACCGTCTCTTCCATCGCGGGTACGGTGGTCGTCATCAGCGCACTCAACCCGACAATCGGCGCTTGCAGCCGTATCGCCGTTTCCACCACCGTTTCGGAAGGCACGTCCCTGCCGAGATCCGTCACCGCAAATCCGTAATTTTCAAGCAATAATCTCACGATGTTTTTCCCGATATCGTGAATATCGCCCTTCACCGTTGCAATGACAAACCGACATTTATCCGCCGCTTTTTCTCCCTTCATGGCGGACTTGATCTCTTCAAATGCCGCCTTTGCCGCTTCCGCGCTCATCAGAAGCTGCGGCAGATACACCGTTTTATTTTCAAAACCTGCTCCCACCTTATCGAGAGCGGGTATGATCTCTTTCTGCACGATCTCCATCGGCGCGTTTTCTTTCAGCGCTTCCTTCGTCCATGCCGCGGCCTGCTCTTTCAGACCTTTAATCACCGCGTGCTGTAAATAAGAAGCCTCTTTGTTTTCGCCGTCCGTTCCTTTAAGCGGCGTCGGATCCTGCGACTGCGACGTTACGGGCAACGCCTGCACAAACCCGATATACGCTTCGCAATTTTCATCCTTTCCCGTCAGCGCGTTATAGGCATAATACGCTTTCATCATCTCCGACGAATACGGATTCATGATTGCGGCGGATAACCCCGCGTTCAACGCCATGGTGAAAAACGTTCCGTTCACAATATCCCGCCGGGGTAAACCGAACGAAACGTTCGACACGCCGAGCGACGTCATCAGCCCTCTTTCCGAAAGCATCCTGACCGCGCGGAGCGTTTCCGCCGCGGCGTTTTTATCCGCGCTGATCGTCAGCGCAAGCGGATCGAAAATCAGATCTTTCTTTCCGATCCCGTATTTTCCCGCCTCCGCAAGGATTTTTTCCGCTATTTTTACACGGCCTTCCGCCCGCTCGGGAATTCCGTCTTCATCAAGCGTGAGCGCGACGACGACGCCGCCGTACTTTCTGACAAGCGGAAAGACTTCCGCCATACTTTCCGCCTTTCCGTTTACCGAATTCACCATCGGCTTTCCGTTATACCTGCGCAACGCCTGTTCCATCGCGCGGCTGTCGGAGGTATCGATCTGCAACGGAAGATCGCTGACCGCCTGCAATTCGCATACGGCAGTCTTTAACATCGCCGTTTCATCGATCTCCGGCAACCCCACGTTCACATCGAGAATCTGCACGCCTTTTTCCTGCTGCGCGATCCCTTCTTGCAGAATATAACCGATGTCTCCCGCCCGAAGCGCTTCCTTGCATTTCTTCTTGCCCGTCGGGTTGATTCTCTCCCCGATCAGCACCGGCTCCGCGCCGAAACATACCGCATGGGTATACGAAGATACCGCCGTCCTTTCCCGTTTTACGATTTCCCGCGGACGTGCGGATTCCGTCTTCTTCGTCAACGCCAGAATGTATTCCGGCGTCGTGCCGCAACACCCCCCTGCGATCCGCAGCCCCTTTTTCATCAGCAAAGCCAAGTCCTCGGCAAATTCTTCCGCCGCCACGTCGTAAACCGTTCTCCCGTTTTCCACTCTCGGCATCCCCGCGTTCGGCTTCATCATGACGGGCAACGAAGAATAACGAAGATATTCCTCCACCACGGGCGTAAGCATCTTCGGTCCGAACGAACAGTTCACGCCGATCGCATCCGCCCCCATGCCTTCCAAAAGAGTCACCATCGCTTCCGGCGTGGCCCCCGTCATCAGCTTTCCGTCTTCGCCGTATGCGTTGGATACGAAAACCGGTAACGACGAATTTTCCTTTACGGCAAGAAGCGCCGCTTTCGTTTCGTAGCTGTCGCTCATCGTTTCGATCAGCACAAGATCCGCGCCGTATTTCACCCCGAGTTTTACCGTCTCCGCAAACACCGCCACGGCATCTTCAAAATCAAAATCTCCGTACGGACTGAGCATCCGCCCCGTAGGTCCGATATCCAGCGCAATCCATTTCTCCTGCCTGCCTGCGCTTTCCGCCCGCGCGCGCTTTGCATTCCCGATCGCACTCTTGACGATCTCCTCCAACTCTTCCTCTGTAAACTTCAGACGGTTTGCGCCGAACGTATTCGTCGCCGCAATATTACTTCCCGCGTCGAAATAAGCCCGGTGAATGTCGGTCACCGCATCGGGATGCGTCATGTTCCACCGTTCCGGCAGTTCGCCCGCGCTCAGCCCGTATGCCTGTAAAAGCGTACCCGTTCCGCCGTCCAGATAGATAAAATGATCCTTCAAATATTCGGTCACCTTCATGGCTGTCTCCTGTAAACGCACTCCTCTTTCGCGCAGGCTTTGCATCCGTTTTCCCCGACGCCGCTCTCTCCGTCGGTAATCCCGATGATCGCCGTGACGGTTTTCGACGGCGACATCAGCATGCTTTTATTCAGCGTTACCCCGATCTTTCGGTTACAATCCAGAACGCGGATAATTTCCGTCTGTAACGATAACGAAACGTCGCCGTATCCCGGCGAAAAGCGGGGACGCGTCCCGCATCCGCTTGCCTTTGCCCGTTTTTCGATATCCGCATTGAAACTGTCGCAAAGACTTTCGATCCGCTCCGCGCCGATCGCCTGAAACATCAGCGCTTTCGCCGGCGATACCACGCTGTATTTCGCAATCAGCCTGTCTATCCCGATCCCCACCGTCGCCGCAAACACGACGATCTTTTTGCATCCTCTTAAATTTTTGCTCAAATTTTCCGATACGGTTTCTGCAAACGATAAATTCACCCTGTTTTTATCCACCGTAACGGGAAACTCCGCATAACATACGCGATAATCCGGCTTTCCCTTCGCTTCTTCCAGACAGGCGCGCAAAAGCTCTTTCACTTCCGCCGTCGCTTCTTTGGCTCCCGCATAACGCAGAATATCCCGTTCGTTATAAGGCGGCTCCGCGTAATTTTTTACTTGAATCACTCCGTCCATATCAGTTCAGAATATCCGATAAATTCCGTAAAATACGTTCCGCAACGTCGGGCTTGTTCATC
The DNA here is from genome assembly GCA_944367565.1 of uncultured Clostridia bacterium. Taxonomy (GTDB): domain Bacteria; phylum Bacillota; class Clostridia; order Christensenellales; family Borkfalkiaceae; genus UMGS775. The sequence goes on from CALVWR010000009.1 coordinate 65,600, forward strand.
GAATAGATATGTACGTTTTTAATCCCGTTCGCAAACAGATCGATAATCTGATCGGTGGCGTAGGCGATCCCCGCCTGTTTCATGGCGGCGGGATTTTTCCCGAATCTGTCCACAAGACTCTTGAATCGCTGCGGCATGAAGGAACCGGAAAGTTTGATCGCCCGTTCCACCTGATTGGCGTTCGTGATGGGCATCACTCCGGGGATTACGGGAACGGTAATGCCCGCTTCGCGTATCTTATAGAGAAAATTATATAAAAGATTATTGTCGAAAAACATCTGCGTGGTGAGAAAATCGCAGCCCGCGTCCACCTTTTCTTTCAGATGCCGGATATCCTCTTTCTGATCCGTGCTTTCGGGATGGATCTCGGGATAACACGCGCCCCCGATGCAGAAATCGGCGCCGCTTGCCTTCAGCTCGCGCACCAGATCGATCGCATAACGGTAATCCCATTTGCTTCTGTCCGCATCTTCCATGCCCGCCGGAATATCCCCGCGCAGGGCCATGACGTTTTCGATGCCCGAAGAACGAATCTCTTCGATCTTCTTATGCACCGTCTCTTTTGTGGAAGAAACACAGGTGAGATGCGCCAAAGTAGGTACGTTATATTTCTTCAGAATGTTTTTTGCAATTTCCAGCGTATATCGGCTTGTGCCGCCCCCCGCACCGTAGGTTACGCTCATAAACGACGGCTTCAGTTTTGCGATCTCTTCCGTTGCCGTCTTTACGCTCTCAAAGGCGGAATCGGTTTTCGGAGGAAATACCTCAAACGAAAGCGTAAATTTTTCGCCCTTCCATAATGATGTGATTTTCATTTCGTCGTTTCTTCTCCTTTTTCCGACTTTCCCGCATCGGGTACAGCGCGTTTTACAGATAATCCGATATCCGGTATCTGCGGCGGTTTTCCGTTTTTTTGCCGTACTGAATCGCCTCTTTCGGACAACTGTTGATACACCTGAGACACTGATAGCACGTCCCTTTCCAGACGGGAATCCCGCCCTTCATTTCTATCGATGACGACGGACATCCCGCGGCGCACAATCCGCAGCCGATACATCGGTCTTTCTTGACCCAAAATGAAGAAGTCGATCTCGCAAACTTGTTGAATCCCATATTGGCGATTCCCGATTTCAGCCTTGCAAACTTTCCTTCATGCACGCGGTATACCTTTTTTCGCTCAAGAATCTCCCGTGAAATTTTTTCAATTTCCCGTTCCGCCTGCTCCAGTTTCCGCACGACGACTTCTTTTTCTTCCAATTCGCTGCCGATCACATAATTGTTCGGCATGGAAATACTGTAGGCGCTGTCCAAAGGATATATCGCGGAAAATTTTTTCATGGTCAGCCCCGCATCTTCGCCACACGTGCAAATGCCGAACGTAAACGCGCCGTTTCTTTTGACTTTCCCGGCAAAAATCGCCATCGATTCGGGGATGCCCCAAGCATACACCGGAAAAACAAACCCGATTCTTTCCTCTTCGCCGATCTCGGGCGTTTGTTTATACCGCGTGATATCGTAAGCGCTGTCTTTGATCGATTCGGCTGTTTTTCTTGCCACCCATTCCGAATTTCCCGTACCCGAAAAATAAAATATCATACTCGTTTCCTCTTTCTTAAGCCGACGGTTTTTTGTGAATTTTTTCCTGTCAATCCTGTTTTTTCTCGAGACAAACCAGCGTCTCAACACTCGACGACTTGTTCAAAAAAATTTCATCTACTTCTTTTCCGTCTAACAGTATAGGAAAAGCGAATTTTATTGACTTTAACGGGTAATCGCTTTCCCCTTCGGGATAGATATGTATCTCTTTGATTAACTCCGCAAGCAATTCTTTTCTATCTTCATCATTTATTATATCATATATTTTAGAAAAATGCTCTAAAATCCGATATATGTTTTCAAATGTTAATGATTTTTCTTCAATCGCGTGTTTTCTATAACGAGCGTCATCAATCTTTTCTTCTATTTCAGCGATTACGTCGTACATAGAATCAATTCTCGTCGTCATATCTTTTATTTTCCTATCTCTATATTTAGAATCTATCGGCAAGGTGTCAAGTTCCGTTTCAAGTCGATTTTTATTCAGTTGAACTTCTTTCAGTTTTGCTTCATAATTTTTAATTTCTTCCACAATCTTATCCTCATCAACGTGAATACCAATACTACTTTTTACACCTTCAACAAATCTTTCGTCGTTTATAATTTGTTTTATAACGCCTATAACAAGCGGTTCGATATCCGTTTTCTTTAGATTAGCGCTATAATCACAAAAGCCCCCTCGCTTCATTTTATTTCGGCTACAAGAATAATACATTACTTCCTTTTCCGTACCATCCTTTTTAGTCCATCTTATTCTATTTGCATACATAGGACTACCGCATTTAGGACATTTTAATATTCCCGTAAGTAAATACGTGCGGTCTTTGCCTATTTTTGATGCTAATTTAATTCCTGTTGCCACTCTTTTATCCCTTGCCTTTCCCCAAAGTTCTTTACTTACGATACCTTCATGTAATCCATCGGTAAGCGAAAACTCTTTTTGATGTACCACGTGATATTCATTTTTCTTTCCTTTAATACGTTCGTGTTTTCTTCTTCCGTACGCTATCTTTCCGCAATACACGGGATTATCTAATAAAATTTGTATAAAATGCCCGCTAAAAACTTTAGCATCACTTTCCTTTCTTGGTCTCTTTGTTATGCCTTGCAAATTGAGATATTTAGCTATTCCCGTATATCCGATTTTCGTGTTTACATACATTTCATAAATCGTTCTTACTATTTTGGCTTCTTCTTCATCAATTTGCAAAACGTCATCGTTAATCGTATATCCGTATGGAGCAGGCCCTCCATTCCATTTACCTTGACGAGCCTTTTCTCTACGTCCATTCATTGTTTGCTCTAATATATTTTCTCTTTCAATTTCCGCAACCGCAGATAAAACCGAAATAAGCAATTTCCCACTCGTTTGCGACGAGTCTATTCCTTCTTCAATACATATCAAATTCACGTCGTAAGTTTGCAATAACGCCAATGAATTCAATATATCTGCCGCATTTCTTCCAAATCGAGAAAGTTTATAAACGAGAACGTAATCTACGTTTATACCACTTTCAATATCCGAAAGCATCTTCTTAAACGCAGGACGACCCTCAATAGACTTACCCGATTTTCCTGCATCTTCATAAGTGTCAACCACTATCATTTCTTCTCGTTCCGCAAATCTCTTTAAGCAGTTCTTTTGCGCTTCAAGGCTATATCCATCCACTTGCATTTCCGTACTTACACGAGAATACAATAAACACTTTTTACCTTCTCTGTTCATATTGCCCCTCCTCTTCCTTTTTTATTTCTTCCAACACCGTTGGACCATATTTTTGTACTAAACGCGCCAATACTTTAATAAACGCGTTAAAATTTTCATCATTTTCCTTTTTTGTATTTTCTTTTTTGTTTACATTATTTTGTTGTTCCAATTCTCCTTATTATTTTTGTGCATTACGTAGGTTGCTTCGCTTGAGATTTCTGTCTAATCACATTTTATTATTTAATTTAATTTCTTTTTCTTATCATTTTTCATTTTACCGACTACTCTCCGTAGCTACGCAGTTCCTTTAATTTCCTTTCCTTATCCGCACTCTTAACGGAAAGATGAGTACGGTTTGCCCTATCACACATTTTTCTCCTTATTAATTCCCGACATTACGGGTGTGTTAAGCGCATAATGCGTTCCGCTGTTATTTGCTTTCCTTAAACTCTTCCAAAAGTTTTTGATATCCCATTCTAATCAAATCCACCTTTGGAATTCTTTTCTTTTTAAGAAACGCTGTAATTTCGTCATATTCTTTGACGGGAAGCCTCGTGTTAAATTGCTTCGTTGCTTTTTCACGCTCTTCCTTATGTATGATTTCATACTTTTGTCTTGCCTTTTGTTTTGGCGTTAATTGTTTTTCCATTTTTTCACTCCTAAAAGTTTTACTTGCCTCTATTGTACCGTGCTATCACGAGATAGTCAAGCTGTTTTATACCTTTACGAGAAATTTGTTTTTCCTATTCATATATAACCTCCTAATATTTATAATTTCTGTTTTTACTTTCGTGTTTTACACGTTCTTCTTCAATTTCCGCTTCTATTTGTTGAAGTCGGGGAACTTGCGACGTAACACTTGGTTTACATAAATCTTCTACTGCAGAAAAGAATACCTTAACGGCACTTGCCCCATTTAATATACTTCTACATAAATTAGGTGCATTGCTTGCTATGTATTTACCAACTTGGGCGTATTTAACGTCTGATACAATATATTTGACCGAGAAAGTGGGGCATTTGGAATAGCACTTTCCAAGTTCCGTTACCTAAGCTATAATG
>CALVWR010000010.1 GCA_944367565.1 uncultured Clostridia bacterium
AAAAAACGCGCCCGAATGCAACGCGTTTTTTTTGTGTAATCGTTGCGCTGCGGAATCCGGGATGCAAATTATTGCCTGATACGAGCGAGGCAGCGCGTAGAAAAAACACGCCTCCGCGACGAGATTGCGGGGGCGTGTGAGCGATTTGTTGTTTATTTGATTTCGCGGACTTTATAAACGCCGTCTATTGCGGCGATTTCGGCGAGCGCCTTATCGTCCGCTTCGGAAGCGATATCGAGGATCGTATAGGCGTTTTCGCCTTTATTTTTGTTTTCGAAGTTTTCGATATTGATATTATCCTGCGCGAGGATGGAGGAGATCTGCGCGATCATGTTTTTCTGATTTTTGTGCAGCACCGTAATACGGAAGGGCGTACAGCGCGCCGAAGAACAGGCGGGGAAATTGACGCTGTTGACAATATTTCCGTTTTCGATGTAATCGACGAGTTGTTTTGCCGCCATGACGGCGCAGTTGTCTTCCGCTTCGGGCGTAGACGCGCCGAGATGGGGGAAGCAAAGGATGTTTTCCCGACCGATCAGCTCTTCGCAGGGGAAATCGCAGACATATTTTGAAAGTTTTCCGCTTTTTACCGCTTCCAGCACGTCGGCGTTGTTGACGAGTTCGCCGCGCGCAAGGTTGAGGAGAACGGCGCCGTCCTTCATTTTTGCGAAGAAGTCCTTGTTCAAGAAACCCCTGTTATCCGCAAGGAGAGGAACGTGAACCGTAACAAAATCGGCAGCGGCAATTTCGTCGAGAGACTGTACACGATGAACTTTACGCGTAAGCGAGAGCGCGTTTTCCACCGAAAGATAGGGGTCGTAACCGAGAACCTTCATGCCGATGGCTTCCGTCGCGTTTGCGACCTGTGCGCCGATGGCGCCGAGACCGATGATTCCGATGGTTTTTCCTTTGAGTTCGTGTCCGACAAAGTTTTTCTTTCCTTTTTCCACGAGTTTGGGAATCTCTTCGCCTTTACCGGCAAGGGTGTTTACCCATGCGAGCGATTCCGCCAGTTTTCTGCCGCTGGCAAAGAGCGCCGCCAGAACGAGTTCCTTTACCGCATTGGCATTGGCGCCGGGAGTATTGAAAACCACAACGCCTTTTTGCGCGTAAACGTCGGCGGGGATGTTGTTGGTTCCGGCGCCCGCCCGCGCGACGGCAAGGACGCTGTCGGGCAGATTGTATTCATGCATGGAAAAGCTCCGCAGCATGATTCCGACGGGATTTTCCGCCTGCTCCGACATACGGTAACCGGCGGGAAAAACCTCGTCTGCCATAGAGCTGATCGCATTGAGTTTCAAAATATTTTTCATAAGCGCTCCTTCGTAAAATTACTTGTTTTCCAGTTCGAATTTTTTCATAAATGCAACGAGGGTTTTTACGCCTTCCACCGGCATCGCGTTGTAGATGGAAGCGCGCATACCGCCGACAAGACGGTGTCCCTTGAGGGAAACGAGCCCGTTTTCCGTCGCTTCTTTTACAAATTTCGCGTCGAGTTCTTCACTGCCGGTCACGAAGGGAACGTTCATCAGAGAGCGGTCTGCCTTGTTGACGTTGTTTTGGAACAGTGCGGAAGAATCGATAAAGTCGTAAAGGATTTTCGCCTTATATTCGTTGACCTCCTGCATCGCCTTCACGCCGCCGAGTTTTTTAAGCCTGCGAAGAACCAACATCGCCATATAAATGGCAAAACACGGGGGCGTATTATAAAGGCTGTTGTTTTTGTCCTGAATGTCGTAACGCAGCATGATGGGGCAAAACGCCTTATGCTTGCCGAGCAACGAACGTTTCGCGATGACGATGGTCACACCGGCAGGCGCGATGTTTTTCTGCGCTCCGGCATAGATCAGACCGAATCTGTTCACGTCCACGACTTCGCTCAGGATGTTGCTGCTCATGTCCGCAACGAGCGGCGCGTCCGTTTCGGGCAACGTCGTATAGCGCGTGCCGAAAATGGTATTGTTCGTCGTGATGTGAACGTAATCGGCGTTTTCGCGGAATTTAACTGTTTTCATGTCGGGAATATAAGTAAAATTCTTGTCTTTCGAGGATGCCACGATCGCCGCGTCGCCGTATTTTGCGGCTTCTTCCTGCGCCTTGCCCGCAAAGTTTCCGGTCACGATGTAATCGGCTTTTCCGCTCACCATCAGGTTGAGGGGAACGGCGGCGAACTGTTGGGTCGCACCGCCCTGCACGAACAGTACGGCGTACTCTTCGGAAATGTTCATCAGTTCGCGAAGAAGAGCCTGCGCTTCTTCGTTCACCGCCATAAAGGCTTTGGAACGGTGGCTCATTTCGGTGATGGACATACCCGTGCCGTTATAATCGAGAAAGTCTCTTTGCGCTTCTTCCAGAACGTCTAAAGGCAGGGTGGAAGGTCCTGCCGCAAAATTGTAAACACGCATGATTTGTGCACTCCTTGGAAATTTCAATTCGCAATTATTATACAATAAAGAAAAAAAATATACAAGCAAAACGGCGGGAAAACACTAATTTTGTCAATTAAAATTTAGTAGGGGCAAAGCGTTTACATTCGGCGCGATTTGGTATATAATAGAAACGAAAAGTTTGGAAACGGAAATAAAAGGAATAAAAATGAAATTCACAAGAAAGACGGAAAACGAAAAACCGCAGACAACGGAAAAGAAAAACCGTGCGGGAAAAAACGATGCGAAGCGGGACAAGACCGCCGGGAAAAACGGATCGGCTCCCGAAATGAACAGACAGATACGGCAAAGGGCGCCGCAGCCGAAAAAAACGGCGGGACAGAGCGTAACCGCCGTTGCGGAAAAACAGGCGCAGAATATTGCCGCCCGCAGAAAAACGCAGGGACAGGCGCAGAGCAGAAATCATGGAAAAAGTCTGAAGATCCGGTTTTTAGGCGGCGTCGGAGAGATCGGGAAGAATATGACGGCGTTTGAATACGGCAAGGATATCCTCGTGGTGGATGCGGGGCTGTCTTTTCCTTCCGACGATATGCCGGGTATCGATCTCGTTATACCCGATATTACTTATCTCGAGGAGAACAAAGACAAGATCCGCGGGATCGTGCTCACGCACGGGCATGAAGATCATATCGGGGGATTGCCGTATCTTCTCAAGGAGATTTCGGCGCCGGTATTCGGAACGAAACTGACGCTCACGCTTGCGGAAAACAAGCTGGCGGAACACAGGCTGAACAATGTGAATTTAAATTGCGTCAAGCCGGGGAGCGTTATCAAGCTCGGTTGTTTTTCGGTGGAATTTATCAACGTGAACCATTCCATTGCGGGAGCGGTTGCGCTTTCCGTCACAACCCCGGTAGGCGTGGTGTTCCACTCGGGCGATTACAAGATAGACTTTACGCCCATCAACGGGGATTACATGGATCTGACGCGCATTGCGGAGATCGGGAAGAAAGGCGTTCTTCTGCTGATGGCGGAGTCCACGAATGTGGAACGGCCGGGATATACCATGAGCGAAAAGGTCGTAGGGGAAACGCTCGATCATGTATTCGGGGACAATGCGGACCGACGGCTCATCATCGCGACATTTGCCTCCAACGTACACCGTTTGCAGCAGATCCTCGATCTGGCGGTCAAATACCGCAGAAAAGTCGTCTTTTCCGGGCGGAGCATGATCAACGTGGCGGAAGCCGCCTCGAAGATCGGGGAACTGAAAATTCCGGAAAATATGATCGTGGATGTGGAAAAACTCAAGAATTTCCGCGATAACGAGATTCTGATCATATCCACGGGGTCGCAGGGTGAACCGATGAGCGCGCTTACGCGGATGGCAACGGGAGAATTCAATAAAGTCACCATCGGCGCAAACGACACCATCGTCATCAGCGCAAGTCCGATTCCCGGAAACGAAAAGATGATCTACGGCGTCATCAACAATCTCTACCGGAAAGGGGCGGAAGTCATTTACGAAAGTCTGGAACCCATTCACGTTTCGGGACATGCCTGCCAGGGGGAGATCAAGGTATTGCATTCTCTCGTCAAGCCGAAATTTTTCATTCCGATACACGGGGAATACCGTCATCTGAAAAAGCACGCGCGTCTGGCGGTGGACATGGGCGTGAAAAAGAGCAACGTGCTGATTGCGGATATCGGCAATACGGTGGAGCTGACGCCTTCGACGATGACGTTCGGGGAAAATTTCCCGTCGGGCGCGCGGCTGGTGGACGGCTTGGGGATCGACGGATCGGAAAGCGTCGTACTGAAGGACAGAATCCACCTTTCCGAGGACGGACTGCTCGTCGTGGTGGTGGGCTTTTCGGAAGAGGGAAGAGCGGTTTGTACCGATATCATCAATCGCGGGATCCTTTTGGACGATAAGCTGATGGAAGAGATCCGTCAGAACGTCAACACCACGCTGATGCATCTGGACGTCAAAGCGGGCGGCGACAAGGCGGCTGTCAAGAACGCGGTGCGAAGGGGAATCAAGAACCACCTGTTCAGAAGAACGAAGAAGAATCCGATGATTCTGCCGATCATCATGGATATATGAGAGAGGAAAAATTTGATTTTCTGCGCGAGAAGGTCAAAGCGGAAAACATACCGACCGTAAGGGATAAAACTTTACAGAAGCTGCGCGGGGAAGTATTTGCGGCGCAGCCGAAAAAGATTCTGGAGATCGGCACGGCGGCAGGGATTTCCGGGGCGGCGATGCTGCTTTGCGCAGACGAAGCAAAACTTGTGACGATTGAAAAGGATCCGGATTTTGCCGACCGCGCCCGCGGAATTTTTCGCGCGCTGGGGTTAGAAAAACGGGTTACGTTGCTGGAGGGGGACGCCGACGAGATCGTACCGCTCCTTTCGGGAGGATATGACTTTATTTTTCTCGACGGACCGAAGGGAAAATATGCGGCATATCTGCCCGATCTGAAAGCGTTACTGAAACCGGGCGGCGTGCTGTTTGCCGACAATATTTCGCTGAAATTTTACGGTTTGAAACACAGCGAACACCGGAATCGCACGGCGCACGTGAATATGGCGCATTTTCTTGAGACGATGCGGACGGACGAAGATTTTTCCGTCCGTTTTTTTGAAGAGGAGGACGGCGCGCTGATCGCGGAGAAGTTACGATGAACAAGCTGGAACTGCTCGCTCCCGCGGGCGATTTCGAAAAACTGAAGACGGCGTTTTATTTCGGAGCGGACGCCGCATATGTCGGAGGGAAAAGTCTCACGCTCCGCGCGTATGCGGGGAACTTCGACGATGCGGAGATGGAGCGCGCGGTGAAGTACGCGCATGAGCGGGGAAAGAAGCTGTACGTCGCCGTCAATATCCTCGCGCGGAACGCGGATCTTGCAAAAGCGGCGGAATACTTTGCCTTTCTGCAGTCGATCGGCGCGGACGGTACGATCGTATCGGATCTCGGACTGATGAACGTTCTGAAAAAAGCCGCGCCGAAGCTTCCCTTGCACGTTTCCACACAGGCAAGTGCGCTCAATGCGGAAACGGTGAAATTTTATGCGGACCTCGGGGCAAAGCGCGTCGTGCTGGCGCGAGAGCTTTCCCTGGAGGAAACGGCGCAGATCCACGCGTACGTTCCGGAAACGGAGCTGGAAGCGTTTGCGCACGGTGCAATGTGCATCGCGTACAGCGGGCGCTGTCTTTTGAGCAGCTATTTCACGGGGCGCGATTCCAACCGCGGCGAGTGTGCGCAGCCCTGCCGCTGGTCGTATGAACTCAGAGAACGCGGATCGGACGGAGCATATTTTCCTGTCGAAGAGGACGGCAGGGGGACGTATATCCTGAACAGTAAAGATCTCAATATGGCGGACCATCTTGACGAGATGACAAAGAGCGGGATCACGTCGTTCAAGGTGGAAGGGCGCATGAAATCCTCGTATTACATCGCGACCGTCATCAACGCGTACCGCCGCGCGATCGACGCCTTCCTTGCCGAAGGCGCGGAATATAAGAAAAATCCTTTGTTTCAAGGCGAGCTTGTCAAAACGGCGCATCGCGCGTTTACCGTAGCGTATGCGCTGGGAAAAAGGGAAGATACCGTCAATACGGAGGATTCGCAAAGCCGTGGGGAGCGGAAATTTGTTGCGACCGTGCTGGAGTATGACGGGCAACGGGGCAGGGCGCTCATCGAAATGCGCAACCGTTTCGGAAAGGGCGATATTCTGGAAGTGCTTTCGCCGCATGATACATTGAATGAAAGAATTCGCGTAGAGGGGCTTACCGACGAGGACGGAAACGAGGTCGCGGACGCAAAGATTGTACAGCAGAAGCTGTGGCTGCATACCGACGTCAGGCTTTCGGCGGGCGATATTCTGCGTATGTAAACGGGAACGGAACACAAGATTTAGCGGTCGTCGGGAAGGACGACCGCTTTTTATTGTGGAAACACTTGAAAAAAAAAGAAAAAAAAGATATAATAATTAAAAAAACAAGAGGCGGGAGAGGACAGGTTTGACAAAATCGTATAATGCCGGCGATATCAAAATTCTGGAAGGGCTCGATGCGGTCCGGATGCGTCCGGGGATGTACATCGGTTCGACCGGGGTACGGGGATTGCATCATATCTTGTGGGAGATCGTGGATAACGCCATCGACGAAGCGGCAAACGGATTTGCCGACAGGATCGAGGTGGTATTGTATCCGGACGGGAGCGCGTCGGTGGAGGACAACGGACGCGGAATTCCCACCGACATCCACCCGAAGCAGGGCGTATCGGGCGTAGAGGTGGTGTTCACGCAATTGCACGCCGGGGGGAAATTCGGGCAGGACGCATACGGCTATTCCGGAGGTTTACACGGCGTCGGCGCGTCGGTGACCAACGCGCTGTCCGAATGGATGGAAGTCAAGGTGTACCGCGGAACGGAATTTGAGATGCGGTTTACGTCATATAAGGACGAAAAGACGGGGAAGGTGAAATCCGGGGTACCGGAATATCATCTGAAAGACACGCATAAAAAGACGGATAAGACCGGAACGTTCGTGCGGTTCAAACCCGATAAGACGGTGTTTGAAACGACGGAATTTTCCCATGAGACCATCAACAGAAGGTTGAAGGAACTTGCATTTCTGAATAAGGGACTGCAAATTCTGTTTCGCGATCTTCGCGGGGAAGAACAGGATGCGGAATACCGTTATAACGGCGGGATCGTGGATTTCGTGAAGTATCTCAATGAGGGAAAGACCGCGCTGTACGCGGAACCGCTGTATGCAAAGGAAGAGAAGGACGGGATCATCGTGGAATTTGCCCTGCAGCATACGGACAGTTATACGGAGAGCGTGTTTTCCTTTGTGAACAATATTCCCACGCCGGAAGGGGGGATGCACGAAACGGGATTCCGTACGGGACTGACGAAGGCGCTCAACGACTTTGCGCGGAAAGAAAATTATCTCAAGGAAAAAGACGCGAATTTTATGGGTGAGGATTTCCGCGAGGGATTGACGGCGATCATCTGCGTGAAGCTGAAAAACGTGCAGTTTGAAGGGCAGACAAAGACGAAACTCGGCAATCCGGAAGTCCGCCCCGTGGTGGAAAACGTCACGGTGGACAAGCTGGAAGAGCTGAGCAGGAATAAAAAATTAGCCGACGTGTTCGACAGCGTGATAAAAAAGGCGCAGGCGGCGGCGCGGGTGCGCATCGCAACGCGGAAGGCGAAGGAGATCGCGCGGGCGAACAAGAGCATCGAAGCGCAGAATCTGGTGGGAAAGCTCGCCGCGTGTTCGGGCAGGAAGCCGGAACTGAACGAGCTGTTTATCGTGGAAGGCGATTCGGCGGGCGGCAGCGCGAAGCAGGCGCGGGTAAGGCAATATCAGGCGATCTTGCCGCTGAGGGGCAAGCCGCTGAACGTGGAGAAGAAGAAGCTCGATCAGATTCTGCAGAACGAGGAGATCCGTACGATCATCAGTGCGCTCGGCGCGGGGCTCGGCAACGATTTCGATCTGGAAGATCTCAAGTATCATAAAGTGATTATTTTATCCGATGCCGATCAGGACGGCGCGCACATCCGCGCGATTCTGCTGACGTTCTTTTTCCGGTATATGCGGGAGCTGGTGAACAACGGACACGTATATATCGGGATGCCGCCGCTTTACAAGGTGTACAAAAAGGACGTATTCGAGTACGCGTACGACGATAACGAATTGCAAAAAGCCATCGATAAGATCGGGCGCGGGTATCAGATTCAGCGGTATAAAGGGCTGGGGGAGATGGATCCGGAACAGCTCTGGGATACGACGATGAATCCGGCAACGCGGTCGCTGATGCAGGTGACGGTGGAGGACGCCGCGGAAGCGGAGAAGATGATCACGGTACTGATGGGAGATCATATCGAAGATCGGAAGAAGTATATCCAAATGTATGCGAATTTCAACAAAGAAGATTCCTTTATCAAGAAAGTGAAACGGTGAGCGGGGTAGAGAATGGAGACGAAGAAGAACAGCATCATACAAAGTTCGCTTGACGAAGTGCTGCACAATTCCATGATGCCCTATGCGGAGCACGTGATTCTGGACAGGGCGTTGCCGCGGGTAGAGGACGGACTGAAGCCGGTACAGCGGCGCATATTGTATACGATGTACGAGATGGGGCTCACGCCCGATAAGCCGCACAGGAAGTGCGCGAAGATCGTAGGGGACTGTCTCGGGAAGTATCATCCGCACGGGGATACGTCGGTATACGACGCGCTGGTGCGCATGGCGCAGGATTTCAATATGAGAATGCCGCTCGTCAACGGACACGGAAATTTCGGGACGGTGGACGGCGACAGCGCGGCGGCATACCGATACACCGAAGCGCGGCTGGAAGAGCTGGCGCTGGAACTGCTCCGGGACATCGACAAGGAGACGGTGGATTTCGCGCTGAATTTCGATGACAGTCTGATGGAGCCGACGACCTTGCCGGGACGGTATCCGAATCTGCTTGTGAACGGCGCGAGCGGTATTGCGGTAGGACTTGCGACGAATATTCCTCCGCACAACCTTGCGGAAGTCATCGACGGAACGATCGCCTATATCGACAATCCGAAGATCGGGTTGAAGGAAATGATGAAATACGTCAAAGGTCCGGATTTTCCGACCGGCGGATTTATCATCGCGGGGGAAGAACTGGAAACGGCGTACCGTACGGGCAGGGGGAAGATCCGCATCCGCGCAAAAGTGGGGGTGGAAAAGGACGGCGACAGGAAGAGTCTGATCATATCCGAACTGCCCTACCAGATCAACAAAGCGAATTTATTAAAGAAGATCGTCGATCTGAAGGAGGAAAAGAAGGATCTCTTTGCGGGGATTGCGGACGTCGTGGACGAATCCGACCGTCACGGAATGCGCGCCGTGATCAAGCTGAAAAAGGACGCGGACGAGAAAAAGACGCTCGCCCTGCTCTATAAATATACCGATCTCGAGTGTACGTTCGGCATCAACATGGTCGCGATTGCCGGCGGTAAACCCAAACAGATGTCGCTGCTCGACATCATTTCGTATTACGTCGAGTATCAGCGGGACGTCATTCTCCGTCGCAGTAAATACGATCTCGAAAAGGCGAAAGAGCGCGCGCACATCCTCGAAGGGCTGATCATCGCCGTTCAGAATATCGACGAAGTCATCAAAATCATCAGAAAGTCCGCGAATACCAACGAAGCGAGGAGTAACCTCCGTTCGCGGTTCAATCTTTCGGAAATTCAGGCAACCGCCGTGCTGGATCTGCGGCTTGCAAGACTTACCAAGCTGGAAATCGCAAAACTCGAAGAAGAACTTGCGTCGCTCAAAGCGCTGATCGCCCGTCTGACCGCCGTGATCGGCAGCAAAAAATTGCAGATGGAAGTGGTCAAGGAAGAGCTCGGACAGATCCGCCGCAAATATAAAGACAACCGCAGGAGCGCGATTGTCGGCAGCGAAAATTCCGTCAGGGTGGAGACCAGCGAACAGGAAAAAATCACCAAAAATTATGTGGTGGGATATACGCTCGGCGGGATGTTCAAGAAAATGCCCGAAAAGAATTACCGCATGAGCGACAAGGCACCCGGATCCCTTCCGAACGCCGATCTGCTCGCTTTGAAAACGGCGGCGGAAAGCGACAAGACCTTCCTCGCCTTCACGAACCTCGGAAACGCTTTCAAGATCGATCTCGAAATCGCGCCGGAAAGCCGTTTCCGCGACAAGGGCTATAAATTTACCGACATCGTCAAGGATGCCGTCAAGGGCGAATATCCCGTCGCGTTTTTCTCGTACGACAAATTGCCGGAAGGGATGCTGCTGTTCTTTACGAAAAACGGCATGGTGAAAAAGACGTCCTGGGCGGAATACGACATCATCAAGTCGTCGTATCAGGCGATCAAGCTCAAAGAGGGCGACGAGCTTGTGAAAGTGGAGGAAGATCTGCCCGATACGACGCTGGCGTTCATCACGAAGGACGGATTGTGTCTCAACGCGCTGAAGGACGATCTGCCGGAGCAGGGCAGGGTAGCCGGCGGCGTAAAGGGCGTGAATCTGAACGACGGCGATGAGATCGTATGGCAGGGACAGGCGGCGGATTCGGGAGAATTCATCGTGATCACGAGCGGCGGATTTTTCAAGCGGGTGATCGCCGCGGAGATCGAGCCGATGGCGCGTTATCGCAAGGGCGTCAAGATCTGCAATCTCGACGGAGAGCGCGTGGTATACGGCGGATTCGTGCAGGAACCGTACGACATTGCCGTGCTGGAAGGAGAAAGCGCGTTTACGGTGAATACCGAAGATCTGTCGATCGAAAGCCGTACGGGCAAGGGCAAGACGCTGAAGAACGAGCATAAGAAATGTAAGCCGACGGGCGCGTTGAAGTTGTGATATGGAAATTGCGGAATACGTAAAGAAATGGAAGATCTTTCTTCTCGATCTGGACGGGACGGTCTATATCGACGGAGCGCTGATCGGGGATATGAAACGGACGCTGGAGACTTTGCGGAAGCACGGAAAAAGGCTGATTTATCTCACGAATAATTCCTCGAGAACAAAAGAAGATTACGTCAGACGGCTGACCGGGCTGGGAATTTACGGAGAAGAGGACGACGTGTATACCTCGGGCGACGCGACGATCGCCTATCTCAAGCGGCATTGCGCGGGGCGGCGCGTATACCTGACGGGGACGGAAAAAGTCAGGGAAAGTTTTCTTAAACAAGGGATCAGGCTCGAAGAGGAAGATCCCGAAGTCGTCGTGCTTTCCTACGATACCGAGATCGATTACGAAAAGATTTCGAAGACGGCGCGGTTTTTGCGGCGGGGGCTGCCGTATATCGCCACGCATCCGGATGTCAACTGTCCGGCAAAGCCCGCGCCCGTTCCGGACGTGGGAAGTTTCATCCGTATGTTTGAAGCGTCCGCGGGACGGGTGCCGGACGTGATCGTCGGCAAGCCGTATCGGTACATGGCGGAAGGAATCAGGGAACTGACCGGCACGCACGGAGACGAGGTCGTCATGGTCGGGGACAGATTGTATACCGACATCGCGTTCGGCGCGAACAACGGGTTTTCGTCGTTGCTGGTTTTCAGCGGGGAGACGACGGAGGAGCTCTATCGACAAAGCGCCGTCAGAGCGGACCTGACATTGCAAACGCTCAACGACATCGTAAAATATTTATGAAGAGAACCGAAAGGGAGCCGTTGCAGCGTGCGGCGTGAAAAATTAAAAAATGTGCGCTGCAGATGCGGAAAAAATTTTGACAAACGCAGTCGAATCGTATACAATAAGAATCGATCGGAAAAGGCGGGTAAGAAATGAAGATATATCTTGCGATCGACCTCGGCGCGTCGAGCGGACGGCATATTGCCGGCTGGAAGGAAAACGGGGAGATCAGAACGGAAGAGATTTACCGTTTCGGCAACGGAGCGGAAGAGAAAGACGGACATCTCGTATGGAATACGGAATCGCTTTTCGCCAACATCAAGTCGGGCTTAAAGGCGGCGTTTGAAAAATACGGGGCGATCGAGAGCGTGGCGATCGATACCTGGGGGGTCGATTACGTCCTGATGGACGGAGATAAGGAAATTTTCCCCTGTTACGCGTATCGGGACGAGCGGACCGCCGCCGTGACGGAGGAAGTCCATGCGCTGATGCCGTTTTCCGAAATGTATGCGAAAACGGGGCTGATGTATGCGGTTTTCAACAGCGTATATCAGTTTTACTGCGATAAAAAAAGCGGCAGGCTGGAAAAGGCGACGGACTATCTGATGCTGCCGGAATATTTTTCCTACAAGTTGACGGGCGTGAAGGCGCATGAATACACCAACGCGACGACGACGGGATTGCTGAATGCAAAGACGCACGCGTTTGACGAAGAGATCATCGGACGGCTGGGACTGAAAAAATCGCTGTTTGCCGGCAAACCGGAAAATCCGGGATACGTTCTCGGTGAACTCAAAGAGGAAATTCAAAAAGAAGTCGGCGGGAATACAAAGGTGATTTTCTGCGCGTCCCACGATACGGCGAGCGCGGTGCACGGCATTCCGATGAAGGGAAATTCTCCCTACATTTCGAGCGGTACGTGGTCGCTGATGGGAATCAAGAGCGACAAGGCGACTTTGACTTCGGAGGAGCTTTCCAACGAAGGCGGCGTGAACAATACGTTCCGCTATCAGAAAAACATCATGGGAATGTGGGTGATCAACAAACTGAAAGAGACGTTGAAAACGCCCATGACGTTTGCGGAAATGGATGCGGGATCGCTGGAAAGTACGTACGACGTGACGTTTGACGTCAACGCGCCGGAATTTTTTGCGCCCGACAATATGCGGGAAACCATTCTCAGGCACATCCGTGAACACAATCTTCCCATGCCGCAGAGCGAAAAGGACATCGTGCGCGCGGTGTACCGCAGTCTGGCGAAATGTTATAAAGAAACGTATGCGCTTCTGGAAAGGAACACGGGGAAGAAATATGACGACCTGTATATCGTCGGAGGGGGAGCGAAGAATAAGCCGCTGAATCAATTCACGGAGGAATTTACGGGCAAACACGTTGTGGCGTTGCCGATCGAATCGACGGCGCTCGGAAATTTGAAAATACAGATGGGAGAAGTAAAATGAACAGATTTGAACAGGCAAAGGAAATGTATGCCCGTTTGGGAACGGACGCGGAAAAGGCGCTCGATACGGCGCGGAACATTCCGATCTCGATGCATTGCTGGCAAGGTGACGACGTCAACGGATTCGACGGAGCCAATTCGCTTTCGGGCGGAATCCAGACGACGGGCAACTATCCGGGAAAAGCGCGCAATTTTGAAGAACTGACGGCGGATATGGAATTTGCATTCCGCTTTATTCCGGGGAAAAAGCGCGTGAATCTGCACGCGAGTTACGCCGTGACCGACGAAAAGGTGGAGCGCGACGCTTTGGAAGGGAAGCATTTTGACAAATGGCTGGAATTTGCGAAGAAGAACGGACTGGGCATCGACATGAACCCGACGTTTTTCTCGCATCCGCTTTCGGAAAACGGCACGCTTTCCGCCGCGGACGAGAATGTGCGGGAATTCTGGGTACGGCACGCGAAAGCGGTGAGAAAGATTTCGGCGTACATCGGGGAAAAGCAGGGAAGCCCGTGCCTTTGCAACATCTGGATTCCCGACGGCATGAAGGATGTCCCCGCCGACAGACTCGCCCCGCGGGCGCGGCTGAAAAAGAGTCTTGACGAGATCTATTCCGTCAAGTACGATAAAAAATACATCGTCGATTCGGTGGAAAGCAAGGTTTTCGGCATCGGGCTGGAAAGTTATACCGTCGGTTCGTTTGAGTTTTACATGAATTATGCGGCGAAGAACGGCATATGCTGTCTTCTGGACAACGGACACTTTCATCCCACGGAAACGGTTTCCGACAAGATCTCTTCGATGTTGCTGTTCAGCGATAAGCTCGCTCTGCACGTGACCCGTCCCGTGCGTTGGGACAGCGATCACGTCGTTCTCTTTGAGGACGAACTGAAGGAGATCGCAAAGGAGATCGTTTTTGCGGGAGCGCAAGACCGCGTGCTGATCGGTTTGGATTATTTCGACGCGAGCATCAACCGCATCGCCGCATGGATCGTGGGGATGAACAATATGCGCAAGGCATTGTTGTATGCATTGCTGCTTCCCGCCGCAAAGCTGAAAAAATTGCAGGCGGAAGGGGATAATACGGAACTCATGGCGTTGAACGAAGAATGTAAAACGTTGCCGTTCGGGGACATCTGGGACGAATATCTCCGTCGGGAAGGGGCGGAAAAGGACTGGATGCCCGCTGTGAAACAATACGAAAAAGACGTTTTGCTGAAAAGATAAAAATCGGGAGTTTGCATTATGAAAATCGAAACGATAGCGAAAAAAATCACGAGAAGTTTTGCGGATGTAAGCAATGCCCCTTTCGTAAGGGAAGTATGTAAGGCGTGTTCCAATATGTACCGACTCGGCTGGGACGAAAGAAACGGCGGAAACATCAGTTATCTTCTGAAGAAAGAAGAAGTGGAAAAATATCTCGATACCGAAAATCATACGCGGGAAATTCCCATGGGATTCAAAGCGATGCCGCTTGCCGGAAAATATTTTCTGGTGACGGGAACGGGAAAATATTTCAAAAATGTGGAAGAAGATCCCGAAAACAATCTCGGGATCATCCGGATTGCGGACGACGGAGAAACGGCGCAGCTCCTCTGGGGCTGGGAAGACGGCGGCAGATTCACCAGCGAACTGCCCGCGCATCTGATGAGCCACATGAGCAGACTTTCGGTCGATCCGGAACATCGGGTGATCATGCATACGCATCCGACGAACATTCTGGCGATGACCTTCGTTCACGATCTGAACGAGAGAGAATTCACGAGAAGTCTTTGGAGAATGATCACGGAATGTATGGTGGTTTTCCCCGACGGCGTGGGCGTTCTGCCGTGGATGCTCTGCGGCAACAACGAGATCGGCGAGGCGACGGCGGAAAAGATGAAGGAATTCCGTCTTGTCGTGTGGGCAAATCACGGAATTTACGGCGCGGGAAAGACCATGGACGAGGCGTTCGGACTCATCGAAACGGTGGAGAAAGCGGCGGAGCTGTATCTGAAAACGGCGCATCTGCCCCGTGTGAATACCATCACCGACGCGCAGCTGAAAATCATCGCGGACGGGTTCAATCTCAAGGCGAAAGAAGGCTGGCTGGATCTGTAAGAAAAACGAAAACAAAGCGGCGCGGAGTTTTTTTGAAAAACTCCGCGCCGCTTTATGCTGTGACGCAGATCCGCGTCTTACGCCGGGAAAAGGATGTTTTTCCCGGCGCGGCAGAGCGCGGCGGCTTATAATTTTTTTTCGCCGTAAAGTTTCACGCGGATGCGCGGCAACGCGTCCGCAGAGGAGCCGAGAGGCTTTTCGCGGTTGCGGTAATCGTGTTTATCGCAAAACCACTGTAACTCGTTCGTTATGCGGTCAAGATTTTCGCTTTGCAGACGGGTGAGGTCGGCGAGATATTCCTTTGTTTTTCCTCCCGCGCAGGAAGCGTGTTCCAGAAGGGAAGCATAATGCTTTATGCAAAAGCCGCGCGTGGAGAGCAGCTGCGCGCGAAAGGGCGATTCTTTTGCGTACATCTGCGCCACCGTTTTGGCATAGCGCACCATGTGGTCTTCCACGAGGTCGCAGATGATGCAGGTGCCCGTCAGTTTCCGCAGCGTTTCGGCGGTCTTTTTCGCCGACTTCGCGTCTTTTGCGCCGATGTGTTTTTTCAGCGTTTTTGTCCGCGTGATCGCCTGCAACGCCACGCTCAGTTTGTTCTGCCGCGCAAAAAGCAGATCAAAGTGTTCGGCGCAGAAGCCGAGCTTGTTCACCTTTGCACGGGTGTCGTCTTCCATGACGGCGTCGTTGAGAAACTGAAACAGAAGATTTTCGTTTACGATCTTTTCGATTTTGCACATCGGGCATTCGCACCCCGGCTTGAATTCCTGGAGAATGAGCCCTGTGCCGATATGGTAACTCATGGTTATATTTTAACAAATTTGCGTTAAAAATTCAAATAAATCATGGACATATTTTTTCTTGTATGCTACAATAATAAAAAATAAATTCGGGAGTATTGTATGATACACGAAAGAATCGATCTCTATGCATATTTTCACTTGCCGCGCGGCGAAAAATCCCGCGGATATCTCAACACGTATGTGCCGTATAATTCGCCGGAAATGCCGGAAAAAACCCGTCCTGCCATGCTCGTTGTGACGGGAGGCGGCTATCAGTTTCTGTCCGACAGGGAAAAAGAGCCCGTCGCCTTACGGTTTACGGATCTCGGATATGCTTCTTTTACGTTGGAATACAGCCTCGACGTCGCCTTTCCCGTTCCTTTTTTAGAAGGGTGCATGGCGATGGCGTACATCCGCGAGAATGCGAAAAAGTACTGCGTGGATGAAAAACACGTCTGTGCCGTCGGATTTTCCGCGGGGGGACATCTGACGGGGATGCTGGCAACGCTCTTTGCCGACGACGCGGTGAAAAAGGCGTTGGGGGAGAGAAACGTGCGCCCCGACGCGGTGATTTTGTCTTACCCCGTCATCACGTCGGATCCGCATTTTTGGCATGAAGGTTCCATCGAGACGATCAGCGGCGGGGACCCCGTTCTGAAAGAGAAACTTTCTTTGGAAAAGCGCGTGACGAAGGACAGCAGTCCCGCTTTCCTCTGGCATACTGCGGAAGATGACGCCGTGCCCGTAAACAATTCGCTGTTTATGGCGAGCGCGTATGCGGGGCAAAAAGTGCCTTTTGAGTTGCATATTTTTGAAAAGGGCCCGCACGGTCTGAGCATCGCGAATATAGAAACGGCATGGGGGGAAAACGACGCGGTTCTCATCAATCAAGAAGTTTCCGCATGGGTAAAACTTGCGGATCGATGGCTGAAAAAGAGAGGTTTTCGGGTCTTTGTCGCGCAATAATATCGGCGTAAGGAGGTGCGGATGAAAAAGCTCGGCTTTGCATTGGGAAGCGGCGGCAGCCGCGGCGTGGCGCATATCGGATTTCTTCAGGCGATGGAAGAATCCGGAATCAGACCGGATTTTATTTCGGGATCGTCGATGGGATCGGTTGTCGGTTCCTGTTACGCCGCCGGCATGAGCGTGAAAGAGATGAAAGAAGCGGTTTTCGATCTCAAAGCGCTCGATATTCTGGATCTTTCCGGAAATGTGCTGAAAAACCAGGCGATTTTCAAATCGAAGAAGATGCGTGCCAAATTAGGCGAATATCTCGGGGAAAAGACGTTTGAGGAGTTAAAGATACCGTTTTCCTGCGTAGCGGTCGATCTGATCACGGGGGATAAGGTGGTTTTTGACGGAAAACACGTCGTTGCCGACTGTGTACAGGCAAGTTCGTCGATTCCGGGAATCTTCAAGCCGCTCAAAACGGAAGGGAAATTATTGGTGGACGGAGGGTTACGCGAACGGTTGCCGATCGACGAAGTGCGCGCGTTGGGTGCGGACGTCGTGGTTGCGGTGGACGTTCTGGGCGAACTGAGGCGCGCGGAGCGACCGTTCAATCTGTTTACGGTGATCACGCGCATGGTGGATATTTACGATGCGGGGATGACGGAACTGAAGCTGAAAGAGCAAAAACCCGATTTTCTGCTGCGTCCCGACATGGGCGATATGTCGCAGTACAAGATCAAGAATCTGGAGAGGGCGTTTGACGCGGGTTATACCGTCGGAAAAGAAAACGCGGAAAAAATTAAAAAAAGTTTAGAAAGCTGATCGTCGCCCCGAAAGATTCCGCGGCGCCGTTGACGAAGATGTTCCGCCGTCGTTTTCCGAGCTGAAAAAAACGCGCGGGAAAAATTTTCGGAAAAAATCCGGCGCGGGTTTTCAAAATATTTGACAAATTTTTCGGTTTTTGTTATAGTATTAAAAATCCGCAAAGGAGAAAGTGTTCCGTGTTTTTGAAAAACGCATCGGTTATGAAAAAAAACGCCGGGCCGTTGACATTTGAAACAGAAAACGGCAAAGTCAAGAGTGTTTTAAATTCAGAATCGTGCGGAAACCGTCAGCATTTCAACGGCGGCGTTGTCGATTTAAAAAACAAAATCATATTACCGGGTTTCATCGATGTGCACGTGCATTTGAGAGAACCCGGTTTTTTTTATAAAGAAAGCATTGCAAGCGGAACGGCGGCAGCGGCGGCGGGGGGATATACGGCGGTATGCGCCATGCCGAATCTGAATCCCGCGCCGGATTGCGTGGAAAATCTCGCTCTGGAAGAAGAAATTATCGCCCGTGACGCAAAGATCGGGGTTTATCCGTACGCGTGCATCACGAAGGGGGAGAAAGGCAAAGAACTTGTGGATTTCGGGTTACTTGCGCCCCGCGTCGCGGCGTTTTCCGACGACGGAAAGGGCGTGCAGAGCGAAGAGCTGATGGCGGAAGCGATGCGGCGGATCAAAGCGACGGGCAAAGTGCTTGCCGCCCATTCGGAGGACGAGTCGTTGCTTTTCGGCGGCTATATTCATGCGGGCGCTTACGCGAAGGCACACGGACACCGCGGCATTTCGTCGGAAAGCGAATTCCGCCAGATCGAGCGGGATCTTCGCCTTGCGGAACAGATCGGGCATAAGCATCATGTGTGCCACGTTTCGACGAAGGAAAGCGTGGAAGCCATTCGCCGCGCGAAGCGGCGGGGCGTGGACGTGACGTGCGAAACGGCGCCGCACTATCTGCTTTTGACGGAAGAAGATCTTCAAGAAGACGGAAGATATAAGATGAACCCTCCTCTTCGTGGGAAAGCGGACAAAGACGCGCTTATCGAAGGGATACTCGACGGGACTATCGACATGATCGCCACCGATCACGCGCCGCATTCGGCGGAAGAGAAGAGCGGGGGGCTGGAAAAGAGTCTGTTCGGAATTTCGGGGCTGGAAACGGCGTTTCCGCTGCTTTATACAAATTTTGTAAAGACGGGAATTTTCGGCATGGAGAAGCTGATCGATCTCATGTGCTTTAACCCGGCGAAGCGTTTCGGAATTCCGTGCGGATCGACGGAAACGGGGGGAAGAGCGGATTTTACGGTATTTGATTTGGAGAAAAGACATACGGTGAATTCCGCGGCATTTTTATCTAAAGGAAAAAGTACGCCTTTCGACGGTTACGAGGTATACGGCGAATGTGTGATGACGATTTATAACGGGAGGATTGTATGGCAAAGGAATTCGACAGAAAATTAGTTTTTGAAGACGGAAGCGAGTATTACGGGTATGCGTTCGGCGCCGCGGGTACGAAGGTATGCGAGGCGATGTTCAATACGTCGCCCGTGGGGTATCAGGAGATCGTGACCGACCCGACGTACACCGATCAGCTGGTGGTCATGACGTATCCCGTCATCGGGAATTGCGGGATTTGCGATGAGGACGACGAGACCAAGATCCCCAATCTCGGGGCGCTTGCCGTGCGGGATTACAACGATATCCCGAGCAATTTCCGCAGCACGCGCACCCTTGCCGGGGTCATGGAAGAGTTCGGGATTCCGGGGATCTGCGGCATCGATACGCGAAAGCTCGTGCGGTCCATCCGCGATCACGGCAGTCGGCTTTGCTGCATCTGCGATGCGACCGTAAAGACGGAAGACGCCATCGAGATGATCCGCAGCACGCCGGTCCGGACCGACGCCGTCAAGCGGGTTTCGACGTGCGCCAAACGCTATTCCAAAACGGCGCATCATAAATATAACGTCGTCGCGGTGGATTGCGGCGTGCGGCTCACCACGATGAAAACGCTCAATCGCTGCGGCTGTAACGTGACGGTGGTTCCCTACGATTCGGCGGCGGAAGAGATCTTTTCCATGCGTCCGGACGGTGTGCTTTTCACCGACGGACCGGGCGATCCCGCAGACGTGCCGGAAACGGTATCGCTGTTGAAATCGCTTCTCGGGAAAGTGCCGGTTTTCGGGGAAGGACTGGGGCATCAGTTGCTCGCGCTGGCATACGGCGCGAAGACCGCAAAGATGAAATTCGGGCATCGCGGCGGGAACTATCCCGTGAGGGACGTTGCGACGGGAAAGATCGAGATCACGTCGCAGAATCACTCATACATCGTCGATAAAGAGAGCCTGCAGAACAGTCCGCTTACCGTCACGCAGGTCAACGTGATCGACGGAACGGTGGAGGGAATGGAGTGCGCGGAAGACAAAGCGTTCTCCGTACAGTATCATCCCAACACGGCGGCATATGAAAAATTTACACAACTCATGGAGGAATACCGCAATGCCTAAGAGAACAGATATAAAAAAGATACTTGTCATCGGGAGCGGACCGATCGTCATCGGACAGGCCGCGGAATTCGATTATGCCGGGACGCAGGCGTGTCTTGCGCTGAAGGAAGAGGGATATGAGGTAGTGCTGGTCAACTCCAACCCCGCTACGATCATGACCGACAAGCAGACGGCGGACAAGGTTTATATGGAACCGCTGACGCTGGAATATCTCGGCAAGATTCTGCGTTATGAACGTCCCGACGCCATTATTCCCGGCATCGGCGGGCAGACGGGATTGAATCTCGCCATGCAGCTGGCAAAGAAAGGCGTTCTGGACGAGTGCCATGTGGAGCTTCTCGGCACGCCGCAGCGCAGTATCGAGCGCGCGGAAGACCGCGAACTGTTCAAGGAGCTTTGCGAGGAACTCGGAGAGCCGGTATTGCCGAGCATGATCGCCATGAGCATGGAGGAGGGGATCGCGGCGGCGGAGAAGATCGGGTATCCTGTGGTATTGCGTCCGGCGTTCACGCTGGGCGGAACGGGCGGCGGATTTGCCGACAACGAAGAGGAACTGCGGGGAATTCTGAAAAACGCATTGACGATTTCGCCCGTCGGGCAGGTGCTCGTGGAAAAGAGCATCAAGGGCTTCAAAGAGATCGAATTCGAAGTGATGCGGGACGAAAACGATACGGCGATCACCGTGTGCAGCATGGAAAACGTCGATCCGGTCGGAATCCATACGGGGGATTCCATCGTCGTCGCGCCGGTGCAGACGCTTACAAAAAAGGAATACGATATGCTGCGCGACAGCGCGCTGAAGATCATCCGCGCACTGAAGATCGCGGGCGGATGCAACATCCAGTTTGCCCTCGATCCCGAATCTTTCGATTATTATCTCATCGAAGTCAATCCCCGCGTATCGCGTTCTTCGGCGCTGGCGTCCAAGGCGAGCGGGTATCCCATCGCGCGGGTCACCGCAAAGGTCGCCGTGGGGTTGCATCTCGATGAAATAAAATTGGCAAGCACGCCCGCGAGCTTTGAACCGGCGATCGATTATGTCGTGACGAAAGTGGCGCGTTTTCCCTTCGATAAATTCGCGGGGGCGTCGAACAAACTGAGCACGCAGATGAAAGCGACGGGCGAAGTGATGAGCGCAGGCAGAACCATCGAAGAGAGTCTGCTGAAGGCGGTTCGCTCTCTGGAAACGGGCGTGTGCCATGTGTACAGCCCGAAATTCGATAAGATGCCGTCAAAGGAGATCTACGAATACATCAAAGACGGGCGGGACGATCGGCTTTACGCGATCTGCGAACTGCTCCGCCGCGGCGAACGTGCGGAGAACATCAATGCCGTCACCAAGATCGATATGCTGTTTCTGGACAAATTCAGAAATATCGTGGAATACGAAAAGACGGTTGCGGCAAACAAAGACGATCTCGACGTATTGCGCTATGCCAAAAAGATGGGATTTTCCGATAAATACATCGCAAAACTCTGGAAAGAGGAAGAATCGGCGGTATACGATTTCAGAAAGAAAAACAACATTTTCCCGGTCTACAAGATGATCGATTCCTGTTCGGGAGAATATGTCAGTTACGTTCCGTACCTTTACTCCACATATGAAGAGGAGAACGAATCGGTTGTGGAAAACCGCAGAAAGATCGTGGTTCTCGGCAGCGGTCCGATCCGCATCGGACAGGGCGTGGAGTTCGACTATTCGACGGTGCACGCCGTGCAGACCATCAAGGAAAACGGATATGAAGCGATCATCATCAACAACAACCCCGAAACGGTTTCCACGGATTACACGACGAGCGACAAGCTGTATTTCGAGCCGCTGACCGTCGAGGACGTGATGAACGTTCTGGAGCTGGAAAAGCCCGACGGCGTCATCGTATCGCTCGGCGGACAGACGGCGATCAACCTTGCCGCGGGGCTGGCGGAGAAGGGCGTAAAGATCATCGGGACGGATGTGGACGCCATCGAAAAAGCGGAGAACCGCGATGCGTTTGAAAAGATTATGAACAAACTCGGCATTCCCGAACCGAAAGGGCAGGCGGTGACGAACATCGAAGACGGGGTACGGGTCGCCAAGGAGATCGGCTATCCCGTGCTGGTCCGTCCCAGCTACGTTCTCGGCGGAAGGGCGATGCAGATTGTGGGGAACGAAGATTCGCTTCGCTATTATCTGGAAAACGCCGTGAAGATCGATGAAAAACAACCCGTTCTCGTCGATAAATACATCGTGGGTAAAGAACTCGAAGTGGACGCCGTGTGCGACGGAAAAGACGTGTTCGTGCCCGGGATTATGGAGCTTGTGGAAAAAACGGGGATTCACTCGGGCGACTCCATCAGCGTGTATCCGACGTTCAGCGTAAGCGAAAAAGTCAAAAAAACCATTTTGGATTATACCGTGAAGCTGGGACTCGGGATCGGCATTGTCGGGCTTTACAATATCCAGTTTATCGTCGACAAGGACGAGAATGTATACGTCATCGAAGTCAACCCCCGTTCGTCGAGAACAGTGCCTTTCCTGTCGAAAGCGACGGGGTACAATCTGGCGGACATCGGGACGCTGGTCATTTTGGGCAAGAGTCTGAAAGAGCAGGGATTCGACAAGATCTATCCCGAAGAAAAGAAGCGTTGGTATGTAAAAGCGCCCGCGTTCTCCTTCTCGAAGATCAGCGGACTGGATGCGTATCTTTCTCCGGAAATGAAGTCGACGGGCGAGGCGATCGGCTACGACAAAAAACTTACCCGCGCGCTTTACAAAGCGTTGCAGGCGAGCGGCATGAACGTGGCGAATTACGGGACGATTCTCGTAACCGTCTGCGATAAGGATAAGGAAGAGGCATTGCCGTTGGTGCGCCGTTTTTACAATCTCGGGTTTAACATCGAGGCGACGGCGGGCACGGCGAAATTTCTCAAAGAAAACGGAATCCGTACGCGCGTCAGGGGCAAACTGAGCGACGGCAAGAGCGACATTCTGGAATCGATCCGGAAAGGCTATGTCAATTATGTGATCAACACGCGGGACGTCGATTCGGTGTCCCAGCAGTCGGACGGATATCTGATCCGCCGCTGCGCCGTGGAAAACAACGTGACGATGTTCACGGCGCTCGATACGGTACGCGTACTGCTCGACGTGCTGGAAGAGATCACGATCACGATCTCCACGATCGACGAAAAATAAAGAAGAAAAGAAATGATATTTACCGTTACGGAAAATACAAAGATCGCGAAGAACGTTTATAAGATGACGCTTGCCGGCGATACGGGAAAAATCACGGCGGCGGGGCAGTTCGTCAATATCCGCATCGAAGGACTTTATCTCCGCCGCCCGATCTCCGTTTGCGATTACAACGAAAAGGAAATCGTGCTCATTTATAAAGTCGTCGGAAAGGGGACGGAGAAGA
This sequence comes from uncultured Clostridia bacterium, assembly GCA_944367565.1. Classification (GTDB taxonomy): domain Bacteria; phylum Bacillota; class Clostridia; order Christensenellales; family Borkfalkiaceae; genus UMGS775. The sequence goes on from CALVWR010000010.1 coordinate 23,569, forward strand.
TGAGCGAGATGCCCGTCGGCACCGAACTCGACGTGCTGACGGGACTCGGCAACGGGTACGACCTGTCGGCGAGCGGAGAAAATCCGCTGCTGATCGGCGGAGGAGTCGGCGTGCCTCCGCTGTATAACCTTGCGAAAAAACTCATTGCCGCGGGCAAGAAAGTTTCCGTCATTCTCGGGTTCAACACGGCGGACGAGATCTTTTACGAAGAGGAGTTCAAAAAACTCGGCGCGGCGGTTTATGTGACCACGGCGGACGGCAGCTACGGCACGAAAGGATTTGTCACGGCGGTAAAACCGCAGCATTCATACGTTTACGCCTGCGGTCCCGTGCCGATGCTGAAAGCGGTCTATGACGGCTTCGACGGGGACGGGGAGTTTTCTTTCGAGGAACGTATGGGGTGCGGATTCGGCGCGTGTATGGGCTGCACCTGCAAGACGAAGTACGGCAACAAGCGCATCTGCAAGGACGGTCCCGTGCTGAAAAAGGAGGAGATCGTATGGTAGATCTGCGCGTAACGTTGTCGGGACTTGCACTCGAAAATCCCGTCATTCCCGCCAGCGGCACTTTCGGATTCGGCTGTGAGTTCGGCGAATTTTACGACATCAACATTCTCGGGAGCATCGCTTTGAAAGGAACGACGAAGGAAGCGCGTTTCGGCAATCCGACGCCGCGCATCGCGGAATGTACGGAAGGGATGCTCAACAGTGTGGGATTGCAAAATCCCGGGGTGCATAAGGTCGTAGAAGAGGAATTGCCGAAACTGCAACGCATATTCCGTAAAAAGGCAATCGCGAACGTCAGCGGTTTTTCGGTGGAAGAATACGTTTATACGGCGTCGGTTCTCGATAAAGAGGATGCAATCGGACTGATCGAGCTCAACGTCAGCTGTCCCAACGTGCACGCGGGAGGAATGAGTTTCGGCGTGGAACCCGAAAGGGTGGAGGAGGTCACGCGCGCGGTGAAATCCGCCGTGAAGAAACCGCTCTATGTCAAACTGACGCCCAACGTTTCCGACATCACGAAAACGGCGCTCGCGGCAAAACGCGGCGGAGCGGACGGACTTTCGCTCATCAATACGTTGCTCGGAATGCGCATCGATCTGAAAAAACGAAAGCCGATCCTCGCCAACAAGGCGGGCGGTTTTTCCGGCAGGGCGATTTTTCCGATCGCCGTCAGAATGGTATACGAAGCGTATGAAGCGACGGGATTGCCGATCATCGGCATGGGCGGAATTTCCTGCGCGGAGGACGTGCTGGAAATGATGTATGCGGGGGCGTCGGCGGTGGAAGTCGGCGCGGAAAATCTGATCAATCCGTACGCGTGCAAGGAGATCATCGAAGATCTTCCCCGCGTCATGGAAAAATACGGAATCGAAAAATTAAAGGATATTACGGGAGCGGCACACAGATGAAAGACGTGATCGTAGCGCTCGATTTTTCGGGCAGGGAAGAGACATTGCGGTTTTTGGACCGCTTCAGGGAAGAAAAGCCCTTCGTAAAGGTCGGCATGGAACTTTATTACGCGGAGGGACCGTCGATCGTTAGGGAACTGAAGGCGCGCGGGCATAAGATCTTTCTGGATCTGAAACTGCACGATATTCCGAACACGGTGAAGAAGGCGATGAAGGTTCTTTCTTCGCTCGACGTGGACATGACGAATCTGCACGCGGCGGGGACGTCCGCCATGATGCGCGCGGCGATCGAGGGACTGACGCGAGCCGACGGCAGCCGTCCGCTGCTCATCGCGGTGACGCAGCTCACCAGCACGTCGCAGGAGGCGATGGAAAACGATCTCCTGATCAGAGAGCCCATCGACGAGGTGGTGATGCATTACGCAAAGACCGCGCGCCTTGCGGGACTCGACGGCGTGGTATGTTCTCCGCTGGAGGCGGGTAAGGTGCATGAAACGTGCGGACGGAATTTTCTGACCGTAACGCCGGGCGTGCGGTTCGCGGAAGGCGAAAAGGGCGATCAGGTACGGGTGACCACGCCGGAAAAGGCGCGGGAACTCGGTTCGGATTATATCGTGGTAGGCAGACCGATCACGGCGGCGGAAGACCCCGTTGCGGCATACCGCCGTTGCGTGAAGGAATTTTTAGGCTGAGGTGTGAAGATGAAGGAAAAAATTGCGAAAGATTTATTGTCGATCGGCGCGGTATTTCTGCGCCCCGAACAGCCGTTTGTCTGGGCGAGCGGCATCAGGAGTCCGATTTATTGCGATAACCGCCTGACCCTTACCGCACCCGCGGTGAGGAACGACGTGGAAAACGGACTCATCGCGTTGATCAAAGAACATTATCCCGAGGCGGAAGTGCTGATGGGAACGAGCACGGCGGGGATCGCACATGCGGCGATCTGCGGGCACATTCTGCAAATGCCTATGGGCTACGTCCGCGGCGGCGCGAAGGATCACGGCAGGACAAATCAGATCGAAGGGAAGCTGGAAAAGGGACAGAAAGTCGTGGTCGTGGAGGATCTCATCTCCACGGGCGGGAGCGCCGTTGAAGTGGTGAACGTTCTCAGGGAAGCGGGGGCGGACGTACTCGGCATCGTCAGTATCTTCACATACGGCATGAAGAAGGGGCTGGAACGCCTTGCGGCGGCGAACGTGAAGAACGTCAGCCTGTGCGATCTGGACAGTCTTGCGGAAGTCGCGGTGAAGGAAGGATACATCAAAGAGGAAGATAAAGCGCGGATTCTCCGATTCCGGGACAATCCGTCGGACGAAAGCTGGATAAAATAGGAGAAAAAGGATATGCGGCATTTATTGGATATCACCGATCTGAGCGTAGAGGAGATCGAGGAGCTGACCCGCATGGCGGAGGATATTGCCGAACATCCGCAGAAATACGCGGAAAGTTGCAGGGGAAAAAAGCTGATCACATTGTTTTTTGAACCGAGCACGAGAACGCGCATGAGTTTTGAAGCGGCGATGTGGGAATTGGGCGGCAGCGTAATCAGCTGTACGGATATGAGTACTTCGTCGGTGATCAAAGGGGAAACGCTGGCGGATACAATGCGGGTTGTGGCGAATTACGCCGATATTGTGGCGATGCGGCATCCGTATGAAGGCGCGGCGTATGTGGCGTCGTTAAAGTCGCCGGTGCCGGTCATCAACGCGGGGGACGGCGGACACTGTCATCCCACGCAGACGCTGGCGGATCTGCTTACGGTGCATCGGGAACTCGGAACATTCGACGGTCTTACGGTGGGGCTTTGCGGGGATCTGAAATACGGCAGAACGGTACATTCGCTCATCAACGCCATGTTGCGTTATAAAGACGTAAAATTCGTACTGATCGCGCCGGAGGAACTGAAGCTTCCGGAATACGAACTCGACGCATTGAAACGCGCGGGTGCGGCGTATGAGGAAGTGCGCGATCTCGAAAGCGCGATTCCTTCGCTCGACGTGCTTTACATGACGCGGGTCCAGCGCGAACGGTTTGACGACGCGGCGGTATACGAACGGGTGAAGGATTGCTATGTGCTCACGAAGGAAAAACTTTCGGCGGCGAAGCAAAAGATGATCGTGATGCATCCGTTGCCGCGCGTGAATGAAATTTCTTCCGATGTGGACGACGATCCGCGAGCGGCGTATTTCCGGCAGACGATGAACGGAAAGCTGATGCGCATGGCATTGATTCTGAAATTGCTGAAGGAGAAGGACGGCGCGCAGCCTGCCGGCGGAAAAGCATGGTTTGTCGGGGGGCGGTGTACGAATCGCAAGTGCATTACGAGGTTGGAAAAACTTCCGCCGCTGTATACGGAAGAAAACGGCGTGAAAAAGTGCGCGTATTGCGAGGCGCACGAGAATGTCCGGGATAAAAACGAGGGAAAATAGCGGCAATCGTTTGCAAAAAAGGATATTGTATTGTATAATGTTAGCACGGTCGGAAAGATCGTGCTTTCTTTTACGGAGAGAAGAATGAAAAGCGGCAGGGTAATCAAAAAAGCGTTTAAAAAGACCATACCCGTACTGATCGGTTATCTGTTTTTGGGATTTTCCTTCGGCGTTCTGCTGACGGCGTCCGGATTTGATTTATGGTACGCGCCGCTCATGAGCGTAACACTGTATGCGGGATCGATGCAGTTTGTGGCCATCGAATTGATGCTGGGGGCGTTCAATCTGGTCAATGCGGCGATCATGACGCTTCTCGTCAACGCACGGCACCTTTTTTACGGACTGAGTCTTGTGGACAAATACAAGGGCACGGGACTTTATAAATTTTATCTGATGTTCGGACTGACCGACGAAACATACGCGCTCGTTTCCTCTCTCGAAGAGCCGAGGGGAGAAGAGACGACGAAGCTGTATTTTTACATCACGCTTTTCGATCATCTGTATTGGATTCTCGGCGGCTTGCTGGGGGCGACGGTGGGCACGCTGATCGCCTTTCCGTCAAAAGGGCTGGAATTCACGATGACGGCATTGTTTCTTGTCATCTTTGTGGAACAGTGGGAGGCGAGCAAAACGCACGTTCCGGCGCTTTGCGGCGTGGCGGTGACGCTGGCGTGTCTGCTGCTTTTCGGAACTCAATATTTTCTTTTGGTCACGATGGCGATTCTGCTGATCCTGCTTACCGTGCTGAGAAAAAAACTCGAACCGCGCGAAGCGGCGTTGCCGCCGGAATCGCTCGGCGGGGAAGAGTTTGCGGATCAGGGAGGGAAAAAAGGATGAGCATCGGTCAATTGCTTCTGACGATCGCGGTCATTGCCGTCGTCACCTTTCTCACCCGTTCGCTTGCGTTTATCGCGTTCAGCGGGAGAACGGTCCCGAAATATGTGCGATATCTCGGTTATGTTTTGCCCACGGCGATCATCGGAATGTTGGTCGTGTACTGTTTCAAAGATACGGTGATCGCACAATACCCGTACGGAATTCCCGAACTGATTGTGGGACTTGCGGTGGTGGGGCTGCACAAATGGAAGCACAATCTGCTTTTGAGTATGCTGATCGGAACGGCGTTATATATGGTGCTCGTACAAGTTGTTTTCGCGTGAGCAAACGTTCTGTTTCGCACGGCGGAAAAATAAAATAGGAGAGGCCAAAAACATGGAAATCGAAAAACTTTATCCCGAAACAAAGGACTTTATCTGGGGAGGGAACAAGCTCAAAGAGTACGGGAAAAAAACGGATAAGGCATGTATTGCGGAAAGCTGGGAACTGTCGTTTCATCCTGCGGGACCGAGCCGGCTTGCCGACGGCAGAACGCTGGCGGAAGTCGCAAAAAAATCCGATTGGGGAGAAAACGCGGCAAAATTCCCGTTTTTTCCGGTACTGATCAAACTGATTGATTCGGCGGATAATCTTTCCGTACAGGTTCATCCTTCCGACGAATACGCGTTGAAGAACGAAGGACAGTTCGGCAAAACGGAGATGTGGTATATCGTGGAAGCGGAAGAGGGCGCGGGGATTTATCTGGGATTCCGCCGCGACGTGACCGCGGAAGAGTTCGGCAAGGCCATCGAGGACAATACCGTGCTGGAGCTGCTCAATTTTTTTCCCGTTAAAAAAGGCGAGCATTATTTCATCGCGGCGGGGACGGTACACGCCATCGGCAAAGGCTGTCTGATCGCGGAGATCCAGCAGAACAGCAATCTGACGTACCGCGTTTACGATTACAACAGGAAAGACGCGTCGGGCAAAGGGCGCGAACTGCATATCGAGAAGGCGAAACAGGTGGCGAATCTGCACAGATTTGAAAACTGTCCGTACAGCGAGGCGTATAACGGGGGAACGCGCATCGGAAAGTGCGCATATTTTACCGTGACGAAATATGTGCTTACAGGGGAGAAAAAGCTGTCTGCGGACCGAAAGAGCTTCAACGCCGTGACCTTTGTGAGCGGGCAGGGTACGATTGCAGGCAGGGAGGCAAGGAAAGGCGATACGTTCTTCGTGCCTGCGGGATACGGAGAATATACGGTAAACGGAAACGCGGAGATCCTCGTGACAGAAGTATAAGGGTTCGGGAGAAAGGATGAAAAAGAAGATTGCATCGGTTTTGGCAGCGCTGATTCTGGCGTTGAGCCTGAGTGCGTGCAACGTCGGTTACATCGACAATACGGCGTTTGTGAACGATATCACTGAACAGGCGATCAAAGCGGCGGTAAAGATTGTGGCGGAACTTCGGGGAACGACCTATATCGGCAGCGGTGCGGTGTACGCCTATGAACAGGGAAGGTATTACGCCCTGACAAACAATCACGTCGCGGGGGAAGCGGGACAGTCGGTTCTGGGGCAGTTAATCGTGTTTGACTGCTACGGGAATCCGTATGAAGCGCGATTGGAAAAAGCGTCTTTGGAAAACGATCTGGCAATCGTTTCGTTTGCGGAACAGGAAGGATATCTCGCGGCGATAGAGGTGCTGGAAATTGCAAAAACCGATGAGAAGGTCGGCACGGAAATTGCGGCAATCGGTTCGCCGGAAGGGCAGTTTAACACCGTAACACTGGGCAGAATCCTGCGCTACGACAAAGCGGAACTGACGGGGGATCATTCCGGCAGCGAGATCGAATATCCGGTGATCTGTCACAGCGCGGTGATCCGCGGCGGTTCGAGCGGCGGGATGCTCATAAACAAAGATCTGCAGATCGTCGGGATCAATTATGCCGGCGGCACGCTGGAAGAAACGGGCGAATTCGTGGAAGGATACGCGGTTCCGGCGGAAAAAATAACGGACTTTCTCAATGAACAGCAAGGAGAGGTATGAAGAGTAAAATTTTGAAACAGGCCGTTTTGCGGTATAGCGCTCTTACAATAGCGGGAATTGTGAATGCGTTCGGAGTCACGCTGTTTTTGTTTCCCGTAAAACTTCTCGACAGCGGATTTTCCGGTACTTCGCTTTTTTTATCGCATTTTGCCCTTTCGTTAAGCGTATGGCTTCTTATTCTGAACGTCCCCGTATATCTTTTAGCGTATAAAAAACTGGGCTGGCAGATGCTGTCGCGTTCCCTTTGGGCGATCGCGATGTATTCGCTGTTTTCCTTTGTGTTTCAGACGGTTTTTCCGTCGCTGACGGCGGATTCGCCTTCTTCGCCCATCGCCGGCACCGATTTATTGCTCTGCGCGCTTTTCGGCGGTCTGATTTCGGGCATCGGGAGCGGGCTGACTATCCGTTTCGGCGGCGCGATCGACGGCGTGGAAGTTCTTTCCCTGCTTTTTGCCAAAAAACTGAATCTTACGGTCGGAACGTTTGTCATGATTTTCAACGTGCTGATCTACATCGCCAGCGGAATCGCGTTTTCTTCCTGGGAATTGCCGCTTTATTCCGTGATTTCTTACGGGGTAGGACTGAAAGCCGTCGACTTTATCGTGGACGGACTCGATAAGGGAAAAGCCGTGACGATCATCACGGAGCATCCCGAAGAAATGCTGAAAAAAATCAGCGGTTATTTCGGCCGCGGCATCACGGTGTTCGATGCAAAGGGTTATTATTCCGATCAGGGCAAAAAAGTCCTTTATGTCGTCGTCAACCGTTTCGAGATCGCAAGACTCAAGTCCATTGTGGCAACTGCCGATCCGAACGCGTTTGTCGCGATTGCGGAGATCACCGACACGATGGGAACGAACATTAAGCTGAGGAAAAAAAGCAAAATGCTCGTACCGCCGGAAGAAGCAACGGCCGAAGAAACGGAGAACGCGGATCGGGCAGATGCAGATCCGTCCGATCTCTGAAACGCAAAGGCGGGATTCTGCTACGGATCGGAACGCGATCCGTCTAAAACGCCGCAATCCGATTTGCCGTTTGCACGCAAATGCCTCCGAAAACGCGAAAAAGCGTTTTCGGAGGCGTTTTTGTCTTTTTTGTGCTTTTTTGCATTCTGCAAGCCGGAACGCACTGCCGGACGGTTGAGCAGACCGCGCTTGTCTTGCGCCCGTTTCTGAAATACTTCGCAACGCAAAAGATTACCGCGCGACCGATCCGCTCCCGGACAGAAACTCTCCGACTTTCGTATTCGATAAAATTTTATCGATAATTTTATATCAAAATTAAGAAAAGCCTTTACAACGCGCGAAAAGTGTGTTACAATATGAGACAAAGGAGAAAGAGATGACCACGGTAATATCAAAAGCCACATTACAGCGGCTTCCGGTATATCTGAACTGTCTGAAATCGGCGGCGGATACGGGGGAATACGTATCGGCGACGACGCTTGCGAACCGGTTGGGGCTGGGGGAAGTGCAGGTGAGGAAGGATCTGGCGAGCATATGCGACGCGGGCAAGCCGAAAGTCGGTTATCTGAAGAAGGAACTCATCGCGGTACTGGAGAACTATCTGGGAGCGGATATGAACGACGCGGTGCTGGTGGGCGTAGGACATTTGGGAACGGCATTGCTTGCGTACAAAGGATTCGAGGAATACGGATTCAAGATCGTGGCGGGATTTGACGTAAATCCTGCGCTGATCGGCACCAAAGTAGCGGGGAAGCAGGTTTTTTCGGTGGGAGAAATGGATCATATCATCCGGCGTTTGGGGATCAGAATCGGGATCATCACGTTGCCGAAGGAATACGCGCAGGAGACGGCGGACAAACTGATCGGCGCGGGAATTCGGGCGATCTGGAATTTTTCGCCGGCATACATTACGGTTCCGGAGAATATTGTGGTAAAGAACGAAAACATGGCGTCGTCGCTGGCGGTACTGTCGAAACAGTTGAAGGAAGTGACCGAAGCGGAGAAGTGACGTTACGGTATAAAAAGGGAAAAAGACGGAGATAAACAGATGGTAAAAGTAACGGTATGCATCGGCAGTTCGTGTCACATCAAGGGTGCGAGGGATGTTGTAGAGGCTTTTCAGGGACTGATTGAGAGTAAAGGATTGCAAAGCGAAGTGGATCTGGGCGGAACGTTCTGCGTAGGGCGGTGCAACGAAGACGGCGTCAGCGTTACGGTAGACGGAGAATATTACGCGGTGAGACCGGAGAATACGGAGGAGTTTTTCAACGAGGTCATCCTCGGACTGATCGGGTGAGGAATCGAAGTCATGGGAGCGTATCTTGAATTTAAAAACGCGGATTGTCGGGACTGTTACAAATGTTTGCGGTTTTGTCCCGTCAAGGCGATCGAAGTGGTCAATCATCAGGCGCGGATCATCGAGAGCCGCTGTATTCTTTGCGGAAAATGTACGGAAGTTTGTCCGCAGAATGCAAAGCGGGTACATACCGATCGCGACGAAGTGAAAAAGCTGTTGGCGTCGGGGGAGAAGGTGGTGGCGTCGGTCGCGCCGTCGTTTGTATCGAGCTTTAAGCTGGAAGATTTTTCCGTGATGACGGAGGCGTTGAAGCAGTTGGGCTTTTCAGACGCGCAGGAGACGGCGATCGGCGCGCGGATGGTGACTGCGGAATATGAAAAGCTGCTGAAGACGGGAAAGTATGCGAATCTGATCACTTCGGCGTGTCCGGCGGTGGACAGAATGATTCAGCTTTATTATCCCGAAGCGTTGAAATATCTCGCGCCGGTAGACAGTCCAATGGTCGCCCATGCGAAGATGATCAAAGCGGCGCAGGCGTGTAAAGTCGTATTTATCGGACCGTGCATCGCAAAAAAGCGGGAAGGCAGGGAATGCGGCGTGGTGGACGGCGTTCTGACGTTTGAAGATTTGCGCGTTCTGTTGGATGAAAGCGGCGTGGATCTCGCAAAGATCGCGCAAAAACACGATGAAGCGTTCGGGGAGGTGAACCGGGCGAAATATTATCCGATCAGCCGCGGGATCATCAAATCGTTTGAAAAATATGTGGACGGATACGAGTATGTGGCGGTGGACGGCGCGGAGAAGTGTCGGGAAGTTCTTGAAAACATCGATTCCATTTCGGGGATGTTTCTGGAATTGAATTGCTGCGAATACGCTTGCGTGAACGGTCCGTGCAGCATGATCCGCAAGGGAAGCGCGGTAGAGGCAAACGCGGCGATCCGAAAATATACGAATAAGGATATCGAGGGCAAGCTGTCCGCGGCGGCATATCAACCGGACGGCGTGGATTTTTCGCATGAATACGAGCGCATCGTTCCGCAGGACAGAAACCCTTCGGAGCGGGAGATCGAGGAGATTCTGGCGAGAACGGGAAAAACGGAAAAGAAAGACGAACTGAACTGCGGCGCGTGCGGATACAACAGCTGTCGGGAAAAAGCATGGGCGGTGGCCAACGGGTATGCGGAGATCGAAATGTGTCTGCCGTATATGCGGGAGCGCGCCGAATCGATGTCATACGAGATCATCCAGAGCAGTCCGAACGGGATCATTTTGCTGGATAACGATTTCAATATTACGGAGATCAACCGGAAAGCGAAGGAGATCTTCGGGATTACCGAAAAGGACGTGAAGGGAAAACCCGCCTTCGATTACATCAACCCGACGGAATTTGTTCTGGCGCAGGAAGATGGGAAAGACGTTCGCAACAAGCGCGTAAAGATAGAAAAAACGGGAAAGACCATCGAGCTGACGGTAATTCTTCTGAAAAAACAGAAGGTGCTTTACGGGGTGATGAAAGACATCACGGAAGAGGCGGATTACGACGAAAAGCTCAACGCGGTGAAGATGGAAACGCTTTCCACGACCGACGAGGTCATCAAGAAGCAGATGCGCGTGGCGCAGGAGATTGCGTCCTTGCTCGGGGAAACGACGGCGGAAACCAAAGTGGCGTTATTGAAGCTGAAAAAGACGTTGCAGGACGAAGGACCGGAGGAAAGGTAGAATGTCTCTGCGGCTGGAAAGCGGCTATACGTCGCTCAACAAAAAGAACGAAGAGCTTTGCGGCGACAAGGTGGAGATCCGGCGGAACGAAGGATGTACGACGCTGGTGCTGGCGGACGGGCTGGGAAGCGGCGTAAAAGCGAATATTTTGTCCACGCTGACGAGTAAGATTCTCTGTACGATGGTCAGCGAAGGAATTTCGATCTACGATTGCGTGGAAACGATCTTGCAGAGTCTGCCGGTGTGTAAGGTCAGGGGCGTGGCGTACTCGACGTTTACGGTCATTCACGTTTCCGACGATGGAAAAGGGTATCTTCTGGAATTCGACAATCCTGCGGCGATTTTCTATCATAACGGAACGTGCGGGGACTTCGGGCGGGAAGAGCTGCTCGTATGCGGAAAGAAAGTGTATAAAACGGAACTTGCGCTTGAAGAAGGGGATATGATCGTCACGATGAGCGACGGAGTGATCCACGCGGGTATCGGCATGACGATGAATTTCGGTTGGCAGCGGAAGGACGTCGTGAAATATCTGAATGAGGCGATTCGTCCAGAAATGAGTGCGCGTTGCGTTGCATGGCTGCTTGCGGCGGCGTGCAACGATCTGTATCTGGACAGTCCCGGGGACGATACCACGGTGCTTGCCGTAAAGATAAGAAAGGCGCTGCGGGTGGATGTGATGATCGGACCTCCGGTAGACAAGAGTCAGGACGATTTCTACATTACGCGGTTTCTGAGCGGGGAAGGCAAAAAAGTGGTGTGCGGCGGAACGAGTTCGCAGATCGTGGCGCGGCATTTGGGGAAGACGGTGCGTGCGAGCCTGGATTTTCCCGATAAAGACGTACCGCCGATCGGCTATATCGACGGGATCGACCTGACGACGGAAGGCGTGCTGACGATGCGGAAATTGCTGGAGTATTCGGAGAAATATCTGTCGGTAAGCGATCTTTCTCCGAAGTATTACACGAAAAAGGACGGTGCGAGTCTGCTTGCGGAACTGCTGTTCGAGCAGGCGAGCGACATCACGTTTTACGTCGGTCAGAGTATCAACAAGGCGCACCAGGGATTGCCGATCGACATCACGATGAAACTGAAACTTGTGGAAACGCTTTCCGGAAATCTGAAAAAGATGGGAAAGAACGTGGAAATTTATTACGATTGAACGGATATTGACGCGAAAAGCGCGATATAATAAACGGAAAAGGAGAAAAAAAGATGGCAAGATTTACTTTACCGAGAGATCTGTATTTCGGAAAAGGCTGCATGGAGGAAGTTCTCGGCAACCTCAAAGGAAAGAAGGCGATTATCGTCGTAGGCGGGGGGTCGATGAAGCGGTTCGGCTTCCTGGATAAGGCGGTAAACGCGCTTAAAAAAGCGAACATCGAAGTGGAACTTTTTGAAAACGTCGAACCGGATCCGTCGGTGGAAACGGTCATGCGCGGCGCGGAAGCCATGAGAAAATTCCAGCCTGACTGGATTATTTCGATGGGAGGCGGTTCTCCGATCGACGCGGCGAAAGCGATGTGGGTATTTTACGAATATCCGGACGTTACGTTTGAACAGCTGATCACGCCGTTCAGCTTCCCGGAACTGAGACAGAAAGCGAAGTTCCTCGCGATTCCGTCCACGTCGGGAACGGCGACGGAAGTTACGGCATTTTCCGTCATTACGGATTATTCGAAGGGGATCAAGTATCCTTTGGCGGATTTCAATATCACGCCGGACATCGCGGTGGTGGATCCGCTGCTTGCGGAGACGATGCCGCCGAAGCTCGTTGCGCACACCGGTATGGACGCGCTGACGCACGCCATCGAAGCGTATGTTTCGACGATGAACGGGCCGTTCACCGATCCGCTGGCGCTCAGGGCGATCCAGATGGTATTCGAATATCTGCCGGCTTCGTTCGGCGGGGATATGGCTGCGCGTGAGCAGATGCATTACGCGCAGTGTCTTGCGGGAATGGCGTTTTCCAACGCGTTGCTCGGAATCGTGCATTCCATGGCGCACAAGACGGGCGCGGCGTTCTCTACGGGACACATTCCGCACGGTTGTGCGAACGCGATCTATCTGCCGTATGTGATCAAATATAATTCCAAAGACGCCACGGCGATGAAGCGTTACGGAGACATCGCGCGTTTTGTCGGACTGAAAGGAAAGAACGATGAAGAACTGATGCTGGCGCTCTGCGCGAAGATCGACGATTACAACAAGAAGCTCAACATTCCCAAGACGCTCAAGGAATTCGGCATCGACGAGAAGGAATTCAAGGAGAAACTGAGCGCCATCTCGAAAAATGCCGTAGGCGACGCCTGCACGGGCAGCAATCCGCGTTCTATTACGCCGGAGCAGATGGAAAAGCTGTTTACGGCGATCTATTACGGAGAAAAAGTAGATTTTTAAATGAAAGAGTATGACGTGATCGCGGTGGGACTCGGTCCCGCCGCGACAAGCGCCGCGATTTACGCGGCGATGGGCGGATACAGAACGTTGCTGATCGGAGAGAAGAGCGGATCGCTGTATCGGGCGGAGAAGATCGCCAATTATTATGCCGGAGGAGAGATCGGCGGGAAGGAACTTTTCGAACGCGGATTGAGGCAGGCAACGGACGTGGGGGCGGAGATCGCGTACGGGCAGGTCGTGGAAATCACGTTCGGAGAAAAGGGCTTTCATCTGAAAACGCCGGAGGAAGAGTACGAAGCGAAAGTCGTTTTGCTGGCGACGGGCGTCGCGCGCAACAGACCGCGTCTTGCCGGTGTGGATGAATTTGACGGTAAGGGCGTCAGCTGGTGCGCCGTCTGCGACGGATTTTTCTATCGGAAAAAGAAAGTCGGCGTTTACGGTGCGGGCGAATACGCGGTGAGCGAAGCGAAATATCTTTCGGGGATCGGTTGCGACGTCACGCTGTTTACCGACGGCAGACCGGCTCCGGAATATGCGGGCACGGTGAATACGGAGAAATTAAGCGCGCTCTACGGCGGGGAACGTCTGGAAGGGATCGTGCTTGCAAACGGAGAAAAGATTGTGCTTTCCGCATTATTCGTAGCGGAAGGAGTGGCGTCGTCAGGCGATTTTTCCAGGATGCTCGGCATTGAAACGGAAAACAACGCGATCAAGGTCAATGCGCGATGCGAGACCAATGTGCCGGGATTGTTTGCGGCGGGCGACTGTACGGGCGGACTTTTGCAGGTGGCGAAAGCTGTGGGACAGGGCGCCGTTGCAGGCTTTGAGATCTGCCGTTATCTGAAAAAGAGGTGAAGATCCGACAAGTCAGGTATTTTAACTGAAAAAGACGGGATACGCTTGCCGTATTCCTGCAGAGAACGGGCGCCGCGGCGGCAGATACGCCGCGGCGCCCGTTCGGATGTATTCTTCTTTTTCATTCTGAAATTTTCTTGAAAATACAACGCGTTAAAAAAAACGCTTTACTTATTTGTGCGGTTTATAGTATACTGTTTATATGGACAGAGCAAATTTGGCAAGAAATTATTTCAGACAAGGATATAATTGTGCGCAATCGGTGGCTTTGGCGTTTTCCGATAAACTCGGCATGGACGAACGGACGGTACTGAGGTGCGTATCGGCGTTCGGCGGCGGGATGGGCAGACTGCGCGAAGTATGCGGCACGGTAAGCGGTATGTTTTTTGTATTGGGGACGCTCCGCGGATATGACGACGCAAAGGATCTCGAAGGGAAAAAACGGCTGTATGCGGATGTGCAGGAGCTTGCCGAACGGTTTCGCCGAGAGAACGGCAGCATCATCTGCCGGGAACTTTTAGGCGTAAACGGAGCCGAGTCGCCCGTATCGGCAACGCGGACGGAAGAATATTATAAAAAGCGTCCCTGCGCGGAACTTTGCGCGTACGCGGCGGGTATTCTGGCGGAAAAACTCGGGGAAGAGTAAGCCGTTCAAAAGAGACGTTTTTTGTATCCGCGAACGCACTTTCGGCGGATCGGACAAGGGCGAGAACAAAAGATAAAAGCGCGGAAAACTTTTTGTTTTTCGCGCTTTATTTTTGGAAATCGCTTGAAAAGAGAGGATAAGTATGTTAAAATAAGACTATAATTGTAACGGAGGAAAGGATATGGAACTGAAAGGCAGTAAGACGGAAGCCAATCTGTGGACGGCGTTTTCCGGGGAATCGCAGGCAAGGAACAAGTATACGTATTATGCGTCGAAAGCGAAGAAAGACGGATATGAACAGATCGCGAAGATCTTTGAAGATACGGCGAATAACGAAAAGGAGCATGCAAAACTCTGGTTCAAGTTGCTGAAGAACGGGATCGGCGCGACGGCGGATAACTTAGCGGACGCGGCAGCGGGGGAAAACTACGAATGGACGGAGATGTACGCCGAATTTGCCAAGGTTGCGGATGAAGAAGGGTTCACCGATATTGCGCGTACGTTCCGCGGCGTTGCGGCGATTGAAAAAATGCACGAGGAGCGGTATAAGAAATTACTTTCCAACATCAAGGAAGGGATCGTGTTTTCGAGAGACGGCGATACAATCTGGGAGTGTTCGAATTGCGGACATATTCATATCGGCAAAAACGCGCCCGAGATTTGTCCCGTCTGCGCGCATCCGCAGGCATACTTCAAAATCAAGGAAACGAATTACTGAGAGAAAGGTCTTTTATGAAGAGCGCAAGGATAAAATTGCGGCAATTTGTTTCCGCAAAAAGCGATACGGATTTTTTACGCTATTGGCACAGTGAGCCGGGGACGGACGGTAAGAAACCGTTAATCGTGTATATTCACGGCGCGGGGTCAAGGGGTACGGACCCGTCTGTATTGCAAGGGAATTCCGCATTGCAGGCGATCTTGCGCAATGCGGGGCAAAGAGCCGTTATCGTGGCGCCGCAATGCAGCGCGGATACCTGGTTTGACCAATATGCTCTGCTGACGGAATTTATCGAACGCTGTCTAAGTGAGGAAGAGATCGATCGCGGCAAGGTTTATCTGATCGGATCGAGCATGGGCGGATATACGGTATGGCAGCTGGCCATGTCCCATCCTCAATGGTTTACCGCAGTCGTCCCCATTTGCGGCGGAGGAATGTACTGGAACGCGGCGCGGTTAAAGGATCTGAAGATATGGGCTTTTCACGGTGCGCTGGATGAAACCGTTTTGCCGGAAGAATCTTTAAAGATGGTCAAAGCGGTGAACGCCGCCGGCGGAAACGCGTCCATCACGATCTTGCCGCACGACGCGCATAACGCATGGGATACCGCACTCGGTATGTCGGAACTGTGGGAATGGCTTTTTGATAAGGAAAACGAACGGGGCGGAGCCTGAAGGGCTTTGCGGAAACAAACGGAAAAGCTCGCAAGAAGATTGCGGGCTTTTTGTCCTTACAAACGGCTGCTTCGGGAAAAGTAACGCTTATAAAAACAGGATAAGGACAGGATAAAAACATCAAGTAATCACCGGAGAATAAAGAATGGAACGGGAAAGAGTCACGCATACCCTGCCGCCGATCTTCGATGCAAATAGCCGCGTATTGATACTCGGCAGTATGCCGTCGCCTGTATCGCGCGCGGTCGGAATGTATTACGGCAATAAAAGCAACCGTTTCTGGAAGGCGATCTCTATGGCGTTCGGGGAAGATCTGCCCGCCACGCACGAAGAGAAAATCGCATTTCTGAAGCGAAATCGTATTGCGCTTTGGGACGTTTTGGAAAGCTGCGCGATTCAAGGCGCATCCGACGGGAGCATCCGCGAGGCGAAAGGAAATGATTTTTCCGTGATTACTTCCGTTGCGCAGATCCGGGCAGTTTTCACGACGGGAAAGACGGCGGCGGCTTATTACAAAAAATTTACGGGGAAAGAAAGCGTTTGCCTGCCGAGTCCGAGCGGTGCAAACTGCGCCGTATCGCTGAAAACGCTGATCGAAAGTTATCAGAAGATAGCCGCAGTCGTGAAAGATGAGTGATTTTTGTAAGTTTACGGGAAAGCGCGGCGAAAAGCGGCGGAAAAGATTGCCAAAAGTTTATAAATTTAGTACAATAAGAAGCGTCAGAAAAGAAACGGAGTAAAAGATGTTACAGGTAGCGGGCGTTTCGCTGCAATTCGGCAGCAGGAAGTTGTTTGAGGACGTGAATATAAAATTCACGAACGGGAATTGTTATGGAGTGATCGGTGCGAACGGCGCGGGAAAGTCGACGTTTTTGCGCGTGCTTTCCGGGGAACTTGAACCGAATAAAGGGGAAGTGATTCTCGGAAAAAACGAAAGGATGTCGGTGCTGATGCAGAATCAGAACGCATTTGACGGGGAAACGGTATTGCGCACGGTGATGTTGGGACACAGGCGTCTTGTGGAGATCATGGACGAAAAGGATGCGTTGTACGCAAAGGCTGATTTTTCGGACGAAGACGGGGTGAAGGCGTCCGAGCTGGAAACGGAATTTGCGGAGCTCGGCGGATGGGAAGCGGAGAGCGAGGCAGAAAAACTGCTGAACGATCTGGAGATTCCGCAGGAAGATTTTTATAAGACGATGGGTCAGCTGGATGCGCGGGAAAAAGTAAAAATCCTGCTGGCACAGGCCTTGTTCGGCAATCCCGACGTATTGCTTCTTGACGAGCCGACGAACAATCTGGATATCAAGACGGTCAACTGGTTGGAAGATTACTTGCTGGGATTTGAAAATACGGTGATCATCGTATCGCACAACCGTTATTTTCTGAACAAAGTCTGCACGCATATCTGCGACGTGGATTTCGGCAAGATCAACATTTATTTCGGAAATTATGACTTTTGGTATCAGACGTCGCAGCTGATCGCGCGGCAGATGAAGGAACAGAACAAAAAACTGGAACAGCGCGCGAAGGAGCTGCAGGATTTTATCGCGCGGTTTGCGGCGAATGCGTCGAAATCGCGGCAGGCGACAAGCAGAAAAAAGGAGTTGGAAAAAATTACGCTCAACGACATCCAGCCCAGTCTGCGCAAGTATCCGTATATCGATTTCAAGTACGAGCGGGAGATCGGGAACGACATACTTTTTGTGGAAAATCTGACGAAGAAAGGATATTTTGAAGATCTTTCGTTTATCGTGAAGAAGCAGGAAAAGATCGGCGTGGTGAGCGATAACAGCCGTGCGATCACGATGTTGTTTGATATCCTGAGCGGAAAAGAAGAGGCGGATTCGGGCACATACAAATGGGGCGGTACCATCAAACTCGGGTATCTTCCGGAGAATAACGGCGAATATTTTGAAGGACACGACGAAAACCTCGTGGAATGGCTGTCGCAATATTCCTACGATCATTACGAAGAATTCGTGCGCGGATGGTTGGGACGGATGTTGTTTTCCGGGGAAGAGACGCAAAAGAGCGTAAAGGTGCTTTCGGGGGGAGAAAAAGTACGCTGTATGCTGGCAAAGACCATGCTGGAAGGCGGAAATTTTCTGATTTTCGACGAGCCGACCAACCATCTTGACCTGGAAGCGATCACCGCGCTCAACAACGGCATGAGCAATTTTAAGGGATGTATGCTGTTTACCTCCCACGACAGGGAACTGATGAATACGGTAGCAAACAGGATTATTGAAATCAACGGGAAAAAGACGTTCGATAAACTCGTCAATTACGACGAGTATCTGCAAATCACAAAGGGTTTGTAAATAAGGAGGAAAAAGCATGAAAAATGCAAAAAAAACGGAAAAACTGTGGTGCATACTCAATACGCTTTATTTCGGGATCGGTCTGGGATTCAGCGTATACGCCGTGGCAACGGTGCAGGACACGCTTGAAGCGTTGAAGCAGCAAGGGGGCGTCGGCGCCGCGTTCGGCGTGCTCGGCGTCGCCGTCGTTATGGCGCTGTTTTATATTGCCTTATTCGTCTGTGCAATCCTTTTCGCCGTTTCCGTAATTTACTGGATTCTGGTTGCAAAACGGAAGAACGTCCGGAAAGGCGCGGGACCGATTCTTTTCGGTATCATAAAAATCATAGCCTGCGCCGTTTTTATCGCGATTGCGGCGGAAGGAAGCTGGGGGATGTTGGCGGCTGTAGTCGTGACGCTTGCTTCACTGGCTATGGATATTATCTGTCTGATCGTTTTGGCAAAGAGAAAAAAGCAAGAAGAGCCGGAACCGACAACGGAAAATTCCTCTGAAAACTAAATTCGGAGGAATTTTTTCGATTTAAGAAAAATTTTTTTCTTTTTACGGGACAGAATACGCAAAAAAAACGTTGTAAAGACAAAAAAGGAAAATATGCGGTGGACTGTATGGAAGAAAAAAGTAAACGAAAGCTGTCGATTGCTTGCGGCGTCGCCGCGTTGGCGATCTGTGTGTTTTTTTGTGCGGGTTGCGTGATCGCGGCGGTGGATCTCTATACCTTAGTGCAGCGCGGAGAGTCTTGGCAAGCGGGGGGATTTTACGGTTTCATTCTGATCCTTCTGCCCGTTTGCCTGATTTTCGTCTGCGCGGCGAGCGAGGAGCAAGATGGATAAAAAGCGATTAAAAAAGAGATTGATCATCGCGGCCATCGTTGTGAGTTTTCTGATTCTGATAACGGTGCTCCTTGTTATGGCGGGCCTGCTTGTTTTTCTGTTTATGCAGAAAGATCCGGCAATGGCGGGGGAAAACGCCGGCTGGGAAATTTTGAACATTCTGATCAAAGCGATTGCCTTTTTGTTGTCGCCCGTCCTGATCGTGTTCGCCGCGGCGTCAGTCGCCGCAATAATCGCCGGCATAGCATTTCTGTTTTCCGATTTAAAAACGGAAAACGGAACAAACAGGAGAAATTTGTATCTGGGTTGCTCGGTCCTGTCCGCAGTGATCGGCGCGCGCTTTATTATGATTGCCGTTCTCGATCCGTCGTGGGTATGCATCGTATTTACCGCTATGCTCCTTATTTGGTCCGCCTTGAATCTGGCGTGTTATTTTTGCGTCGGACGGCAGCAGGAAGTTTTGAAAACAGAACAATGTTCTTCCGACGTTGCAGAGGGGGATTTTCGGGAAACGCACGAAGAAGAAAAAGCGGTGATCTCCTTTGAAGAACCGGAAAAAAAACAACGCCGCAAAGCGGAAGAAGAGTGCGGCAAGTCCGTGAAAAAACGGGCAGTAAAATATTCCGTTCTGATCGGCGTCGATCTCGTCATCCTGATTCTGTTCGGCTGGCCGGCGACGGTTTATCTGTTTGGCGAGCGATCTTTGCCTGGTTTTTTCGCAGTGGCGGCGGTGATGTTTTTTAACGTTTATCCGGCAGGGAATTTTTTTCGCGGGTTGCGGAAAGCCTATCGCCGCCGATGGTGCTATCTTGTTTCCGCAGCAATTTTGTTTTTGTGTGCGGGGGTGTTTGCCGTAGCTTCGTTTTATGCGGAATTTGCATATAACATCGTCATTGCTGCGATTGCGCTGCTCTATATATGGACGGGGATTTCGGCGTCCGACGTGAAAAAATCCGTGGTAAAAGAGTACGGAGAAAATGAGAAACTTACTTAAAAACCGTTGACAAAATCCGCGAACGGGTTTACAATAAAATCATAAAGAAACGGCGATTCGCAACTGACGGAAAACGCGGGATTACGCGGTGGAGCGGATTTGTCGGGAAAAGCCGACCGTCTGGGCAGTTTTAATCGGAAGATTAAAACTGCCCTTTTTGTATAGTTTGCGGCAAGGAATCAAAAACGGATTCTGCGCATCGGACGGAAGAACGGATGTTTGGCGGCGCAAAAAAGGGCGCGGACAAGGAGAAGAAAGATGAAAGCATGGGAAGAATTTCAGGGCGGCAAATGGCAGACGGAGATCGACGTGCGCGATTTTATCATGCTGAATTATACGCCGTATTACGGTGACGAGAGCTTTTTAAGCGCGCCGACGGCGCGCACGTCGGCGCTGAACGCGAAGTTTAACGCACTTTTGAAGGAGGAACGGGAAAAAGGCGGCGTTCTCGGAATCGATACCGAAACGGTGTCTTCGCTGCTCAATTATCCTGCGGCGTATATCGATGAAGATCTGGAACTGATCGTGGGGTGTCAGACGGGTGCGCCGTTGGTTCGCGGCGTCAATCCCTTCGGCGGAATCCGTATGGCGCGCGCGGCGTGCAAGGCGTACGGGTATGAACTGTCCGGGAAAGTGGAAGATGAATTCAAGTACAGAACCACCCATAACGACGGTGTTTTCCGCGTTTACGGGGAAGAGATGCGTAAAGTGCGCCACGCGGGGATCATCACGGGGTTGCCGGACGCATACGGCAGGGGGCGGATCATCGGGGATTATCGGCGCGTCGCGTTGTACGGCGTGGACAGACTGATCGAGGAAAAGAAAAAGGATAAAGCGGAAGTGATCCTCGGAGAGATGAATACGGAAACAATCAAACTTTCGGAAGAGCTGTACGAACAGATCGAGTTTTTAGAAAAGCTCAAAGCCATGGCTGCCCTTTATAAGCGGGACATTTCCCGCCCCGCGGAAAACTTTCAGGAGGCGGTGCAGTGGATCTACTTTGCCTATCTTGCGGCGAACAAGGAGCAGAACGGCGCGGCGATGAGCCTGGGAAGAGTGAGCACGTTTCTCGATATTTATGCCGAACGCGATCTGAAAAAGGGCGCTTTGACGGAAAGCGGCGTGCAGGAAATCGTCGATCATTTCGTCATCAAATTGCGCGGTATGCGCCATCTGCGCACGCCGGAATACAACGAGCTGTTCGGCGGGGATCCGATGTGGATTACCGAAAGCATCGGCGGCATGGCGGAAAACGGCGCGACTTTGGTTACAAAAAATTCCTATCGGTTTTTACATACGCTTTACAATCTCGGCAGTTCGGCGGAGCCGAATCTCACGGTTTTGTGGTCGGAAGCGCTTCCCGGAAACTTCAAGAAATATGCCGCGAAAGTTTCGGCGGAAACCGATTCCATACAGTATGAAAACGACGATCTGATGCGGCGGGACGGCGGGGACGATTATGCCATCGCGTGCTGCGTAAGTCGCATGAAAATCGGCAAGCAGATGCAGTTTTTCGGCGCGAGATGCAATCTTGCCAAAACGCTGTTAATGGCGCTCAACGGTGGCGTGGATGAGCGCTACTTTATGCAGATCGGACCGAAAATGCCGGTCTACGAAGGGGACGTTCTCGATTATGAAGAAGTAGTGAAGCGCTTTGATTTTTACCTTGCGTGGCTGGCAAAAACGTATGTAAATACCATGAACGTAATCCACTTCATGCACGATAAATACGCGTATGAGAAATTGCAGATGGCGTTGCACGATACGAAGGTGGAGCGACTGATGGCGTTCGGCGTGGCGGGGCTCAGTGTAGTGGCGGACTCTCTTTCCGCAATCCGATATGCAAAGGTGAAGCCGATCAGAAACGAGAACGGAATCATCGTGGATTTTGAAACCGAGGGGGCGTTTCCGAAGTTTGGCAACGACGACGACAGGGTGGATTCCATCGCGAAAGAACTGCTGGAAAAACTGTATAATGAGCTGTGTAAAACGCCGTGTTACCGCGGTGCGAAACATACGCTTTCCGTTCTGACCATTACGTCGAATGTGGTGTACGGAAAGAAAACGGGCGCAACGCCCGACGGAAGAAAAGCGGGGGAACCCTTTGCTCCGGGAGCGAATCCCATGCATAATCGGGAAGAAAACGGCGCGCTCGCCTCTCTCAATTCCGTGGCGAAACTTCCTTACGGGATCTGCAAGGACGGCATCTCCAACACCTTCTCCATCGTCCCGGATGCGCTGGGAAAGACGGATGAACAAAAAGTCAATAATCTTGTTGCCGTTCTGGACGGATATTTTGCGCAGGACGCGCACCATCTCAACGTGAACGTGCTGAATCGGGAGAAACTGATTGAGGCGATGGAGGATCCCGAACGCTATCCGAACCTGACGATACGCGTGTCGGGATATGCGGTGAATTTTCATAAACTTACCAAGGAACAGCAAAGGGAGGTCATTTCGAGGACCTTCCACAAGGCGATGTGATATGCAGGGAATTATTTCGAGTGTGCAGTCGCTCGGCACGGTGGACGGACCGGGCGTAAGGACCGTCGTATTTTCTGCGGGCTGTCCGCTCAGGTGTGCGTATTGTCATAACCCCGAAACGTGGGAGATGAAGGGGGAGCGCGTGGAGCATACGATTCTTGCGGAAAAGATCCTTCGCTTCAAGCCGTATATCAAAAACGGAGGCGTAACGCTGAGCGGCGGGGAACCGCTCATGCAGGGGGCATTTTTTGCCGCGCTGGCTGAAAAGCTGAAGAGTGAGAGCCTTTCCGTCGCTCTCGATACTTCCGGGAATTATACCGACGAAAATACGGCAAAACTGCTTTCTTTAACCGACCTTGTTCTTCTCGACGTAAAGTTCAACTCGGAAGAAGAATACCGCCGGTATACCGGCGGCAGCCTGCAAAAAACCTTACGGTTTTTATCGGGGCTTTGCGATGCGGATATTCCCGTATGGATCCGTCAGGTTGTCCTGGAAGGGATCAACGACGGGGAGGAGAATGCGATGAAACTGAAGTCGATTCTTGCGCCGTACCGGAAGGTCATCAAGAAAATCGAACTTCTGCCTTTCCGAAAAATCTGCCTTGAAAAATATGATAGAATGAATATAGAATTTCCTTTGAAAAATCTGGCGGAAACGCGAAAGATTACGTTAGATAGAATGAATGCTGTTTTGGCAGCGGATGACTGAGAATAATGCCTGAGTTTACAAACGGAAAACGCGGATGAAACGATCCGCGTTTTCCGTTTGCCGTTTTTTAAAAAGGGCTTGAAAAGAGCGGGAAAACATTGTATAATGTTACTATGAAAAAATATATCATTGCAATTGACGAAGGGACGACGAGTACCCGCGCGGCGCTTTACGACATCGCGAAAAAGAAGATCGTAACCATAACTTCGCGGACGTTGGAACAGGCATATCCGCAAGACGGATGGGTAGAGGAAAACGCCGCCGAGATCTACGCGGAAACGCTTTCCGTTTTGGTGGAAACCATTGAGTCTGTCGAAGAGGTGGAAGACATCGCCGGCATCGGTGTTACCAACCAAAGGGAGACGGTGGTCGCGTGGAATAAAAAGACGGGGCGCCCCGTGTATAACGCCGTAGTGTGGCAGTGTCGGAGGACGGCGCGGGAGTGTGAAAATCTAAAAGAACGGTATGCCGATCTGATCTACGAAAAGACGGGACTCATTCCCGATGCCTATTTTTCTGCAACGAAGATCAAATGGATTTTGGAGAACGTTGCGGAAGCGCGTCGGCTTGCCGAGGAAGGAAATCTCTGCGTCGGCACGGTGGACAGCTATCTTCTTTTCAAGCTGACGAACGGCAGATCGTTTGTCACCGATGTAAGCAACGCTTCCCGAACCATGCTGTTCAACATCCGCACGCTCGCATGGGATCGGGACCTTCTCGATATGTTTTCCATTCCCGAATCGGTGCTTCCGCGCGTGGTCGATAACGATGAAGTTGTCGGGCATTTTGAATACGAAAAGTCAAAAATTCCCCTTTGCGGCATTGCGGGAGATCAGCAGGCGGCGCTTATCGGACAGTGCTGTTTTCGAGAAGGAGAGGCAAAAATTACCTACGGAACAGGGATGTTCATGCTCTATAATATCGGCAAAAACATCCCACCCGCGAATGAACTAGTGCTTACCACCGTCGCGTATCGATTGAAAGGTAAAGTGACGTATGCGTTGGAAGGAAGTGTGTTCAACGCCGGCAGCGCGGTACAATGGCTGCGCGACGAACTCGGTTTGCTGAGTCGGTCGGAGCAAAGCGAAAAAATGGCGAAGAAAGTGCCGGACAACGGCGGCGTTTACATCGTGCCGGCGTTTACCGGACTCGGCGCGCCGTATTGGAAAAGCGATGTTCGCGGCGTCATCACGGGACTTACGCGGGGAGCGAACAAGAATCATCTTGTCCGGGCGGTGCTGGAAGCAATGGCGTATTCCGCAAAGGATTTATCCGGTGTGATGGAAAAGATCAGCGGTTTTTCCCCGAAGGTCATCCGTGCGGACGGCGGCGCTTGTAAAAACGATTTTTTAATGCAGTTTCAATCCGACGTGCTCGGCGTGGAAGTAGACCGTCCCGAATGTCCGGAAAGCACGGCGCTCGGCGCGGTATATCTTTGCGGGTTGGGACTCGGGATTTTTTCCTTTTCCGGACTGAGCGCGCAAAGAAAAACCGAAAAGCTGTTCTGTCCGTCGTCCGATCGGGAATATTTTGAAAAACAGTATGCAGGCTGGAACAAGGCGGTAAAAAAATGCCTTTCCTGCGAGGATTAAAAAATCGTTTGCTCGTTCTTCCGGCGTCGAAAACTCTCTTTTGTCCATGTGCTTTGCGAATTTAAAAAATTTTTGCCGTCTGCGGGACAAAAGGGGCAAAGATCACGTTGTAATCATAAAAAGAAAGCGATTCGGGCGATGATGAAGCGAAGTGCGGTATGAAAGGAACGTCCTTGCCTTATTTCGTTACATTTTTATCATCGTCGGTCTTAGTGTGCTTGTCCGGTTGCCTGAAAATGGCAAAATGAGGAAATTCAGATGTGAATTTTCCGAAATGTCGGCGGAAAAAGAAAGACATTTTAAAAAGGAAACGCCGGATCGTATCGGATAGTCGACAGGAAAGACGGAGAACGATCAAATACAACTCCGAAAGCCTGAATCCGAAAATCCGCTGATTCCCGAAAACCCGACAAGAGAAGGCTATCTGTTCGGCAGGGATTTAAGGATGAAGCCTGCATTGAAGTGTGGGATTTTGAAACAGATACGATTGTAAAACCTGCGGAAGGATATTACGAAAATAAAATTTACGCCAAATGGAATCAAAAATATGATTAAGAGGGAGAAGAGCAAATGAAACGTTATCGGTTTACCTCGTTTGACGGAAAGAAGATTGCGGTGACGGAATGGAAGCCCGAAGGGGAGATCAGAGGACTTGTGCAGATTTCCCACGGAATGGCGGAACATTCTCTGCGTTATAACGAACTTGCAATGCGGCTTGTCGAATCGGGATATCTCGTATTTGCGGACGATCACCGCGCGCACGGGGAAACAGACCGTAAAACGCTCGGTTGGAGCGCGGGGGACATTTTCAACGACACGATCAAAGACATGGCGTTGCTTGCGGAAAAATATCGCGCCGAATATCCGGGCAGAAAGATCGTGCTGTACGGGCATAGTTACGGTTCCTTTTTAACGCAGGCATATATACAGCGCTATGCATCGTACGATGCCGCCGTCATCGGCGGAAGCGCACGCATGAACGGCGCGCTATCGTTCGGGGGGAAAGTGATTTCATCGCTCGGCTGCACGTTCAGGGGAGAACGGGCGGCGGGCGTGCTGATGCGCAAAATGACGTTTGATTCCTACAATAAAAAATTCAGGCAGGGCAACTTTGTGACTTCGGTAAAAAACGAGGCGGAGCGCTATGAGAAAGATCCGCTTTGCTCGTTTACATGCAGTTACGGTTTTTATAAAAGTTTCATGAGCGGGCTGACGCGTCTGTATACGAAACGGGGATTGCATAAAATCGATAAAAACAAGCCGATTCTCATTCTTTCGGGAGAAAAGGATCCTGTCGGCGGCTGCGGAAAAGATACCCGTAAATTATTTGCTTTGTATCAGAAGATCGGGATCAGGGACGTAACGCTCTGTCTTCTGCCCGAGTCGAGACACGAATATTTCAACGATAAAGAAAAGGAACGCGCGTATAAGGCGTTTTTCGATTTCGTCGCGCGCGTAACGGGGTGACAACATGGAATACAGAAGATTCAAAAATGTTATAGTTCTCAAACTGAACCGCGGAGAGGAGATCGTTTCGTCGGTAAAGTCCGTGTGCGAGCGGGAAAAGGTGACCTTGGCAAAGATAAGCGGGATCGGCGCGGCGCAATCCGTAAAAGCGGGATTTTACGATGTGCAAACGCGCAGCTATCACACGAAGGAATATCGCGGCAACCTGGAAATCCTTTCGCTCGACGGAAACGTCACGCAGAAAGACGGCGTTTATCTGCACCTGCATATTTCCTTTGCGGCGGAAGACGGCACGGCGTACGGCGGACATCTGAACGAAGCGGTCATCGGCGGCGCGGGAGAGATCTTTCTGACCGTGATCAACGGAAAGGTTTTCCGGGAAATTGACGACGAAACCGGTCTGAACGTGTTTTTGTTCCCGCAGAACGGCATTTTTTAAAATCGACGGAAACTTTTACGAATGAGGACAAAATCCGATTTTTTTCAGCGCGGCGCCCCCGTTTTTGCGGGGGCGCCGCGTTTTGACGCAACGGCGCGTTTGCCGATGAAAAAATCGCATTATATTTTTAAAAAATTTTCGTAAAATCCGTTGACAATACAAAAAAAACGGATATAATTAAATTTAGCACTTAAAACAAGCGAGTGCCAGCAATAGCGTAAAATAATTGCTTAAAGGAGAAGATATGAAACAGTTTAAGACGGAATCGAAAAGAATTCTGGATCTGATGATCAATTCGATTTACACAAACAAGGAAATTTTTCTCAGGGAGCTCATTTCCAACGCGAGCGACGCGATCGATAAGCGTCGTTTTATCGCGTTGACCGACGGGAGCGCGGCGACGGAATACGAAATCAAAGTGACGGCGGACAAGGAAAAGAAGCAGCTCACTGTCGAGGACAACGGCATAGGGATGAGCGAAGGAGATATGGAGAAGAACCTGGGGGTGATTGCGGAGAGCGGCACGCTGGCGTTCAAGAAAGAGAATGCGGACGAAAAGGAGCTGATCGGGCAGTTCGGGGTCGGATTTTATTCGGCGTTCATGGTGGCGAAGACCATCGAGGTTTATTCGAAGAAATACGGCGAAGACAAGGCGTTCAAGTGGACGTCGTCGGGGGCGGAAGGATACACGGTCGGACCTGCGGAGAAGGAAGATTACGGCACGAAGATCGTGCTTACGTTGAAAGACGACGACGAAAATTATCGTTATTCTTCTTTACTTGAGGAATATAAACTTGCGGATCTGATCAAGAAATATTCCGACTATATCCGTTATCCGATTAAGATGATGCGTACGCACTCGAGAAAGAAGGAGGGCAGCGAGGAATACGAGCAGGTAAGCGAACTCGAAACGGTGAACAGCATGATTCCGCTGTGGAAGAAGAGCAAGAGCGAAGTGACGAGCGAACAGCTTGCGGAATATTATAAAGATACGTTTCACGATTACGAAGCGCCGCTCAAAAGCGTATATGCGAAGATCGAAGGGGCGGTGACGTACGATACGTTGCTGTTTGTGCCGTCGCACGCGCCGTTCGATTATTATTCCAAGGATTATAAGAGGGGGGTACGGCTGTACGCAAACGGCGTGCTGATCACGGAAAAGTGCGAAGATCTGTTGCCGGATTACTTCGGATTCATCAAAGGGATCGTGGATTCGGGGGATCTGAACCTGAATATTTCGAGGGAGCTTCTGCAGCAGGACAGGCAGGTGAAGGCGATTGCAACGAGCTTGGAAAAGAAGATCGTTTCGGAACTGAAAAAAACCCTCGAAGAAGACCGCGAAACATACGACAAGATCTTTGCGGAATTCGGGCTGAGCATGAAATTCGGCGTTTATAACAATTTCGGAATGAAAAAGGATCTTTTGAAAGATCTGCTTATGTTCTATTCGTCGGAGGAGAAGAAGCTCGTAACGCTTTCGGAATACGTAAAGCGGATGAAGGAAGGACAGACGGACATTTACTATGCGGCGGGCGAAACGTATGACAAGATCGACAAGTTGCCGCAGGTGGAAAAGGCGAAAGAAAAATACGAAATACTCTATCTGAAAGACGCGGTGGACGAATTCGTATTGCGGATTCTGGATTCCTATGAGGAAAAGAAGTTCAAGTCGGTAACGGCGGCGGATTTTTCGATGGAGAGCGAAGAGGAGAAGAAGTCGCTTGAAGAGAAAAACGAAAATCTGAAAGACGTACTCGCCTATCTCAAGGAAGAACTCAAGGATAAAGTAAAGGACGTACGGTTGTCGGGAAAAATGAAAACGTATCCCGCCTGCCTGACGAGCGGAGGAGAAATCTCCATTGAGATGGAAAAGGTGCTCAATTCCATGCCGAATGCGAACAACGCCGTCAACGCGGAGAAGATTTTGGAACTCAACGCCGATCATCCGATCGTGCAGAAACTGAAAAATCTGTATGAAAACGATAAGGACGCGCTGAAAAAGTATGCGTATGTACTTTACAACCAGGCGCGGCTGCTTGAGGGGCTGAGCATTGAGGACGTCACGGAGTTCGTCACCACGCTTTCGGATCTTCTTTAAGGGTAAAAGCAGAACAGAATCGGGAATAAACGACGCGCCCCGGAAGCCTTCCGCTTCCGGGGCGCAATTTTTTCGGTCCTGTTTCTACGGTTTCGCGCCGCTTATTCTTGCGATTTTTTCACGGATAAGCGGTATGCCGAAGTCGTGAGTCCGTAACACGTTCGGAAACGCTTAAGAAAATATTCATATTCGCGGAACCCCGACATAAACGCGATATCCTTTGCGGAAAAATCGGAATTTTCGAGTAATTCCGCGGCGTGCTGCAAACGGAGCGCGTTGACATAGGCGATGACGGAGATCCCCTGACTTTTTTTGAAGATCTTGCATAGGTGCGAATGGGAAATGTGCATGGCGTCGGCGAGATATTTCACGGAAAAATCTTCGTTGAGATATTTCAGTTCGATAAAACTTATGATTTGTTTCACATATTGATCCCGATAAAAAAATGCGGGTTCGGACCGTTCCTTTTCCAGGGAAGAAAGAAGAAAAAAGAGCGCGCCCGTAAACTCGAAATACCCGACTTTGCGGTCGGAGGCGGATCTTCGGAACAGATCTTTGAGCATAGCCTTCACGCGTTTTGCCGCGGGACAGGTCTGCACGGGTGTTTCCGGGGAAAATCCGCATTGCGAAAGGTATTCGGGTGCGTACGAACCTCCGATATCGAACCAGATGTATGCCCAGGGATCGTCCTTTTGCGGGTAATAGGAAAACACGCAGCGGTTATCAAGTAAAAAAATCTGGTTTTTTTCCACGGGAAAACTTTTCTTGTTCACGTTCAGAGTGCCGCGCCCTTCCAGAACGAAATGAACGGTGCAGTGCGGTTGCGTCCGTGCGTAAGATTGCGGTTTTACATAGTGAAAATCGTTATAACCCGCGGATTTGAGAAAAAATTCATTTTCCGTGCGGTCCACGAAAAATTTTACGTATTCCCGGTGCTCGTGAAAAAAATCATCGTTATTCATAGAAAGATTATAGCATGAAAGAAAGCGTTGTGTAAATAAAAAATAATAAAAAAATACAGTATCTGCGAAAAAAAATCCAACGTATCGGGTGCGAAACGGTGCTATACTTAAAGGGAGCACAAAACGGAGGAAAGAGTATGGAAAAAGTAAGAATCGGGATCATCGGCTTAGGGCAGCGCGGATCGGGACTGACAAACACCATTCTGTCGCTGGAAGACGCGCGGATCGTGGCGGTAAGCGACGTATATGCCGATCGCAGGGAAACGGAATGCGAGAAGGTAAAGGCGAAATACGGAGAAGCGCCGAAGGCCTATGCGGATTATCACGAAATGCTTGCGGATAAAGATCTGGATGCCGTTCTGATCACTGCGGGGTGGGAAGAACATATCCGGATTGCCATCGACAGTATGCGCGCGGGCAAGATCACCGCGATGGAAGTCGGCGGCGCGTATGACGTGGAGGAATGTTGGGAGCTTGTGCGTACATACGAACAGACAAAGACGCCGATCATGATGATGGAAAATTGCTGTTACGATCGGTTTGAACTGTTGTCGACGGCGCTGGTGCGGGCGGGAAAGCTCGGGGAGATCGTACACTGCCACGGCGCGTACAGTCATGATCTTCGGGATGAAATTCTCGGCGGCAACGTGAACCGGCATTATCGGTTGAACAATTATATGCACAGAAATTGCGAGAATTATCCCACGCACGAGCTGGGACCGATCGCGAAGATCCTCAACATCAACCGCGGGAACAGAATGCTGTCGCTGGTCTCGGTGGCGTCCAAAGCGGCGGGGCTGAAAGCCTTTTCGTATTCGGACAAGAATCCGGACAAATCGCTTGCGGGCAAGGATTTTGCGCAGGGAGATATCGTGAATACGCTTATCCGCTGTGCGGGTGGCGAGACGATTTCGCTCAAGCTCGATACCACGCTGCCGAAATATTATTCCAGGGAATTCACGGTGAGAGGGACGAAAGGACTTTGCAACCAGGAACTCAACATGGTGTTGCTTGAAGACGAACAGAATATGCACGAGTGCTTCGAAACGGAAGATTTCGTGGAGAAACACCTGAACAATGCGAAGACGTTCGAAGCGAAATATCTGCATCCGATCTGGAGAAACATCACGCCGGAAGAGAAAGAACTCGGTCACGGAGGGATGGATTATCTGATGTTCCGGGAATTTTTCAAGATGATCAAAAACGGGGACGAATTCCCCGTGGACGTGTACGATGCGGCGGCATGGATGAGCATTTCCGCGTTGTCCGAACAATCGATTGCGCGCGCCGGCGCGCCGGTGGATATTCCGGATTTCACGAACGGACAGTGGGTGAAAAGACCTCCGAAAGACGTCTTGAAGTTTGAATAGACAAGAGACGAAAAGAAAGAAAATGGCTTACGCGTACGAAAGGGAAAGCGCGACAGGGTTTTGGAAAATAATTTTTCCCGATACAAAAGAATTTTAAAAAAACTATTGAAATTTCCTGCGAAATAGGTTACAATATAAAAAACCGAAAAACGTCATACGGCAACGGATTGCCGGACGGGGGAAAAGGTTTCTATAAATTCCAGAATCGGAGGGCTGAAAAATGAAAATCGTATACGGGCCGAAAGGCACAGGCAAAACCAAAATCGTGATCGCAGATGCAAATGCGCAGGTCGATTCGGCAAAAGGACACGTCGTTTTTATCACGGATACGAACAGATATATGTACGATCTGAAGTATCAGATCCGCTTTATCGATGTAAAAGGGTATGAAATCGGTTGCGAAAACGAATTTGTGGGCTTTATCAAAGGGATCGTTGCGGCAAATTCCGATAACGAAATCATCTATGTGGACGGCATTGCGAGAATTACCGGACACGGGCTCTCCGAACTCGGCGGATTTTTTGCGATGATCGAGCAGTTGGAAAAGGCGTTTTCCGTATCGTTTGTGTTTACTTGCAGCGCGGCGAAGGAAGAGTTGCCGGATTTTTTGAAAAAGTATGTGGATTGATTTGCTTTTTGCCGGAAAAATATAGTATGATAAAAGGGACGGAAAGATTCCGTCCCTTTCTTTATAGAACGAATCGAGGTAATCAAAATGAAATTTTACAGTACCAGAGGCGGCGCGGAAGCGAAAAACGCATCGGAAGCCATCGTAAAAGGGATCGCGGAGGACGGCGGACTGTTTGTGCCGGAGCGGTTTCCCGATCTGAGCGGGGCGCTTGAGGAGATGCTGGACATGGACTATGCCGACAGGGCGGCGTTCGTGTTGTCGAAATTTCTGGAGGAGTATGATTTTGACGCATTATCCGAGGCGTGCGAGAAGGCGTATTCGCTGTTTGACGAAGACGCCGCGCCCGTTGTGAAGCTGGACGATAATCTGTATATTCTGGAACTTTTTCACGGTCCGACGCTGGCGTTCAAGGACATTGCGCTGACGCTGTTGCCGTATTTGTTGCGCGCGGGGTGCGACAATGTGGGAATCGGGGACGAAGTGATGATTCTCACCGCCACGAGCGGCGATACCGGCAAAGCGGCGCTTGAAGGGTTTAAAAATCAGAAGGGCGTGAAGATCATGGTCTTTTATCCCGACGACGGCGTTGCCGAAATGCAGCGGTTGCAGATGTGCACCACGGAGGGCGACAACGTGAACGTCGTGGCGGTCGAGGGGAATTTCGACGACTGCCAGACGGCGGTCAAGAAGATCTTCACCGACGAAACGTTCAAAAAACGGCTTAAGGAAGAAGGCGTCATTTTTTCGAGCGCGAATTCGATGAATTTCGGGCGGCTGTGTCCGCAGATTGCGTATTATTTTTCGGCGTATTGCGATCTGGTGAGCGCGGAAGAGATCGGAATGGGCGAGAAGATCGATTTTGCAGTGCCGACGGGGAACTTCGGAGATATCCTCGCGGGGTGGTACGCAAAGAAGATGGGGCTGCCGGTAAACAGACTGATCTGCGCTTCCAACAAGAACAACGTGCTGACGGATTTTTTTGCGACGGGCGTATACGACGCGAACCGCGAATTTTACAAGACGATGTCTCCGTCGATGGATATTTTGATTTCGAGCAATCTCGAGCGGTTGATTTTCGAGCTTGACAAACGGGATGCAAATGCGACGGCGGAGAAGATGAAATTGCTGGCAAAGACGGGAAAATTCAGCGTAAGCGCGGCGCAGACGGCGCAGCTTAAAAAGGATTTTTACGCGAATTTCTGCGACGAGGAAGAATGTGCGAACGTGATGGGGAATTTTTACGAAGAATACGAATACGTCCTGGATCCGCACACGGCTGTTGCCGTAGGGGTATACGACGGATATGCCTGCGAGAGCGAAGAGCGTCCGGTGGTCATTTTGTCCACGGCGAGTCCGTACAAATTTGCCGCGGATGTGTATGAGGCGCTGACGGGGAAAAAGGAAACGGACGCGTTCACGGCGGCGCGGAAGCTGGAAAAGGAAAGCGGGGATCCGGTCCCTTCGCAGATCGAGGAGCTGAAAGATAAGCCGATACGCTTTACGAAAGTTGCCAAAAAGGAGGATCTGGAAGCCTTAGTGCTTGCCTTTGCGGCGAAAAAGTAAAAAAAGGGACAAAACAAAAGGCAATTACCGCGTTGTAATTGCTTTTTTTTTCCCGTTGTGCTAAAATGGTGGAAAATAATGGAGAGTTTTACTTATGGACGGAAAGAAGGTCATATTGAGCGGTATACAGCCGAGCGGAATATTAACCATCGGGAATTATCTCGGCGCGATCAGGAACTGGGGACCGATGCAGGACGAATACGATTGTCTTTTCATGCTTGCGGATCTTCATACGCTCACGGTGAAGCAGGAACCGGCGAAGCTCAGGGCGAACACCTATGAACTGACGGCGTTATATCTTGCCTGCGGACTGGATCCGAAAAAATCGGTATTGTTTTTGCAGTCGCACGTACCGGCCCACGCGGAGCTGACGTGGATTCTGAACACCATCGCCTATCCGGGAGAGCTTTCGCGGATGACGCAATTTAAGGATAAGAGTCTGAAACATGCCGATAATATCAATATGGGGCTGATGGATTATCCCGTGCTGATGGCGGCGGATATTTTGCTGTATCAGGCGGACGTGGTTCCCATCGGCGCGGATCAGAAACAGCATCTGGAGCTTACGCGCGATCTGGCGATCCGTTTCAATAACCGGTACAGCGAAACGTTCAAAGTCCCCGAAGCCTATATCGGGAAAGTGGGGGCGAAGATCTATTCGTTGCAGGATCCCGCAAAAAAGATGAGCAAGTCCGACGAAAACGTAAACGGATTCATCTCGATGGACGACGATGCCGATACCGTCATGCGTAAATTCAAGCGCGCGGTGACGGACAGCGGGAACGAAGTGCGTTGCGGAGCGGACAAGCCGGGCGTGACGAATCTCATCAACATCTATGCGCTGTTTGCGGGAAAGACGGTGGCGGAAACGGAAAAGGAATTTGAAAATACGGGGTATGCCGATTTCAAACGTCGCGTAGGCGAAGCGGTTGCGGCGGGCGTGGAGCCCATCCGCGCGGAGAAAAACAGATTGCTTGCGGACAAAGGATATATCGACGCACTGCTCTCGGAGGGGGCGGAAAAGGCGGCGTATCTTGCGGAAAAGACGCTGCGAAAAGTGTATAAGAAAGTCGGCTTGCTGCCGCGGGTGAGGCGGTAATGTTCGGATACGTCAGAACAGATCTGCCGAATCTGTACATTAAAGATTCGGTATTGTATAAAGCGTTATATTGCGGGCTGTGCAAGAGCATCGGGGGGAAATGCGGGCAATGCGGCAGATTTACGCTGAATTACGATCTTACGTTTTTATCGGCGCTTT
Organism: uncultured Clostridia bacterium; assembly: GCA_944367565.1. Taxonomy (GTDB): domain Bacteria; phylum Bacillota; class Clostridia; order Christensenellales; family Borkfalkiaceae; genus UMGS775. Next base: position 58,277 of record CALVWR010000010.1, read on the forward strand.
TCCATAATCTTTGCGGAAAGGATGTAGAGATAAAGCACGAAAGATGCATCTTACACTGGTTTATCCGCCGTCCGGTTGCGAAGAACGACGCGCTGACGGAAAGGATTGCCTGTCTGAACGTGATTCTGGCGCATTATAAACTTGCGGACGATATTTCGGACGAAAACCGCGGACGGGGCAAAAGCGCGTTGATTGCGCGGGCGTACAAGCGCGCGCGGGAAGCGGAACCGGAACTGGATGCGATCGTGAAGAAGCATTACGGGACGTTGGTCGCATACGAAAAGACAAACGGGGACAGCATCGACATCGCGGCGGATTCATTCGGGAGCATGATCAGGGAAATCACGGCGGAACTTTTAGGGGAAAAGACGGCGCCGGAGGCGGAGAATCTGGGATATAATCTCGGAAAATGGATTTATCTGATCGACGCGCTCGACGATTTCGATAAAGACAGAAAGAAAGGGCAATACAATCCGTTTGTGAATGCGTACGGTGACGCGGCGGACAAAAAAGAACTGTGCGTGCGATACGAGAAGGAGCTGGACTATATCTTCGGCACGATTCTGCAGGCGATTGCGGAGGACGGGCGGAAGCTGAAGTACGGATTCAATCACGATCTGACGGATAATATTCTGTTCAGGGGATTGGGGGTAAGAACAAAATACGTCATGCAGCCCTGCGACGGAAAGAAGTGCAGGGGTTACAAATTCAAATAAGGAGTCGGAAATGAAGGAAAATTACAGAATTCTCGGCGTGGACGAAAATGCGAGCGACGAAGAGATAGAGAAAGCATATAAGGCGTTGAAAGCGAAATACCGTGAAGAACGTTTTATGGACGGAGAAGCGGGAAACGCTGCGGCGAAGAAGCTGACGCAGGTGGAAACGGCGTATGCGGAGATCAAGTCGGAGCGGGAGCAGACAAAAAACGCGGAGACGCAGGAATACGATTTCAGCGAAGTGGAAGAGCTCCTGAAGAAAGGCGACATTTCCGGCGCGCAGGAAAAACTCGACAATTATAACGACCGGAATGCGGAATGGCATTATCTGCAGTCGGTGATCTTCTACAAGAAGAACTGGACGAACGAAAGCAAAAAACAGCTTGAGATCGCCATGAACATGGAGCCGACCAACAAAAAATACAGCACGGCGTATACCAAGCTGAAAGAAAAGATCGAATTTACGGAAAAGCAATTCAAATCCGGGAATGCCGATTTCGGCAATCCGCAGACGACGGAAGAAAAGCAGATGGGCGGGGACGCCTGCGGATCCATGATGAATTTCTGCACCACGCTTTGCTGTATGGATATGATGTGCCGATGCTGCTGTCAATGATATGAAGAGCAACGTTCTTGCGCTTTCCGCCGTTTCGGCGGGGTTTGTCGCATTATTTTTAACGTTGGGGGCGTATTTTTCCGTCATGGACATCCTCGCGGTCATCCTGGCGTCGGTTTTTCTCCTGTTGCCCATGTATCTCGATTCCGTCCTCGGAAGTGTCCTGGCGTATCTTGCGGGCGGCGCGATCGCGTTTTTGCTGAGCGGCGCAAATATCCTTTCTTTGGTCTGGCCGTCATATCTTTTGTTTTTCGGGTTGATTCCCATTCTGAATTTTGTCGCGGTCAAAAAGAATTTCAATAAAATCGTGTGGTTTATCGTCCGCTTCGTCTGGTTTGCGGCAGTCTGCGTGTTTTTAGTGTATTTTTATACCGCAATCATGAATTTTCCCATCGAATACACCTTCAACGTATTCGGAAAAGTGTTTGATTTCAGCAACGTTGCCGGCATCGAAACGATATTTTACTGTGTATTCGCTTTGTTTTGCGTCGTGTTTTTTCTGGTGTACAGCAAGTTTTTACAACTTTCTCACGCCTATGTGAACAGGGTGCTTTCCCGCATCATCAAAAAATAGTATCATGTTAGTGAAAAACGAAGAAAGAATTTCCTTGATATCGGCAGTCGGAGCAAACGGCGAAGGAATCGTGAAAGAAGAAGGATCGGTGATATTTCTTCCTTTTGCGTTTCTCGGAGAAAAAGTCCGCTATAAGATCTTACAGGTCAAAAAAAACATCGCGTTCGGGAAGGTGCTGGAAGTGCTTACGCCGGCAAAGGAACGGGTCAAACCGGTATGTCCGCTGTTTACGAAATGCGGCGGATGCAAATTACAGCATCTCAGGTACAGCGAACAATTAAAGCTGAAACAGAACATCGTAGCGGATTGTTTCAGAAAAATAGGGAATCTCGAAGCGAAAGTGAACGGAACGGTTCCGGCGGAAAAAGAATACGGATATCGCAATAAACTGCAGATTCCCGTAGTATGGCAGAACGGCGAAACGGTCATCGGATTTTATGCGGAAAATTCGCACAGAGCGGTGAAGACGGCGGAATGCGCCATTCATCCCGACTGGGCAAAAAAGGTGATTGAAGCGTTTGACGCATACATAAAAAAGAGCGGCGTGAAAGGGTATGACGAAGAAAGTCATACCGGCGTTTTGCGGCATATCGTCGCGCGGGATATAGACGATTGTCTGATCGTGACGGCGGTTGCGCGGTCGCCGTTGCCGCAACAGAACGTGCTGATTTCGGAACTGAAATCCCGTTTCGGGAGATTTTCGTTATATGAAAATCGGAACGACAGGCGTACGAACGTGGTGTTGGGCGAAGAATTCAATCTGCTTTACGGCGAGGGAAAATATAAAGTAAAATACAACAATATCGTCTATGAATTCGGCGCGGAAAGTTTTTTGCAAGTCAATACGGAGATGAGCCGGAAGTTATACAAAAAAACGGTGGAACTTGCCGCACCCGATGAGGACGGTGCGGTGGTGGACGCGTTCAGCGGCGCGGGGCTGCTGACGTCGATGCTGGCGATGCGCGCGAAGAAGGCGTATGGGGTGGAGATCGTAAAGGAAGCGGTGCAATGTGCCGACGATCTTGCCCGTCGGAACAATCTGACGGATAAGATGGAGAATCTGTGCGGAAAATGTGAAGAGATTCTGCCGAAACTGATTCCGGAACTGAAGGCGCGCTACAAGGCGGTTACGGTGGTGCTGGATCCGCCCAGAAAAGGGGTCGAATACAGCGTGATCGAGGCGATTCTTGCCGCGCAGATCCCGAAGATCGTCTATATATCGTGCAATCCTGCAACCTTGGCGCGGGATACGGGGTTGCTTGTCGGGTCGCTGAAGATGACGAAAAACGGGATCGAGCGGCAAAAGGAAGATTGCGCCCGCTATGAGATAACGTATCTTCGTCCTTTCGATATGTTTCCGCAGACCCGCCACGTCGAGACGTTAGTCTGCTTGTCCAAAAAAACGGAAAAACATATCAACATTGACGTTGAGTTCGGTGAAGGCGAAGGGCAACTGTCCCTTAAAAAACTTCAAGAAGAATTAAACGAACAAAAACCTAAAAAGAAAACGACTTACAAAGATATACAAGCGTATGTCGAAGAAAAGTACGGATTCAAAGTGCATACGGCATATATTGCAGAAGTTAAACGAGATTTAGGCTTGCCTATGTACGATGCGCCGAATGCAGTAGAAGAATTAAAACGTCCGCGTTCACATCCAACGGATGAAATGGTAGAAGCAATTAAAGACGCTCTCAAACATTTCGAGATAATTTAATAAGAATTAAGGAACTTGGAACTTGTGTCTGAGTTCTTTTTCTTTGCGTATCGGTTTCGATTGAAAAAACTTGCTAAATGTTGTATAATGTAGACAAGGAGAGATTCAAATGGAAATCAAGGGTTATCATATTCTTTCGTTAGAAGCGAAAGATATATACGAACAAGAATTGATAAATGGCGTGGAGAAGGGTTTTGTATTGCCTTTAAAATATGACCGCCAATTTTTTGGCTTGTTTAAAAACGTTTTGGATTATTCCCTTGATTTAATAGAACTTGAAAAGTGCTATCAAAAGAAATATAGAAACAATAAATTTTCTTTTGAAGATGAATATAACAACAAATATACGCTTACTATAATCAATCTTAAATTTACATACATGTACAAGGTTGAAAACAACGGAAAAGACCTTAAACAATTAAGAGAACATTTTTATAAAAACGGTTTTAATCTCGGTGGGGTGCATTACGTTCGCTATAAGAGAAGTAGCGGAAGTTCTCGTCAAGGTAAGTGTTTATTTATCGATGAAAAACTATTGAAATCAATGGAAAAGTGGGGAGAGTGTGGATTAAACCCTACGGGTGATTTGGCTTCGTGGGAATCTTATAAATCCCTTTCTTTAAGTTCATTAAAAGGTACGATAGATATTCCGCTTAACGGCATATTGTTTATTCAAGATTGCAAAAGCGAATTCAAAGAAGAAGTGGTAAGCGTCGAAGTGAAAGACGGCGCTTTAGTTGCTACGACTAAAGAAACACTCATCAAAAATGATATTTGGGACGGAGAGAGTTTGCTCGACGAAAGTTTATTCGTGGAAAACTATGCTGAAAAGCATATGTTACTTCTTCGCAACAAGTTTTTCAAGTCCTGCGCTTTTAAGACCAAACTTCAAAAATGGTTTAAGGATAAAAATATAACCCTTGACGATTTGAAAGCAAGGGGATTTATTACGCTTGCAACGGATATAAGCCAAATTGTAATGGTTACAACGCCGAACAGTATGAAATTCCTTAAGTTTATGGGGGATAAACTTACTGAAAGCAACGTTCGTAAATGGATGGAAAAGGTAGATAGCACCTTTGGCGTGGTAAAGTACGACAAGCGCACGAAATTCTTCGGTGGTAAAATGGTTCAAACGAGCTACCAATTTATCAACACGTTGGGCTTTAACGAAAGGCAAGTAGAAGAATTATTAAAACAAAGCAAAGACTATTTAACGACAATTAGAAGTGATTACGATTTTATGCGCTATCATTTTAGCGACGCTTATAAAAGAGAACAAGACGAAGAAACGGAAGAACTTTCCGATGGGCTTGCCGAGCGTAGCGACGTAATCTTTAAGTTAATGGGTGTTAACTACGGATTTAAGGATACGACATTATATTATAATTTTAGAAACGACGTTGTTGAATCGCAAAAAGAAAGATTAAAGAAAGGGCATATTCTCTTACGTGGAACGAACGCCACGTTATTCGGCAACGGGCCTGAAATGCTAATGGCGTTATCGGGAGAGTTTGATTTACATAGTAAGACTAACGAGCCAACGATTTTAGCGAAAGGCGAAATTGCTTGCAAAAAGTTTGAAAACGGCGAAAAATTAGTTTGCGCACGTTCTCCGCATATTACGATGGGTAATTTATATTGCGCTACGAATAACCTTTCAAGTGATATTTGGGATTACTTTGATTTAGGCGAAAATATCGTTTGTGTTAATGCGATAGGCGAGAATATTCAACAACGCTTAAACGGTTGCGATTACGATTCAGACGCTATGCTTATAACGAACGCTAGACTTATCGTTGAAACGGCGTTTAAGCAAAAGGATACATTCAAAGTTCCTGTAAATGGTATTAAGCCAAGCAAAAAAGATTTAGAACTTGTTGAGTTGGACTACGAAACAAGTGAAAATCGAATTGGGGAAATAGTAAATTTATCGCAAAAATTAAATAGTATTCTTTGGGATAAATTAAATAATGGCGCAAGTTTTGAAGAAGTGTGTGGTATTTATGAAAATATTTGCAAACTTGCCGTGCTTTCAGGTATTGAAATAGACAAGGCGAAACGTATGTACAAAAACGTTGAAGTGAGTCAAGAATTAAATAAATTGGCTTTTCAATACGGCAAAGTAAGACCAAAGTTTTTCAAGGAAATGGACGAGGTTGAAATTGAGCGTCAGGTAAGAAAGATAAAAGATAAAAATAAAGTAAAACAAAAAAGAATGCGTCAAGAAAGAAGGGAAGAACTTTGGGACGAGAAAGAGTACACCTTTTATAACGCTCCAATGGAATACGTATATAGGAGCGTTAAAGATATCGGTTATCGTAAAGGCAAAGATAAGGAAATACCATACCGAGCTATTTCCGATATGTTAAAAGAGCCTACACCAAAATCTACGTCTACCGTTTACGAGCATAGAGATAAAATTGTTTCTATTAGCAAAGAGTATAAAGAGAAATTAGACTTTTTGTATAGTGAACTTAGGCGTGCGGACGATGATGAAAAGGACTATCTTTACGCAAAGATTAAGCAAACTAAAGAAGAACGTAATGAAAAAGTAAAAGAACTGCTTTCAGAAGAATACGTTTTATACTTAATCTTGAAAGAATACGAAAAAGAAGCAAACGAAAATTGGCATCTTTACGCTCCACTCCTTGAAAACGAACTCTTTAAGGGTATGTTAAAGATGAGTAAAGAAAAAATGCAAAAGGTTACTCCAAAAGATGATGGCGAATACGATTTATATGGCTTAAAATTTGCAAAAATACAGTAAAAATCCATAATATAACAATAAATTTAAAACTTACCCCTTATACTATGTATAAGGGGTATTTTCTTTTGAGTAGTTTTCGTTATGCTATCCCGATTGGACAAGGAGGTCGGGAAAGATAATCTACAATATCTATTTTTTACGGAGGAATTGCCGATGGCAAAAATGGAGCAGATTACTACGAAAACTAAAATTGCAGGCTACGCGAAAGAAGTAGCACAGTTAGAACTATTAAAAGACTTTCTTCACAATGCGGAGAAATACGCTAATTGTGGGGTACATATTCCCAAAGGGGTACTGCTTTACGGATATCCCGGCGTGGGTAAAACGGTAATGGCAAAGTCCATTGCTGACGAGAATATTAACATCGTTGAACTTCGTGCGGCGGATTGCACGAGAGATAATTCGGAAGAATTTATCCAAGAAGCATTTGCA
>CALVWR010000011.1 GCA_944367565.1 uncultured Clostridia bacterium
GGTGAATTATACTATTAAGTGCAACAGTTGAGGGAAAAAAGGAGTTCATACAAATCTGTGGTAAAATAGAGTTGCAAAACAAAATTTACTACAAAGGAGATCTGTATGAACTACCACCATTTTACCATAGAAGAGCGCTGTTGTCTACGAGAATACTATGTTAAAGGAAAAAGTTATAGAGAAATTGCAAAATTACTTGGCAGGAACGTAAGTTCGATATCACGGGAACTGAGGCGGAATTGTACCTTTTACAGAGATATCCCGAGATATTATCCGTATACTGCGCAAAAGAAAAGCAATCTGCGCAACAGTTACCGCCACCGAGGTATGTTTTGGGAAAGAAACGTATTGGACTACATAGATGAAAAATTATCTAAAACGTGGTCGCCCGAACAAATCTCCAACACGCCGTGCGGGATGAAGATGCCGTCGTTCAAGACAATATACCGTTGGATAGACGAAAGATACTTGCGTTCCACCCTGAAAAACCTACGGAGAAAAGGGAAAACCCGTAAACGCATGGGCAACGGCGGAAGGTTCACGACGGGGAAAAGCATACGCAAACGGGATAAAAGCGTATACAGCCGCAAAGAGTTCGGGCATTGGGAAGCGGACACTGTGGTATCGGGGCAAGGGAAAAGCAAAGCATGCTTTGCCACGCTTGCGGAAAGAAAAACGAGATATTATATCGCAATCAAGATCCCGGACAGAAAGGGAGAAACGATGGCGAAAGCGATAATTGACGCGCTTTCCAAGTTTCCCGAAGGAGCGGTAAAGACGATTACCTGCGACAGAGGCAGCGAATTTGCCTGTTGGAGAGAGATAGAAAAGGCACTGAGTTGTGATATGTACTTCGCGGATCCGTATTGCGCATGGCAGAAAGGAACGAATGAAAACTTAAACGGACTGCTCAGGGAATTTTATCCAAAGGGAAGAAACCTTTCGAGAGTGAGTCCCGCAACATTAAAAAAGAACCTGGCGTTAATCAACGCCAGGCCCAAGAAAGTTTTGCATTACCAAACTCCGCAAGATTTGTTTGAATTAAATCTCTCCTACTGTTGCACTTAACTTGACAATTCATCTTGCAACTGATTTGCGGGAAAACCGCGCGTAATGGCAAGGCAAAATCGGCGGTTCAGACCGACTGCGTAATATAATCGAGCGGATTGACCGTACCTGCCAGGATGCCGAAAATATTGATGTTCATGATGAAATTCGCCACGGCGGACGAAGCGAGCAGGGTTTTGAAGCCCTCGAGGAAGCTGAGCGGAAGAATTCCCACGAAAGACAGCAAAATATAGACCGTCAAAAAGCCCTGCACCGCGCCGAGAATAAAGCCGAGAAGACGGTTTGCCGCGCCGAGAACGGGAATTTTGTTTGCATTCCGGAACAGCCGCGAAAGCAAAAAGAAAAAGATGCGTAAAAGGACATACGTCACGATCAGTCCGATCATGGCGGAAACATAGTAGGCGAACGTCGGCGCGAGAACGTCGATGACGGCGGTTTCCGGCGGCACATTGCCGTCGGAAGCGAGCTTCAGAAGAGAATTGACGATGAATTTCGGCAAAAACGAACCTGTCGCCGTGTTCTCGTCGAACGCGGACACCGGCAGATTCATGAGTTCTTCCCCGAAAATCCCCGGAAGCGACGCCGTAAAACTGCCCGTCAGCGCGTCGGTCAGCCCGAAGAGATTGTTGAGGACGTCGGCGCACTTTCCGCACAGCACGAGCGCGAGAATAAGACTTACGATCCCTGCGAGAAACTTCAGCAGCATCGACGCAAAGCCTTTGATAAAGCCGAAAACGGCAAACAGCAGTATGACGCCGAGAATCACGCCGCCTACGGCATAGTTCGCGGCGAGCAGCTGATCAGACACGACTCTCCTCCTTCCCCGTTCAACGGGTTCTTTTTAAATATTACCATAAAAAAAATATAAATTCAACGTTTTGCGGTATAGAAAGGAAATTTTCAGGCAAATATATACCGTGTCGGAACCCGGAAAAACGGCGTTTCGCCAAAAAAAATCTGAGGTAGCCGCCATGAAAACGTATACGTTCAATCTTTTTAACAATTATGCCGCGGAAGGCGTCGTGCAGGCGCTGAAAGAATACAATAAAGAAAATGCCGCGCCCATCGTCGTATGCGTGGGCAGCGATCTCGTCGTGGGAGACAGTCTGGGACCGCTTGTGGGGACCTTCCTCCGCCAGCGCAATGCCGGCGCTTATATTTACGGAACGCTCAATCAGCCCATCACGTCCAAGGAAGTGGAATATGTGAAACGGTATCTCAAACAGCTGCACCCGAAATCCATGATCATCGCCGTGGACGCGGCGGTGGGAGAATCGGGCGACGTGGGACTCATCAAAACGGCGGATAAGGGATTAAAACCGGGACTCGGCGTCGATAAAAATCTCAGCGAGATCGGAGACGTAAGCATCATCGGCGTCGTGGCGGTAAAATCTTTTAAAAATTATCAGCTTTTCAACCTCACGAGACTCAGCCTTATCTACCGTATGGCGGAGACCATAGCCAAGGCGATCGACGATTATACCGCGTTTTACCGCAGTGAAAATCTGCCGGAAAAAAATGCGATCTGAAAATGCTTCATCATATTCCCCCCTTTATTATAGAAAAAGGACGCATACTTTACGGTATGCGTCCTTTTGCGATTGCCGTCTTCTGATTCCCGTTACGCGTTAAAATAATAATAGGTGTCGTCCGAACCGATCTTTTTGAATCCCGCGGACAAAAGCGCGGCTTTGGAAGGCGTGTTTTCTTTGAAGCATTTCGCTTTCACAACGCCGGCTTCCAGCACGTCCTTCGCATAGCGGATCATGGCGACGAGCGCCGCTTTTGCATAGCCCTTTCCCTGTTCGCTTTTCAGAATCCGTATTCCCGTTTCCACGCCGCCGTGAAAATCGAAGTTGTGAAAGACCGCTTCCCCCACCAGCGCGCCGTTATGCCGTACGGCGAGGGAATATTCCTCGCATTTGTCTTTCAGCGATTGCTGGAAGGAATAAAAATAATCGGGCGTGGGCTCGGCGTTTCCCAGATCCTCTTTATAATCGTAACCCCAATACCGGTTGTTTTCGTCGTCGGTGTACAGGCGGAAAAACGCGTCCTTGTCCTCCGCCGTCAGATCGCTCAGCACCACGTTTTCTCCCACAATGATGACGGGCGGACGGATTTTTTTGAACAGACAGTTCACGATAAGATAATTCTTATTCTTGATCAGAATCGGGTGATATTGCATCTTCGACGTACGCAACCCCTCGTCGCCGGAATCGTCCTCGCGGTTGATGGTTTTCACGCCGTCGACGGCAAAGTGTTTTGCGAATTCCGAAAGCATCACCTGATACGCGCCGGGATAATCGGGCAGACCTTTTTCGATGTGTTCGATGATCGTGTCCCCGACGCGCTCCCCTATGGCGAGGGCGACGATCTTGCCGTTTACGAGAATGAATCCCCCGAAACAGTTGTAGCGGAAAAGATCGGTTACGAGATCGATGCTGTTCTCGAATTCCCGCTTCGCCGAACGGTTAAACGTTCTTGTCGCGGCAAATTCCTTCAGAAAAGCCAGCGCGGCGGGGATGTCCTCGCGGGTGATTTCATGAAATTCGTACCCGCCGAAGGTTTTTAAAAATTTATTGATGTGATTGCGCTGTCCCGCATATTTTTTTCCGCGGAAAGTTTTCAGATCCTCCGCATTGTAGATGTAATCGCTCCAACGCCTGTCCGACGTGACGCATACGTTGTCAAAACGGTTGCAAAGAAGCGCGGCGGTTTCGTCGTCAAGACACATGAACCGCAGTCCCTTTCTGTTTTTCGCGTCCTCTTCGATGAAGGAAAGCGCCTTTTCCGTATTTTTTCCGATGGGATAAAAATACGCAAAGCTCTCGTCGTCGTATCCCCCGCCCATCACCAGGGTATCGTCGACGACGGTATAGTAAAATTGATAACTTTTTCTCCACATATAAAGAAAACCCATGGAAAAATCGGCAAAGCCGCTCTTCGACTGCAAAATGTAGTCTTTGATTTCCAACGGGTCGTTGAGCCGTTTCAGTTCCTGCATAACTTCTCCTTTTGTATTTTTTTGTATCGAAAGGCGCGCCTTTGGCGCGCCTTTCGTCCGATTTTACGGGGATTATTCGCTCTTTTCCCCGCCGGAATCGGCGGAGATCACTTCCTTTAGGCTGGCAAACAAGCCCGCCACGTTCTGGATCTCGCTGGGAATCACCAGTTTGGTGCTCTTGCCGTTGGCAACGGACTTCAGCGCCTCATATCCCTGCAAGGTCAGATAGGCGGCGTTGGGGTTGGCGTCGTTGATCATCTTGATGGCGGTGGCGGTACCTTCCGCTTCCGCGATGACCGCCGCCTTTTTTGCTTCGGCGCGGAGGATCAATGCCTCCTTTTCGCCTTCCGCCACGAGAATGTTGGAACGCTTTTCGCCCTCCGCTTTCAGAATCGCTTCACGCCGCTCGCGTTCCGCGCGCATCTGCTTTTCCATGGCGTTCTGAATGTCCTTCGGCGGAAGGATGTTCTTCAGTTCCACACGGTTGATCTTGATGCCCCAGGGATCGGTCGCTTCGTCGAGGATCACGCGCATTTTGGAATTAACGGTGTCACGCGAAGTGAGCGTCCCGTCAAGTTCCAACTCGCCGACGAGGTTTCTCAGCGTCGTCGCCGTGAGATTCTCGATGGCGCGGATCGGGTCCTCCACGCCGTAGGTGAAGAGTTTCGCGTCGGTTACCTGAAAATAAACGACGGTATCGATCTGCATGGTGACGTTGTCCTTCGTGATGACCGGTTGCGGCGCAAAATCCGCAACGCGTTCTTTCAGCGAAATGGGACTGCTTGCCTTTTCGATGAACGGCAGGACAAAGTGGATGCCCGTGTCGAGAATTTTGCGGAATTTACCGAGCCTTTCCACGATGACCGCGGTAGATTGTCTGACCACGCGGATGGACGCGACGATCACGATAAAGATCACGACTGCAAGTACGATCAGAATAATTTCCAAAGGTCCCATAAAAAATCTCCTTTCTTTACGATTTCTGCACTTTTTCCACGATCAGACGGTTTCCCGTGATCCTGACCACGCGTACCGTTTCTCCGGCGGCAATTTCTTCGCCGTCCGATTCGGTATCGGCAGTCCACACCACGTCGCCCGATTTCACGCTGCCCGCCACGTTGAAGGAAATGGGCGTCAGCAGAACGAATTCCCTTCCGACGAGGGAATCGGCGTTGGTGCTTTCTTTATTGTTGCCGAGAACTTTTAAGATCGGCTTTCTGCACAGCACCAGCAGAATTGCCGACAAGGCGATAAACGCCACGAGCTGCCAGATCAGATCCACATCGACGAGGGCGAGGATCATCGCCAGCAATCCGCCGAAGATAAACCATACCGAAACGAGGTCGGTGGTGACAAATTCGATGATGATACTGAGCGCCACGACGCCCAGCCAGATATAGACCCAGGTCATAAAACCTCCTTTTTTACCGACGTCGTCCGTCCGCCGTCGACTTCATGATAACAGAACCGCACGCTTTTGTCAATCCGTTCACACCCGTGACGCGCTGTTGCTCCGCGGCAGGTTGTTCGCACGGAATAAAACCGTTTTCGGCGTGCCGTTTTCCGTGAAGAAAAAGACCTGATAAAATCCGGTATCCGTACGGCAGGAAAATTCCGAAACGTTACCGCCGTACCCCGCGCCGGAAAAGACCGTATAGTTAAAATAGGCGTTTTTGACGGTATAAATCCCGCTCTCTTCGTTGCGCGTCACGCAGTAACAGTCAATACGGTTTGCCGCCGTGTCGGCATTGCCCCCGATAAACAGTTCCGAGCCTGCGCTGGAATGTTCTTCTCCGTCAACGGAAAACATACTCAGATACGTCGTGTTGTCCGTCTGATAGGTGTAATACAGCAGCGACGTGCCCGAAAGCGTTCTGCCCGTCGTGTAAAACTGCTGATTTGCGCCGTCGAAAAGCAACAATGATCCGTCCGGCGCATAGAAATCCCCGCCGAATTGCATCAGCCCGCTGCCCAGATAGGTCTTTCCGTACGTCACGGAAAGAAGGCTTCCTTTTCCGTAGACGGCAACGGGGTTATCGCTCGATGAAGAAATGCAAAAAACGATGTGATCGCCGTCGTAAAAGACCGAATCGGCGCCGGGCATCAGTTTCTGCACGTCGGTATACAGCCCCACGCTTTCGTTAAAGCACTGTAAGAGAGATGGGCCCGCGCCGACCTGCCTTTCGACGATGGGAATGCTTTTCAGAAATACATAATGCTCGGCGTACGGCGGATAAAATACGTTCTGCGCGCCGGGTTCGATGATGTAATTCGCGTCGTATTCCGCGATCTTGCCGGAGCCGACGTCGTAAGACTTCGTGACGAGTTTCATTTTCGCCGCCCCGCCCATGGCGACGGTGTAATAATCGAAATCTTTTTCGCTGTCCGCCACCGGAACGGAATACTGCGTATAGATCTTGTTTCTCAGACACCATACGGGTACGGGGTCATCGGTAAGCGGGACGCCGAGCAGATTTTCAAGGCTGATCGTCCGGAGAAAATTCCCCGCTTTATCGAAAACCGAATGAACGAGCGGCGAGGTGCTTTCCCGTTGCAGAGCATACCCTTCCAGCGGAAAAACGGCGTCGGACTCGGTAAGAACGGGATCGAGCGATTTCTTTTTGCAGACCACGGTGCCGTCGGGCCGGACGTAAATCATCGTCTGTCCGTTGGAAGAATAATACGGATTATCCCCCGAATATGCCTCGCCGTTCAGCGTGGCGCAAAGTCCCGTCCTGCCGTAAAAGAGAAACTGTTCCCCCTTTTCCACGACGTACAGTCCGTCGGTCAGTTTTGTAAACGGAAAGTTTTCGGTATACAGCAGCCCCGTATGCGTGGAATAAAGCGCATACCGTCCGTTGTTTTCGGCGAGAATGATTCCGAACTTATCCACGGAAGTCGGCGTATATCCGTCCAGCGCGGTAATGGAATACGCCGATAATTTTATATCCTTGGGCGCGTCGTTGATCTTGCCGGAATTGACGGCGCATGCCGACGCGCAAAAAAGCATCGTACCTGCAAGGGCGAAGGACGCCGCAACGCGGGAAATACGGTTGATTTTCATAGGAACCTCCTTGTGGGTCATGACGGAATTTCTATTCCGCATCTTCGGGTAAAGTCTCAAGCCGATCGCCGGAGCTTTTCCGATTGAAAAGAATCACGGCAGTGATCGCGCCGGCAAGAGCAAACAGACATAAAACCAACGCGGCGACGGGCGCGGCGCCGAGGCCGAATGCGGCGCCTTCGACTGTCTGCGCGGAAATCTGTGTTTTGAGCGAAACCGACAGCGCAAGAAAGACGACGGAAAGAACGACACAGAGCGATGTGAACAGAATAGGCAGGATCGCCGTGCGCTTATCGGAAAACAGCGCCTTAAGAATAAAGTAAAGCGCCAGCACGAGAAGCGCGATAAAGATCACAAGCACGATGTATTCCGCAATGCAGGTGCTGATAAAGATCAAATCTTCCGCGGTAAGCTCCGAAGAAATACCGAAAAGAAGCAGGAACGAACTTAAAAACGCGCCGGCGGAATAATATACCCTTGTTCCTTCGCCGGAAAGATTTAAAAACGATGTGCCGAGGATTTTCAGCGAAACGATCAGCAGAATCGCCGTTATGCCGAAGGGAATGATTTTTCTGAGATCGGCGAGGATTTTTCTGCCGTTGAGAATACATTCCATTACGATTGCCGCCGCCAGGAAGACGCAGACAAGTACGATTTCGGCGATTGCGGGCGAGGAAATCGTGATGAGCAGATTCAGATTTTGAGTGCTTGCTGACAAGGACAGGGAAAAAAGCAGGATCGTAGGAACGATGATCGCCGCAAGCGTGGTAACCGCGACCGGAATGAGATATTTCCGCAATGAAAATTCCTTTCTGCCGATGTTCTTTGAAAAAGTTACCGTTGCAAGCGTGGCATAAACGATATTGACGATGATGTTTGCGCCGTAAACGACGGCGATAAGGATCGAAGGCATATAAACGGCAAAGTAGGCTTCCGAATAGATTGCAATGTCAGCGCTCAACGATTCAAAAAAGATGGAAATTTCTTCCCATTGGTCGATAAGAAAAGAAAACGCCGAAGAAGTTTCCCAGTTCTTACCGTCGAGGGAAAGGCTGACTCCCAGGAAAAAGGAAAAAATCAGCATGGCGACGATCGAGCCGAACAGCAGGCTGTTGCGGATGATCGCCAACACGCCCGCACTCCGTTGCGGCAGGGCGCGGGACTCGGCCGCCGCGCTCTCTTTGTGCTTTGCGCCGCACTGCGGACAGAAGTTTCCGAGATACGCCGTGCCGCACGAGCTGCAGACGGTTTTCCCGTCGAGCCGTATTCCGCAGAAATTGCAGTAGACGTTTTCTTCCGCATTGAGTTTGCCGCAGGAAGGACACGCGCGTTTCCCGTCGATCCGTGTGCCGCATTTTGCGCAGAAAATCGCGTGTTCTACATTTTCCGCTCCGCAATTTTTACATTCCATATCATGTTCCCCCTCTTTTCGGTTCGGTATACCGTCCGATTCGGTTATTACCGATAGTATATCATTATTTTATTTCTGTGTCAATATGAAAATGCTTTATTTCCGTGCGGTCCACCGAGCAGACCGCATACGGCTGCGGAAAATCCGCTTCGCAATAAAGTCGGAAGAACGCGGAAAATTCACATCGGCATAAAGCGCGCCCCGAAAAAACTCCAGGCGCGGCAGATGCCGCGCCTGCGTTCAGAATTTGATTTCCGCTTTCTCCGCATATTCGATGATCGCCGCAAGTCTGTCCAGATCGTCGCGGGTATAGTAATCGATGTAGATCCTGCCTTTGTTGTCGTTTCCGATGGCGTTGACTTTCGTGCCGAGCACGCGTTGCATCGTGATGACGAGTTCCTTCAGTTCCAGCGAAAGTTCCGCTTTTTTCTTTTTCTTTTCTTCCGGCGGATTAAAATAATTTTTGACTTGCTGTTCCGCTTCCCGTACCGAACATCCGTCCTTGACGAAACGGTTCGCCATTCTGACCTGTTCTTCCGCGGGAACCGTGATGATGGCGCGCGCGTGTCCCGACGAGAGCGCGCCCGATTCGACGAGGCGGATGACTTCCGGCGACAGCTGCAAAAGCCGCAGCGTGTTGGTGATCGCCGGACGGGATTTGCCGATTCTGTCGGCAAGTTCGTCCTGCGTCATGCCGTAATCCTCCATCAAAGAACGCATGGCGGTCGCTTCCTCGATGGGATTCAGATCCTCTCTTTGCAGGTTCTCGATCAGCGAGATCTCCTTGATCTGCCGTTCGTTGTAATTTTTGATGATGACGGGGACCTTTTCAATGCCCGCAAGTTTGCTTGCGCGGTACCGTCTCTCCCCCGCAATGATCATGTATCCTTTGGCGTCCTGATTGACGATCAGCGGCATGATCACGCCGTGATGACGGATGGATTGCGCGAGCTCGTCGAGCGCGTCGGGATCGAATGACTTCCGCGGCTGATCGGGATTGGGGTGGATCGATGAAAGTTCCACTTCCTTTACGCTTTCTTTTCCTTTTTCTTCCGTTTCCGGTTCGTCAAAAAGAAGACTCTTTCCGTAATCTTCTTCCGTTTCCGCAAACAACGCGGAAAGTCCTTTTCCCAGACCTCTGTTGTTTTTCATAAATATTACCCCTGTTTTGATGCCGTTCTTGCAAGATATTCGTCGGTAAGTGCGTCGTATGCCCGTGCGCCTGCGCATTTCGGATCGTGCAGTAAGATCGGTACGCCGTGACTGGGCGCTTCCGAAAGACGGATGTTGCGCGGAATCACCGTGTCGAACATACGCTTGCCGAAGTATTTGCGTATTTCTGCCGCGATCTGTCGGGAAATGACCGCGCGACTGTCGCACATCGTCAGGACAACGCCCTCGATTTTGAGTTTGTCGTTGAGATGTTTCACCACCAGCTTGATGGTATTGATCAGCTGGCTTAATCCTTCCATCGCATAGTATTCGCTCTGAATGGGAATGATCACCGTATCTGCCGCGGATAATGCGTTGATGGTGAGAAGCCCCAGCGAGGGAGGACAGTCGATGGCGATGTAATCGTAAAAACCTTTGACCTCTCCCAACATTTTTTTAAGCACGCTTTCCCGATCTTTCATGTAAACAAGTTCGACTTCCGCGCCGGCAAGATCGATGTTTGACGGCAACAGATCGAGATTCGCAATGGACGTCTTGATTGCGAGACTCGGGATGGGAACCTCGTCGATCAGCGCGTTGTATACGGAGTTTTTTACTTCCGATTTTGCAAAACCGAGACCCGTGGTCGCGTTTCCCTGCGGATCCAGATCGACGAGCAGGACCTTTTTCCCCTTTACGGCGAGATATGCCGCCATATTGACACAGGTCGTCGTTTTTCCGACGCCCCCTTTCTGATTTGAAAATGCGATAATCTTACCCATAAATCCGCTCCGCTTTTGTTTACGATGATTTCTCGGCTATTTCCCGGCGCCGTCGTGTTTGTCGCCGTCCGACTTCGCTTCGTCCGTTTCCTTCCCGTCTTCCGCCGATTCTTTTTCCTTGTCCGGTTCGTCCACGATCACGTTCTTCCCGCCTCTTGCAAACGGATTTTCCTGTAATGTCTTTTCGTTTTCGTCCATGAACTTTTCAATCTCTTCCAAAGATTTACCGTCCATCAGCATATCCACTTCTTCCGTAAAGATCGTCTCCCGTTCGACAAGCAAACGCGCCATATTGTCGAGAAGTTTTCGGTTTTCCGAAAGGATGGAACGCGCTTTTCCCAACGACTCCATCACAATCTTATTGACTTCTTCGTCGATGATCCCCGCCGTCTCTTCGCTGTAATTCACATGGGATGCCATATCCCTTCCGATAAAGACTTCCTGGTCGCTGCCGTAGGAAATCGGACCTACGCGATCGCTCATGCCCCATTCGGTCACCATCAGCCGCGCCCGTTTCGTCACCGCTTTGATATCGCCCGACGCCCCCGCCGAGATGTCTTTGATCACCAGCTCTTCCGCAACTCTTCCGCCGAGCGTCATGACGATATCGTCAAGCAGCTTCGCCTTCGTAAGATGATTGTCGTCGTTGTCCGGCATGGTCATCGTATATCCTGCCGCCTGCCCTCTCGGAATGATGGAAACTTCATGTACCGGATCGCAGTTCGGTAAAAGTTTTGCAAGGATCGCGTGTCCCGATTCGTGATACGCCGTGATGCGCTTATCCGTTTCCGTGATAAGCCTGCTCTTCTTCTGCGGCCCCAACAGCACTTTGTTGATGCCCTCGTATAAATCCTTGTTCGTGATCACTTTCCTGTTCGCCCGCGCCGCGAGAATCGCCGCTTCGTTCAGCAGATTTTCAAGATCCGCTCCCGAAAAACCGCTGGTCATCCGCGCTACCGTCTTGAAATTTACGTCCGGCGCCATCGGCTTGTTCCTGGCGTGTACCTTCAATATCGCTTCCCGTCCTTTTACATCGGGCGTGTTGACGTAGATCTGTCTGTCAAATCTACCTGGACGCAACAATGCCGGATCGAGAATGTCCGCACGGTTGGTCGCCGCCATCACGATGATGCCTTCGTTGGTCTCGAATCCGTCCATCTGCACGAGCAGCTGGTTCAGCGTCTGTTCGCGTTCGTCGTGACCGCCGCCGAGACCCGTACCCCTCTGCCGACCTACCGCGTCAATCTCATCGATAAACACGATACAGGGCTGACTCTTCTTCGCCGCGTCAAATAAATCGCGCACCCGCGACGCTCCTACGCCGACGAACATCTCCACGAAATCCGAACCGCTGATCGAGAAAAACGGCACGCCCGCTTCTCCCGCAACCGCCTTCGCAAACAGGGTTTTACCCGTTCCCGGAGGCCCTACAAGCAGTACGCCCTTCGGAATCCGCGCGCCGAGTTCGGAAAACTTTTTCGGATTTTTCAGAAATTCCACCACTTCCGCAAGTTCGGCTTTTTCCTCATCCGCCCCGGCTACGTCGGTGAATCGAACCTTCAGATTGTGCAACTGCCGCGCGTTGGTCTTCGCAAAATTCATGGCGCTCTTCGTCCCGCCGCCCATCGACCGCGATATAAAGATGAATGCCACCACCATAAGCGCAATCATGATCACATACGGAATGATCGACGACCAGATCGAGCCTGCATTGGGATCGGTTCCTTCATAAACGATTTCCGCTCCGTCTGCGGCGCTCTGATTGATGTGCCGCAAGGCGTCTTTATACAGCGTTACATCGTCCGAATTCATCAGAATCGTCGAATACGTGCGCACAATATCGGCCGCGCCGCCGGACAGACGGTATGTTACGGCAATATAAATATTGTAATTGCTGAATTGTACTTCGTTGATCTTTGCCGAAGTAGCGTCAATCCGATCCAGTTGCGCTTTCAAGGTCTTATCGGATCTCAGAATTATCATAGCATCCGCCTTACCCGTCGTCGTCGTCACGACTTCCGTGATCGGATTGCCTGCGGAATCCTGTCCGATTACTTTTTCGGTCCGGACAATTCCGATAGCTTGCTCAAAAATGCTGTTATCGATTTTCGTTGAGCCGGCACATGAACTGGTAAACGAAAACACGGCGATTAACGCAACAATAACGGCCAATACGCCTATTAAAATGCCGGTGTTGGATTTTTTCAATGATGTCCCTCCTCGGAAAGATCGCAAAAAGCCGATCCTCCGCTTTTTTAATTTTAATTCGCTCTGAATCGAAGAATACGGATATTATTACCGCCCTACATACGATTCATAATGTATTTTTTTACTTTTGATGCGAAATCCGAAGAATTCCGCCGTCATAATTTTGCCTGTGTGGTTTTGTCCGGCGCCCGTCAGATTTCCTGCAGAATCTCACATGCCGAAGATCCCATCCTCGGATCGGCACTCACCGTGCTTTAGTTTACATGATTTCGGCTGAAGTCTTATCTAAACATCGGCGCACGTTATGATTTTGCATATAGATTCGACTGAATTTTGTCTGTGTAACGGTGCTTGTTTTCATCCCGTCTACGAGGTTTGTTTCAGTTGAATTTTTCCCGCGCGACGGTGCTTGTTTTGGTTTCGCCTACACGGTTTCGGTTGAAGTTTGTGCAATGTCGGCGCACGTTATGTTTTCGCGTAAATGGCTTTGTTCGGCTCCTGCCGAATTTTCTGCCGGAAATTTTGCCGGCACGGTTTCGTCCGGCGCCTGTCAGATTTCCTGCAAAATCTCACCTGCCGAAGATCCCACCCGCGCGGTTTCGTCCGGCGCCTGCCGAATTTTTTGCCGAAAATTTTGCCTGTATGGTTTTGTCCGGCGCCCGTCAGATTTCCTGCAGAATCTCACCTGCCGAAGATCCCATCCTCGGATCGGCACTCACCGTGCTTTAGTCTACATGATTTCGGTTGAAGTCTTATCTAAACATCGACGCACGTTCTGTTTTTGCATATAGATTCGACTGAATTTGTCTGTGTAACGGTGCTTGTTTTCATCCCGTCTACGAGGTTTGTTTCAGTTGAATTTTTCCCGCGCGATGGTGCTTGTTTTCATCCCGTCTACGAGGTTTGTTTCAGTTGAATTTTTCCCGCGCGACGGTGCTTGTTTTGATTTCGCCTACACGGTTTTGCTGAAAACTCGCTTAAGCGTCGGTGCTTATCTCAAAATGTACGGAGTTCGCAATATACGTAAAAACGCAAATAAAATACTCGAAATATTGTATTTAAATCAATTGCGCTCCAAACTGTACATTAATTTATAATGCGCGCCGTTTCTTTCAAATTCAGGCGCTCCGTAATTGCGTAGTATTTGTCCTGAAGCCTAAAATGACCTCATTAAATGAAATTTAATTTAACGTTTTATAAAAATTCCGTATCAAATTATATAAATATAATTATTATAACGCGAAATCTGCCATCGTACAGGAAATGATAAACAAGGTCGCCGATAGACCGGCGGACAGTGCATCTTTTCAATTACATCGGTGCGCCGGATGCGAAAGACATTGCCAACACTATGGGCAAGCGATTGAAAGTCAAACTATTAACCGCATAAGCTGAATTTCGTTCTGTTCTACCCGTTTTGGCTTTAAAATCATCAGGGGCGCCGAGGATTGTGTAGCATTTGCTAAATCCTGTTAAAAAGCATTACGCATTATAAAACTTCAATTTTTACAGGATAACTTTAAAATTTTTACTTTATCCTGTTTTAAATTTATACATCATTCTGTTGCGCGTTTTGGCTTTAAAATCATCAGGGGCGCCTAAACTTACACAGAATGCGTCTTGCTTTCAGAAGTGCCGTAAACTGTATTGGCGCAGAAATTTGTTTAAGCGCAACTTTAAATTTTCTCTAAAACACAGAACGCTGCAATTATAATCAATAAATATTTATTATTGCTATTTATTATTTATAAATAAAATAAAAATTTAACTAAACAATAAAAATCACAATAAAAACTGGTACAATCTTAATATATCTGATCCGATTTTATGAGCGGATAATACAATATATAAAATATAAAGTAACCCAACTATATAAAAAAAAGATTGAAATAGCATTGAAAGAGATAAGTTTTATAACATAATTGCCTGAAATCAAATAAAATAAAATGCGCTAAAATATTACTTAAAATCTATCTTCTCTGTGCGTTAAAATACCCGCTAAAACATTCTTTTTTAGTTTACGTAAGTAAAGCGAAAATCATACATTGCGACTTATAAATTGTATTAAAAATATATTAAAAACATTTTATCACAATTGCCGGCAAAAGACAATATATTTTTCAATAATTTTACAAAAAAAACACATCATGAGAAAATTGGCATACAAAACAAAACTGAAATTTCTAACAATATACTAAATGATACGACATGATCCAAATTAAAATTAAAGTTAAAACAAAAGCGCGTTATTGCGTTTTTAGTCATAAAAAACGCGCTTGTTAATTAAAATTTTAAAATTTATTATTTTAACAAAAATGTACTAAAAATAGCCGACTATTTTTAAGTCCGATCATAATGTCAGGTTGCTACTTATATATTTTTAAAATTTTCTTTATGGCAAAACAATTCAGATCTAACCGCAATACATTAAAACGATAAACAACCCCTTTATTTCAAGTAAACTTAATTAAATTACGTAGCAAAATGTTATGCAAAATAAAATGCCACAATGCGCAAATAATTAAATGTAATTTTTATTTAAAAACTATGGATATTTATAAAAATAAACAAGCTGTTTTCAACAATTGTATTGTATAAACAATGTCAAAGTGATTATCGGCATTTTTTATTTTGCTTTCATAATGTTTCACGTGAAACATTTATCAGGCGATGTTTCACGTGAAACATCGCTCAAAACATAATAGTCTGAGACAAAATACAATATATTTTATGCCGATAAAAATTTATGCCATTCTGTCTCAGCTCGTTAAAATGCAAATTTTTTATGGTTATTTTATTCAGAAATTTAAGACAATTTGACGGTAATTTTAACGTAAACAATATAATACTATGGTTTCGGACGTTCTGCAAAGTATGTTTTTATTTTAAGCTGTTGCTTATGCTTGCACATTAGAAATTTCAGCAAGCATATAAACTATAAATTAATCAAAAAAATGGCGTAATTTTTGCAAGAATAATAATGTTTTAATTGTAAGATAGTATAATTATAATTTTTTCGGCAACAAAGCGAATGTAAATATAATTTTGCATAGTAATTTATCCTTTAAAAATTAAAATATAGTAATGTGCGCATTTGATTTATACAACTTTATGTTTAAAATATGACTTAATATGCATAAAAATTGGCAGGAAAATGTTTTTTAGTAAATAAAATTAAAATTTTTTGGTTTTAGTGATAAATTATTTATAAAATACTGAAAAACTTATAATTTGGCGGTGAGAAAATGCGTTTTAATATTTTATTAGTGATTAAATTTTATGCGCTTAAATAAAAATATTTAATCATTTTATTTTTAATTAAAGTACTGATTTTAAGCGTAATTTCTTTATTGAAAATAGGGCAATTTTATACAAATGATCACTCATAATAATTTTAACGATGAAAATACATTATAATTAAGGGTCTATTTTGCGTATTTGATAAGTGCAAAATTTTAATAAAATTGATTTATTTAGCGCATGTATTTATTATATTTTTGAGCCAAAAAACTTATCTGTGTATTTTTTCTTTAAAAATTAAACAGCTATTTTGCGTGCGTATTTACGGTTTCTTTATAGTGGATCGGTTAAATTTTGCGTAGCGCAAAAAACAATTTATTTTTTTGATTTAAATAAGTTTGGCGCAAATATATTATAATTTTTATGCATGTTTGTTTAAAATAAGCGCAAAGCATTATTAAAGGATTATTTTATTTATTAAGTAGAAGCAAAATTAAAGCGAATATTTATAAATTAAATTATAATATATCTATATTTATTTTTTTGTTCTTTTCGGTTGAAATGTTATGGAACAAGTTCATCCGAAATATCTTGCTATTGCAAAGAAATTATGTTACAATAATCAAAAAGTACAGTGTATGCTATTATAGCGGGAGCGAGATGTTTTATGCGTAAAAGCAGCAAGGCGGCAATTATTACGATGATCGTTTTATTTATTTTGAACTTTGTCGTGATTGTGCCGTATATTGTTTTTCCGGCAGGGAAATTGCCTGCATATGAAATGTTTGAGGAGCTTTCTTCTGTACGGACATGGCTTGATGAAAACGGTGTTGATGTTCAGGATGTGGGGAAAGACAGTTATCTCGGCGATACGGAGACGGTGGATTCCGTTAATGTTTCGTTCCTTTATGCAGGAGAATACTATCGGTTGTCGGCTCATATTTTTGAAACGAAAGAGGCGTTGCGGAATTATTATGCATCACGAACGGGATACGGAACGGATCTGGATCAAGGGGAATACTTTACCGCATATTATTTTTCCACTTCTTTCTGCGCATTTGAAGGAAACAGACTGATTGCGTTGTCGGGCGGGGATTATCTGGCGTTTTTGCAGGTTTTCGGAGATCTTTTCGGAAAAGAGGAGAATGCGACAAGTTCGGAAAGCGGACAGAGCGCGGCAAGTTCGGAAAGCTGTCGGAGTGCGATGGTTTCGGAAAGTGGGCAGGGCGCGGTAAGTTTGCAAAGTGTACAGAGCGCGATAGTTTCGGAAAGCAGGCAGGGCGCGGTAAGTTTCCAAAGTGTACAGAGCGCGATAGTTTCGGAAAGTAGGCAGAGCGCGGTAAGTTCGGAATGCGGACAGAGTGCGGTGCTGAAGATCGTGAAGGGGGCGCAAAATGTTTCAATTTAAAAAAGGAGAGATTGCAACTTATATAATTTTGTTGTTTTTAACGGGATTATTCAGCATTTTATTGTTGGCGAAAGGATATCCCGCATGGTTTTTGTTTGCGTCGGCGGTAGTGATTATTCCCTGTGCGGGAATGCTCATCGCAATTTTGTGCAGGAACAAAGTACTTTCTGGGGCGGAGGCGTATCTTTCGGAAGAAAATTATAAAAAATTCGATGCTTACGCGGCAAAACATGAAAATCGGTATTTTTTTATAAGAGTTTACGCAATACTTTCCTTGCTTGAACGTGGAGATGCCGACGGTTTTCTGAAAGCATACGAAGCGTATGGAGAAAAAAACAAAATATCCAAAGACTGGCTGTATAAGCTGGAGGCATATAAGGTATTTTATCAACTTTTGAGCAAAGGAGAAATTTCGTTGAAAACCGTGAATCGGTTAGAAAGTACGATATCGGCTGAGGAAGTGGAGCGGGAACGGTGTATCTGTAAGATGCTGGATTACTATAATAAGGGGGATTTGGAACGGGCGATCAAGCAGCTCGGATGGTATGAAGAGAAAGGCGGCAGGCGATTTTTGAATTTTATGTACGGTTATGTTTGCAATCTGATCGAAGAAGCGGCAAGCGAAGGAGAGCTGCAAGTCGGAGAAAAGGTAAAAAGTGCGGCTTATAATGATTTTTTGCGGCAGGGAGCAAGTCGGTTTGACGCGTTAGCAAATCAAAGAAAACGGAAAACGGAGCGTAATCCTGAATAAAGAGAAAGCGTAAAGAGTGAAGGTGCGCGCAATGGAAATATAAAATTGTCGTGCGCTTAAAACCGCGTTCTGTTTTGTATAGCGTAAAAAAGAAATTGTCAAATCAATTGCAACACCGCATAAGATCTTCTTGAAATAAATCTATCGGGGTTTTAAAATATAAAACCTGATGAAATGTCAAACCAAGTGCAACACCGGATAAGATTTTCTTGAAATAAATCGATCGGAGTTTTGAAATATAAAACCTTTTTAGACCCGGCGTTAATTAACGTCGGGTTTTTTTCAAAGTTGCGGGACTTATTCCGGACAAGATTCTGTCTTTATGACAGAACTCTATGAACAGACCGCTCATATTCGTTTGTACCTTTCTGCCACGCACAATACGGATCTGCAAAAAGATTTTGCGTTTCAAGCCGTTTTCTATTTCTATCTAACAAGCAAATTCGCTTCCACGGTTTAAGGCGATGGTTTTTACCGTTATTTAGGGGAGTTTGCTCAACATGGAGCTCATCGCATTTGCCATCGTTTCACCTGTTCTGTCCGCAATTTTCATCGCTGTATAATACCTTATTTTTCTTTCCGCAAGCGTGGCAAAGCATGCTTTGCTTTTCCCTTTGCGCCGAAAAGCAATGTTTCCAAAACCGAAAGATCGACGCCGTCAAAGAAGATAAATGCGTGACGGAAAAAGAAAAAAGCGGTGCACGCGCCCGGCTAAACCGGCTCCTTGAAAGAATTGCAAAAATATCGAGAAAATAAATTTGTGCTATAAACAAGAATCGAATGACAAAAAATTATCGGAGCAGAATTCATAAACTTAAGTGTAATGAATTTACAGAAGATTTTATGTTTGCGAAACCGATACATACACCATGGTTACGGATATATTACAAGGCTCCTTTGCACAAAAGGATATTGAAATGATGAATTATAAAACAAAAAATAAATTTTTGTGCCGTATACGGATAATATCTCGGTATATCCCTGAAAAACGTACAGTTCCGTCACAATTCTCGATACCGAACTCACATTTCTACCGAGAAGTCTTGCAATTTCCCGATAACTTTTTCTTTTTATATAGTATTCTTGTAGCCGACAGGATTCTTCCATGGTAAAATGATGATAGTTCATACATATCTCCTTGGCAAAATTTGACTTGGCAACTCTATTTTACCACAGATTTGTAGGAACTTTTTTTCTTTTATGTTGCGTTTATATAGTATAATTTATTAAATAAAACCCGCGTTTTTCCGTGGAAGGAAAAACGCGGGCTACTCGTTATTCGATACAGAGTCCATATTCTAAGTATGCATCATAATAAATGAAAGAAAAACATCCGACGAGACTTTTTATATAAACTTTTTCGGGATGAAAGCGTTGAATGGGGATTCTTTCCATAACGAAAGTTGTCCGTTTTACTTATGCGGACGGCTTTTTAAAATCGGGGAAAATGTCACGGATTTGCTTTTTTGCCGAAAAGCACGCGAATACCGTTGCGAGATTTTTCCGCTTATGATAAAATAGAGAGAGCGGGGAATGAAAAACGGTCGGATAATCAAACGTAAGAAGGGGGATACGGCAAGGGCGCCGCGATCGCGTCAAGGTTGACGGCATGGCGTCAAAAACGGAACAAAAAGAATGAGGACGATTTTATAAGAAAGCGGTGACCGACGGACGGAAGCGCTCTGACGGGAGGAACTATGCACAGAGAAGGGAAAGCGCATTATTTTAAGAATACCTTTTTGCCCTGTGTGGCGAGCGGGTTTGCGGTGGGACTGATTGTCGGGATCGCCGTATTTTTTTTCAAGTATGCGGCGGATTTTTTATCGGATGAATCCGCTTTGATTTACGGATACATAAGGGAAAATCCGACCTTTATCCCGTTGTTGTTTTTAGGGCTTGCGATCCTGGCGACGGCGGAATATTTTTTTCAGAAATTTGCGCCGGAAACGAGGGGCGGAGGAATTCCGCGCAGCGTGGGCGTGATCCGGGGAATCGTGACGTTCCGTTGGCTGAGGACGGCGATCGGTACGGTGTTCAATTCTTTTTTGAGTTATTTTGCGGGATTGCCGTTGGGCACGGAAGGGACGTCGGTATTGCTGGGATGTTCCTTGGGGGCAGGCACGGCGGCGTTGCCGATTTCCGGGCGGAATTTTTCCAAATACATGATGACGAGCGGCGCCTGTGCCGGGTTTGCCGTTGCGACGGGCGCGCCGCTTTCGGGAATCTTGTTTTCCGTGGAGGAAACGCACAAGCGTGTTTCGTCTACGATTATGCTTGCTTCGATTTCGGCGATTCTTTCTTCGATATTCGTATCGCGGCTGTTGTCTGCGGCATTGGGAATAAATCTCGCGCCGTTATTCGGCGTAGCGGCGGAGACGTTGCGTTCGCCCGCGATCGGAGAAGTGTGGGTGATGCTGCTTGCAGGCGTAATCGTGGGATTGTTTGCAACGGGGTTTTGCCGGCTGACCGAGGTGTTGTCGAACTTATTCGGAAAGAAGTGTTCCGCTGCGGGGAAGCTGATGCGGTTCATCGTGTTGTTCTGGCTTGTCGGGACGGCGGGATTTTTTCTGGAAGGGACGCTTTACGGCGGCCACGGGATCGTGGAAAAGGTTTTTGCCGGAGGGATGGGACCGGGTGAAATTGCCCTGACGCTGACGATCCGGCTGGTGCTGGTGGTGCTTTGTTCGGCGATCGGCGCATCGGGCGGACTGTTTATTCCCATGCTATCTCTCGGCGCGCTTGCGGGAGCGCTTTCTGCGAAGCTGTTCGCGGTGATGGGGATGTCCGCGGAAGTTACGCCGTTTGTCGTACTTGCCTGTACCGTGTCGTTTATGGGTGCGAGTACGAAAGCGCCCATCACGGCGCTGGTGTTCGCCATGGAATCGACGTGGCGGTTCACGAATTTGTTTTATTTGGCGTTCACGGTATTTATTTCGTACTTTATCACGGAGCTTACGCGTACACGGTCGGCGTACGAATTTATGACGGAACGGATGGCGAAGCGGCAGGCGGAAGGCAAACATTTTTTCTACGGAGATTTCAAGGTGACCGTGACGGCGGGATGCTTTGCGGAAGGGAAAGAAATTTCCGAACTGTTGTTGTCGTCCAACATAACGGTACGCAAAAACATTTCGTTTGAAGACGAATCGGAAGTTTATCTGGGAAACGAGAGAAGACTGCGGGAAGGCGACGAGCTGATCTTTACGGCGCTGATGAGCGACGAAAACGCGGTGCGTTGCGAATTGGAAAATTATTTCGGGAAACAGGAGTGGGAAAAACATGATACTGAGAGCGGTGAACTTCGGGGAGTTTGAAGCGCTGGAGCGTTTATGCAAAGCGCTGTGGCACGAGACGTACGACGCGTTGATCGGCGAGGCGCAGGTCTGTTATATGCTTGAAAAATTTCAGAGCAAGCAGGCGTTTTATAAGCAGATGAAAGAAGAAAATTATCGGTATTTTTTTATCGTGCGGGAAAACGACGTCGCGGGATATGTTGCGCTGAAGTTGGAAGAAAAGAGGTTGTTTTTATCGAAACTTTACTTAAAAAAGGAATACCGCGGCACGGGATTGGTCAAAGATGTGTTGCAGGAAATTTTCGAAGCGGCGCGGCATTTCGGATACAAAGAGGTCTATCTCACGGTCAACAAGCACAATGCGCGTGCCGTCGCGGCGTATAAAAAATACGGGTTCTGCCTGGAAGACTGCGCGGTATCGGACATCGGCGGAGGATATGTGATGGACGATTATATTTACAAGCACAGCGTATAATGAAGCCGGCTGCGGCGCCGTCCTGAACGACGGCGCCGCAACGTTTTTTTCAAAAACCGCGCCGCTTCGGAAGGATTGCGGCATCCGGATAAGGTGTCCCCGGCGGCGGGGCAACGCGTTTTCGGCGGCAAAGGTTTTTCAATTGCCTGACGGCGCCGCAACGTTTTTTCAAAAACCGCGCCGCTTCGGAAGGATTGCGGCATCCGGATAAGGTGTCCCCGGCGGCGGGGCGACGCGTTTTCGGCGGCAAAGGTTTTTCAATTGCTTGACGGCGCCGCGGAAAGGATTATAATTATAAGAAAACGAGAAAAAATCCGAAAAAGGAAAGGAGATTTTATGGGGGAAGCGAAGGACGACGAAAAGAGATCGGCAATTCATCGCGCGCGCTTGCACGATGTTCGCGCGGTGCTGAAAAACAACGTCGTTTTGCTTGTGGCGATAAGCGCGGCGGCGATCACCTGTTTTTTCGTGCCGCCGGACGCCGCATATGCGGATTATTTCGACGTACGTACGCTTTCGTGTCTTTTTTGTACGTTAGCGGTGGTTTCCGCACTGAAGAACATCCGATTTTTCACGTTTACGGCGGATCGGATCGTGCGCGGCTTCAAAAACCTCAGAAACGTGGTGCTTGCGCTGGTGTTTGTGACATATTTCGGCTCGATGGTCATGGCGAACGATATGGCGCTCATCACATTCTTGCCGCTCGGATATTTTGCGCTGAACGAATGCGGACAGAAGAAGGTGATGGCGTTCACCTTTGTGATGCAGAATATCGCCGCGAATCTCGGCGGGATGCTCACGCCCTTCGGCAATCCGCAGAATCTTTATCTGTATTCGTATTACACCATTTCCGCCGGGGAATTTTTCGCGATCATGGCGCCGCCGTTTGCGGTGGCGTTCCTGCTGATCGCGGGGGTATGTCTGTTTGTCAAAAAGCAGCCGGTGGAAGTTTCTGCCATACGTCCCGGAACGCCGTCGCCCTGGCGCACGGCGGTCTATTTCGTGCTCTTTGCGATTTCGGTGATGATCGTTTTCCGCGTATTTCCGTATTACTGGGGGTTGGCTGCGGTGACGGTTTCTCTTCTCGTTCTCGATTATAAGGCGTTTGCAAAGGTCGATTACGCGCTGTTGCTGACGTTTTGCGCTTTCTTTGTCTTTTCCGGCAATATGGCGCGCATCCCCGTCGTGCGGGAATTTTTTTCGTCACTCATGTCGCGGGATCCGTTGCTGTTCGGCGTTTTGTCCTGCCAGATCATCAGCAACGTGCCGTCCGCCGTCCTGCTGTCGAAATTTACCGCCGATTATGCAAATCTGCTTGTGGCAGTCAATATCGGCGGACTCGGGACGCCCGTCGCGTCGCTTGCGAGTCTGATCACACTGAGCAATTATCGGCAGACGGGCGGCAACGTAAAGCGCTATCTCGGACTTTTTCTGCTGATCAATTTTATTTTTCTCGGGATTTTGCTGGCGGTGGTCTACCTCTTCTGAAACGCGGATAAAACGCTTGCTAAAAACGGCGTTTTTATGATAAAATAAACGAGATTTATTTTCGGAGATATCGGAATGGACTGGGATTTGTTTTTAAAAACCGCGATACTCGTGCTGTATGTGGCGGGGATGCTGCTGGTGGCGTTCTTTACACGCAAACGCGCTCTGACGGTAGGGGACACGTTACTGGGCAACCGCAATATGGGCGGTTGGCTTACGGCGTTCGCTTACGGAACGACGTATTTTTCGGCGGTCATCTTCATCGGTTACGCGGGGGAGCAGGGGTATTCTTTCGGGTTTCACTCGCTCTGGATCGGCGTGGGCAATGCGCTGATCGGCGCGGCATTGGCGTGGATTTTGTTGGGAAAGCGCACGCGCAACGTCACCGTTCTGCTCGGAACGAAGACCATGCCGGAATATTTTTCGGCGCGGTATGAGGACAAGTATCTCAAACTGATCTCCGCGCTCGTGGTCGTGATCTTTTTGCTGCCGTATTCCGCCAGCGTCTATACGGGGCTGGGCTATCTGTTCAAGAGCGTATTCGGCATCGATTTTATCTGGGTGGTGCTCGCCATGGCGGCGCTGACGGCGATCTATCTGTTTTTCGGCGGATATTTTGCCACGGCGGTTTCCGACTTTGCGCAGGGTATCATCATGCTGATCGGCGTAGTGGTGATGATCGCCTTCGTATTCAATTACGAAGCGGTGGGCGGATTCCTGGAAGGTCTCGGAAAGATTTCGGAAAAACGGGACGAGCTGGGACTGCATATTTCCGGAACGGGGATCTGGCAGCTGATCGCGCTGGTGCTTTTAACTTCCGTCGGGAGCTGGGGCTTGCCGCAGATCGTACATAAATTTCACACGGTAAAAGACGAAAACGCCATAAAAAAGGCAACGTGGGTGTCCACGGCGTTCGCATTGATCATCGGGATCGGTGCATATCTGGTGGGCTGTACCGCCGTTTTAATCTTTGAAAACACCGCCGCCGTTCCCGTGGATCAACGGATTCCTCAGCTGCTTTCCAAAACCCTGCCGGCGGGACTTTTGGGACTCATTGTCGTACTCGTGCTTTCGGCGAGTATGTCTACGCTCAGCGGACTCACGTTATCGGTCGCGTCGGCGGCGGGCGTCGACATCATGAAGGGGTATATCCGCAAAAACGCGTCGGATAAAGCGGTGAATCTGACGATAAAACTCGTCGGGGTGGCGGTCATCGCGGTTTCCGCAGCCATCGCGATCTATAACGATTTCTATCAGCAGGCAAACGGAAGATCGACGACCATCGTCAATCTCATGTCCCTTTCCTGGGGCGTGCTGGCGGGGGCGTTTATCGGTCCGTATATTTACGGGCTGTACAGTAAACGCGCCACCCGCGCGGGGGCGTACGTTTCCATTATAGGAACGCTCGTCATCACGGCGGCGTTGTATATCGTTTCCAGAACGGCGCCGTCTGCGGCGGCGGTGCTTACGCCGCCGGCGATCGGGGTATTCACCATGGTTTACAGTATGATCGCCGTGCCGATCGTTTCCCGCTTTACGCGGCGTCCTTCCGAAGCGCTGGTGAACAGCGTGTTCGAAGCCGCCTCCCTTCCGGTAAACGAGGTGAAGCAGGCGGTGACGGCGCCTTCCGAAAGCCGGAGCGAAAATTGATCGTATACGAAAGAGGACGTCGGGAGGCGTCCTCTTTTATGAAAGCGGCAACGGAGCGGCGAAACGGATATTTCGGGAAAAAAAGCAGTTTCGTTGCAATCTTCGGCGCGATATGCTACAATAGAGGAAAAAAGAGGGGCCGGTTTGGGAGAAAAATTCGTTTTTTCCGCAAACGAAGCGGAAAGAAAAAAGATCAATCGCTATGCGCATCGACGCGAACGGTTCTGGGAGTTGGATTTTTTGCGCGGATTCTGCGTGTTGCTCATGATCCTGGATCATTTCATGTTCAACGTCCTCGCCGTTGCGCCGTACGTCAACGACGTTCTCGGCACGCATGTGCTGGAAAGCGCGCGCGCCTTTGCGCTTCGCTATGATCAAAGCGCGTTCATCGAGTCGGCGCGGTTCGTCGTGCGGTGCTGCTTCTTTGCACTGTGCGGCGTCAGCTGTACGCTTTCGTCGAATAACTTCACGCGCTTTCTGCCGCTTGCGGCGATCGCGCTGTTCATCAACGGCGCGTCTGCGTTGCTCGATCGGTGGATGAACGGCGGCTTTCTCGTGATTTTCGGCGTGTTTCATATGCTTTCCGCGTCGATTTTGATCTTTGCCCTGCTCGACGGCGCGGTGACGCTCCTTCTGCGCCCGATAAAAGACGGCGCCAAGCGGAGGCGCGCGGAAAACCTTCTGCGCTATCTGCCCTCCGCCGTGGGACTGGTTTTTCTCGTTCTTTATTTTACGCAGTGGGGCAGATTGGAAACTTCCGGCGGCTATACGGTGTACAGTCTCGTACGGGCGTCGGGAAACAGAACCGCCGATCTTCTGACGGGGATCTGCATCGATCTGGCGGGCAATTCTCCGTTTGTCGGAAGCGCCGATTATTTTCCCCTGCTTCCGTACGGCGCGATCGTACTTGCGGGCAGTTTTTTCGGAAGAGCAATCTACCACACTTACCATAAAAACGCGCTTCGTCCGCTCGACGGCGCGTGGAATGCCGGCGTGTGCTTTGTCGGACGCCATGCGGCGTTGTTTTATCTGGGACATCTGATCGCCGTGCCGGCGCTCGTCGTGCTGGGCGCGCTTGCCGAACGGATCTTTTTCTGAGGGGTTTATTTTGAAAACATTTCACGTTGAACCGCAATGGTCGATGTACGAGGCGGTCAAAGCGAACATATCGCAAAGCAGACAAAAAACCGCGATCTCATATTACGGCAGAAACCTTTCTTTCAGACGGGTGTTTTATCTGATCGACGTACTTGCGGAGAATTTTCTTTCGGGTTACGGCGTCGGGAAAGGGGACACCGTAACGCTCTGTATGCCGAATACGCCTTCCGCGCTGTTTTGTTTTTATGCGGCGAACAAATTGGGGGCGGCGGTCAACCTGACTCATCCGTATCTGCCGCCGGAGAAACTTCTCGAAAGCGCGGAAAAAACAAAGAGCAAACTGATCGTGGTATACGATTCCTATCCCGCGTTTTCTTCGGATATTCCCGTTCTGGAAAGCGATAACGGAACTTTTATGGGCGCGGCGGCGAAGGCGTATTACCGCATTACGGCGAAAAAGAGCGGAAGGAAAGAGAAGCTGGAACGCTTGCTCAAGCGGAAAACGAAGGGAGAATTTGCGGCGGCGGCGCGCTTTGAAGAAGGGACGGCGGCGGTGTATCTCGCGAGCGGGGGAACGACGGGAGAGCCGAAGATCATCGTGCACGGGAACGATACGTTCAATCTTCTGTGCGCCAAAGCGCCGGAATTTCTCCGTTACGACATCGAAGAATACGAAGCGCTTTACAACGTGCTGCCCATCTTTCACGGATTCGGGCTGTGCATCAACATGCATATGTGCATGATGATCCGCAAGCGGAACATCATGTGTGCGAAATTCGACGCGAAGCGGTCGGCAAAGGAGATCGTGAAGCAGAAGGCGAACATTCTGACGGGCGTGCCGACGATGTATCTGAAGTTGCTGACGAGGAAGGAATTTACGAACGCCGATCTTTCGCATATAAAGGACGTATTTGTAGGCGGGGACAGCGCGGGGGAAGAACTCATTTCCCGGTTTAACGCCGTGCTGGAAAGGGGCGGCTCGCCGGCGAGGATGTACGAAGGGTACGGGTTGACGGAAACGGTGACGGTCTGCGTGGTGAATACGGCGCGGCATCACCGTGCGGGATCGATCGGGTATCCGCTGAGCGACACGAAGATCGCCGTCGCGAAGGACGGGGCGTTTGTGCCTGCCGGGGAAGTGGGAGAAATATATCTGTCCACGCCGCAGTTTATGCAGGGGTATCTGAACGACGCGAGTTATCCGTTTGCGGAGATCGGCGGGGTGAAATGGCTGAAGACCGGGGATTACGGGTATCTCGACGCGGACGGATTTTTATATTTCAAGCAGCGGATCAAGAACATGATCAAAGTGAGCGGGGTACCGGTATATCCTTCGGAAGTGGAAAGCGCGGCGCTGCGCGTTCCCGGCGTGAAGAAGGCTTGCGCGATCGGAGTTTTTGACGAAGTGAAGGGGCAGAAGGTAAAATTATACGTCCAGGCGGAACGGGACGGGGAGGAGTTCAGACGGGAGATCCTCGCGGCGTGTAAAGAGCAGCTCATCGCCTACGCCGTTCCGAAGGAAGTGGTGGTACGCGACAGACTTCCGGTGAGCCTGATCGGCAAGATCGACAGAAAGGCGCTGGAAGAAGAAAACGGAAAATAAACGGACGGGAGACAGATGGCAAAGAAAGGGGAAAAGGACAATCTGATCCTGAAGATCCAGGAAGGGGAGCTTTTCAGGTTTTTCGATACCGACGTGCGCAATAAAGTGACGATCGGGACTTCCCGTATGTGCGATATCTGCATCAAAAGCCAGATGATGCAGCCGGAACAGGTCATATTATACAAAGAAAACGGGGAATGGTACGTCGACGACCGTACGCCCGAGGGCGCGCGGTGCGAAGTGCTGATCGGGGGGAAACGTCCGAAACGCAACCCCGCCGTATTCGACGGCACGCTGCTGCTGCGCAGGGCAGGGGATAAAAAGACGGTGCTTGCGGAAATCTCGGTAGTGAGGCGCATCAGCCGCAGGCACGATAAAAAGCGGATCGATCTGACGGAACGCACCGTGACGGTGGTGGGCAGCGGCGCGGGGTGCGACGTAAGGGTGGAGAATCCCATGGTCGACGAAAAACATTTTTTCATCGTATGCGACGGCGGGAAATGTTATATCGAAGACAACCGCAGCCTGAACGGCACCTATGTGAACAACAAGAAGATCAAGCGGGCGCTGCTCAACGATTACGACCGGATTTCCATTCCGTCGGCAGCGTATGTGTTTTACGATAACAAACTTCTTTTTTCCACGTCGGCGGCGGGGATTCAGATCGACGTTGTGAATATTTCCAAGGAAGTGACCGATAAGAAATCCAAGAACAGGAAGATTTCGCTCGTGAACGGGGTGACGTTCCGCATCGAAGCGGGTACGTTCGTGGCGATCGTCGGCGGGAGCGGCGCGGGAAAGTCCACCGTTCTCGACTGTATCAACGGACTGCGCCCGGCGACCGGCGGAAAGATCTATTACGATACCAACGATTATTACGAAAATATCAATTCCTATAAAGGCGTGATCGGGAACGTGCCGCAAAGGGACGTGATGCACGACGATCTCAGCGTGGAGAACGCGCTGTATTACACCGCGCTTTTGCGGATGCGTTCCGACATGAAGAAACAGGAAGTGATGGAACGGGTGTACAAGGCGATCGAGGACGTGAAGCTGACGGGAAAGGAACAGCTGAAGATCAGCGCGTTATCGGGAGGACAGAAAAAGCGCGTTTCCATTGCAATGGAGCTTCTGTCCGATCCGAAAGTGATCTTTCTCGACGAGCCGACCAGCGGACTTTCGCCCGATCTCGATCTGGAAATGATGGAATTGCTCAAAGAACTTTCCAAAAAGGGCAGGACCATCGTGGTGGTGACGCACGCGATGGAAAATCTCGATAAGTGCGACAAGGTCGCTTTTTTAGGATGCGGCGGCAGACTTGTTTTTTACGGGAAACAGGCGGAAGTCTTCAAATATTTCAATAAAAAGAGTTATTCCAGAATCTTTGCCGCGCTCACCGACGAAAACGTGTGCAAGAGCTTTGAAGCGCGTTATCGCAACAGCGAGTATTTTCAGGAACTGAGCGCGTCTTTCAGGAAGCTGTACGATAACGATCGTCCGAAAGAAGAACTTACGGAGGCGCGCGATGAAGAGATTTAAAAAACGTTCCGCAAAGATGAATATCACGCATTACGGTGTTCTCGTGCGGCGGCAGTTCAGACAGATCTTCTCCAACGCGAAACTGTTCTTATCGCTGCTGCTGCAGGCTCCCGTCATGCTCATGATCGCGCTTTTTGTCTATAATCGGGATACCTTTCAGCCGGGGTATGTCAGCCTGTTCGACGCGTCCACCATCATCTTCGTCCTCGTGTTCGTTTCCGCGCTGATGGGGATTCTCAATTCCTACGGCGCCATCTGTAACGAACGCCCCATTTTAACGCGGGAAGTGTTCGGCGGACTGGATGTGGCGGCATATCTGTTGGCAAAGTTTACCGTACTCGCGCTGGTCGGGCTGGCGCAGTGCGTCATTTTGTCGGGAGGCGCGCTCCTCGCCATCGATTTCCCCTTTACCTATCCGTTCGTCGGGACGCTGCAGTTCTTTCTCGCCCTCTATCTGACCAATGTTTCCGTTGCGGCGATGGGGCTTCTGATCTCTTCGTTGCTGAAGAACGCGGGCAGCGCGATTCTGCCGGTCCTCATCGTCATCATCATGCAGGTGGTGTTTTCCGAAGCGGTTTTTCCCATCGAGGGCGTCGTGCGCAATCTCTGCTATATCACCTCCGCCATGTGGGGCGTATCCCTCATCGGGCAAAGCTGCCTGCTGAACGACTACTGGATCACCTATACCGGCGAACGTTATAAGGAAATTTACGACTATTCGCCCGTGATCAGCATCGTCGCACTTCTCGCGATCACGGCGCTTTGTCTGTTGCTGGCGATCGTGAAGCTCAAACGGGATTACAAGAATAAGGACTGACGCATATGCGTCTGCAGGAAAAAACCGCCGCGTAGCGTTCATCTCCGCGGCGGTTTGCTTTCAGTCGCAATGCAATCGGTTTAATATGCTTTTTTATAAATTTCAAGAATTTCCGCAACGGAAGTTTTCCGCGGATTGCCGCCGGTGCAGGGATCGATGAACGCGTCCTCGGAAAGCTGTTTTAAACTTTCCTCCCTGATGCCGATGTCGCGGAGATGCTGGGGGATTCCGATGGCGAGGGAGAGTTTTTTCACCGCTTCGATGGCGGCGTTTGCCGCTTCTTCCGCGCTCATGCCCTTTGTGCATACGCCCATCGCGCGCGCAATGCCTTCGTATTTTTCCATCGCTGCGGGTTTATTGTATTCCATCACATAGGGGAGAAGTAACGCGTTGGCGACGCCGTGCGCGATGTCGAACCGCGCGCCGAGGGGGTGCGCCATCGAATGTACGATGCCGAGTCCTACGTTGGAGAACGCCATGCCCGCCACATAAGAACCGTATGCCATGCCTTCGCGCGCCGCGGCGTCCGCGCCGTTCTTCACGGCGTTTTCGAGGTTGTCCGCGATGAATTTGATGCTGTTCCAGCAAAGCAGATCGGAAATCGGGGTCGCGCCGGCGGTGATGTAGCCTTCGATGGCGTGCGTGAGCGCGTCCATTCCGGTGGAGGCGGTCAGTCCTTTGGGCATACTCATCATCATTTCCGCATCGTTGAACGCCACCATGGGGATGTCGTTGGGGTCGACGCATACCAGCTTTCTGCCGGCGTCCTCATCGGTGATGACGTAGTTGATGGTCACTTCCGCCGCCGTACCCGACGTCGTAGCGAACGCCATCACGGGGAACGCCCTGTTTTTGGTGTCGGCGGTGCCTTCGAGGGATTTCACGTCGGCAAACGAGGGGTTGTTCGCGATGATGCTGACGGCCTTTGCGGTATCGATCACGCTGCCGCCGCCGATGGCAATGATCACATCGGGCGCGCATTCTTTGAATTTCGCGAGAGCGCACTGCACGTTGTGAATGGTCGGGTTTGCCTTCACATCGTCGAAAAGGCAGTATTTTACGCCGCTTTCATCCAGAAGATCGGTCACCATTTTCGCAACGTTGAATTTTACGAGATCCTTGTCGGAAACGACAAAGGCTTTTTTCATGCCGCGTTTTTTAAGTTCGGTTTTGAGTTCGCTTCTGCAACCCGCGCCGAAATAGCTTGTTTCGTTGAGTACCATTCTTGCCATAATCCTGTTCTCCTGTCATAAAATTATATCGAAATATATTCCGACGCAACCATTATAACATAAAGAAACGGGAAAAGCAACGTCATTTTTGATTTCCGAAGGTTTTTTGCTTTTCCGTGATTGACCTGAGGAAAAATTTGCTGTATACTATGAAAAAACAGAGGGAAAAAATGTTGCAAGTGGTGGCTGCGGTCCTTTTTCGCGGCGAAAAATTTTTCATCGGACGGCGTCCGGAAACGAAGCGGCTCGGGGGGCTTTGGGAATTTCCGGGCGGGAAAGTCGAAGCCGGCGAAACGGAGAAAGCCGCCCTGGTGCGCGAGTGTCGGGAAGAGCTCGGCGTCGAGGTGCGCGTCGGGAAACGGTTCATGCGTCTTCGCCACGCGTACCCCGACGGCGAAGTATCGCTCACGCTGTATTTTGCTTCCGTCGAAGAAGGGGAGATCAAACTGAAAGAACATACGGACGGCAGATTTATCAGCGCAAAGGAGATCGGAGCATACGCGTTTTGTCCGGCGGATCTTCCCGCTTTACAAAAATTAGCGGATCTGCTTGCCGAAAAAAAGCCGGAGGAAATAAAATGAAAGAAAAGATAACCGATCCCGCCCTGCGGGAAAAATACGGAAAGATCGGGAGCGTCGCCGCGATCTTATGTAACGTGGTGCTGGCGGCGGGAAAGATCGTTGCGGGCCTGCTTACGGGGGCGATTTCCGTCCTTGCGGACGGATTAAACAATCTTTCCGACTGCGGCAGCGGAACGGTGGCGCTGGTATCCTTCCGCATGGCGTCGAAACC
The DNA here is from genome assembly GCA_944367565.1 of uncultured Clostridia bacterium. Classification (GTDB taxonomy): domain Bacteria; phylum Bacillota; class Clostridia; order Christensenellales; family Borkfalkiaceae; genus UMGS775. The sequence continues at coordinate 32,076 of CALVWR010000011.1, forward strand.
CGCCGATAAAGAGCATCCGTTCGGACATCAGCGGGTGGAATATATCGCGTCGATGTTCGTCGCGTTTCTGATTCTCGTCGTGGCGTTTGAACTGGCTAAGGAATCGGTGGGAAAAATCATCGCGCCGGAGGCGGCGGAATTTTCCGTGCTGGCGCTGTCGGTGCTCGGGGCGTCCGTGGCGGTAAAGGGCGGGATGTTCGTATTCGCCCGCCGGCTCGGCAAGCGCATCGATTCCGACGTGCTGTTGGCGCTCTCCAAAGACAGTCTGTCCGATTGCGTGGCCACCGCCGTCGTCATAGCGGGGCTTCTGATCGCGCACTTTACCGGATTCAATCCGGACGGATATGCGGGCGTACTGGTTGCGATTTTCGTGGCGTTTTCGGGGATCGGGATTCTGAAAGAAACGATGTCCAAACTGATCGGACAGGCGGTGGAGCCCGAACTGATCGCCGCGATCAAAGCGCGCATCTTCGCGCATGAGGAAGTGCTGGGCGTACACGACATCAGCGTGTACAGTTTCGGACCGAACAAGTATTTTGCCAGCGTACATATCGAACTCGACGCGTCTCTCGACGTGATGGAATCACACGAACTGATCGACTCCATCGAACAGGAATTCGCGCGGGAAACGAATATTTCGCTTACGGGGCATCTCGATCCCATCGTCGTCAACGACCCGGCGGTGGTGGAACTGCGTAAAAAGTTCGGTCAGCTGGTGAAAAGTCTGGACGAACGCTATTTCATGCACGATTTCAGAACGGTTATCGGTCCGCACCGCACCAACGTCATTTTTGAAGTCGCGATTCCCTTCGATTGCAAAAAGAGCAATGAAGAAGTCAAGGAAGACATCTGCCGCGCCGTATCCGAACAGGACGGCGGAATATATACCCCCGTCGTGCTTGTCGAAAGGCAGTGACCGCTTTCAAAACGGAACAAAAAACAAAAAGCGCACGCCTTTTTGAAGGTTGCGCGAGGGCAGGGCGTGCGCGAGAATCGTTTGTATAAAGAAGCCGCCCTCCCGCGGAGAGATCCGCGGGAGGGCGGCTTTTGTTATCGGCGGCTGAATTTTCGGATGTCCGCCGAAGGCGAGATTTTATTATAGCGTTTATAAACTTTTGAAAAATAAAGGGGATCGGCATAACCGACGGCGGCGGCGATTTCGCTTACGGACGTATAGCCCTGCGAGATCAGCATCGAAGCCGATTCGATGCGCTTTTGGGTGAGGTAATTTCCGAAGGTCAGTCCCATTGTCGCTTTGAACACTTTTGAAAGATAATTTTCATGCAAAAACAGCGCCTTTGCCACTTCCGCGATCGACAGGGACGGATCGGAATAGTGTTCGTTGATGTACTCCAGCGTCAGTTCGATATATTTTTTCCTGTGCCGGCGGTGCAATTCCGTGTTCTGCAGTGCGGAACGCGAAGATAACGTGGCATAATGCACGATCTGCATGAAATGTTCCAAAAAGAGAATATCCGTCAGAATTTCCTTGTCGGCGGGGATCGTGAAATTCTTATAATATGCGTCGTGCAGTTTATGAACGTATCGCGTGGGGACGGTAAGAAAATGCCTCTTTTCGCCGAACCCCATTTTCAGCGCGTATTCGCGGCATTTGTTGCCGCTGAAGGAAACCCAGTAAAATACCGCGGGATCTTCCGGATCGGTCAGAAACCCCATATCGATGTTCGGCTGCAGCATGAAAAGCTGGTTCTTTTTCAGTACGACCGTCTGCCCGTCCGCAAAGAGCGTAAGCTGTCCTTTCATGATAAAATGCAGACGGTAGGTAGGATATTCAAAACTTGAAACATAATTTTTATCGGAAGGCGTATGTTCAAAACCGTAATGCCCGATCAGAAGATCGATATAATCGGTGGTGATGTTGCTCGCCGATTTTGCTGCGGTGGATGTTTCAAATTCGTTCAGATCCATATTTTTCCCCTTATACGACTTGCGTTGCCGCCGAAAAACGGTCGGTTTTTCACGCGCTTTCCTGTCAGTTTTAATTATAGTCAAAAAAGGCGCATTGTCAATATTTTTTAAAAATTAAGATAGAATTTTCCATGTTCTGTATTTTGACAAGATTGAATTTTATAAGGAATTAAAGGGAGATTCCGAAATATGCGAACAGGAATATTCTGACAAAAAAACGGATTTTTGATTAAAACATAAAAGTTATCATTTTCCATAAAATGCCGGATGCTGTCTATTTACATCCCGGGCGGATTGTTTTATAATGAATATACAATATCGATAAGGAGAAAGAAATATGAGCAGAGCAAGTTGGGGCAAGGCGGTCATCGCGCTTGTGCTTGTCATGATAATGTCGTTCTGTATCGGTATCGTTCTGACGCGTACGGATTTTGCATACGCGGCGGGAACGGGATTGGCAGAGTGGCTTATTTCGACAGAGAAGAATAAAACGTTATCGACGGAAGGCGAGCGCCTCGGCGTGATCGTGGAAGCGGACGGAACAGCGCCGACGGAACGTTCAACGCGATATTCAAAGGGGATACGACCGTCACTTTCGGCGCGCCCACGACGCTGCTGGAGGACGGCAGCGGAGTAACGAAGGGAAAAGAAATTGTTTACCGAATCAAAGATCTTTCGGGGCAGGAAATTTTTTCCGTACATTATGTAGGAAACGGCTGGGGGACGAATGTTTACGTTCAGTACGGCACGGAAATCCGCGGCGCGACGAACAACGGACTCGGAGACGCGCCGCTGCCCGAAGGCGCGCCGGCTCACGGCTGGATTTCGAGAATTTATTATAAAGAAAAGATCGGCGACAATTTCGGCCTTTATGCGCCGTATTTTTCCGATGACGCCAGCAGAAAAAATCTGCGGAACGGAAAAATCAGTTTCAAATGGTCGGGCGACGTGCTGAATATCTATGCGTTGAACAATAATACGGATACGGAGATCAGGGTCGCGTCGTTTGACGGAACGGATACGACGTTTGAGATTCCCGACGTACGGGAAGTGGCGTTTACCACCATGGATGAAATGAACGCCAACGGACAATTTGCCCTTCCGAAAATTTACGATCGGCTGAAGGACGGGTATACGATCTCGTTTGAAAGCGCAGGGAACGTGAACGTTCAGATTAAGGCGATCAACGACGAAGAACTCGCAACGATGACGGCGGTGCCGGAATATCTCACGGAATATTTCGCACAGCAGGGGATCGTTTATGCATATGCGGTTCCGCAAACGGCGCTTGCCGGCGGAAACGATCTGCAGCTTCCCGCGGCGGTTTATCTTGAAAACGGCGAACTGAAAAACGCGATCGTTTCCGCAACCGATCCGCAGGGGAAAACCCTGACGGTGCAGGACGGTACGGTGAACGTCATGAATCTCGGCGATTATACCGTCACCTACACGGCGGGGACGGAAACGTACGAACATGTCGTGAAAGCGGAAAGAAGCGGGATGCCGACAAGCCTTGCGGTTTCGGCAAGCGACGTTTCCTCCGCGATCGAAAAAACGGGAGACTATGCGGGATTGAACGTCAATCTCGACGGGGAAAAAGAAAACTTTTCCGGAATGCTGAACGGCGTGTTTACGGGGGATACGAAAGTCGATTTCCGCTTTCCTCTCGATGCGGATACGGTCGCGGGCAGTAAAGTGATCTTTACGGTAAGCGACCTTAACGGAAACGCGGTGTTTGATATCGTATTCGATGCCGGCGACGGATATGCCACGCTGCCGTATATAGACTATAACGGAAAAATCCGTGCGGGCGTCAGGAACACGCAGGAGGCAGGCTGGAAGCCGGCGGTTCTATTCAGGCAAAGAATTTTTCCGGGTGAGTCCCACGGAACGGGTTTCCCGAATTTTGCATCTTCCAACAATACGACCGTCGGATATTTCTCGCTGGAATGGGCGGAGGACGTTCTGAATATCTGGTATCTGGCGAGCAATCAGCAGCCGCTGAAGCTGGCGGCGTTTGACGGTACGGACGCTACGTTGGAGATTCCCGAAAATCGGATCATCGTATTCAATACGGAAAGCGAGCTGAACGCCAACGCGCAATTTGCCCTTCCGAAGATTTACGATCGGTTAAAGGACGGCTACACCATCAGCTTTGAAAGCATTTGGCATAACGAAATCAATTTTGTTTCCATCAACGGCGCGGCGCTGAATCAGGATGTGCTTACGGTGCAGGATGTAACGTACGACGTGAACATCGAAGGCGAGGAAAACAAAGAAATAACGGTGCCGCAGGACAGCGAAGTTTACGCGGATATAACGTATAACCTGTTCTTCACGAACGGGTGGTCCGTACAGCAGCCGAACAGAGTGAAAGTAGACGTAGACACGTCCGCAACCGGCGCCAGAACGGCGATCGTCACCGATCCCGCGGCCTTGCAGAGGCTGGGCGTCGACGTGCAGGTGACCTACACCGTAAACGTCCGCGAGAAAACGGCGGAAGAGATCTTTGCCGATATGGCGGAGAAGATCAACATGGAAGCCGGCGCGGCGATCCGCCTGGAAGAACCTGCCGGCTTGCGGTTCACGACCTGCGTGGATAAACTCGCCGCGGATACGCTTGCGTCGCTTTACGACGAGGTCGCATACGGTACGATGATCGTTCCGGAAGATATGCTCGCAGGAAAGACCTTGCAGGAGCTTTACGGCGACGAAAGCGTACTCAAAGTGCAGAGCTCCGGATTTTATGCGGAGCAGAACGGCAGTTATATTTACCGTGCGTCGATCGTCAACATCCGTGATTATAATTATACCCGCAACTTTGTCGGGATCGGGTATGTGGCTTGCGCGGACGGCGTGATCTTTGCACAGCAATACGAAGCAACTTCCCGCAGCGTCTATTCGGTGGCGCAGAAAGCGTTTTCCGATCGCGTCGCAACGGCGGACGACGTCTATTGCAACGAAATTGACGGACTGTATTCCCCCTATACGGCGGAACAGCTCAGCCGGATCAAAGAACTCTTTATCGACGCCGTTGTGGAAATCGATACGGAAGGGCAATATTGCGGAAGGACGCAGTATTATGAACCCGCTTATCTTGCAGAGGTGCAGACAGACGGCGATACGGGAACGCGCGTCGTCACCGTGACTTCCCAAACGGAAATCAAAACGGTTTATTTCGGAGGCGAAAAAGTCGAACAAGGCAGACTCAGCTTCAGCAACGGAAATAAAACGGTCACTTTTTCGGCGGAATGATAAAGGAGAAAAATTATGAAAAAATTATATCTGCAACCCGAATTGCTTAAAATCGATTTCGTCGCTTCGGATGTCGTTCTGGCTTCGCCTGTCGGAGACGATTTCGGAAACGATCCCTACAGCGAACAGATTATCTGAGTCGTAAGCAAAACGCTGAAATGCTGAATTCCGATCAAAAACCCTTCGCCCCGCCGCGGCATACGCCCGGCGGGGCGATCTTTCGCTATAATGAATATTTTGCTGTTCGCAAATTTTTTTAAAATAGAAGTTAAAATTTTCCATGCCGTTTTTTTTGCGCGCGCACGCGTTCGGAAAACAGAAAAAAAGCAAGGCCCGTCCGTCGGACGAAATGAATTTGAAATTTTATAAATAAGCCGGTTTTTACTTACTTTTTTGCCCGTCGGAAAATCATGCGGCGCGCCGAAAGAATTTTTTCTTCCCGCGCGGAAAAAGTTTTTTCCGTCTCCATATGGAAAATTTTAATAAAATTTCTGTAAAAAATATCAAATAACAACACAGAGTTTTCCATAAATATCTTTTTGTGGTCTATGGACAAAACGGGGGTTAGGCATTACAATGAAAGCGGAAGATCGGAGAACCGTTTGCCTTGACGACGGGCAATTTTGCAAAAAGATCCGCAAACCGACCGGAGGAGCGAAAAATCGCCGGTCGAGATATGAAAAATAAAAAACAGAAAGGAAGGTAGGGAATATGAGAAAGTCGATTTTTATCAAGCCGCTCGTTTCGCTGATTCTGATGGCGACGCTGGCGATCGGCGTCGCATCGGCAGGCGCGGGAAAGGGCGTCGTCTTTGCGGCGGCAGATCTTTCCGCGTCTTCGCTTGTGCGTGCGAGCGAGGGCGTTACGGTGAGTGCGGGTGCGCAGTTCACCAAGGACGGCGGATACTCGGAGAGTCCGCGCGGGTTACTGCTCACCGTTCCGAAGGAAACGGCGAGTTATTCCTTCGACATCAGCGGCGTATTCAAAAACAACATGGCGTTGAAGTTCAACATTCCCGGACAGAGCGACGTCGACGGCGCGTACCGCTATTATGATTCCGATCTGGTCTTTGAGATTTACGACGTGGCAAGTCCGAACGTTGGTTTTGAAGTGACCTTCGGACCGGGACGCGGCACGGACTGGAACGGATGGAACGGCATGGCGTGGGTGACGTACGATTACAACGGGACGGAAGTCTACCGTGCGGGTTCTTCGCGGGACGGCGGAGAATTGCACGATAAATACGTGCATAAATATGCCGGATGGGGCGCGGGAACGTCCGCGCCGGATAACGGGGTTTGTTTCATGCCGTATCCCGAGCAGAACGGGGTGGACGGTGGAGACGCGGCGGACAACTTCGGATATCTGATTCTGCAGTACAATGCGGAAGGCAATCTGGAAATCTGGGCGCGCGGACAGGAAGGCGGAAACAAGACCATCGTCCGTCTTGCCGTGTTTGAAAAGGATCCGGCAACATATGTTCCCGATCAGTCGGACGGCTGGTTTGCGGACTGCGATCTGCCTGCAATGCCGTTTGCGGAAGGATTCGGGATCCGCGCGCGTACGGAAGGCTCGCACGATGCGGGCGATCAGGCCGTCATGCTGCTGGAAATATACGAAACGGCGGACAGAGCGACGTCGTTTATCGAGGATTATACGAACAACACTTCCGTCTTTCAGCGGTTTACGGAAAGCGGAACGAAATACGATCTTTCCGCGGAAACCATTGCCACTCCGGCGTTCTATACGGAATTTCGGAACCGCGTGACGATCTCTGCGGACGACGCGTTCCCGTATGCCTTTGTTGCGGGCGCGACGACGCAGATTCCCGGGGCAACGTACATCACGGCGGACAATACGACGCCCGCCCCGGTAGCGAAGATTGAGCTTACCGATCCCGACGGAGAAAAGACGGACATCACCGCGTCGAAGAGCGTTACGCCCGACGTTATGGGCGAATATACCGTGACGTATACGGCGATCGAGAACTCCGAACGGCCGGGCAATACGATTTTCTTTAAATTCACGGTGGATTCCTTCAAAACGGATACCGCAAATCTGCTTGTTCTCGACGGGAACGCGCAGTACGATCTGCAAAACAGCGGCGATTATGTGGGGATCAACCTCACGCCGAAGACCAACGACGCTTTCAGCGGAACGTTCGACGGCATTTTCACGGATGACTTCAGCATAAAATTCACCGTTCCCAGCACGCTGCCGTGTGACGGGAGCAGCAACGGACTTTCCGTCGTGTTTACGGTATCGGATCTCGAAGGAAACAAAGTGTTTTCCGTGCATTTCGTATCGGACGGCTGGGGCACCAACGCATGGGTGCGATACGGCGATGAAATCCGCGCCGGCGTGACAAACGCCGTGGGCGAAGATCTGCCGGGACAATGGCGTCCGCGTATCTATTACGTGCAACCCAAGCCTTATGACGATTACGGCATTTTCCGTCCGAACATGAACAGCAGTCAGAATACGCAACCCGGGGAACTTTCCTTTGAATGGGCGGGCGATATACTCAACATCTGGGCGCTGAACGGTACCGGCGCGCTCAAGGTGAAGCTCGGGTCCTTCGACGGGACAGACACGACGTTTGCAATCCCCGAAGGGGGTGACGTCGCCTTCGCGAGCGACGCCGAGCTCAACGAAAAAGGGAAGTTCGCGCTGCCGAAGATTTACGAACAGCTCAAAGACGGGTACACCGTCAGTTTCACGGCAGGCGTGGAAGGCGTGAAAGGAAACGCGCTTCATATTGCAGAACTGAACGGAACCAAGATCGAGCGCGATTATCTCGGCGCGGAAGGAAAGTCGGAGATCTTTCTGGAAAACGAAGCCGACGCAACCGTTTATCTTCCGCAGAACACGCAGGCGGGAGACGTGACGTTCCGTTATACGATCGCGTTTATGCCGGGGCTGGAGAAGATTACGGAAGTCAAAATTCCTTTAGCGGCGGACACCTCGTCGATCGGACAAAAGGAAGTAACGGTTACGGACGATTCGGTGGCGGAATATTTCGGGCAGTTGTCGAAAACGTACACCGTGATCGTGGAAGAGGCATACAGACTCAGCTTTGAAACCAACGGCGGCAAGGCCATCGGGGCGATCGACTGGTCGGAGCATACGCGCAACCGTCTGGGGGACGCGTTGCCGACGGCGGAAAGGGCGTACTGGACGTTCGGCGGCTGGTATGCGGACGAAGACTGCACCGAACCCGTTACGCTCGGCGAGATACAGGGCACCGCTACCGTATATGCAAAGTGGCTGGATGAAGAACCGCCGGTCATCGAACTGAACGGTTTGAACGACGTCATGACCGTTCAGGTCGGCAACGTCGCGGTCGGGCAGAGCGACGTGCGCGTTTCCGACGCGGCGGAGGGCAACGAAATCGCGCTGATTGTCGAAGTAAAATATGAAAACGGCAGTTTTGCACTTCTTGAAGGATTCGATTTCTCGCGGCTGGGAACATATACCGTGCGTTACACGGCAGCCGATCCGAGCGGAAACGAGAGTTTCATCGAACGTACAATCGTCGTTGTGGACGAAATTCCGCCCGTCATCACGTTGGAAGGGGAAGTTCCTCTGAACGGATTTACGGGGATCAGGATCGAACTTCCCGCGGCGACGGCGACAAAAGATGCGACGGTCGAGATCACAATCACCTTCGGCGGTGCACCGATCGCGCTGACGGAACGCGGATTCGTACCGGACGCGCCGGGGACCTATGAAGCGGTTTACAGCGCAAGCGACGCGCACGGCAATACCGCCTATATCAACAAGCAGATCACCGTCGTGAACGACACGGAAGAACCGATCATCAGCGGCGGGCTGGAAGCGACTACCGTGAAAAAGGACTCGCGCGTGGAGATCGTCGCGGCGACGGCTACGGACAATTGCGACGCCGCCGTGGAAGTAAGCGTCAAAGTTTACTACGGCACGGAAGAAGTTTCCCTGACGGATAACGGGTTTACGGCGGCAAATCTCGGCGTATACCGCGTGGAATATTCCGCAAAGGATTCGTCCGGAAACATCGCCGTCAAAAACGTGGAGATCACGGTTATGGAAAACGTCGCAAACGGCAGCAATGCGGGAAGCTGTAATTCGTCGTTTGCCGGCACAATGAGTTTTGCCGCGGTCGCCTTGCTTGCGGCGGCGTGCATGATGATCGTGAAAAACAGAAAAACGCGTCAGCGCTGAAAAGAAGGGGGCGCCCGATCGGCGCCCCCGTACGCGGAAACCGGAAAAACGGCGTTATTTTGCAAAAGGAAAGAACTTCCCTGCGGGAAGGAAATGGATAGAAGGAGTTAAATAAATATGAAAGTCTGGAAAAAAGTCATCGCCGCCGCACTTGCGGCAAGCCTTTGCGTTTCGGGATTTGCGGCGTGCGACGGAGAGAGAAGTGCGGATTATTCCAACATGACCGTGCTGAATATCGGCGTATATGACGGGGGCTTGGGCACCGCATGGATACAGAAAGTTGCCACCGAGTTTGAAAAACGGTACGAAGGCGTTTCCCTGGAAGACGGAAAGACCGGCGTACACGTCTCCATAACGGGGAAGAAGGATCCGTATCTTTCCGATACGTTGCTCGCGGGGATTCAGGCGGGCAGCGAAACGAACGATCTGTATTATACGTCGCAATCCAACCTTTCGGTATGGACGGACGGCGACGTCGCCTACGATCTGACCGATACGGTGACGGAAAAGGTTTATAAAGCGGACGGAACGCTGGCAGAAGTCGGAGAGAGCGCCACGCTGAGTATTTACGACAAGATGGAAGAATATTATCGGGACGCGTTCAACACGGCGGACCGTACGGCGGGCAACGAAAACGCCGTGGAATATTACGGGATTCCCTTTGAGGACAATCTGACCGGATTCATTTACGATTACGACCTGTTTGAAGAGCAGGGCTGGCTGAGATACAGCGGAAGAGACGGAATGCCCGGTACCGTGGATGAATTCATGCAGCTTCTCACCACGATCGTACGCGCAAATTACATACCGTTTACTTTTTCTCCGGACTTTGCGTATTACTCGACGTCTTATGTGAACGCCTTTGTCGCGCAATATGACGGCCTGGAAAATTTCATGCTTCTCGAAGATTATACGGGCAATTTTGTTGCGGCGGACGGTACGGAAACGCCGATCAACGAACAAAACGGATATCTGCTCGCGTCGTTGCAGAAAGGCAGGCTGAAAGCCGCGGAATTTGTACGGAACATCATGAATCCCATGTTTTACGATCCGGATTGCTTAAAAAGCGGACATTCTTACTCGATGGCGCAGAGCAACTTCATCTTGAGCAAAGAGGGCGGCAATAAACGCATCGCCATGATCTTTGAAGGCGAATGGTGGGAAAACGAGGCGCGGATGTATTTCAATTCCATGGGACAGATCAAGGAAGAAAACGGATACGGCAAGCGCGATTTCAGGTTCTTTCCCATTCCGGAAATCCCCGGGCAGAAAGTCGAGGGGCAGAGTTTCCTCGGAAGCATGTCGAACGGAACGGTGCTTTTCGCAAACAAAAAGACGATAGAGGGAAATGCCGTCAAAGAAAAGCTCGTGAAGGAATGGTTGCAGTTCCAGCACGCGGAAGCGTCCCTGGAAACGTTCACCATGACGGTCGGCGCGGTATTGCCTTACGATTATGATCTTTCCGATGAGCAGCTTCAGCAAATGACGCCGTTTGCGCGGGATTGCTGGGATGTGCACCGCGGCGGCGAAGTGACCATTCTCCGCAATTCTCCGAACGCCCGTTCGAGGTTCGCGCGGAGCACGACGATGGATGTGGGCTGGAGAAGCTCCGTGCCGGGATATAATACGTTCACGACGGAACTGTTCTCCGTCATGTTCAACAATCAGAATCTTACGGCGCAGGCGTATTATGACGGACTCGTTGCGTATTATAACGAAGCGGACTGGATGCAGGCCTATAATTTGTTCTATAACATCTGATTTCGAAAATGAAAAAGAAACTTACAAGCGGCGCGAACAGCCGTAAGACTTATGAAAGGAACGCGCAGTTGTTCTGCATCGCGTTACTTACGTTCATGCTGGCGCAGTGGCTGGTGTTCTACGTTTATGCAAACATCAACAATCTTCTGCTCGCGTTCCAGCGCTTTGACGCGAATACGGGAAAACAGGTCTTTTTGGACGCGCCGCATATGTTTGACAACTTTGCCAAATTTTTCAGAGAACTTTTTGCGGGAAACAACGTAACAAAATATTTTCTCAACGGGATGATCATGCATCTGATGACCTTTGTCTGTCTGCCGCTGAGCATCATGTTTTCCTTCATCATTTACAAAAAGCTGCCGCTCAAAGGATTGTTCAAGGTCGTGCTTTACCTTCCCACCATTCTTTCGGCGATGGTCATCGCGCTGTTTTTCCGGTACTTCATCGAATACGGATGCGAAGGTATTTATGTGCGGATTTTCAAAGGATCGAAGGATAATTTCCCGCATTTTATCACCGACGGCAATTATGCGTTGGGAACTATGCTGGCATACTGCGTATTCACCGGGCTTCCGGGCAGTCTTTTGCTCAATCTCGGCACGATGAGCCGTATTCCCGAAGACCTGATCGAAGTCGGAAAGCTGGAAGGATTCAGTTTATGGCAGGAGTTTATCCATCTGACCGTTCCCATGATGTTTCCCGTTCTGCAGATCTACTGTCTGGGAATTTTCGTCGGATTTTTCACGGCGCAGGGTCCGCTGTTCGCCATCTACGGAAATATCGCGGGGAAAGCGCCGGAAAGCACGATCACCTTCGGCTATTACATGACGTTGCAGGTCATAGGCAATAGCGGTTCTACCGTCGGTGACAACCGGTTCAATTACGGGTACACGACGGCGGCAAACCTGACGATCGGCCTGGTTTCCATCCCGATCATCTGGGGAACGAAAAAACTGTTTGACCGGTTCGATCCGGAAGCGGAATTTTAAGGAGGAAGGACCTATGAAAACACAAAATCGCGTAAAAAACAGACCGCCTTTCCGCTTTTCCTCCGTCAGAAAGTGTATTTTTCCCGTTTTGATCTGGACGCTGCTGGCTTTATGGACGCTGATCTTTTTTGCAATGCTGCTTTGGGGCCTTGTGGCGAGCGTGAAATCTATCATGGGATTTTATCTCGACCCCGTGTTCTTCCCGAAAGGGAAAGAGATGTGGGCGTTCGACAATTACGTCGTCGCATTCCGGAACATCAAGGTGCAGGTTTCGAATACGGAGACCGTCGGCTTTTTCAGAATGCTCGTCAACAGTCTGTTGTACGCCTGCGGCAACGCGTTCCTGTCCGTGCTGACGGCATCGCTTGCAAGTTACATTCTCGCAAAATACAACCGTTTCCGCTGGGTGGGGGCGCTCTGGACGATCGTGCTTGTCACGAACTATCTTCCCATCGGTTCGTCTACGGCGGCGAATATCAAACTTCTCAACGATCTCGGGATTTACGATTCCATGCTGGGGAACTGGCTTTGGGGCTGCGGTGCGTTCGGTTCGGTATTCCTGATGTACTACGCGAGCTGGAAGGGCCTTTCCTGGGGATATGCCGAGGCGGCGTTCATCGACGGCGCCGGACATTTCAGGACGTTGATCCAGATCATGATGCCCATGACAAAGACCATTTTCGGCGTTCTGTTTCTGATGCAGTTCATCACGCTGTGGAACGACTATATGACGCCGCTGATCTTTTTGCCGTCGTTTCCGAATCTGTCGTACGGGGCATGGCAGTTACAGTACAGTACGAACTATGAAACCTCAAGCATCACCGTGAAGATCGCGGGTCTGTTGCTGATTGCATTCCCGGTGTTCGTATTGTTTATGTGTTTCAAAGAAAAACTGATGGGTTCGCTGACCATCGGCGGCCTGAAAGGATAAGGAGAAAACAGAATGAAAAAAGGGGTTTTGGCTTTAATTTTTGCGATCGCACTGACGGGATCGGCGTTCGGCGCGGCGTTTGCGGCGGAAGTCGAAACGGGACAGGGGATCAGTCCCGCCGATCTGTGGATTGCGGATGACGGCATAAGCGTCAGCGCAAACGTCGATACGCCGGATTATATGCGCAGCGGATATTTTAAAGATTACCGCGACCCGGCTACGCGCGTTACCATCACCGAAGACGACCTTCCCGAATACCGCAAGAACGGCGTTTATGTGACGTCGTCGGCGGGGAACGCGGCGGTTACATATAAGAACGTCATCGACATTTCGGGACTGAAAACGGAAGATGAACTTTTGTCCGTCGTCCCCATTCCGACAACGAGAGGAACGTCGAGTTTTACGGAATTCGGCATCACGCTGACCGATGCGGACAATCCCGACAATTACATCTATATCCGGATTTTTGAAAACCGCTGGTGGACGATCGGCTCGCTGATGAGCGTTTCCACGCAGAACTTCGAAGCGAGGGCGTACAGATGGGGGCAGAACCCCGGGGAAATGGGCGAATTTTGCGAGCAACTGCGTACAAATTTCATGGGAACGCAGCAGGCCGTATTTGAAGGGGTAAGCGAAGAAGAAATGCTGATCGTGCCCTTCAGCGTGCGCTACGATACGGAAAAACGGCTGGTTTCCATCTGCAATCCCGACGGACAGATCTTCCCCGTGCTCGATCTCGACGACGGCGCTTCGGTGGGATACGGCAACGAATGGCAGGGGTTTGAAAACGACAGAGTGATTCTGAGCATATCGGCGAGCGGCTTTCTGGGCGCACAGGCGGATTTTATGATCTTCAACGTGGCGGGAACGACGATGAACGGCGAGCAGGTGAACGATACCGCCGCGCCGTCGATTCTTGTGAAGAAGACGTGGGAGACGCCGCCGACGGCGGCGGTAGGCAAGCCCTATGCGATTTTCCCCGCGGAGGCGTACGACGCGGTGGACGGCGCGCTGGATCTGCAGGTATCCGTAAGGAAAGAGGGGACGGAAGAATTCGTTCCCGTCGGAAACGAGCATATTTTCGACGAACCGGGAACCTATATTTTGCGTTATGAGACGACGGACAACGCCGGGCTTACGACGGCAAAGGAATTCACCGTGGAAGCGCGTTACGGGATTGCGCCGATGACGATCGAAACGCAATGGGATAAAACGAAGTTCCGGGTAGGCGAATCGATCGAGATCAGACCTGCGACGGTCACCGGAGGCAGCGGGACGGCCGAACTGACCGTCTATGCGGAACGCGCGCTGACGGGAGAAAGGACGGATGTTGTAAACAACGCCTTTACCGTCCGGCTGGCGGGCGAGTATTATGTTCGTTACGTTGCGACGGATTATCTCGGAAACCGTACGATCAGAAGCGTTTCGCTGAACGTGGTTTCGGACGGAAAAGCGCTCATGGAAGGCGATATGATGATGTTTGAACGGTTTATCGACGGTGAAACGTACAAATTGCCGGAGCCGTCGGCATACGATTACATCAGCAGTCCCGGATCGAAGCTCAACGCGGTCGTGAAAGTGAGCGCGACGGGAACGGGCGAAAAAGCGGCGTACAGCGAAACGGTGGAAAATTATCTTTTCACTCCGACGAAAGAACTGTTCGGCGATGCGGTGAAAATCCGGTATGCGATTTCCTGCGGGGAGAACGGGGAAGAGACGGTTTACAATTTTGAAGTTCCCGTCATCGAACCGCAGACGTTGGTCGATTACTTTGTTTACGACGAAGAAAACACCGACATCGGCTACAATCTGCCGAGCGAAGTGCTGGAAAGCTACATGACGTTCAGCCGCAAACAGGGATCCGATGCGGAAAGTCTGTCGTATATGTTTATCCATCCGTTCAAGGCAAACGGATTCAGCACGCGGTTTTCGGTGCCGTTTACGATGCAGAATTTTACGCGGCTGACGCTCGTTTTCAAGGATGCGTATAACGGATCGGTCGGGTTTACGTTGTCGCTGGAAAAGTATAACGAAAGCAGCACGTTCGTTTATTATAACGGACAGAAATATTCCATGTCGGGCGCGTTCGACACCGAAAAAGGTTCAAGCTCGATTCCGCTGATGATCCAATACGACGACGGGATCGTCATGGATTACACCGATAGACGCATCTTCACGCCGACCGTCAACGACGACGGGTCCGCGTTTGAAGGATTCCCGAGCGGAAAGGTGTTCGTCACCTATATCATCGAGGGCATCACGGGAGATGCGGGAATCAAGATGAATTCCATCGGTTCGCAGACGCTGTATGCGGAATATCTCGGCGATGTTTTACAGCCTTATGTCGATATCGTCGTGCCGGAATTCGAATATCAGGAAGATATGCCCGAACGCTTCGCGCTGAACCAGCGCGTCAGGATTCCTTACGTCAGGGCTTATGACAATCTGAGTCCGTATGTCGAGGTTTTCGTGACGCTCACCGCGCCGGACGGCGGAAAGATTTACGATAACGCGTTGTGCGAAGAGGGAATGAGCTTTGTCATCGAAAATTACGGGAAATACTATCTCAGTTATTATGCGGCAGATAAAGCCGGCAAATTCAAACTCGATTCTTACACCATTCAGGCGGAAGATCTGATCGCGCCGACGATCACGCTGTCGTCCGACGAGCCTCTGTCGGGAAAAGGAAACAGGGTTGCGATCACTTTGCCGGATGTAAAGGTTCTCGACAATTACGACGAAAACCCCGTTTTGAAGATCTTCGCGGTGGATGCGTACGGCGAGTATACTGCGTTGGAAGGCGATCGGTTCGTGCCGCCGCAAGCGGGAAGATACATCATTCGCTATTATGCGTATGATGCGAATTACAATGTGACGATCAAAGATATCGTCTGCAACGTCAAATGAGGGAAATCATGAATAAGATCATAAAAGTTTTTGTAATCATCCTTTCCGGAATTCTTCTTTTTTCGGCGGCGAGCTGTAAAGAAACTGCAAGTTCGACGATTCAGGAAACGGACGTCATGCTCGCGTCGGGAGGGACTACGGAATATTCCGCAGTGATCTCCGCGAACGCGACGGAAGCGGAAAAGTATGCGGCGCAGCAGCTTGCGACGTATTTCAAGGAAGCAACGGGCGCGTCGTTGCCGGTCAAAACCGACGCGGAGATGTCCTTTAATCAGAACGATAAGGTGATTTCCGTCGGCAGAACAACGATTCTGAACGGAAGCGGGATCGCGCTGGACGAAGCGACGCTGACCTGCGACGGATTCCGGATCGAACGGTTTGAAAACACCGTGGTGCTGTGCGGGACCGAGGATACCGGGACCATCTACGCGGTGCAGGATTTTCTCAAATTTCAGTTCGGATACGAAGCGTATGCTTCCGACGAGATCTGGATCGATTCGAAACCGGAAGCGAAACTGCTCGACTTCCATTATAGCGATTCGCCGGATTTCGAAGGACGCGATATGGACGGCGATCTGCTGTACAACATCGCAGGGGCAACGCAGCTCAGGATCCGCAGCTGGTCTAATTCTTCGCCGGCATATGCGTACGGCGCCAGCCGCGACTGGATCGGCGGACACTGCGAAAGTTTCCTGCACGTCCTTCCCAAAGATATTTACTACAACGAGGAAGAACATCCCGAAACCTATCATCCCGAATGGTATCAGTACAGCGCGCGGCAGATGTGCCTGACAAATCAGGAGCTGATCGCCGAGTTCATCAAGAACATGATCGTGATGATCGAAGAGAATCCTTACGGAAAATACGTAAACATTTCCGAAGAGGACATGGCGGGGATGTGTCAGTGCGAAGCCTGCGTTGCGGAACAGAGACAGTATCTGATGAGCGGATACATCATCCGCTTCTGCAATCAGGTCATCGAAGGCATCGAATCGTGGCGCCTGGAAAACTGCCCGGAAAGGGAATGGAAGTATGTTACCTTTGCGTATTCTTCCGGCAGTATCAATCCGCCGGTCAATACCGTGAACGGAGAATATCAGGTCATCGACGAGAGCGTGCGCCCGCATGAAAAACTCTATATGCGCATCACCCCGATTCAGTACTGTTTCTCCCATGCGTTCATGGACGAAAGCTGCGAAGTCAACAAGACCTTCCGCAATCAGCTCGCCGGATGGCGCGCGATCACAGATCGGTTCATGGTCTGGGACTACGACGCCAATTATACCCATTATTTCCTTTTCTTCAACGATTATGAATCGCTGAGCGCAAACCTTCGTCTGTACAAGGAAATGGGCGTCGTGAATATTTTCCGTCAGAACACGACGGGATCCAGGATCCGTTCGATGGTCGATCTCAACAACTATCTCAACGGCAAACTCATGTGGAACACCGAACTGGAAACGGAAACGCTCATCGACGACTTTATGGATCATTTCTATAAATCCGGCGCGCCGTACATGAAACAGTATCTTTCCATGATGCGCACCTATCTCAAACAAAAGGATCTCGACAGCCTCGCCTCGGGCGGGAAGGGAATTCACTTCCAGCTTTACGACAGCTATCAGCCGCAGCTCGCCACGGCAAGCACCTGGGAAAAGCGGATTTTGGAACAGGCGCTGGAACTCTTCGATCAGGCGATGGCGACCTATGATTCCATCGAAAACGACGGCGAACGGGAAGTGATGAAAAACAGGATTCTCAAAGAAAGTCTTTGCGTGCGTTATCTGATCATCAAGAATTATTCTTCGTATTATAATCAGAATTCTTCCGCTTATGTGCAGACGATCAACGAATTCCGCGAAGATGCGAACCTTCTGGGAGCGTACTGCCATTCGGAAGGCGGCGATCTCAGTACCTGGCTTGATTCAATGCTTTAATAAAAGAACGCCGCGCCGATCGCGGACGCGGAAAAAACGACCGATCTATGAAATACAGTTATAAGATACAAGAAAATGAATTTTGGTGGGGAGGCGCGGTCAGCGACGGCAGCGTCCTCCCGTTCACGAACGCAGGGGAATACGAACTGAATTTTCTGGTGAACCGCACATACAACCAGGTCAACCCCCTCTTCGTGAGTTCGCACGGAAGATATTTATATATCGACGGAAAATGCATCATCCATGCCGACGGAGAATATCTGACGGTCAGCGAAGCGGGCAGGAACGTGTTTTTCGAAGAAGGATTTTCTTCGTTGAAGGAGGCGTATCTTGCGGCGGCAAAACGGTTTTTCGTCAAAGAAAAAAAGCCGGTGCCCGAGATCACGTATGCGGCGCCGCAGTACTGCACGTGGATGGAGATGCTGCGCAATATCGATCAGGAAAAGATTCTCGCCTATGCGGAGGGCATCGTAAAAAGAAAAATGCCGCCGGGCGTGCTCATTCTCGATGACGGATGGATGGAAGGCTACGGCGAATGGTCCTTCCGCAAGAAAGCGTTTCCGGATCCGAAAGCGATGATCGAAACGCTGCACAAACAGGGATTCCGCGTGATTTTGTGGGTTTGTCCGTTTGTCGACCGTACGGCGGCGGAATTTAAGATGCTGGAAGAAAAAGGCGCGCTGGTCAGGACGGCGGAAGGAAAGACGGCGGAACGCGTCTGGTGGAGCGGAAAGAGCGCCGTGCTGGACGGTACGAATCCGGATTCGTTCGGCTGGCTCGGCGAGCGGCTGGACGCACTGATGCGCGATTACGGTGTGGACGGATTCAAGCTGGACGCCGGCGACGCGTTCTATTATGAATCCGACGACATCACCTGTCATCCGACGACGCCCAACGGACAGAGTCTGTTGTGGGCGGAGTTTGCGCGGCGATACGAATATGCGGAACTGCGCGCCTGCGTGGGGATGGGCGGCGCGTCTGTCGTGCAGAGGCTTTCCGACAAACGCAACGACTGGAGTGAGAAAAACGGGCTGGGATCGCTGATCGCGAACATGATCCAGTCGGGATTATGCGGGTATATGTATTGCTGTCCCGACATGATCGGCGGCGGAAACGAATCGGACGTCAAGGGCGACAGGTTTGTGGAAGACGAAGAGCTGGTCGTCCGCTCCTGCGAATGTGCGGCGATGATGCCGATGATGCAGTTTTCCTATGCCATCTGGAAAAAGAACAGTTTTCTCAGCGAGATCGCGCAGAAGTTCGCAAAATTACATACGTCGCTTGCCCCGTATCTGAAAGAACTTGCCATCGAAAGCGCCGAGAATTTTGAACCGATGCTGCGGTGTATGGAATATGAATTTCCGCATTGCGGGCTGGAACGGGTAAAGGAACAGTTTATGCTCGGCAGCAGATATCTCGTCGCGCCGGTCATAAAAAAGGGTGAGAGAAAAAAGAAAGTAATCCTTCCGGAAGGGCGTTGGCTTTATGTGCCGGAAAACAGAGTTTACGGGCCCGGCGTGACGGAAGTGGATGCTCCCATCGACGTGTTGCCGTATTTTGAGAGGGTAAGAACATGAAAAGCGGATATAAAATCGGTTTCTGGAATTATGTGAACACGGGCGTTCTCGACGCGGAACAGGCGGCGGACGATTGGAAAGCGTTGGAAATGAATATGCCCATGTCTTTTGAATACGATCCGGCGAAAAACAGAAAGGAAGAGATGATCGCGCAGCTGGACGCTTGCGAAAAGCGCGGCATGAAACTGATCGTATGCGACGCGCGCACCACGTTTTTCCGGTATATGGCGGTGGGGGAAGAAGCTTTCCGCAAAGGTGTGCGGGAAGCGGCAAAAGAATTCGGGGATCATCCCGCGTTCTGCGGTTTTCACGTCGGCGACGAACCGGGAAAAACACAGTGGAAAGCGGCGGAAAACGCGTATATCATCTGCCGGGAAGAAACGAAAGAAATGCCGTTTATCAATTTTCTTCCCTATTGGGACGAAGATAATTTCAAAGATACCCTCGGCGTAGAGGGGAAAGACTACGGCGCGCTGATCTGCGATTTTCTGCGCAAGACCGGCGCGAAGAAGTTCGGTTACGACTATTACGGACAGTGCGCGTATTTCGAGCGGGAACGGTTTATCGATCTTTATTTCAGAAACCTGAACCTGTTTGTCGACGCGGCGCGGAAAAACGACGCCGAATTATATGTTTCCCTGCTTTCCGTGGGACACTGGTCGCTCGTCGTGCCGGATGAAGATCTTCTCCGCTGGCAGATCGCCACGACGATCGCGCACGGCGCGGCGGGAATCATGTGGTTTTTCGTTTACGAGCGACGGCTGGACGGCAGTTTCCGCCTTTCGCCCATCGATCTTTTCTGGGAAAAAACGGAAACATACGGCAGATTATCCCGTCAGAACCGCACCTTCCTCGAATATTACGATAAGCCGCTTTCACAACTTGAATTTGTAAATGTAGGGCATATCGGCAAGTGTTACGGCGGCACGGAACCGTTTGTTTTCGGCAAGGATATCGAAGCCGTCGATTTCGTCGTAAACGAAGTTCCGCTGGCGGTTGCCCGCTTTGAAAAGGAGGGAGAATCGAGCTATCTGCTCGTCAATCTTTCGCAGAACGAGCCGACGTCCGTATCCGTGAAGTGCGGCGGAAATCTCGCGTCCTGCTCTTCCCGTTATTGGATTGCTCCCGGACAAATGCTCCTTTTATGCAACGAAAAACATAAATAAGCGGAATCATTCGTTCCGTTTATGAAGAAAGCGATCCCGCAATCGGGATCGCTTTCTTTTCGCGTCGCCGTACGCCGAATCTCGGCTTTATCCGATCTGCACGCTCAAGATTTAGCGCCGACCGCTCCCGTTCGGCGCAGGACTTTTTGCCCTTTTACGGTCTTTATCTGCTGTGCATCTTTTTATATTGCGTGGGCGTACAGGAAACATATTTGCGGAACGTTTTGGAAAAGTAATTCGGCGTATCGAAACAAAGCTGCGCGGCAGTCTGCGTTACCGTCATGCCTTCGCGGAGCAGCTGTTTCGATTTTTCGATCTTAAGCCGCGTATAATAGCGCATCACCGTTTCGCCCGTCGCTTTCTTGAATTGCCGGAAGATATACGCGCGGTTATAATTCAAAGCGCGGCATACGTCCGCCGCGGTGATTCTGCCGCAAACGTTCTCGCCGAGATATGCCGCCGCCATTTCCGCAATGCGGCTTTCCAGTTCCTCTTTCGGCAAAAATGCGTCCACGGCGTTCTTTTTTTCCGTTTCCGCCCGCATGATCCCGATCAGCAGAATTTCTAAAAACGCCCGGATGATCTGCAATCCTCCGAGCGCCGGTTTTTCGGCAAGGGGAAGTTTTTTCGCGTCGGGATCGGCAAAGGGAATGAAAAACGTCTTTTTGCTTTCTTCCACCAGCGCGTAAACGTAGCGCACCAGCGTTTTGTCCACGGCAACGTGTCTGTTTTCAAAAAAACGCATCCCTTCGCTTTTACATTCAAAAGAAACGATAAACACATTCGGCGCGGTGCGTCCGTTGGCGGAAAGGGCATGATATTCCTCGGGCTTGTGAAAGATCGCTTCGCCTTCTTTCAGGATGATTTTCCTTTCGTCCGCCGTACATACAATCTCGCCTTTATCGGCGTAAACCATTTCCCAGAAGTCGTGTTTTTCTCCGCGGGAAACAAAGTTTTTTGAAAATTCAAAGTAATGCACGGTGACGATCTTCTGTATATTGAGCAGATTTTCGATGCGGTGCCTGTAATATTTTTTTTCCATGGGTTCAGTGTATCACAACCGTAAAAAAATGTAAATATTTTTACTTAAAAAAAGAAAGCGACTTTTTTACTCTTTTTAGCGACGTACGGCGCTTGTCAATCGAGAACAAATGATATAAAATAAAAACAGGAGGATGAAGACATGAAAGTTCTGGCAATCGGAGCGCATCCCGACGACATTGAGATCGCCTGTTCGGGAACGCTTGCAAAATGCGTTAAAAGAGGGGATGAAGTGACGGTATGTCACGTATCCACGGGGAATCTGGGCCACGTGATCATTCCGCCCGACGAACTTGCCGTGATCCGCGCGAACGAGGCGAAAAAAGCGGGATCGCTTGCGGGAATCAAGGTGATATGCGCGGGGTTCAATGACCTGGATATTTTCGATAACAACAAGGCGGCGCGGGATAAGATCGTGGACGTCATCAAGGCGGAAAATCCGGATTTTATCATCACGCACAATCCCGACGATTATATGCCCGATCACACCGCCGTTTCGCGGTTGGTGTTCGACGCGAGCTTTACGGCGACGCTGCCCAATTACAAGAGCGGAGTGAAGCAAGCGGCGCGTCTGGTGCCGATTTATTACATGGACACGCTGGCGGGGGTAAATTTTCAGCCGACGGAATACGTCGACATCACAAACGAGATCGATCTGAAGATCCGGATGCTCGAATGTCACGAAAGTCAGCTTGTCTGGATGCGGGAGCACGACGGCATCGATTTTGCGGACATGGTGAGAACGTGCAGCCGTTACCGCGGCTATCAGTGCGGGGCGGCGTACGCGGAAGGGTTCAGACAGTGTCAGGTCTATCTCAAAGGAACCACAAAGCGGCTGCTGCCGTGAGGAAAAGAGGATGAAGTTTCGATGGTGTGTGATCGGCGCGGGCGGCATTGCGGATCGCAGGGTGATGCCCGCCATGCTGAAGGAAAAGGGATTCGAACTCGTTGCGCTGTGTGACCGGACGCCGGAAAAAGCCGAAAGACTGGGCGCCAAATACGCGGTGAAATTCTATACCGACGAGGAAACCATGCTCAGGGAAAACCCCTGTGACGGCGTTTACATCGCTTCGCCCGTCGCCTTGCATCTTCCGCAGGCGCTGACGGCGTTGCGATACGGCTGTAATGTGCTTTTGGAAAAGCCGATCGCGATGAACGCGGAGGAAGGAGAGCGGCTCGCCGCCGCGTTCCGCAGGGAAAAGAAAACGCTTTCCGTGGGATATATGATGAAATTTCACAATCTGCACGCGATGGCGAAGAAGATGATCCGCGACGGAGAGATCGGGCGGGTCGGCACCGTGCGGTTTTTCTTCGCCTGCTGGTATCCGGATCTTGCCGGCGCGTGGCGGCAGGAAAAGGCGCTCGGCGGCGGGGGGTCGGTGATGGATCTCGGCGTGCACTGCATCGAACTTGCGGAATTTCTTCTCGGCGAAGAAATTACGGAAGCGAAGGGATATCTTGCGACAAGAACGTTTTCTTACGAAGTCGAAGATACCGGAGCCTTTCTGTTCCGCACGGCAGGCGGGGTGATCGGGAGCGTGGAAACGGGATTCAACGTGCCGGACGCCTGTGCGAGCCGACTGGAGATCTACGGAAGCGAAGGGAGCGTGATCTGCGAGGGAACGCTGGGGCAGGAAGAGAAAGGAAAACTGACGTTACTGAGAGCGCCTCAGGGGGAATACGACGCGATGCAGACGCGCGGCGTCGTGAAGTCGGAACGGTACTACGGCGCGGGCGGCGACCTGTTCCGAAAGGAACTGCGGCGGTTTGCGCAACGGGTGCGCGAAAAGGCGTTTGACGAGGAATCGGAACGGGCGGTGCGCGTACAGCGGATCGTGGACGGAATTTATAATGAAAAACGATAAAAAAGGAGAAGGATATGGATTTCAATTCGACGGTAAAGGGAAGTTTGCTGGAAGGGTTTTATCCGGAAGGCTGGGATTTTGAAAAGATCGACGCGTGTTGTGCGAACGCGCCGGAGAGCGTGACGGAAAAACAGCCGTTCTGGCATAAAGATTTCGCGCCGATTTTGTGCGACAATCTTGCGGAGTTTGAAGTGAAGATGGGGCACGAGATCGCGCTTTGCGTCAAAAAAGCCAACGCGGAGAAGAAAAAGCTCGCGTTTATTCTGCCCGTCGGGCCGATGGGAATGTATAAATGGGTGGTCTATTTTCTCAAGGAATGGAAGGAAAGCTGCAAAAACGTGTGGTGTTTCAACATGGACGAATGGGCGGACGGCGAAGGCAATACCATCACGGGAGAAGCGTCCTTTCAGAGCGCGATGGAAAAGGCGTTTTACGATCCGCTGGGAGAACTGACTGTCCCGAAAGAACAGAGAAATTTCGCCACGAAAGACAATCTGCCGACCTATCCCGAGAAGATTGCGTCGCTGAAAAAGGACGGGGCGAAGCTGATTCTGGTTTACGGGATCGGGCGGATGTGTCATATCGCGTTCTGGGAACCGCATTTCGGATCGGAATTCGCAACCGACGCGGAATGGATGAAGCAACCGTACAGGATCGGGGCAAAACTGCATCCGCTGACCATCGAGCAGAACGCGCTGACTTCGTTTAAGAGCCGTACGAGCCTGGTGCCGTGCCGTGCGAATACGGTGGGGCCGGCGTTGCTGTTCAGCGCGGATTACGCCATCGGCGGAGCGGACGGCGCGTTTTCCCGCGGGATGCAGTGGCAGGGCATGAGCCTTTGGATGACGCTCCGTTACGGACCGACGCGCTTCGTCACGTCGAGCTATATTCCCACGCTTCCCGGAAAGCTGTTTTTCCTGAAGGAACTTGCGGGACCGCTGTGCCCGGAAGCGAACTGACGATGGGCGGCATCGCGGTAGCGGGAACGATTCTCGCGGATAAACTGAACGAGATAGAAGCCTATCCGCAGGCGGGGGAGCTGACAAAGATCAGACGGGTAAGCCGTGCGGCGGGCGGATGCGTGCCGAATACGGCGATCGATCTGAAAAAGCTCGATCCGTCGCTCGATGTCGAAGCGGTCGGACTGGTCGGCGACGATGCGGACGGCGAATTTCTGATCGGAACGCTGCGTGAAAACGGCGTTTGCACAGACGGCGTAAAAAGCGTGCGCGGGGGGCGCAGCGGCTTCACGGAAGTGATGAGCGTTGCCGGAGGACAGAGGACGTTTTTCTCTTTCGCGGGGGCGAATGCGGACTTTTCGGCGGCGGACGTCGATTTTGACGCGATGCGCGGAACGATGCTGCATCTGGGATATTTTTTGCTTCTCGACGCCGTGGATCAAGGCGAAGGGCTGAAAATTTTACGCAAAGCGAAGGAAAAGGGAATCAGGACGTCCATCGACCTGGTGAGCGAAAATTCCGAACGCTACAAAAAAGTGCTGCCGTGTCTCGGATATGTGGACAATCTCATCGTCAACGAAACGGAAGCGGGCAGGCTTACGGGAATGCGTCCGTCGCTCGGCAATCTGCCGCGGATCGCCGAAAAACTCCTCAAGGAGGGCGTAAAAGAAAGGGTGATCGTACATTGCCCGGAAGCGGGCGTGTGCGCGTCGGAACGCGGAACGCAGTTGCAGGCGTCTTTCGCGCTGCCGCAAGGATTCATTCAAGGAACGACGGGTGCGGGCGACGCTTTCTGTGCGGGGGCGCTGCTCGGAATTTACCGCGATAAAAGCGACGGCGAGATTTTGCAATATGCGTCGTGGGCGGCGGTTTGTGCGCTGAGCGAGACGGACGCGACGGGCGGAATGCGCGCACTTGCGGAAGCAAGGGCGTTCTGCTCGAATTTTGAAAGGAGAAAATTATGCTTGTAAATCTGAATGACATTCTGAAAAAAGCGCAAAAGGAAAAATATGCCGTGGGGTTATTCAACACGACGGATACCGATATGCTGCAGGCGGCGATCGCCGCGGCGGAGGAACTTTCGTCGCCCATCATCATCGGTACGGCGGAGGTGCTGCTGCCGTACGGCGAGCTGGAACTCATCGCGCCGGCGCTGATCGCGGCGGCAAAGCGGGCGTCGGTTCCCGTCGTGGTGCATTACGATCACGGTCTGACCTACGCACGGTGCGTGGAGGCGTTGCAACGCGGCTTCACTTCGGTGATGTTCGACGGATCGGTAAAGCCGTACGCGCAGAACATTGCGGAAACGAAAGAGATCGTGAAACTCGCGCACGCCATGGGCGCGACGGTGGAAGGGGAGATCGGACACGTCGGGGAAGCCGCGACGGGCGATAACGTTCTCACGGATATGTACACGACGGCGGAGGAAGCGCGCGCGTATGCGGAGGATACGGGGGTGGACGCCCTCGCCGTGGCGATCGGTTCGGCGCACGGCGTTTATAAGAAAAAACCCATGCTGAATATCGGACGGCTGAAGGAGATCCGCGAAAGCGTGCGCGTTCCTCTCGTGCTGCACGGCGGCAGCGGACTTTCCGACGAGGATTTCGCGAAAAGCATTGCGGGCGGGATCGCCAAGGTCAACGTGTTTACGGACCTTTGTCTTGCCGGAGAAAAAGCGATGAAAGAGGGAACGGAAAAGAACCTCGGATATCTGGAAACGCGCAATCGGAAAGTCGATGCGATCCGCGAGGCGGTCAGAACGAAGATCCGACTGTTCGGTTCGGCGGGAAAGGCGTAAAACGCCGAAACAGGGGATTGCCGCAGGCTCGAAAACATAAAATCAAAAAGCCGCCCCTTTCGCTTCGTGCGAAAGGGGCGGCTTTATTCTGTTCCGGAACCATCAGGCGTTTTCGCCGTCGGTGGTCTTATCGGTTTTCTCCGCCGGCTGTCCGGTCGGGTTCACCGACGCGATCTGTCTTTGCATCGTTTTCGAAGAAAGGAGCGCCGCGCCGACGATCACGTCGAGGGCAAGATCCACGAAGATGAACGCGTTATAGGCGAGACTGTAGAGCAGTTCTTTGCCCTGTTCGAAAGTCGACCAGGAGTAAAAGACGAAATAGCCGCTGAGGACGTGCGCGAAGTAACGTCCGAGGCAGGCGACGACCATACCGAGAAGGAATTCGAGAAGCATATTTCCTTTCAGACCTTTCATACCTTTAAATATGCCCGCGAGGCCCAACGCGCCGAAGGCGATGGGGTAATCGAGCAGTACCTGTACGGGTTCGTAGATCTGCGGCGACTGGATGCATTGCAGAATCCCGTAGATCACGCCGGCGATCACGCCTTTTTTCGCGCCGAACATATAGGCGTAGAGCATGATGGGCAGCATGGAAACGAGGGTAACCGAACCGCCCATGGGCAGGGAGAAGAATTTTACGTAAGAAAGGGCGAACGCCGTAGCGATGCAGATACCCGCATAAGCGAGCTGTTTGGTCTGCGCGGCGGTTCCTTTTTTGCGGTCGAAGAGCAAGGAAAGGACGGCGATGACGGCGACGAGCGCGACGGTGAGGACGATATAGAGCGCGTTGTTTTGCGGCTCATAGCCTTCATAAGTGGGGAATACGCACAGTATGGCGACGAGATAGCCCGCGAAGAGCGCGAGGGACGTCCAGAAAACGGCTTTCAGCGCTTTTTTCGCAAAGAGTGCGACAAAGAGGTTTGCGATCACCGCGACGAGCGCGTAGCCGAAGAGTCCCACGAGCAGCCAGAAGTTCGTGTCGATCTCGTTTTTCCACGCCATGCGCGTGATCTGCATATATAAGATCACGGAGATCAGCGTGAGCGCGTAGCCCAGCACGATGCCCACGGCGATAAGCGCAAAGGCGCGCATCTTTTCGGGAAATCTGAATTTCACGACAAGTCCCGCGACGACGAGCACGACGGCGAGGGCGACGGTCACCCAGAGCGCGAAGGACTGCACCGATTCGATCACGCGCTTAAGCGCTTCGATCTTCTGATCGGAAGTAAGAGCCGTTACTTCCTCGTCCCAATTTGAAAACATAAAACAACTCCTTCATATCGCATCAAAGAAAAACGCGCCTTAAAAAGGGCGCGTCAAACGGCAAGAAAGATTTTGCGTTTCCCTGCAAGCATTACCTTGGCGGGTTCAATGGTATAATCTCAGCTTTTTACGGCACCCATAGCGATATTTTGTTTACGACATCATTGTAGTATAAAAAAAAGATTGTGTCAAACGTTTGAATGTGCTATACTGAAAACGGAGAAAGAAGATGATCAAATTTTTTGCGTTTCTGGACAGAATGAAATACATCCGGCGCTGGTCGCTCATGCGATCGCTGCGGGAGGAGAACATCATGGAGCATACGGAGCAGGTGACGGTGATCGCGCACGCGCTTTCGATAATAGCCGGTAAAATCTTTCATAAAGAAGTCGACGCCGGCCGCGCCGCGCTGTACGCTCTGTATCACGAAACGGGCGAAGTGCTGACGGGCGATCTGCCTACGCCGATCAAATATTACAACGAAGAGATCCGCGGCGCGTACAAGGATCTGGAAAAAAAGGCGGAAATCAAACTGCTGGGAATGCTTCCCGACGAATTGCGGGCGGAATATGAAGCGTACGTTTTGCCCGATACGGAGTCGTACGAATACCGCCTCGCCAAGGCGGCGGATAAAATTTCTGCGTATCTCAAATGCGTGGAGGAAGTGAAGGCGGGCAATCCGGAATTCCGCAAGGCGAAGGTCGCCACGCTGCGTGCGATCAGGGCGTTCGATCTGGAAGAGGTGAAATATTTTATGGAAAACATCGCGCCGGCGTACGAACTTACGCTGGACGAACTCGACTGACGGCAAAGGGAGAAATTTATGGATATCAACAAATATAATCCGAAAGGAAAGATGAGTACGAAACATATTTTTTCCGTATCCGATCTGGAAGAATCGGATATTTACGAGATCCTGCACCTTGCGCGCAAACTCAAGCAGAAACAGCAGGTCAAGGAAAAACTGAGCGTTTTTGACGGCAAGAACGTGGCGATCATGCTGAAAAGCAGTTCTTCGCGCGTGCGGATTTCCTTCGAGCTTGCCATCAACCGGATCGGGGGAAAAACGCTGTATCTTTCCCCGTCGGACGCGGATTTCTACCGCGGACTCGATTATCTGGACGTGGCGCATATTTTGCGTTCGTACGGCGTGAACGGACTGATCGTCAAGAATCTTTCGGCGGAAGCCGTTGCGCAGCTGAGGGGCAACGTTTTGCCCGTGATCCACTTAAAGGACGGAAGAAGCAGCGCCTGCCAGATTCTTGCCAACCTGTATACGATGTGGGAAGCGTCGGGGCGGCTTACGGGCATGAAATATGCGGCGCTGGGAAACTTTGTCGCGCCCGAAGCGGAAGAGATCAACGCCTATGTGCGCTGCGGCGCGGAAGTGACGCTCTGCGCTCCGGAAGATCTTTTGCCTTCCGGAGAACAGCTGAGGAATATTTCCCAATACGGGGACGTATTGCTTACTTCTTCCGTCGCGAAGGCGGTCGGCAATGCCGATATCGTGACCACCGTGTGGGACGGCGAAATAGACCGGCTGACTTCCTACGCCGCGACGGAAGAGCTTTTCCGGGAAAATCCCAAGGCGAAATACCTGCACGTTCTCCCGGTTCATCACGGAACGGAGGTCGCGGATTCCGTGCTTTACGGCGAAAGATCCGCCGTCTTTACCCGCGCGGCGAATCTTATTTATGTGGAACAGGCAATGGTTATGCTGTATTTCCGCTGAAAAACATCTTTTGTGCAAGGTGTACGGAAACGGCG
Source organism: uncultured Clostridia bacterium (assembly GCA_944367565.1). GTDB lineage: Bacteria > Bacillota > Clostridia > Christensenellales > Borkfalkiaceae > UMGS775. Next base: position 61,421 of record CALVWR010000011.1, read on the forward strand.
TGTATATTTATGAATTTTGCCCATTGTAAAAATCTTTCATTTATAGTAAAATAAAAACATAAAGCAAAAGCATATTTTGGAGGAAAGGCTTTTTATGGCAAGTTTACAGTTAAAGAATATCTATAAAGTATATCCTTCCGGCGTAACCGCCGTTTCGGATTTTAACCTCGATATTCAGGATAAGGAGTTCATCGTTTTCGTCGGCCCGTCGGGCTGCGGAAAATCGACCACGCTCCGTATGATCGCGGGACTGGAAGAAATTTCCGACGGCGAACTCTATATCGACGGCGAACTGAAGAACAACGTCGCCCCCAAGGACAGGGATATCGCCATGGTGTTCCAGAACTACGCGCTTTATCCGCACATGACCGTTTACGACAATATGGCGTTCGGTCTGAAACTCAGAAAGGTTCCCAAGGCGGAAATCGACGAAAGGGTGAAGGAAGCGGCGAGAATTCTCGGCATCGAAATGTATCTTACCAGAAAGCCGAAAGCGCTTTCCGGCGGTCAGAGACAGCGTGTCGCGCTGGGACGTGCTATCGTCCGTGAACCGAAAGTATTCCTTCTGGACGAACCTCTTTCCAACCTCGATGCGAAACTGCGCGCGCAGATGAGAACGGAAATCACCAAGATCCATAACCGTCTTGCCACCACGTTTATTTACGTCACGCACGATCAGGTCGAGGCCATGACGATGGGTACGCGTATCGTCGTTATGAAAGACGGCTTCATGCAGCAGGTGGACGCGCCGCAGGCGCTTTACGATTACCCCATCAACCAGTTTGTGGCGGGCTTCATCGGCACGCCGCAGATGAACTTCTTCACGGCGAAGCTGACCGGGACGAAGGATAAGGTTTATGTGGAATTCGGCGAAGAAAAACTGCTTTTGCCCAAGGAGAAGGTCGATCTGATTTATTCTCTTGAAGATTATCTCAACACCGATAAGGAAGTGACCTTCGGCGTGCGTCCGGAAGATCTGCACATCGAAGAAGATCTCATTGCAAAACACCCCGAATATTGTATGCCGGTAGATGTGGACGTCGTGGAAATGCTCGGCTCGGAAACGCTGCTTTACGGCAAGCTGAGAAAGTCCGTCGAAGAGCAGGAATCGGATAATCCGGATGAAATCAAATCCATTGTGGACGACGTTTCCAATCTCATCGCGAAAGTGGATTCGCGTTCGCAGGTCAAGCGCGGGGATAAGATCCAGATGCTCATCGATATGGCGCACTGCCACCTCTTCGATAAAGAAACGGAAATGACCATCATCGCGCGCGATGCGGAAGCGAAGAAAGCATATCTCGAAAACAAGAAGGAAGAGGAAGCGAAAGCTGCCGCCGCCGCGGAAGCCGGCGAAGCGGCTCCCGCAGCGGAAGCGGCGCCTGTGCAGGAACCCGCTCCCAAAAAGAGCTTTAAGGATCTTTTCAAGAAAAAAGCCAAAGCCGAAAAGCATGAGGCCGAAAAGTCCGACGAAGAGAAAACCGAAGAATAATCGGCAACAGCCGTAAATTTAAGAAAGCCCGCGTCTAAGGCGCGGGCTTTCTTGTGTTCTTGTGTTTTTTTGATGCAAAAATATAAATTTCTTGCGCCTGTCATTGCGCCGCAACGGCAGGTTTTATTATTTTTACACTATGGATATCCTACATGTGATTTTAAGCCCTATGCGGCTTCCGATTCCGTCACTCGGGCATATTTATTCATTTTTTACCGTTTTTATACAATACAAAGAATTTAAATTTCTTACGTCTGTCAATTCCGCTATACTCGCATAATTATTCAATTTGCACCGCATTTATTCAGTTTGTAAGATTTAAAACCCTGCGCGGTTGCCGTTCCGGCAGGCGAATATCAAACACCCGAGGGGCTGATCGGGGATTTACACCCGAAGATCCGCTGTTTACCCTGACGGTAGCCGCGGACACCGCGAAAAGGTATTGCAAGCGTCTGGGGATAAAGTTTTTCCCCACCCGCTATAAACCTTTGACGATGGTGGTGTATATAACTTAATAAAAACGAAGAGACTGTTACCAGCGGTAGCAGTCTCTTTTTTATTGCGTTAATTTACGCAGAACTATTGACAAAGTATTTTGATTATGGTAATATAAAAATAAGCAAAGGATATTTTAAGCTATATTTTATATATTTCCGCCAGAGATAAATCTGTCGTAAATGTATAACGTCTAATTTGGAATATTGTTTGCTTGCTGAGAGGAGAGGTGTATTCTCTTTTATGCAAGCTCTTTTTATATCCTTTGCAAAAATAATTTGCAGAGGCTTTTTTATGCCTCAAAGGAGTTTTTATGTTAAAAAAAGAAGCAATCGCAACCATTGAAGACGTGATCGGGTATGTGTTTGACAACAAGCAACTGATCTCACAGGCTTTCACGCGTTCATCCTATCATTATGAGCATCCGGAAGATCAGGACAATGAAGTGCTGGAATTCGTGGGAGATTCCGTTCTTTCGTTGATCGTGGTAAATATTCTTTGTAAAGAATATACGGGCATGGATGGTAGCGGATATTATTCCTGTCGGGACGAAGGGGATCTGAGCGCTTTGAAAAGTGCTCTTGTCAACAAACAGTTTTTGGCAAAGCAAATGGGCAAACTTTGTCTGCAAGAGTATTTAAGAATGAGTATCGGAGATGAAATACAGGGCGTAAAAAACGGAAAATCCGTGTTGGAAGATTTGCTGGAAAGCATTGTCGGGGCTGTTTACATAGATTCAGGGGAAAATCTCGAAAAAACGACCGCAGTTGTCGAAAAGATTTTGGACATTGATCGGTTTTTAAAGGAAAATGACGGAGAGGTAAGAATCAGTTATAAAAACGATGTTCAGGAATGGTGCCAGCGTTACGGATATGATTTACCTGTTTATCGGACAAATCAGACTTGGGAAGG